>WRBB01000005.1 GCA_009779895.1 Lachnospiraceae bacterium
AGTTACATTAGCTGCCGTTGGCCATGCTATGGCATTCCAATTTTCTCCTACATTTACCGTACGGGTTAGTCGGGTGGCACTGCTTCGTGCCCAACCCGCAGGCAAACCGGCTGTATTCCATGTACCACCTGTTCCTGCATCAAATGTCAATTGTCGCGTCCACTGTGCTGTACCAGTGAATGAACTTGTTACATTTCCTGTTGGTCTGGACGGACTCCAACCACTAAAATTTTCTGTCCTTGGTGTAGGGAAATCTATCGTATTCCACGCCGTGCCATGCGCCACATCACGGCGTATCGCCGTAATATTACCGGCACCGAGTGGCATATAACGCGACCATCCGGCAGGTGGTGTCACGCCCCAATCGGCTCCCACTCCCGCGTGCAAAATAACGCGATGTGCCGGTTGCATATTGCCGGCACGCCGCACTGCTCCATATGCATTTAAACGACCACCTGAAATGCTATCCTGTGCCATTGCAGGAATTGGATCTACACTATCCAATATCGCCCCTCTTACTTGTTCCGGTGTAAGATTCGGATTCACACTTAACACCAATGCTGCAACACCTGCCACATGGGGAGCCGCCGCACTCGTACCACCATAACCCGTAAACGAATTGTTCACTCCTGTGGTAAGCACCTGACTTGGCGCAAATAAATGAACACTTGCTGCGCCAAAATTAGAATAACTTTGACGCAAATCATTCGTATCTGACGCACCAACTATAATCGCATTTGACAATCCGGGAAGACGCGGATTGGAACTAGTGTTTTGACTATAATTACCCGCAGAATTCACAAACAGACCGGTATAATTCCGTACTGCGGTATTCAAGGCTACATCTGCGGCCGTTCCACCGGAAAAACTACGGGTCAGAATCGGAATGCCCGCCTCCCTTGCAGCTGTTACGCCAGCGGGATGTGAACGTCCCGCAGCGATAGAAACCAATTCTACATTCCATGCAATACCGGCGATACCAATACCATTATTCCCCATGGCACCAATGATTCCGGCTTGTCTGGTTCCATATCCAAAGCCTTGATTGCTACCTGTATTTATTTCTCTTATACTACCACATGCTAGTGCACTCACACGCCCAACTAATTCCGGATGGTGTGCATCAATCCCATGCCCTATAATCCCAACTCTTACCGCACGTGAACCAGTCGTAATCGTCCAAGCTTGCGGTAAATTCAATCTGGTCGCTGCCCACTGAAGGTTAAACTCAGGGTCATTCGGTATGATTGCATTTGGCTCATATATATAAGACGGCTCTGCTGCATAAATATATTCATGTTGTTGCAATTGCTGTATTACATGCAACACGTTTTCTCTGGAATTTCGGTCTAAACGAATACGTAAAATCCGTCTGTATTCATCAAAATTCACCAACGTACTCTCTTCTCCAACTTGTTGTGCAATCTCGTATTGCTGTACTGCTTCTCCTATTTCAAAAGACAGTATTTCATACATCTGTGGCGGAATATCATATGTATTCACAATATACTCTAATGCATACATACGTTGTTCCGCATCCCATAATTCTTCGGCGTATACACTTTCTCTATTGGAAAGCCGGTCTATATCTTCAACGTATACAGCACCAACATCTCTAAAATCATCGGCTGTAAAAGTTCTATCATCTCTACTTGCTGCCCTCGTTAGCACTACCATAACAGAGTTATCTTCAAAATTTTCATGAAGGGTTACCTCTGAAACAACTTGCTCACAAGGTTCCAGGTAAAAGAATGGATTTTCATTTAGTATATCTTCAATGAGCAAATCTACATCAAAGTCATTTTCATCCACCTCCGGTGCAGCAAAGGATACCGTCCCCGGCAAAATTGTAAGTAGTATACACAAAATCAACAGTATACCAATACCTCTCTTTCGCTTGTTCATCGTAATCTACCTCTCTCTTTTGTTTATTTTTTTACACCTATAAAAGAATTTAACAATTTTTTCCTTTTCTAGCAATATTTATGTCACGAATAACGCTTCTCCTGTCGTGAACTACCTTTAAATTTAAAAAAAAAGCTATTTCTGCCGGTATCATAACCAACCAGAAATAACTTTTCTTACTATGAACATGATTCTTTTTTATCCCCAAACTTTTATTTTATTCTTGCCTTCTACCAATCCTGCAAATGGCCCAACATTAACCGTAACCTCTGTCCTTTTTGCTCCGGTATAATCCACATCAAATACAATGGGGCTTCCATCCGGATTTTCAAAAGCTGCTTCCACAATCCGAACATCTTCCAAGTCCGCCGTTTCTACAATGCGTGTTTCTAAATCCAAAACACCCTTTTCAATGGACAATTCCACAAAAGTTTGTCCATTTTCTTTCACCACTTTGAATCCCGGATCAACAGCACTGATAAACTTTGTTTCCTCTTTGTCATATGCTTTTGCGCCTTTTAAATAAGCATTGTGATTGATATAAACCGGATCTAAAATCGGTCTAAACTTCTCAATATCACTATTACCGGCATCAATCACCCTTTGGATATACTCTTCCAAAGAGGCAGGAGAACCATCGTAATAATCCGTTCCACTTTTGGATTGCTCGGTATAGATTTTGTCCACTCCAACAAAGATATTTTGGAACCATCTATCATCTCCACCATAAACCACCGCTGTACCCAAAGGTGTTGTAGAATGCGGCAAATGATACGGTGTCGAGCGATCTAAAACCGGCTCTCTTCGCATGGTTCCACAAACTAAGTTATTGATATATGCGCCACCTTGTGCGATGTTATCTAAGCTGTATGCCGAACCTAAAATATTATTGTCTACGGTATGCGGTCCATGGGTTACTTCAATAAACAAATCACGGTCATTGTTGTAAAACAGGTTGTTGCTGATGCGGGTACCTTGTACCTGCCAATCCAGCCACACACCCATGGTACAGTTATGGAAGTTGTTGTTTCTGATTACGGTATCAATTGGTGCATGAAATTTAATCCCTCCAATTTCATAACCATAATACTCATGCTTCACTGCAATATTATAAATGTGATTCTCATAAATTTCACTGAAAGCACAGCCCAAATGACCTACAATACCATTTTGTCCACAGTCATAGATTTCATTTCTGCGTACAACATGTGAACCAACGTTTTCTTTGTTCCATCCTAACTCCAAAGCCCGAAATACTGATTCCATCTGATATTGATAACCGGGTTTTCTTTGTGTTCTGGTGCATAAATTGTCGCCCGTAGTTGCTTCTTTGCCCAAACTGACACCACTACATTTACAATCATAAATCCGATTGTCTTCGATTACCCAACCTTTGCTCCAATGCGGCCCGATTAACCCCGGTTGATCTCCAGAGGGCGGTGCATAAACACCCGTTGCCTGACATAGTTCAAAACCTCTTACGGTGATAAAATGCTTGCCCATTGTTTCCGGGTAAAATACCGATTTGCGCACACTGATTTCCACCAATTCATTGTTTGGATCAAAACCATGGAAGTTTGCATAAATCGCAGTGTTCGCATCATCTACTTCGGCAAACCATTGATACACGGTCTGTTCCGGCTCTAAAATTGGCTCCGGTTTTTTTGTCCAAAAGGGATTAAAACCAAATTCTCGTTTTTTAGGATTTTTAACCGCATCCAAAGACTCTGCTTCATAAAAAGATTTTCCATTTAAATATACATCCCCATAATGCACAAAACGATCCGCCGGATTGGGGTCTAAAAACCAATCACCAAATATAACCGTTGCAAAAGGATTAAAATCACCAAATACTGTGTTTGGCACAACTGCCTTATAAACTGAACCCTCCACTTGTTCCCAATCTTTTACGATTTCCGAACCTTTGATTACAACCTTTTCACCCTCTGCTGCCTGATAGGTGATGCGCTTACGATTGCTGATACCACCCCATCTTGGTTTTACCCATTCCCGGTATTCACCGGCATGTACCGTAACGGTATCACCCGGTCTGGCAACTTCTGCCGCCATTTGAATGGTCAAAAATGGATTTGCTTTAGAACCGTCATTTTTATCACACCCGGTTTTTGCAACATAAAACACTCTGTTTCCTAATGATTTTGTCAATAACATTTGTTTTCCTCCTGTTTGTCTTTTTTTAATCATTTAATAACAAGTCACTCCACCATCAATGGGTAAACTGACACCATTGATAAATGCTGCCTCTTCACTGGCCAAATACAACACCGCATTGGCGACATCTTCCACCGTCGCCAACCTTCCCAAAGGAACCTCTCCAATTCTTTCTGCGGCTTTTTGCGGATCTTTCATCATCTCTTCCACCAAAGGTGTTTGAACGGTACTCGGATGAATGGAATTGCAACGAACCCCATATGGGGCATAACGGGAAGCAATTGACTTCGTAAACAAAGTCACCGCTCCTTTGGTTGCTGTATAAGCCTCGGTGGTATATTTGTGACCAATCAAACCACATACGGAAGAAGTATTGATAATACTTCCATTTTTTTGCTCTTTCATAACCGGAACAACATACTTACAACCCAAAAAAACACTGCCAGTATTCACCAACATCATAGTATTCCACTCTTCTATACGCATTTCCTCAATTGACTTACGGATATTAATCCCGGCATTATTGATTAATACATCTATGCGTTGCTCTTTTTGATAGATGCAATCTACGGTTTCCTGCCAACTCTTTTCATCGGTTAAATCCATCTTAATAAAATATGCTTGATTGCCTGCTTTTTGTAGCCGTACTTGAACTTCCATACCTTTTTTTTCATCCAAATCAAGAAGATATGTCACTGCACCTTGCCCGCATAATTTCTCAGCAATGGCTGAACCAAGCCCACCGGCTCCACCGGTAATCAGGACGATTTTATGCTTTACATTCATCTTTTTATCCTTTCACAGCACCGACCATCATACCCTTAATGAGCTTCTTCTGGAAAAAGATAAAAGCTAACAACATGGGCATTGTGGAAAGGGTAAGCACTGTCATAATCATAGGGGTATGATTTGTGAACTGAGATTGAAACTCCCAAATCGCCAAAGGTAAGGTACGATTTGTAACAGATCTTGTGAGTACAAAAGCAAACACAAATTCATTCCACATGTTAATTGCATTAAAAATAGCAATAGTCGCAATCCCACCTTTGCTTAAAGGTAACATAATCGTAAAAAATATTTTATATTTACTACTACCGTCTATCTCCGCCGCCTCTTCCAACTCTTTTGGAATAGATGCCATAAATGCCGTTAACAAAAATACTGAAATCGGCAAATTAAATGCAATATAAGGACCAACCAAAGCCCAAATGGAATCATACAAACCCACATTCATCATCATGATAAAAATCGGAATCAAGGTAATATGAATGGGAATCGCCATGCAAGCAACAATCAAGGCATGGGTATGATTGCGCAGCTTGAAATTAAAACGTGACAAAGGATAGGCTGCAAAACTAGCTACTGCCAACAATGACGTTAAAGAAACCGCCACTACGATGATACTATTTATTAAATAACTAAAGAAACGACCTCCAATTACGGAAGTGTAGTTGGTCAGATAAAGGGACTCCGGCCAAGCAAACACACCACCGGTCAATAACTCAAACTGAGTTTTAAAGGTAGCAAGCACCATAAACAAAAAAGGAGAACCGGCAATCACAAGCCAAATAATTGCCAATGCTAAAATGGGTATCCAAATCAATAATTTTTTTTGCCTTGCCATTATGGTTTCTCCTTTCTATTTAGTAATCTGAAAACAATCAGTGCGATAATTGTAATCAAAATAAACATTGCACTGGCTACGGTAGCACCATATCCCACACGCATAATCTGGAACGCATTCCGATACATATAAGTTGCCATCAACTCACTGGCAATACCCGGTCCACCACCTGTCATAACAAAAATCAAATCAAAGAAAGACAAAGAACCAACAATCGACAACACAGCACCGTTACGGATGGTTGGCCATAATAATGGCAATGCAACGCGCCAAAAATATTGACTGCGGGTTGCACCGTCAATAATTGCCGCTTCGTAGGTTTCTTCCGGCAAATTACTGTAACCGGCTAGATAAAGTATCATATAAAAAGGGATGAATCTCCAGCAAATAACCCCAATAACTGTTAATAATACCCGTGACTGGTCGCCCAACAAATCAACTGCGCCACCGCCAAACAGTCGGGAAAAGAATGTTACAATGCCAAAATTGGCATCCAAACCAAAGCGGAACAAGAAGCCAACGGCTACTGTTGACATCAAAAGGGGTAAAAACCAAACAATCTTAAAGATTGTAAATTTTTTACCGCCGGCATCCAAAAATGTTGCCAAAGCCAAAGCAAATGGAACTTGGAACAATAAAGAAAAAAATACAACGATTAGATTATTACGAAACGCAAACCAAAATACTCGGTCTGAAAACAATTCCAACCAATTGCGTATACCAATAAAATCCCGATGGGCAGTTATCCCATTCCAATCATGAAAGCTAAGTTGAAAAGAGTTTATAATTGGATAAATAATAAAGGTTCCCAGAAAAAATATAGCCGGTGCAAGAAAAACAACTGCCGCAATATTTACAGAGCGTCGCCTTTTGCTCGCTAATGCTCCCATAAAATTCCCTCCTTTTTGCAGATATCATAATTATGATACCGGAGCCAAAAGGTCATGAATTTCATGCTTGCATGAAAAATCATGACCCTTAAACTATATTATCATATGATTATCTATCTCTATAGCTTTCCATCGCAGCTTGTACCTCTGCATTCGCCTCCTGCGGCGTCATGGTTAAACCAAATATCTCTTGCAATGTGTTCAAATGCGCTTGCGCTACTTCCGGCGGAAGATATTGGTCATACCATAATTGAACTTCAGAAGCTTCTTCAATAATACTTAATACTGCTTGTAAAATTGGATCTTCTACTGTCACCCCTTGAATTGGTGGTATTGCACCTGCATCAATACGACCGGCCATTGCTGTTTCATCCGTGATAAAAGTAATCAACTCAAAGGAACCTTGTGGGCTTACAGATGTAGAAGCGATATGATAGAAATTATCACCAACAGTTCCGATTACAATATCAGAATTGGCATCACTGTTTTCGTAAGCCGGAAAACTGAATACACCCAATTTTTCATGAAAATCCGGATTTTCTGATAATACTTGTGAAATAAACCAGTTACCAATAATATGCATTGCCGCCTGATCTGCATAAAGCAATTGGCGTGATTGACCTGTGTCTTCATCTGCTCCGTTGAAACCAGGTGCAAAGAAATCTCTCTCTACCCAGTCCGCAATTCTTTCACCAGCAAACACAAAAGAGCCATCTTCAAAAGAACCTGTACCACTAACGGCATTTTGGAAAGGTGATAAGCCGGCATAACGGGTTGCAAGATTCATAAAATACATAGAACCTGTCCATCTAGGTCCATTAGCCAAAGCAAAAGGAATAATATCATTTTCAATTAATGTTTCCGCAACGTCTTCCATCTCTCCAACTGTTGTAGGAACAGATAACCCTAAGTCATCAAAGATTTCTCTATTATAAAAAACAGCTGAAATGGCAACACTTTCTCCCGGAATACCATACACAGAACCATTGTAAGTGCCTTGCGCCATACCGGCTTCCAATAATCTATCCGGCAAGTCACTGGCTGCAACAAAATCTGTCATATCATAAAGATGCCCTGCATTGATATACTCAATCATGGGGCCGCCGGACCAAGAAACAAATACATCCGGTAAAGCATTTGCCGCCATGGCGATTGTGATTGTTTCCTTATAAACGTCATTTTGGATTGGTACGATTTCCACGGTATACTGTGGATTTGCTTCCATAAAACGATTCACTGCATCTTCAATAACCGCTGCCCGAAGCTCATGAGTTTGAATATGCCATAAAGTCAATTCCGTGGTTTCGCCGGTTGCTACCTCCTCCGGCGCATCTGCCTCTTCTGTTTCTTCAACTTCTACCTCCGGTGATTCCGCTACCGGTGTTTCTGTTGTTGTACCGGCGCATGCTACCAAAGCAAATACCAAGACAAACGCAAGCACAAGTGTAATCACTTTTTGTAACTTTTTCATAATCTTTTCTCCTTTTTAACATCCTATTTTTAGCATCTATGCCCTTGAACAAAAAACGTCCCAGCAAAACAAAGGGATTTGTCGCTCAAGTTTCATACATTGTAACAGTTTTCCTTCTTTTTTAATATCTAAAAAAATGTACTTTTTCTATAAAAAACAATCCTTTTAATCAAAAAGAATCGTTTCACGTTTTTCACGACGATATTGTCCGGGGGATAAACCCAAATGCTTTTTAAAAGATAAAGAAAAATAATTTGTATCACGATAACCCACTTCCAGAGCCACTTGACCTACTTTCATATTGGTTGCAGACAACAAATACTCCGCTTTTTTCATGCGCGAACGAGCGATATATTCATTGCAACGTTCCCCGGTAACCCTTTTAAACAATCTGGAAAAATAGTTGGTACTAAAATAAAAATGAGTCGCAATACCAGCTACCGAAATATCCTCTGATAAATTGTCCTTAATATATCTTTTTACATGGCTCACAATCTCATTGTCACCATCATTGGTTTCTAACAGCTCTTCCATAAATGTTTTTGTTATGGAGAAATTCTCCGCCCGGCTTGTATTCATCAATCCGGATAATAACACATCCAATTTCTTGTTTGTACTTTCCCCTGACTCTACCACAAAACAAAAATAAATCGAAGAAGCCATTTCAAAACAACACTTCCTAACATATTGATCCGTTATATTATAAGCATCTGCCGCTGCGCAAAAAGCCTCGAAGATCCGCAATGCATTTTCAGTGTCACCCGTATTATCATTTAACTTACGAATAAACTCACCATACACTTCACGGAACAAATCCAATTGGCCCTCCCCATATTTATAAGCAATCAAATTGGCCAGTTTATCCGTATTTTTTAACAAATAATGAATCGCATCATTGTATGAAATATGAGCCTCCTTGAAGCCCCGAACAATACTACCTTGAGCAAAACTAAGCAATACACCACATTCATCTTTTGCCAACTGCAAAATCGTTTTGAGATGTTTCTCGCTTTCATCACTATTGTTACCCTCAAATAAGCAAATCAATAACCTACTTTCTGCATCCTCAAACGTAATGCCATAATCATTGGCATCCAGATAACCAATAATCAAATTTTTGATAGTTAATCTTGTGAGAAAATCACTTTCCTCTTCCCGCTTTAACCCCAAGTCAAAGGATGGCAATAAAAGAATCATCCGAAATTTGCTGTCCATATTATAATGATAATGCTCCGCCAAAAAACAAATTGTTTCCCCTATGTCTTTTTGATAAATCAGCTTTCTCATAAATTTTTCTAAATTGGTTTGCTCTTTTGTGCCGGCAATGCGCCATAAATGACTTTGCTTTTCCGCTCTCTCCTTTACGTCACTGATATACTGTATCTCATTTTTTATAATTTGAATCAAATTTTCTTCGTCTACAGGTTTGAGCAAAAAATCTTGTACCTGCATACGCAAACATTCTCTGGCATAATCAAATTCGTCATAACCGGTCAAAACAATAATCCTTGTGTCTTCTTTCCATTGACGAATCTTCGCAATTAACTCAAGCCCGGTCATTTCTGCCATCTGGATATCTGTAATCACCAAATCCGGATGCTCTTTTTCAATGATTTTCATCGCCGCTTTTCCGGAAGCTGCCTCGAATACTTCTTTTACACCAAAACTATCCCAAGGAACCACCGAGCGAATCCCCAACCGAATAATTCTTTCATCATCAACAATCAATACTTTTATCATACTATTTTCATTGCCCCTTGATAAAGCCCATCTTTTTTTGGGGCAGATACATCATAACGGTTACCCCTTGGCCTTTATTCTTCTCATAATGCAAACCATACTCTTGCCCATAATATAATTGTATCCGTCTATTTACATTTCTAACCCCATAACCAAACTCACTATCATACTCTGATATCCTCCGATTGATTTCTGCTATTTTTTCGTCATCAATCCCGATTCCATCGTCATGAATTCGAATACTAATTTTATCTCCGGCATCAGAAACCACTATCTTAATATTACCTTTTTTGCCATCCCTGCACTTGATTCCATGATAGATCGCATTTTCAACCAAAGGCTGCAAAGTCATCTTTGGAATCGTCTCCATCAAAACACTCTCATCAACTTTTATCTCATATTCTAAAATATCACCATAGCGCATTTGTTGGATATATAAATAATTTCTAATATGCTCTAACTCTTCTTCCATGTGAATGATATCTTTCCCTTTGCTCAAACCAATCCGATAATAAGAAGCCAGAGATTTAATCATCTTTGAAGTATCTTGGTCTCCATTTATTACCGCTTGCCAATGGATACACTCTAAGGTATTATACAAAAAATGAGGCTGGATTTGAGATTGTAGTGCTTCCATTTGAATTTGATCAATTTGATATTGCTCTTCTTTTACTTTCTCCAAAAAATACTTGGACGCTTTAATAATAAAAAGAAGCATGCCCGATAAAAACACAAATAAAACACCAACAGTCCAAATACTACCTCGTATCAACTCCCACCAACTAATCCGGGTCACATAAAAAAAATTCCATCTTCTTAGATTTCTATAGATATTCATATAACCCCAGGTTATCACCACTTGTCGACCATGACCAGGATTAATCTGATGCAACTGTGTATTCACTAAATCTATCGGTCCGGCAATGATTTGCCCACTCTCATGCACAAAATAAGTATCCATATACATATTTCGGTCATTTTGATTGCCGGCAATTAACTGGTCAAATATTGCATCGTTTAAATTCACAACCAAGAGACCGATAAAATCTCCCACAATTGCTGTATTAAAAAGCGGAAAAAACAATGTTAACGTATAATCTTGCCTGATGCTATATCGATTACAAACTAATACTCTGATTAGCTCATGCCCCGTTGATAAACTCTCGTTTTTAAAATCATACACAAACCGATCCTCAAATTCTGCCAATCGATATGGAACACCCGTCCCTCTTGTAAGGCTTACTCCATCGTTACGAATGACACTTAGAAAGTTTACATTTCTCCAAATCTGCGTCAACGTTCCTAGCGCATTGCTTGCATTACCCACATACAAATAGGGACTTTCCGTTTCTAACAAGAAATCCTGAATCTGACTATCTAAAGCAATTGCATAATACAAACCTAAGTATCTGTCGAAATTTTCTTCTGTATTGATTGCCATGACCTCTACTTCTTGCATGGCTAATTGGGAAGAGGTATTTGTGATGGATACGGCAGTTGTAATAGCTGAAGCCAACATAATTACAGTAATGCCAATGACAAGGGCAATGGTTATGAAACGAATCATTTTTCGATCTACAGATAAGTTTTTCATGGTGGCTCCTTCATCAACCAATGACCATAGAAACAAGTGCAACGACTCATTTAATTTACCATATTTTCAGGCTTTCCACAACCGCACACGGACATAAAAACTGCTGCCAACCGGTATTTCTACCGTTGGCAGCAGTCTCTAAACAAGTAAAATTATTTATCCTGTTTTTCTCTTTCCTCTCTTCTCCTTCTAAGAATCAACAACACAACCAATCCTAATGTTAGTAATGTAACACCAACCATAATCGCACGTCCGTATGTTGTAGAAAGAAAACCACCATTGTGAAATGCACTACTTGGTACATTTTCATCGGGAAGATTTGCATTGGCGGTCAAACCATCACGATCCAAGTCCGCTGCCAACGGTACATCTTCATCTGCAATTACTGCATTGTTGTCGTCTATTTCTGCCGGTGTTCCGTCGGCTGTTCTGATTTCATCTACCCCTACTTCTTCATCTACCAAAACTGAAATCGGAATGATTGTCGGAACAGCCACACCATCATCATCTATAGTAACATAATCAATGATTTCTCCACCATCTGTCACTACAGTTTCATTGACAACCACTTCCCCACCATCTACGGTGACATATTCGGTTTCAATGATTTCTTCCCCATCTATTTCCACAAATTCTGTAGTTACCGTTTCATCACCCTCTAAGAACACATACTGGGTAATGACTTCGTCTATTACATCCACATCCATATATTGCACATCATTGACATCTCTATAATACACTGCATATTCTGTCCGTGTGTCATGATAGTTGTGGGTAATGATGGGACCTTGTCCATTCAAAAGAACATAATCACTACCTGTATAAGCATTGTGCAGTTCTGACGGAATGTCAAAGGTAATACTACCACCAACCGTTACCACTTGGGCATGTTCTTCTAATACGAGATTGTTTGATACGTCAATATACCTTAATGTAATTTCTTTGGCACCCGCTTCTCCAATGGTGTTGCTTCGATAATAAATTTCATATGTCCGAGCCGCATCACCATATTGATGGGTAATCAAACCGTTGTTGCCCTGTCCGGCGATTAAAGTGTAGCGCATATCGTCCAAGTCAAAGCTTGTTAAATCGCTATCCGCCAAGTCAAAGGTAACGGGGCCTCCATCTGCTCTGGCAACTGCCGGAATCGTCCGAATCCGCTCACCGGTTACGGAGTCCATCAAATACAAGTATACCGTATATGGTGCGTTTTCTTCCGCCAATTCATAAGCGATTTCATAATGTCTTTCTGCAGCTTTATAACCATGATTCAAAACATAATCATCGCTGTCGGCAACCCGATATTGCTCTGCGTCTTTTAAAGCAAATACCATACTACCCATATGATAGGTCAGCGGTAAATGAAAGATGCCGGTAGAATCATCATGCACTGTTTGGGATAGGGTCATCAATACGCCGCCGTCAGGATGCATCAAATCTACTTTCACCAAATACCCCTCATCCAGTGTTTCCGGCTCTAATATATAAGTAAAGTTAAAGGAGGCAGGTGCATTTAAATAGTCAAAGCTTGCTGTCGGACTTTGTCCGGCAAACACATAATATTCCTCTTCCCCTGTTGTCGAATTTGTTTTGGCCACAAGACCGGGTGCTGTATAGTCCAGTATCTCATTGACACCCACTGTAACAACTTCCGAATCCAGTATGTTGTTTTGCATATCCACAAAATTTACCGTTACATTAATCGGTTGTAGCTTTGTGGAAGTGTACTTAAATACATAACTACTTGCCGGATACTGAATAACCACCTTATTTCCGACACATTGATAGATGGTACCACCATCCGGGCTGGTAATAAATTGCGGCACTTCATAAGTAAACTCTGAATTGTAAGTATCCGGTCCCAGCACAACATTTGTGAAATCAGGTTCCATCAAATCATTGCCTCGTTCATCTTGGAAATAAACAGGTACCATGTATTCACCGGAGCTCCAAGTCGCCGGTATGTACACATTACCAATCTTCCAGCTATCATAGCTGCCTTCCCAAAACTCCATCCGCAATTTTGCATCACTTCTCTCAATGATGTAGTGATACCCTGCCTGCACCTGATAAGATACTTCCGTGTTATCCGGATAAATGATAATGGCTTCACCCGCAACATGTGTCGTCAAACCAAACGCCTGATAACCCGCACCTTGATTGGATACTTGTGCAACAATCCCTGTATTGTTGGCTAGGGTGGTCATTGACAAGCCAGCGAATAAACCTAGCACCAATACAATCGTCATTGCAAAAGATAAACATTGTTTCCTCCTCTTTTTCATGGCTTTTCTCCTTTATCTTTTGGAATACAAACACCAACGCTCTACTCTCTTTTCTATATTATATCTTTAATCAGTCACACATCGGTAACATAATTATTCTTTTTTCAAAATATTTTAATTTTTTGTTACCATTGTCCCTTTTTTCTTCTTCGTATTACCACAGCCACCGTTCCACCGGAAATAAGTAATACAGCCAGCCAACGCATCATGCTTAACTCATCTCCCGTTTTTACGCTTCTAACATCTCTATTTGCCTCTGTACCGTATCTAGCCACAGTGCGACGTATCGGGTCACCGGGTGTATACGTTGTTACAACCCTTTTCCTTGGGTCACCGGGAACCGTAATGGTATGGGTTCTTTTCCTTGGATCACCCGGCACTTCTACGGTTTCCTTTCTTTCCCTAGGATCACCTGGCACTTCTACGGTCTCTTTTTTGGGATCATCCACCCAACCCCGTGCAATGATACCTGCGTCAAAATGAGGATTCTCATCTCCATAACCCAATGGCACCACTCCACTTGGATATCCTGCCGCACCAACCATGCTAATATATGTATCTATATGATCCGAATCGGTATGGTGGGGATCCCATTGATTTTCAATGTGCTGAGGCGTTGCCCCTGCTTTGGAAATTGTCATGGTGGTCGTTTCATAAAAACCAAAGACAACCCGATACTCATAAGGATAATATGCACTGGCTTTTAATCCGCTAAACCAGTAACGTCCATTTTCATCTGTTTGCGTCACAGCAATGGTTTCCCATCCTAAGGTCAAGTGATCTCCGGCTTCTGCTTTTAATCTTTGCTGCAAATACACCACAACATTTGGTATCACTGCTTCCCCCTCATCCTGATGCCCATTTTCATTTTCATCAATCCAGCAATAGTCACCAATGGCACTGAGCAAATAAGCACCTGCATCATGGGTTGTATCAACGCTATCAAAGGGTAATACAATCACATCAGTAAATCCGCTATTTCTGCTATTATCATCAAAGAACACCACTTCGGAATCTACGATATTCTGACCCAGTTCATTAAATACTGTACCATGATACGGCTCAACACCAATGTAATTTTCAGGGAATTGGAAATGTATCTTGTATTTTCCTTCGATTAAGTTGTCAAAGAAATATCTGCCATCGGCACCTACCGTCTGTGTTGCAAGGGGCAGTTCTTCTTGGATACCGTTATCTGACACACGATACAACGTAACTACGGTACCCGGTAATGGCTTGTAGATGCTTTGTATATTGTCATAATCCTCATCATCAAAGGCAAAGCCGCCGATTGCAGAATATACGGTAAGGCCGGCATCAATGGTCATATCATCTTCCAATAGGCGAATCACACGGGTTATTTTTGTACGAATATTATCATGCAGCGCATAAATTGCATTAGAATCCACACGGGTATTCACGCCGCTTTCCGCCTGTGTAAAGGTATATAATGGTGTATAACCGTCCTTTGTCACATCCATAATATCAAAGAGTACCACATAATAACCAACAGGCAAATCAGTGAAACAATAGTAACCTTGCGCCCCGTTATGGGTTCTGGTTTGTTGCTGTGCAATAGGTGACATCTCGGCAATCATTTCAACCAAAGCCTTTTCATAAGCCTCTTCAGAAAGGTTTTCCAAGGCCGCATTCGCTTGTGCATCTAAACGATAGAGATAGACACGAACACCATTGACCCCAATTTCATCTGCACCCTGCATGCCGTCCCGATTTGCATCTAACCACACATAATCACCTAAATTGACCCGCTTCACAAAACCGGCATCAATGGTTGGATTATGCTCACCAATGATATTACCATGTGCATCATAACTGTAAGTCAATGTAATGATATTACTGAAACCATCATAATCTATATTGGAATCCAACGGCTCATACTCTATGTTCTCCAGTCCGTTGGCATACTGCAAGGTCGGCCCATATCCGGGCGGATTGGCAAATCTGACTTGGTAAGTGTAATATACGCCCTCCACATAATAAATCGGATTGGTTGGATCTGCTGCAAAAGCTTCCGGATTTGCCAATGCATAACTATTTGGTAAATTACAAGCCAAATTATCAAATAAGTAATATCCCGGTTCACCGGTATGACCGGTCAAAACTGTTTTGGTTGGCAAGGAAACTTTTCTACCATCTGCATAAGTCGCTGTAGTATATAACGTCACCGGTAAAGCATTGACCGGCGTATCGCCTTCGTCTTGTATGCCATTGCTATTGTTATCATAAAAGGCATAATCACCAATGCTACCCAAAGGAAGCAAGGTCAGATAAGCATGTACCTGATTGGATGCAACCTTGTCCGCTGCTCCGATGGCACCGGAATTTGGATTTGAATCATTTGCACGAATCACAGCAACTGCAGTTGAATTGGAGAAACGTCTGCCACTATAATCATTCATTTGAGAAACGCCATAACCCGGTGCTTCCATCTCTAAGCGAACAGAATAGGTATCATTGGTTTTTAGCAAGGATTCATCCCGGAATACAACCTCCACACCTACTGCGGTGACTTTGGATAAATCTGTCACTTCTTCCTCTAATAACCAACCATCCCAGACATTTGCACCCTTGGTATGAAGCATGGGTAACTCACTGGCTGCACCTTGAGCATTTCTTGTCGCTCTGCCCCAGTCGGCACCTACGTAATAATAAACACGAATCTCCAATACCTCCCGATCCATCGGGTTGGCATTTACAGCTAATAAATGTGGCTGATCATATGGTATTCCATTGCTGTCAACACCCGTTGGTAAATTTGTATCCCGGGCTGTTGCATTGCTGCCTGCCACTGTAGAGCGCAACTCCAAAGAGTCCCCGGTAAATGGTAGAATATCTACAAAACGGATGGTTTTTAAGTCATTGGTAGAAGCATTGGTAAACGTCAACTGATAGTACACACTATCTGTTGGTTCTACGATTACATCACTTCGTGAATACCGGCCATAACTTGCGCCGACCGTTTTTTCTACTGAAATGGTATTGCTGGTAATCACATTGAAACTGAGATTTTGATTCAAATATTCCAAGCCATTTCCTTCAAATTCCATACCAATTGTCTCATCAATCGATTCCATATAAACAAGGTTTTGGGTTGCTGCAAAGCTTTTACCGGAAGGATTGTCACTGGTCAAAGGCAGTTGATACAAGCTGCCCAAATAAGCTTGACCACTGGTTGCCATGGCATTGGCCGGCGCATTGTTATCAATTTTCACAAAGTAATCTATCACAATGGAAGTACCCGGTGCCAAACCATGTTCCAAATAGCTGCCTGGTGAAGTATCAAAGACCAAAACCCATTGCTGTTCTGTGCCAATCACGTTGCCGCCACCATCTGTTAATGTAACTTCCACCGGCTCTAAGGTGAATTTCAAAAACTGCCCGTTGTGTTCCTCTAAGGCTGTACCGTCCGGCGCATGTAAGATGGCGCGGATGCCGGATTGATTTGTGGCACTATAACTTACATCATCTGATGTTAAACCACTGCTTGTGCTTAGATAAGCAAAGGTCGTATTGGTCGGAATCGTGATGGTCATAACCGGTTCCAGCAACCACTCATCTTGACCTTGTACTTCTAAATTCGTACCGGTGGCTCTTAATTGTACATTAGCACCGCCGGCATAAATACCATCTGCCGGTCCACCCACTCTAATATAAGTCAAATCAATCAAAGGTACTTTTTCATCATATTGTGGTAGTTTGAATGCCGCTGAAGCTTCCCCACCACCTGTAATCGTATTGCTTGCAAGAATGATACCCCTTTCATTTTGTGGTGTATAAGTCCATTCTAACTCCGCTGTATTCACAATACGGCGAATATCCGGCAAATCTACCGTTGACCAAGTACCGCGTGCATGGAATGTAACATTCATCACAATATCACCGGCCACAAAATGAGCCTGCACATTTTCATAAGATAAGCGGAATCCTTTGGCATCATCAGGCAAACCAATGGTTAAGCCCCCGGCTCCTATCGTTGCCGGTGACAAATCCAACAAAGCATCGTCACTGACATTACCCCAGGCACCATCCCCCTTGGCATACTCCAATGCAGCACCTACAATTTGGCTACTTTCTCCATTGTAAGCAGGATAAATGGTCACGGAATTTACTTGATAGTCCCTATCATCTGTACTGCCATTTGGATAATCCGCCACATCTTGGTAATCACCGGCAACATTGCCTGCATGATTTGCTTTTAAGCCTTGAAGAACAATATGCTGATCCGTTACCACAAAACGTTCTGCCGGGATATTATTTGTTCCATCTGCCAAACCGGAAATCTTAAAATCTACGGTTACAGAATCGTAAATCAAACTTTCTGGGGTTTGTTCTTCATTTACAAAGGTATTGCCTGCAAACGTCACCGTATCTAAACTCACTGTTTTATCAATGGTACCGGTAAAGTATGTGATATCTACGTTTCTATGATAGTTTTTAAATTCTGCATAAGCATCATTTTCTGCATCCCACAACGCTATCCTTGGTATATGAACCGTACCTACTGTCACCCGCTGTACACGTGGGGAGAAATAATCATCCAACATATAACCATTGGGTGCCTTTGTTTCTTCTACGTAGTAGTAACCCGGTTCTAACAATTTGGAAATAGCATCTACCCCGTTTGTTACCGTCAAAGTTTCCACAAATTGTACCAAGCTATTCGCAGGGGTTGCATTTTTAATTGTTTGCCATGTGGCATCATCATAAGTCGGCTCTGTTGCAATACCTGCATCTATGACTTGATATACATCAAAAGTGGCTGTCCATGGTGGGCTTGTGATTGGTATCGCATTGCCGGCACTATCGGTTTTGCTGATGCCTAATCTACCATGAGTGGATACATTCACCAAATCCATAGGATATTCATAAAGCAAATGATTGATATCATTTTCCGGAATGATTACTTTTACCGGATCCATCACTTGATAACCTGCCGGCGCCTCTGTCTCCACCAACCAATATGCACCCGGCTCCAAGCGATGCCAAACAGCCACACCGGCACCACCGGTAATCTGTTCTGTGGAAGGAATCCAAGGATTGGTTACATCCACTGCATTTCCGACTACATTTAGTACATTGGCCAAATCATCATCAGAATATACATGGGTTTCACTTATGTAATGATAAAGTTTAAATTTTGCACCGGAAAGAGCGATGTTGCCGTTGCCTGCATCTGAAATCTTATTGATTTGCAAATCTATAACCGGCGCATTTTTCTTTTCTACATATACAGTATTGGCATTGCTTACTTCAAATACAATCGGATCTTTATCCCCATCCATATTGAAGTAAACAGGCTCATTATTGGCATTGGTTCTGGAGGTAGGCGGTGTTATTTCAACCAAACGATACTGACCCACCGGAATATAACCGGATACATATAAACCTGACGTAAGTCTGCCTGTAATCGGATGATAATCTTCCGTCACCAATATGGAAGCACTACCTTGGGCACCAAAGCCTGTTTGGGTTGTAAATGGAATCCAACCACCATCCCCATCAGATACCTGTAGTTCAAAGGTTGCACCTTGCAAATCTATGTTGCCTGTGGCATCTCTCTTTTGCAAACTGAAACGCCCATATGCATTGGCAACGTTTTCAATGGGACCTTCCGTTTCAAACGGAACCCTTACCCCATCTGACAAGGTCCAATTGTTGTGCGCATGCTCCGGATTGCTATCATCCAAATAAATCTGCAACAAACCTAAGGTTTCAAAGCCATAGTAATCAAGCTCTTTCAAGGTATACCAACCAGTAGCCAATTCCAAATTGACACCTTCGGTATACAATGGATTTCTACTATCCGCAAAGCCATGGTTATCTGTTGTAATCCGGCCTACTTCTTCCAAACCTGCCAATTCTACATCACTTGTAAACCGGCCTGCATAAATCACAAAGGTCACATGTTCCAACGGGGTTGCTATCTCTGTATTGTCCGTACCATGTGTCCACATGGCAACTTTCTTCAACTCAAAGCTTGGTCGTAACGTATTTGTTACAGACTCTGTTGTACGTCCACGCAACGCAACCGCTGTTTCACTGCTATCTAATTCAATCTGAATCAAATTTGTCTCTTTAGTATATTGTAGCGGAGCCGTAAGCTCAACCAACCAATAGGTACCACGCGGTAAGCCGGACCATGTGATTGTGCCGGTAACAGTACCTATCCGACTTTGATCGGCGGTTGTCCAACCAATTCGCACATAATTGCCAAGGATTCCATCTTCCAGTGCCTGTTGTGCATCTGCTTTGTCAGCGTCTTTATAAAGGGCAAATTGAACCGGTGTTGTGGTAATCAAAGCCGGTACTTCTGCATTATCTATTTTGCGAACCTCCAAAGAAGTATCGTACTTGTTGGTAATCACATAAGGGTCAGCACTACCTGTTGACAAGCTGTTGACCGTCACCGTGTAAGGCCCTTTCACTTGATTTAAGTTTTCCTCATTGGAATAATTCGTTGGTGTTGTCCGCTCAATCAAGTAATAAGTGCCCTCTGCCAATAATGGAGAAATATAATTTCCCGGCATTGACATCTGTGTCATACTTCCTACAGAGGTATAAGTTGCAGGAACAAGCGGATTGATTGCCCCAAAGCTATCCGCCGTAACAATCTCAAACACTGCACCATTTAAAGCAATACCTGTATCAAAATCTTGTTTCTCCACTTGGAAACGACCACGATTGTCAGTATTAATTATGGTTTCATTGTGTACAATCGTTGGTGTGGCACCCGGTGTAATCACAAATGCCAAGGGCACATAAGTGGATGTATCTTTTCCATAATTCACTTCATTTGCTGTGCCTACACCGGTTTCAATGAGCCAGTAGTCACCACCCTCCAGATAAATACTGGTAGCGATTCCGGTGGTTGCGGTTGTCATGGTATGCATTAGATTGACCGAAATTTGATCTATCGCAAATAATTCTTCTACGGTAGCACCTTCGCCAATGGCTGTTGCCATACCCGTATCTGAAATCGTTCGCCTATAAATATCAAAGGTAACACCTGCAAGATTGATGCGGCTTTGACCATCCTCGTTCCAGCTACTCAATCCATTCATCCACTGCCCATATTTTGTCACCCGAATCTGCCCCATTGGTACATTTCTTACCACAATGGGATCTGCCATGGAAAGTGCCACTGCATTTTCCGGGGCAACGGTTGCACCACCTGTCAAATCACTTTGTGGTTGATAAATGATAACATCATCTCTTCCATCCACCGTTTGACCGGACAATGATGGGGTGGTTCCATTTGTAATTTTTCCGGCTTCAATCTGTAAATAAATATAATCTGTATGTCCCACATAGTTTGTTGGTACGCCTGTTTCCAGCAAACGATATAAGCCCGGGCTTAATCTACCTGATAGTATACTTGCCTGACCACTAACCGTTGTAATGGTAGCCGGGTTAGCCGTTACAAATGCCTCCTCATCTTCATCAAATACCTCTATGGTAAACGTTGCACTCAGATAACGGGATACCACCGGTGTTGCCGCAACTGCATTAGCATTTACTTTTTGTAACACAAACTGACCCCAGTCAGGTGCGTTCACCACCATATCGTTTCGTAAGTCATTGTTGTCCACTGTAATATGAATGACATCATGGTATGCTGTCAATGGGGTTGCATAGGTCAATTCCACTTGATAGTATTTCACGCCGTCTACTTCTATTATCGTGTGAGTCTCTTCATCCAGATGCAACGCAAAACCGGGCGGAATATTTGTTTCACGGATGAAATAGGTACCCATTGGTAATAAAGCGGATTGATAAATCGCCAACAACGGATTATAAGACATAATACCAAGATTGCCAGCAGCAGAGGTATCCGGAACCAAGTCACCCGCCTCTTCCCGCGCAGCATAAACGGTAAATTCCGCTCCCATTAGATAGTATGGTAAACCGGATAAAAAATACTGTTTCATCAAATTAATTTGACGTCTCGGTGTATCCACAATCACAAGTGGAATCCAACTGCTGACTTCACTTGGACTTGCACCTATGATTAACTCTTCTAAGACAATTTGATAGGTGCCCGCTACTATTTCACCTGTTTCCGGGTCTGTATCATATTCTTCCCGCACACGCACGGTATGATAAAAGTATTCCCATTGCCCACTGCTTACTTCCCGTTTTTCAATTTGATAACCCCCGGGTGCTGCCAATTCCATAATATAATAGGTATTGCCCGGAATCATGCCGGTAAATTCTACCAAGCCGGTGATTGCGGCTGAAGTTGTCACCTGCCAAATATTGTTGGCTGCAATAAAGGCTGCATCAATTGGATTGGCCGCTGAACCCAATGGGTTGGTGGCTTCATTGTAAACGGTATTTAATAAATCAAGCATCGCCACAGCATCTGCTTCATTTTCAAAGGCCGCAATAACAGCACCGCTCAGACGTGTTGCCACACCGGAATCACTCCTGTATTCTTTGATGATCCACGGCGGTTCATCTAAATAATTTTCAACTACGATTTGGAATTCTCCATTAGAGCCTGTTGGAATCGTAATCGGTCCGGACCAAGGATTATCCACATCAAAATACCAACCGCTTGGTACAGAAATTTCTCTTACGTAATAAGTGTTACCAGCCGTTACACCGGCATCGGCCAAAGCTTGCCCCCACCCGGCCGTTCCGGTTATATAATTACCATCCGGGCGATCGGCATTTTCGATTTTTGTCAAATTCCGGGAAACACTTAACGCGCCGCTTTGGTTCATATCCAACAACGTTCCATTCTCATTATCTTCTACATAAAGTGCAAAAATAGCACCATCCACCAATACACCGGAATTGCCTCGCTCCGTCTTGATGATGCGAATACGAGGACTATCTGCCATATCCCGCAATGTCATGGTCGGATTGCTGATTGCCACGGATGTATCATAAGATACTGTGCCATCTGGATTGACTATCATCTGTATCGGTGCCACAGGTTCAAAGCCCTCCGGTGCTCCTGTTTCCACCAACCAATATTGGCCGGGATTCAAACCGGTATAATGATAGGTGGCAGAATCCATTGTAAATTCGGCAACCTGTTCACCGGCATCAGGAGCGGCATCCGCTACATATTTATAAATGGTAAAAGTAGCACCTGCCAAAGGCTCATCTACGCCGGGTCCTACTATGACATGGCCGTTATTTTCATACAGTGGATACACACCAAACTTGTTGATGGTAAATTCACCTTGTCTTTCATTGACAATATCATGCAAATCCGCACCAAGGGTAGATGTAGATGTGGTTTCTCCGGCTACTACCAATACTTGATAGGATTCCGGCGTAGCAAGCAAACCACTTGGCACTGTTTCTACCATGGTATAAGTACCCGGTTCCAACCAAGTAGATATACCAATACCACCGGCATCTGTTGTGATGGTAATGGGTGGACTCAATGGATTACCATCTCTATGGGTCAAGGTAAATACAACATTGGCCAAAGGAATTGGATTTGCACTTCCCGGCGTTTCCACAAGCTTCACCAATGCAATCCGTCCCATCACAGGATCATTTTCGATTCCTCTGATTAAATTGCGGGAATAGAGTTCTGCTTTATTATCTCCCGGAAGCACTTCAACTGCGATATCCCTATATTGAGGACCCGTACCGATATAATACCCCACGGGCAATGTTTCCCGTAACCAATAACTACCCGGCACCAAATCCGTAAAACTTGCCATACCATTCACATCTGTTGTTGCTGTTGTTACCAGACTTGCACCTGCGTCCAAACTCACACTGCTGTTGTTTTCATCTTGTCCAAGGGTTCTGGTATATAAAGCAAATGTGACACCCGGTAAGTTTGCGCCTGTATCATCCATATTTGTTGTCTTATGAATCCGTAAGTCACCGTAACGGATATTTTCTACAATCGCAGTGGTAACCAAAGTCGTAGAATCATTTCTATCATATTCTTTGATTGTAATCGGATAATAAGTCAAACCACCTACCACAATGCTATCTTCAATCTTTGTCACTCCGTTTTCTAAATACACGGTACCAAGAGTATACCCATTGGGTATGGTTGTTTCAGCGAAATAATAGGTTTTGCCCGGAATCAAGTTCCCAAATGTAACGATTCCATAAGATTCACCCTCTATTTCTGTTTGTTGAATATTTGTGGATGCTGCAACTACATGGAAGGTATTGGTACTACCCACTCTTTCATAAAGGGTAAATGCTACACCGGATAAAATCGGCTCTCTATTCCCATTTGCCACATAGGCATATTTTTGAATTTGTAGCTGTGTTGTCGGATCATTGGGAACCGTCACAATATGAAGCGGTGTTGACAAACTAAGATCACTTACAGAATAAATTGTATCATTTCTTGCATAACCATCAGGCGGTGTAATTTCCTTGACATAATAAGTTGTTCCGTATACCAAATCAATGGTAGAATATGCCACTCCACTTTCCATTGTAGGAGTACCCATTATGTCATCCGGGTTATTCACAATGGAAGCTGTTGTTAGTATCTGCAATGGCTCCGTTTCACAATTTGGATCACTATAAATACCAAACACCGCACCATTTAAGCGTGCACCATTTTCTGTGCTTTCTTTCACAATTTTGATTTGACCGAAGCCCAAATAATTGGAAACTCTGGCCACTTGCTCTAAGCGGGTGAATCCGGTTTCTTCTATTGTTACTTCAAATCGCTCACTTGGTTTTACATAAGGCGATGGTGTATTGGTTTCTTCCAAGTAATATGTGCCCGGTGATACATATACCCCACCTGATTTCGAAATGCCCGTGGGATCCAAGTAAGTGGTTATTTCAATCGGCAAAGCACCCATTACACTCGCATCTACTACCGTCCAATTGTTTGTCACAGAATTATGAATACCATACAATGGTGTACCACCACTACTATCTGTATAAATATGAAATGTTGCGCCTGCCAACTCGCGTGTCATGGCATTGTTTTCCTTGCTTTCTGTGCCTTGTTTCCGAATACTCAAACGCAACTGCCGTTCATTTTTCAATTCGACTTCTTCTTCACTTTGCTTGGTGACTTGAACCACATGTAAGGTTTTGTCCAAAACGTAGTTCAAAGGTGCCTGTATTTCTTCTAAAATATAATAACCCTCTGCCAATGCTTTCGAAATCGCCTGGCCGTTCACACCTGTAACCATCGTATCGGCCGCTTCCATTCCATCTATATTTGCTTGATCCGCCTCTGCCAAGGCCTCTGTCTCATAAGGGCCATACACAGCAAACACAGCTCCATTTAATTTTGTATCACGATCAGCGGCATCCACCTTTGTGATGACAAGTTTTCCTTTTTGAGACGCATTGTAGAAAACATTGCTCTCCCCGGCGGTTAAATCCGGTTTGTTTATGGTATTGGCAACAACTTCTACCTTGTAAGTGGGCGCATCCGCCACATCATAAATATCAGACAAGCCCTCCGGCATCTTTGTTTCCGAAAGGATATAATCCCCTGCGGGTACACCGTGGAAATGAACTACGCCATTATAACCGGAAGTTACTGTATACGTTTTTGCCGTATCCGCTTCATTTGTTAGCGTAAATACAACACCGACCAAATTGTTTATGCCACCAACTGCATTGATGCCTTTTTTGGTAAATACCAAATCCCCTATGGTATCCGCTTGGTTGTAAATTTTGATGACTTGATTCTCCGCATCCCATTCTGCCTGTGTTGTATCCACACCCGGAAGAGAAATGCTACCATCTTCTTCTATCCGTACTTCAATAGGAGCAACACTTTGAAAACCATCAGGAGCTTGCATCTCTCCAATGTAATACGTACCAAAACGAAGCTGATCAAAGATTGCGGTGCCTTCCGCTCCAACGGTTTGCAGTTCTACAGACAATCGATCCAAATCTCTGGCCAATATCGTACATGCCGCATCGGTAAATAAACCAAAAGTAGCAGCACCGGAATAATTCTCTTGCGCTGCTCCATCATAAAGAACGGGAGATTCCGTTCCTACCCGAATATATTTTTCTACTGTAATTTGATTGGGGGCTGATTCCCCCTCATAACCTCCAACCGATACATAATCCGAAGAAGTGCTGCTACCTACTTTACCACCATACAAAGTATAAGTTAAGGTCGCTGTATTTTCCAAATCATAATACATTGCCTCTTCTTTTGTGGCATCGGTTAGATAAGGAAGCAAGGGATAACGAACCGTATATTGATATGTTGTTTCATCTTCTGTGGGTACTACCACGCCTGCTCCATTTTTATATGTACCGGGAACATTTTCATACCCGCTTGGCACGCTGCGCATGGTATAAAACTCGATGCCGGTAATCGCATCACCTGTTTGAATGACCTTATAATCTGTTCCCTCTATTAAACTCGTATTGGAAGTACCATAGGTATTGGAAAGTATACTAACATCTAAGACCTCATAAGCATCACCGTTTACAACACCGGCAGGAATCGTAGGCAATGTATCCGTTATCGCACGTGTAAGAAAACCAAGACGCCCGAAGCTATTTACACCCAGTTCATTGGATATGGTAATTTGATAAGTCACATCAAAATAACCTTTGCCGGGGTCATCTTTGTCCGGATGATAAACGGCTGTATTTTTAGGTACTGTGGTTTTACTGATTTCCCATTCATTGGTCGCCACAGTGGTGATGGTCACAGGATCCACCGGTATGACAAAAGGCTCATATACACCGTCTACCAAATAGCTTGTTTCAAATACAAAACGGCTGCTTGGGGTATCTTGAAAGAGTAATTCCAAACCACCTGCTGTAACCAGATTATCTGTAGTCAATGCAATGGTGACTGTTGTTGCCGTATTTTCTGTTAACGGCGTCAACAATTGGATGCTAAGCACATTGGCTCTTTCCTGATAAGTAATCTCATAATTTCCTGCTGCATCAAATGCCAACAATGTAGTTGGTAAAACCGAATACTTTGTCACACCATCTTCCACATACATCACAGGTTTAACCCCCTCCGGCAGGGATAATTTGAGATAAGAATTTCCATAATTCCCTACATCGGAGCTAGTTGGTGTGATGGTATAGTCAAATACATAATAGAAGATATCTCCGGTTAAAACCGTACCATCTCCATTTGGGGTCGTGATGCTTGTGTCAAGCATAATATTAATGGCGGCACCCTCGCCCCCACTCGGCAATTCATCACTTGCCATTACAATGCCCCCTAAGTTTGAAGTTGCTAGGAAAATAAATGCTAATAAAAATGCTACAAACCGTTTTGTCGTACTTGTCATTTTTTTCATACTATTCACCTTCATTTTCATGGAATCGGCGTTATGATGATTCAACAATGCTTTGATTCTACTTTTTTTAATAAAATACATAGAAATATAATTTATTGTCGGATAAAGTTATAATAAGTTTATCATTTTTTTATAAAGATTTCAATATTTTTTTATAAAATAAAAAAAGAAATAAAAAAAGACCACTCCACCGTAGGAATGATCTTTTGATTTTGATAAAATTACTCTTTTACACCACCTAGGGCTACCCCTGCAATGATATACTTAGACAAGATAAAATACACAACAAACAACGGTAGTACCGTCATAGACAGACCTAAATAAATCGCCCCCAGTTCTGTTCTGTAAATATCACCTCGCAGCAAAGATACCATAATCGGCATGGTAAACAAATTTTGCCTTTGCAATAAAATCAATGGAAGCAATAGATTGTTCCAAGTAGCAACAAATACAAAAATTGCTTGAGTGGCTATCGCCGGTTTCATGATGGGTAATACAATACGGTTAAATGTTGCAAATTCCCCTGAACCATCAATTCTAGCCGCTTCTACCATCTCCAAAGAAAGGGTGGCAAGCAAGTACTGCCGCATAAAAAACACAATGGTTGGTGAAGCAATCGCCGGTAAAATCAGCGGCAATAAATTGTTTGTCCAACCCAATTGCATCATAAACTGATAAAAACCAATGGTTGAAACCGTGGTTGGAATCATCATAATACCCATGATAAAAGCGAAAAAACCATGTTTCATTTTCCAATCATAAGCAACAATTCCATAGGCTGTTAAAGAGGAAAAGTATACGGCTAAACTTGTTGCACCTGTGGAAACAACAAACGAATTTCGAAAACCGACCATGGCATTAAAACCACGGCTACCGCCCCCCGTAAGATGAGATAAGTTATCCAGCAAATAACGACTGGGAATCAAAGATAAGGCTCTTTGCTGAATTTCAATGGTACTTCTTGTTGCGTTGGCAAACATAATCAAAAAGGGAAGCACACTTATCACTGCCAATAAAATCAATAAGGTATAAATCAGCGTACGCCCAATGACGGTTGTTCCGGTCACATTCTTTTTCATAATCAACCGACCCTCCTTGCTTTATCCGCTATCTTACGCTCCCGTTTTATCTTTCCGGCATCTCGATCCCGCATCGTATAGAATAATATACCGGATACAATACTAATCATAATAAACATCAGCATACTGGCTGCACCAGCACGATTAAACATCCAACTGCCGCTAAAGGCCTGGTTGTATATAAAAACACTGGTGGTTAACGTAGCATTGTTTGGTCCGCTTCTATCAACCAGAAGGTTTGGAATATCAAACATCTGCATGCCACCTACAAAACTCGTAACCAATGTAAATAATACAATTGTTTTTAAGGATGGTAATGTTACCCGAAAAAATGTTTGAATATTTGTAGCACCATCTATGGCCGCAGCCTCAAACAACGTCGGCGAAATACCCAGTATCCCGGCAATCAGAATAATCATTGTATTGCCGTACCACATCCAAAACTGAATAAACGCCACTGTTCCTTGGGCAAAAGATTCACTTCTAAAAAAATGCATCGGTGCATCCAAAAAACCAAGCCGAACCAATATATCATTGGCCGGGCTAATGGGTGCCGCAAACAAAGCCATAAACAAAATAGCAATGCTGGCAGCTGTAATAATATTGGGCATATAAAATAGTACTTTAAAAAAACCGGCCGCTTTTATTTTTAAACGATTATTTGTAAACCAAGCCGCCAAAGCCAAAGCCAAAACAATTTGGGGCACAAAGTTTAATATCCAAATCAATATGGTATTGCTAAAAGCTGTCCGAAAAGTTGGGTCATGGAAAATATCAATATAATTTTGAAACGGCTGTTCCAATACATTGGCATCTGCGATACGCATGGTCACCCCGCGTAAATCTGTAAAACTAACAAAAACAGTTTGTATCAATGGAAACAATTGAAAAAGCAAGAATGCCAACACAAATGGAATGGAAAATAGATATCCATATTTAGCATAATTATTTTTATGTTTTTTCAAAACAGTGCACCTCCAAAATGAATCATCATGCTCAAAAGTGCCGGAGTATAGAATGTATACTCCGGCATAAATTTTCATTTAAGTATAAAGATTAGTCAAAGTTTACCGTTACAGCCAAATTACTTGCAACCTGTTGTTTGAAGAATTCTATTGCTTCTTCCCGTGTCATACTACCTGTTGCATATTCTGTTGATGCATCCATAAACCAATCGTTGATTGACTCATCATATTGTGTCAATACAGTACCGGATGCATATTCACCGGCCGGAATAAAGATATCAAACATATCTTGACCACCCAAGAATTCAACGGTTCCATCAGCCTTATCCATTACTGTAGCAGATGCGACAACGTCCTTTGTTCCACCCTCGCCAAACAAGGTACCATTTGCCCATTTGTATTGCAAGCCTTCTTCTGTAGAGTTTAATGTAATCCACTCAATCAATTGCGCAACACCGCTTCTTACTTCTTCATTACCTTGTGCATTTGCGATAAGCCATGTACCACCCCAGAAAAATCCTTGCGGAGGAACTGCAACGCCCCAATCACCAAATGTACCTTCACCCGGCGCATCTCCGCCTGAGTTTCCAGCCATTACATAATTAATCAACCAAGCCGGACCTAAGAATGCAAATACTTCACGGGCACCAACACCTGCCATATCCGCAAACCAAGCATCACTCCATGCTGTTGTATCATTCATCAAACCACCTTCATACAGTTCTCTGTGAACATCCATAAATGCCAAACGCTCCGCTGCAATATACAGCTCATTATCTGCATTAATCCAAGGAGAACCTGTATTACGTGCTACCTGCCATAAGTCACCGGCACCTGAAACCATAGAATAACCTGCTGCATCCATTTCACGGGCTGCATTCATAAACTGATCCCAACTAGCGGAACCACCACCAATGTGACCGGCTACTTCATCCGGATCATCTGTGCCCCAAACATCTTGAGCAATCGAACGGCGATAAATCACAGCACCACCGGTCGCTTGGAAACCAAGACCAACCACTTGACCATCACGTGTTCCGATGTCAACTGTATATGATGCAATTTGTGCTTCTGCAATCAAAGCATCTACATCAATGCCTAAATCCGCATAAGGTAAGGCAAATTCTGACATATCCCCTTGTGTATATCTAAGGACAAATGCTGCTTCCGCCGCAAAAATATCAGGCGCATCAGAACCGCCACCTACCAACGCTCCGTCCAAAGCCGGTTGATAAGCACCATCTGTTGTAGAGATAATGGTTACTTCTACGTTATAAGGAAAATCCGGATTCAATTCTTTGAAACGATCAACCATGTTTGGTACTTCATCCGTAAAAGACCAAAGATTGATTGTACCGCCTGCACCGGCAGTATCATCATTACCGGTGTCCGTTGTATCATCTGCACCTGCATCATCATCTGCTGCCTCTGTTGTTGTATCTGCTGCCGTATCTGTGTCGTTTCCGCCACTATCCGCACCTGCGCAAGCAATCAGCGTTACGGACAACAAAGCAACCAAAATCAAAGCGATTAACTTTTTCATAAATTTTTTCCTCCTCAGAAAATTTTACAAATCCTACATGCTACACATACTTAGTACTAAGTACTAAGTACTAAGTACATGCACAATATTAATGGAATATGTATAAAATATGAATATCAAATTTTTACCTTTATATGGAAAATTTTTACCAAAAAGAAAACCCCAACATTTTATGTCGGGGACAATCCTAAATATTCATTTACTTGCTTTTTGAAATCCCCCATTGCTTCCGCCTTTGTCTTGTTGCCAATGGCATATTCTAAAGACTGTGCAACAAACCATTCATTGATGGTTTCATCATAAGGCGTCAATATCTTCGCATCCGCAAAGGCACCTGCCGGCACAAATACATCAAACATATTCTGCCCAGACAAAAAATCAGTCGAACCATCTGTTTTTTCCATAACCACAGCGGAACTTACCGCATCCTTACTCACTTTTGCGTCAAATAAAGTACTGGCTGCCAACATATGCTGTGCACCTGTTTCACTACTATCCAAAGTAATCCATTGAATCAACTCCGCTACACCCATACGTACTGCTTCATTGCTCGAAGCATTGACCAAAAGCCATGTGCCACCCCAAAAAAACCCCACCGGCGGCATCGCCACAGCCCAATCACCAAATGTACCCTCACCCACTGCCTGACCACCACAATTTCTTATGATGATATAATCAATCAACCAAGCAGGACCTAAAAATGCAAACACAGGACGGCTGCCCTCATCTTGCATATCAGCAAACCATGCTTCTGACCAGGCAGAAACATTGTTGCTTAGATTCTCTGTATAAAATTTCTTATGGAGTTCCATAAAATCCGCACGGGCCGAGCTAATCACCAGTTTTCCATCTACAATCCAGGGCTGGTCACCTGTGTTTCGAACCACCTGCCATAAATCTTCCGGTCCGGATACCATGCTATAACCCGCAGCATTTACTTCCCTTGCCGCCTCTAAAAACACATCCCAACCGGGACCGATTTTTCTTTGAATCACTTCCGGGTCATCGGTGCCCCAAACAGCTTTGGCGATGGAACGACGGTAAATCACCGCACCACCGCTGGATTGAAAACCCAATCCGACCACTTCTCCTTGCCTACTGCCAACATCAACCATATAAGGAACTATTTTTGCTTCTTTTATTTTTTTTGCCACATCAATCCCTAAATCTGCATAAGGCAACACAAACCGGGACATCTCTCCTTGGGTATATTTTAAAACAAAGGTGGACTCTGCCGAAAATATATCCGGTATATCAAAACCACCATCTAAAAGTGCTTCATCCAAAGCCGGCTGATATGCACCATCTGAGGTTGAAATAATCGTCGTATTTATTTCATATTTTTCCGCAAACGCCGGTTGCAACTCCATATACTTTTGTATCATATCAGGAATTTCGTCCGTAAATGCCCAAACATTAATCACTTCTTTTTGCATCGTCACTCTCCTACTACTAATGCATCCGCCATTTTTGTTACAAATTCCTCCGGTGAAACGGTACCTATAAATAATTCATTTAACAACGCCAAATAACTGTTGGCATGTTCTGCCTCTAACATAATGTCAAACCACAAAGTCAAAGAGGTTGCATTGGTTACATATGCTACGATCTGCTTGCCCAAAGGGCTGATTTCACCATCATCAAAATCAATTCGCCAAGCAGGAACGGCCGCTCCATCTAAGTAAGCATATTTTGAGATGGATCGTGTTAATTCAAAGGTGGCTTGTGCTGCCAACTCCGGATGTTCACTTCCTGCTGATACCATCAAGGCATCCGAAGCACCCCCCATAAAATCCATCAAACCGGCGTTTTCCCCATTGATTACAGGAATGGGAAAGGCACCAAAATCACTGGGATTATCTGCATCAGTCTGGATAGAGCCTACCATCCAACTACCAGTAGTAAACATAGCTACTTCTCCATCATAAAACCGTGCGCTGGCTTCATCATTGGACAAGGCATGGGCTCTTTCATAAAATACACCCATCTCCACCAATTCTCGAAATTTCAACGCCGCTTCTAAAAATTCTTCTTCTGTAAAAGAACCCTCTTCTTTTAATAATACTTGACGCAAACGCTCTGCACCTACCGATTTCAACGCAAGCCCATCAAACATCATCGCAAGAACCCACAAATCCTTACCACTGGTTCCCATAGGAGAAATATCGTTTTCAATCAACACTTGGCAAACTTTTATAAATTCTTCCCAAGTCGTTGGTACTTCTAAACCGTATTGGGCAAATATACTACGATTGTAAAACGTCACTGAAATAGGAATGGTCATAACCGAACCATATAACAATTCATCAAAAATAACATTTTCCAATACCATCCGCGGCAACTGTTCCGCATAATATGCATAAAATCCATCTAATGCCAACACCTTACCTGACTCTACAAACGGACGGGAAAAACCACCACCCCAAACAAAGAAAATATCAGGTAGTTCGTTGGTTGCTACGGCCAATCTGATTTTTGTTTTATAAGATTCATTGTCAAATGTCTCAAATCGAATCCGCACACCCGGGTTTGCTTCTTCAAACGCTGCAATCGCCCGTAAGTAAGATTGATGAAATGCATCATTTTCTGTGGCAATACTCCAAAGAACCAACTCAATGATATCATCCGCTTCATTTGTATATTGGAAACGAACACCACTGCCATTGTTTCCGATACAACCTGATAATAAAACTGCAATTAACGCAAAACCTAATATTCTGGTCACTATTTTTTTATCCATTCATATACTCCGAATAAGACATGCCTTTAAACTTCTTGAAACATTTTCCAAAATAATTGGGATCCGGTATACCTACCCGCTCAGCTGTAATATACATCAGCTCCCCCTCTTTTGCCAACTGACAAGCCTTTTCCATCCTTACTTTCGTTAAATACTCCACAAAACTCATGTTTGCCTTTTCTTTGAATTTACGACTTAAATAACTGGAATTAAAACCAAATTCTCCTGCAACGTAAGTTAAGTTCAAACCGGAGTCTGCATAGTTTTTATCTAAATAAGCAACAATCTCATCCGGCTTCACCGATTTGCTTTCTTCTCCCAAATGATTCCTATCTTCCGAATAATCCGGTATATTTCTAGGCTCTTCACTTTCCAACTTTTTCCGAATCCGTTCCAAAACCCCAACAATCTCTTGTTTGACTACGGGCTTTAGAACATATTCAAATACACCTATCCCAATGCATTCTTTGGCATAACTAAACTCGTCATGGGCTGTCAAAATCACTATCTTGAGCAAAGGATAACGCGCAATTGCCAATTTTGCAAAAGCAATCCCATCCATAAAAGGCATATGAATGTCCACAAAAGCAATATCAGGTCTAATTTCATCCATGATATTGATGGCCTCTATCCCACTTGCTGCCTCTCCGGCTACAACCATGTTATGAGATGCCCAGGGAATTGTTTTGCTTAAAATATTGCGTATCGCCTTTTCATCATCAATCAACATTACTTTGTACATCCAAGATTTCTCCTCTTCTATGGGATGGTAATTTTAAAATAATCTCACAAAAATAACCAGGCTTGCTATTTACTTCATAGATGTCTTCTTCACCATAATAATTTTGCAATCGCTCAATGGTTTTCTTTAAACCGAAACCACAACTTTTACTGGAACTTATCTTTTCTAACTCTGCCGGTTCAAAACCAACGCCGGTATCATACACCGAAATAAAAATACGTTCCTCTTTTTGCTTTACCGTGATTTTAATCAGACCCTCTTCTCCTTTTAGGCGCACACCATGATAAAGCGCATTTTCTACCAAAGGCTGTAAAATCAAACGGGGGACAATAATCTGTTTTACGTCCGTTTGAATCTCATAAATATCAGAAAATGTATCTTCGTAACGCAATTTTTGTAATGTCAAATAATGTTTGATGATTTCAATTTCTTCTGCTAACGTAATCTCACTATTCCCACTGCTTAAAAACTTACGGTAAAAAGCACCCAAGGCTTCAACAGCCTCATACACTTCCCCGCGTGGTTTCTCCAAAGCCAAATAACCAATGGTTTCTAACGTATTGTAAAGAAAATGAGGCTTTATCTGCTCCTGCATGGCCTCAAAGGATGCTTGCTGCATCGCTTTTTCTTTTTCAATCAGCTGTTCAATCAAATGATTTAATTCCACAAGCATGTCATTGTAACTGTCTTTTAGATGGCCGATTTCATCATTGGGCAAATCCATACTAACCCGTTTAAGCCAACCCTGCTTTACTTGCGTCATAGAATCCGACAAACGCTCCAATGGTTTTGTAATATAATAATTCATAAAAAATCTAAGAATCAAAAAACTCAAAATCGTAATGCCGGCAAACACACCAAAAAGTACCAGACTTTGGGTCGAAATATATTCCAAAAACCTCATTTCTTCAATAGCTACTACAACAAAAGGTGTTTCCTGCACATAAACACGGTAGATTGTTCTACCGGCCACTGTCATAAAAGCATCCACCCCATCCTCTACATCCCAATTGATACCCGAATAAAACGCTTGTACCGTTTCGTCTCCGCCAATAAAATAACCACTTTGTGTAAAATAAGCGATTCTCTGATTCCCATCTGACACATCTTGAATTGTGCGTTCCAACAGCTCCGAAGAATAATTCATCACCAATATACCAATCGGTTCTTGCGTTTCCACATCATTAATTTGGCGTATAAACGAAATCAAGGTCCGTTCTGTCGCCGTCCGAAAAACACCACCACCGTTGATGCGTAAAAGATAAGCACCTTGCAATGCCTCTATCTCCTGCCGCCAATTGCCATCACTTATCACACTTTCATTTACATGGGTGACCACGTTGGACATATGAATAAAATCATTGTCATTATTAAATATATAAATAGAAGAAAGGGCACTTTCATATATGGTAAATTCTTGCACTGCGCCTAAAGCCTGATGGGCCGAAATAGCGGTTTCTGCATCGTCACTTCGTAGAAAATTACGCACTTCCTGATTGTTAATCATCCACTTGCTGACCGTACCAATCCCCTCCAACTCCCGCTTAAAACTATTTCCAACAGAAGTAAGGGTGTTAAAATTGGTATTGATAATGTAATTTTGGGTACTACGATGTATAATAAATATATAAACCAAAATACTAAGCAACAAATATATAAACAAAATAAATATAAAAAGAATTCTAACTTTTTGGTTCAATTTCTGCTCAGAAAACCAGTCAATCATTCGGTCAATTCGTTTTCTCAAAATTACACTCCGCCTATATTCCTTTTAAAAACTCTTCCAATGTAATCCCACGCTCAAAAATCATTTGAGCTGCTTCTTGCCCTACATAACGATAGTGCCAAGGCTCATATATAATACCCGTGATATGTGACCTATCCTGTGGATATCGCAAAATAAAACCATAACGCCATGAATTTTCTTTGAGCCATTGGACCTCCGGCGTGGTTTCCTGCCTTTCATCAAGCATATCATAAGCAGGTGAAATAATATCCAAAGCCAAACCGGAAGCATGTTCACTATGTCCCGGCAAAGCTACGGATTTTTGTGTCTCCATAAAAGCATCCACCCAATCCAATCCTTTTGTATTCCATAAAACCATCGTTTCATTGAAAATAGCTCTCTGTTCTTCATAAGTACGGTGCGCTGAAATCAATTTTAAATCCAATCCCTCTGTAGCCGCATCCTCAAACATAGCCCGGGCGGAATCCACAATACGAACATCCACCTTATGCCCCGGTTGGAGCTCTGCCAATTCCGGTGTTTCTGCATCCAAAAACGGGTAAGTGCTATTGATCAAACGAAGATTCCAAGCAACCACTGACCCTACGTCATTTCGGCTGTCAAACGTTCCGTCCCGGCTCGGAATATCTTCTATCTTTATCTCAACATCTCCCCCTATTAAGCTCGGTAATCCAAGATCATCTGTTTGTAACATTTGATTGACCGCATATAAGCGTTCTCTCATTTCTTGATCATTTGCACGTTCTTCCCTTACAGCAAAATTCCAAAAGAAACCCGTTCCAAAACCTCCAAGGATACCACCCGCTATAAAACAAATCACTGCTACTTTTGATAATACGATTCGTTCTCTTTTGATTCTCATCACAACCTTTTTTGATAAAATAAAAGGAGTGGGAAAATTGTGAACATGAGAGTCCTTCCATTCCCACTCTACTTTGATTTTTTGTTAATCCCGCATATAACGCACTTCGAAAGTATCTATGGCAATTGGCTTATTGAAATATACACCTTGGGCATAACTACAACCCAGTTCTTTTAATACATTCAACTGATCAATGGTTTCCACACCATCGGCCACAACAATCGTGTCCAATTGGCGGCAGATATCAATCACCGCACGTGCCACAATTTGACTGCGCCGACTCACCACAATATTGGCAACAAGACTCGCATCTAATTTTAATGAATCAAAATCCATCAATGACAGCACAGAAAAACTAGAATGCTTTGCTCCAAAATGATCCAAAATCACACGAATATTGGTTTTCCGCATTTTATTACCAATTTCCGCCAACATTTCCTGATTAATATCATCATTTGTCTCGGAAATTTCAATTTCCAAATATTCACTGGTGATATGGTACTTCTCAATGAGTTCCAACATCTTTTCTGTAATATTTTCTTGTCTTAGTGTGGAACCGGAAAAATTGATTGCAATAGGGACCATCGGCAAATCTTCTCTGCTCCATTTCGCTATGGTTTTACACACTTCTTCAAAAATATACAAATCCAAATAAGAGGATAGATTGGTATCCTCCAACAAAGTCATATAACGCTCCGGATTCATCACACCTAAGTCTTTGTGATGATAACGTACCACCGCTTCCGCACCGGCAATGCGATCCGAATACAAATCAAATTTCGGAATCAAACAGACAATAAAATTGCCTACCTTAATATCTTCCAATAAATCTTCTTTGATAATCGGAACATGACGCCCTTTTTGAATGCGCTTGTAATACTTTTGCTTTTCATTGCGCATCATCTCATCTGCCTGAGTCACCAAATCTTCGGGGTTGATATCCGTTTTTTCCCAAGAATAGCCCATCGTCGCCAGTCCCAAACTAATGTGCTCCAGAAAATTATGTGCCTTATGAATGCCCTCCATAAAAGTCTCATAAGACGTGTTTTGAGAAAGAACCAAATATTCATCGCCATTGAAACGGAAAATCATATCCCCTTTGAAAAACTCTTCTAAAACCTCACCCACACGAATGACTACTTCATCGCCATAGTCCCGGCCGAACTCTTCATTAAAACTCTTCAAGCCATTTACATTCACAAATAATGCGCCCAAAGATTTTAGTTTTGTATATTGTAATTCCTCCAAATAATCTAAATAACTGTTGCGATTTAATAAACCTGTCATGCGGTCATGATAGCTTAAAAATTCCTGCTGCTTTTGCTTTTTAATCAGCACAATTGTTTCAGATGTCTGCAATAATAAAGCTCGTAATAAATCCATCGTGCAACCACCCCGATGAACATTTACCGCCGCCAACACAGCAGTCGCCCCATCTTCCAACTCTTGAAACACACTATAACTCTCCGCATTGGTATCCGTAATTGCCGCTGCCAACCAAGGCGGATATTCCTCTGCATTTAGCATTTTAATCTTATCTCGTACCCAAGGCACACCCTCATTGCACCACTCATAAATGCTCCGAATACCATCACTGTCTTTTTCGATGTAGTAGGCATATTCCGAATCATAATAATCTCGAACCATACTTAATACATCATTCATCATCTCAATCAAAGAACGCTGTGTTTGCTTTTTCACCATACTTGCCCCCCCCGATATATCTACCATATATCATTTATATCTCAAACAAAAAACCCTTAATTTTTTCATAAAGGCTATCTGTATCTAAACCGTACTTTTTCACCAACTCAACGGCCGGTCCAGACTCGCCAAACACGTCATTAATACCAATTTTTAAAACTTTGGTTGGAAAATGTTCCGCCAATACATCACATACGGCACTACCCAATCCCCCAATCACGGAATGCTCTTCTACTGTCACAACCTTGCCTGTTTCTCTAGCCGCAGCAATCACCAATTCCTGATCCAAGGGTTTGATGGTATGCATATTGATTACCTTTGCCGCAACACCATCTTTTGCCAAACGTTCCGCTACTTCTAAGCAATTGGCTACCGGCAAGCCTGTGGACACAATGGTTACATCCTTGCCCTCTCGCAATACAACACCTTTGCCCAACTCAAATTTATAATCCGGTCTATCATTAATCACAGGAACGGGCAAGCGACCAAAACGCATATATACAGGTCCTACGTGATCATAAGCTGCTTGTACTGCCGCTTTTGCCTCTATATCATCAGCAGGACTGATGACTACCATACCGGGAATGATTCGCATCAAAGCAATATCTTCATTACACTGATGAGATGCTCCGTCTTCTCCGACAGAAATACCGGCATGGGTTGCTCCAATTTTTACGTTTAACTTTGGATAACCAACCGAATTGCGCACCTGCTCAAAAGCACGCCCTGCTGCAAACATCGCAAACGTACTCACAAAAGGTACTTTTCCCGTAGTCGCCAAACCGGCAGCCACACCTACCATATTACACTCAGCGATTCCACAATTCACAAAACGTTCCGGATAAACATTTTTAAACACACTCGTTTTTGTTGCCGCCGCTAAATCAGCATCCAAAACCATGATATCATCATATTTTTCACCTAATTGTGCCAAGGCCTTTCCATAACTTTCTCTTGTTGCTATTTTTTTTACTTCTGACATAACAATCCACCTGCTTTCTCTAATTCCGCCATAGCCTCTTGGTATTGCGCCTCATTTGGAGCTGTACCATGCCATGCAGCTTTGTTTTCCATGAAAGAAACTCCCTTGCCTTTTACTGTCTTGGCAATAATCGCAGTGGGTTTCCCTTTCACTTCCTTTGCCTTTTTAAAAGCAGCGTCTATTTCATCAAAATCATTTCCGTTTATATTAATTACATGAAAATTAAAAGCCTCAAACTTTTTATCAATCGGGTAAGGTGAGTTTACCTCCGTAATGGCTCCGTCAATTTGTAGATTGTTGTTATCTACAATCACAACCAAATTGTCCAGCTTTTTATGACCCGCCAACATGGACGCCTCCCATACCTGACCCTCTTGAATCTCACCGTCACCCAATAAGGTATAAACACGGAAAGATGCTTTGTCCAATTGAGCGGAAATTGCCATTCCCACTGCTGCTGATATTCCTTGTCCCAAAGAACCACTGGACATATCCACACCGGGCGTACCTTTCATATCAGGATGCCCTTGCAAATAAGAACCCGTATGACGAAATGTCTTTAAATCTTCTACCGGGAAAAAACCCCGATTGGCCAGAGCCGCATAATAACCCGGACTATTATGCCCCTTTGACAATACAAAACGATCTCTATCTACTTTTCGCGGATTGTCCGGATCAATATTTAATTCCGCAAAATATAAATACGTGAAGATATCCGCCGCTGATAAAGAACCACCGGGATGCCCTGACTTTGCATTAAATACTGCTGTGATGATGCCTTTACGAACTTCATTTGCTGTTTGCTCTAACTGTAGCTTATTCATCAAAAAGCCTCCTAATTTTTAATCTCTATAGTATAGTATAACTTCCTCTGGATATGAGGTCAATATTACAAATCACGTCTTCCATCCAAAGCACGCAATAAGGTAATCTCATCTATATACTCCAAATCACCACCCACCGGTACCCCACTGGCAATCCGACTCACCCGAATGCCAACCGGTTTGATTAATTTACTAATGTACATGGCCGTCGTTTCGCCCTCTAAACTAGAATTGGTCGCAATAATCACTTCTTTCATCTCACCTTGCAAACGTTCCATCAACTCTTTTAAGCGAATATCTCCGGGGCCAATGCCTAACATGGGAGAGATGGCTCCATGTAACACATGATAAACCCCATAATACTTTCCGGTTTTTTCGTAAGCCGCCAAATCTCTGGGCGTTTCCACTACCATAATGGTACTTTGATCACGCTCTGCATTTTGACAAATCGGGCAAATTTCCCTGTCCGTTAACGTCTGACATTGACTACAATACCGCACATTTTCCCTTGCCTCTATCAAAGTTTTTGCAAGGATGTCCACCTGCTCTTTTGGCTGATTGATGATATAAAAAGCCAAACGCTGTGCCGACTTATTCCCAATGCCCGGAAGACGTGAAAACTCCTCAATCAAACGACTTATCTGCTTACTATAATAATCCATCTTTAAAATAATCCCGGCATACCTGACGACATGCCTCCTGTTAGTTTGCCCATCGCCGCACCGGATTCTTCATCCACCTTGCGCAAGGCCTCATTGGTCGCCGCCACAATCAAATCTTCTAACATCTCAATATCATCCGGATCAACAACTTCTTCTGCCAATTTCACTTTCAACAACTCCCGCTTGCCGGATACCGTTATCGCAACCGCCTGTCCACCGGCAGTTGCCGTAAATTCTTTTGACTCCATCTCCTTGGCTTGCTCTTCCATTTGACGTTGCATCTTTTGCGCTTGTTTCATCAAATTCGCCATATTACCCGGAACACCACCACCCGGAAATCCTCCACCACGTTTTGCCATTGTTTTATCCTCCTACGTTTTATGTCACTTCTGTAATATCAAAATTTATATTTTGAAAGCATTTTTCCAAATCGACATAATTTTGCTCAAAAGACTTCCCTTGGTCCACCATGTCTACTTGAATTTCTACTTTTTTACCGATTTTTTCCTGAATCATCTCTTCCAAGGCCTTTTTATTTTCACCTCTTATCATATAACCATAGGATATCTCATTTAAAAAAATCAAGCGGAGACAATTTTTGCTACCTGTAGTCAATTTAACCTTTTCACCGGCCAAATGTTGTTTCATAGGGCTGGGTAAACTGGCTACAATTGATCGAAAACTTTGTGCCACTGCTTTGATATCCTCCGGCACTGCCTCGGGTAATATCATCGGTGGTGGCGGCTTTTCTTCCACAGCCGCTACCACTTGGCTTGCCAACGGTATACTTGTACTTCTTTCATGGTATGTTTCATTGACCTTTTCTATTTTGTTTTCTAATACACGGATGCGTTCCAACAAGGAATCCGCTTGACTTTCCATCTCCGGTACGCATAACTTAATAAAAGCAACCTCCAACAACACCCGCTTTTGACTTGCAAACCTTAGTTTGTTTACCAATTCGGAAAGAACCCGAATATAACGAAGTAATGTTTCCGCTTCCACAAGCTTTGCTTCTTCTTTTAACAATTGCAAGCTTTCTGTCGTCACATCCAGTGTATTTTCTACCTGTCCACCCTCAATCTTAGCAGATGTCTTTAAGAGAATCAAGTTTCGCAAATACCAAGTGAAGTCCAAAGTCATCTGGGTTAGTTCCCGACCGTTCATAATTAATTCTTCCAGTATTTCCAGCGTCCCTGCTACATCACCTTTGATCACAAGGCGCAATAAACGACTAAACACCTCGCTATCTACCGTACCCAAAACTTCTAATACATTGTCATGGGTGAGGGTTTGCCCTAAATAAAATGCAATACACTGATCCAACAAACTAAGCGCATCACGCATAGAACCATCTGCTGCCTTAGCAATGTAATAAATGGCCTTTTCTTCTGCCACTACGTTTTCACCGGATATCAAATCCTGCATTTGTTTGGCTAACGTTTCAATTGGAATCCGCCGAAAGTCATATTGCTGGCAGCGAGACAAAATCGTTACCGGTATTTTATGGGATTCCGTGGTTGCTAAAATAAAAATCACATACGCCGGCGGCTCTTCTAACGTCTTTAACAAAGCATTAAAAGCACCTGTAGAAAGCATATGTACTTCATCAATAATATAAACCTTGTATTTTCCCTCCGTAGGGCGATATGCCACTTCCTCACGGATTTCACGAATGTTGTCTACCCCATTGTTTGATGCCGCATCTATCTCAATCACATTTAAACTGGCATTTTTGGCAATCGCCAAACACATACCACATACACCACAAGGATTGCCCTCCTGCGGTTTCTCACAATTCACTGCCTTGGCAAAAATCTTGGCCACCGATGTTTTTCCGGTGCCGCGCGTACCACAAAAAAGGTAAGCATGACCGATGCGGTTGGCTTTGATTTGATTTTGCAAGGTTGTCACAATATGTTCTTGTCCCTTAACACCGGTAAAAGTAGTAGGACGATATTTTCGATATAATGCTGTATAAGACATCAATAAAACCTCATTTTAATCTCCAAAACTAATGCCAATCAATCTAGCCTCTTTGATTAGGCTACCCGCCGGATCAACATATTTCAACTTTCCTGCTACATCTTCTAAAGGTATTTTTTGAATGTCACCACCTACCATGCCCACCATATAACCATAATCATGATTCAAAATCAACTCTGCACCGGTGGCACCCACTCGTGTGGCAAACACTCTATCATTAGCACAAGGAGAACCTCCCCTTTGGGTATGACCCGGTACGGTAATGCGCACCTCCTTGTCAGTCTTTGCCTGCAATTCTTCCGCCAGACGATATGCGACAGAGGGATGTTTTTGAAGTTTTGCTTTATATTCTTTTTTCTTTAGCACAATATCTTGCTTGGAAATTGCACCCTCTGCAACTGCAATAATCGTAAAAGACTTGCCCACTTGAGAACGGGTATGAATCACATCTACAACTTTATCAATATCATAAGGCAATTCCGGCAACAATATCACATCCGCTCCACCGGCAATCCCTGCATGTAACGTCACATGCCCCACTTTATGTCCCATGATTTCCACAATAAAAACCCGGCTATGAGAAGTTGCTGTGGTATGAATCCGGTCGATGGTTTCTGTTGCAATATTCACCGCACTTTGAAAGCCAAAGGTCATCTCTGTACCGTACAAGTCATTGTCTATGGTTTTTGGCAAAGTAATCACATTTAAACCCTCTTCACGAAGAAGATTGGCTGTTTTATGCGTACCATTGCCGCCCAAAATCACCAGACATTCTAAATTTAAACGTGCATAATTGGCTTTCATGGCATCAACCTTATCTAAACCATTTGCATCCGGCTCCCGCATCAATTTAAAAGGCTGCCGCGAAGTGCCCAAAATCGTACCACCAACTGTCAAAATCCCGGAAAATTCCCGCTCTGTCAACATCTCATAATGCCCATAAATCAAACCTTTATAACCATCGCGGAACCCATAAATTGTCACATCATCACGCTTATGGAAAAGGCCTTTTACCACGCCACGCATCGCCGCATTTAAAGCTTGACAATCACCACCACTGGTTAACATTCCAATTTTTAACATCCCAGTTATCTCCTTTTTTATATCAACGAGCAAGCACCTCTGCTCCCTCATTGGTAATCAATACCATATACTCTATCTGCGCAGAAAGACCACCATCTTTTGTATAAGCAGTCCATCCATTATCTTCATCAATAAAAAAGTCTGACGTCCCTTCATTAATCATAGGTTCAATGGTAAAAATCATGCCCGGCACCAACAACATCTCCGTTCCTTTGGGGGATACATAACTCACAAAGGGATCCTCATGAAACGCTAAACCAATACCATGACCGCCGATATCTATGACCACAGAATAACCGTTGGCCTCTGCATGGGTGTTTATCGCATCGGCAATATCGCCCAAATACCCCCAAGGTTTTGCCTGTGCTAAACCTAGGTTAACACACGCTTCCGTCACTTTTAGCAAACGCTGTGCTTCCTTTGAAATTTCACCAATGGCAAACATACGAGAGGCATCCGAAAAATATCCCTCATAATTTGTAGAAACATCCACATTGATAATGTCACCCTCTTGCAGAATATGTGCCGCATCCGGAATGCCATGACAAATCTCATTGTTGATAGAAGTACATACACTTTTGGGAAATCCCTCATAACCAAGCGGCGCAGGTATAGCACCATTTTCCGTAGTCACTTGGTGAACAATTTGATTGATTTCTTCCGTACACATACCGGCTTTGATTTTTTCTGCCACTGTATCCAAAACCAAGGTATTAATCACAGCACTTTTTTTTATTCTTTCTATCTGCATCGGTGTTTTTAAAATCTCAATGTCCGGAACGATTTCTCCCTTTTTCTTATGGAGTTTGATGCGATTTTCAATCGGACCGTGACATATTTTATATTTTTTGCCACTCCCACACCAACACGCCTTGTTTCTTTCCATTTATACGTACCTTTCTTTATTTATATTCGATGAATAAACAAACCACTACGCAACTTAGGCTCAAACCAAGTAGATTTTGGCGGCATCAGCAAATTCGCATCCGATACTTCAAACAATTCTTCTATGGTGGTCGGATACATCGCAAAAGCGGCACCGCCATTTTTGTCAATTGCATCAATTAAAGGCAATACGCCACGTATACCACCAACAAAATGAATACGTGTGTCCGTCTTAATATCCACAATACCCAAAAGAGGTGCTAAAATATTGTCTTGCAAAATCGAAACGGCCAAACCTGCCACCGGATCGTCTGAAATCACGCCCTCTTTTGCTTTCACACGATACCATAGGCCATCTAAATACATAGATACCTCTTTCTTACTTTTCGGCTTTACGTAAACTGCCTCTCCGTCAGAAACAATAAACCGTTCTTGCAACAAGCCTAAAAATGCCTCCGGCGTATGACCGTATAAATCTTTCACCACACGGTTATAAGGCCAAATACGCAACTCATCTTCCGCAAAGAATACGGATAAAAAATAATTAAACGCTTCCTTACCTGTATAACCCGGATTTTCTTTGCGCCGTTTCAAACCAACTTTTACCGCCGATGCCGTACGATGATGCCCATCCGCAATATAAATACGATCAATCGCAACAAATGTTTCTGTAATTTCTTCTATTTGATCCCTATCTGCGATAACCCATACCTGATGCCGAATACCATCTTCACAAGTAAAATCATATACTGACTTTTTTTGTTTTATTTTTTGAAACAATCGGGTCAAATTTTCCCTGCGCCGATAAGCCAAAAAAATCGGGCCGGTCTGTGCATTACACACATCAACATGACGTATACGGTCTAATTCTTTATCATCACGTGTTTTTTCATGTTTTTTAATGATATCATTTAAATAATCATCAATGGAAGCACAACCAACCAAGCCTGTTTGGGTACGTCCATCCATCGTCAAATCATACAGATAAAAGGAGGGGGTTTCATCTTGAATAAAAGAGCCATCTGCTATCATTTCCTCTAGTGTTTCTCTCGCTTTTTGATATACCATCGTCGAATACATATCCATATCATCGGGAAACTGCGTTTCTGCCCGATCAATCCGCAAAAAACTAAGGGGCTGTTTTTCTACCTCCGCTTTTGCCTCTTGGCGACTATACACATCATAAGGTAACGCCGCTATTTTCTCTGCCAATGCCCGACGAGGGCGAATGCCGGGAAACGCTTTTATCACTGCCATGCTGTTTTTTCTCCTTTTTTTCATCTGCTAAAATTCATAAGCATCTGTAAATTTTGTTCGAAATTTATACCATCATTGTAATCTATATCTTCCGCCACTGCATTGCGGAGAGATTTCTCAATAAAATCGCCTGCCAACCCCACTGTTTGGCCCAAATCATCACCCCTTACCATACCACCAACCAGCACCGAAGCAAACAAGTCACCGGTACCGGAAAAACTAGCGTCTACATAAGGAAAATCAATTAATTTGCGTTCTGTATCTGTGGCAATAAAATTGCCCATCCGTTTTTCTTTTGTTGTTTCATCCAAAAATCGAATGCCGGTCACCACTACTTGCTTTGTGCCTTTTCCCAACAACACCTCTGCCATGTGCTTTATTTTCTTTAAGAGCACCGCAGTTTCAGCAATCGTCAATACTTCTGCCACATCCTGGTCCACCAAAAGGCACAACTCTGTCAAATTCGGTGTAACAACATCCGCTTCTTTGACCAATGCTTTCATACGTTCCAGTAAGGATGTACTAAACATATCATAAAGTATACCGTCGTCCCCCATAATTGGGTCAACCAAAAGAAATGTATCTTTTTGATGAAATACTTCCAGAAAAGAAAAAATATGCGCAATCTGCCGTTCATTGGTCACAAAACCGGTATAAATACCTTTAAAACAAACATCCAACTTCTGCCACTCTTCTGTAAATTTGGGCATGGTTTCTACCAAATCCAAGCAATAATAGCTGGGGAATCCGGTTTGTGCGCTCAATACCGCTGTGGGCAAAGGACAACTTTGCGCTCCCATCGCCGACAACACAGAGATAGCCGCTGTTAATGAACAACGACCAAATCCCGATAAATCATTTATGACTGCTACTTTTCTATTCATCATCACCATGGTGAATTCTCCTACCAAAAACCTTGCTGAAATGCATCTTCTTTCGCCGGCTTCAACACAATGGCTGAATAAGCCCCCATATTCACCACAACCTCACCATCCTGGATATAAACCTTATCTAAATCTGTCGTATAACCACTTTCATAAGTGTACATCACCCGCTTCATAAGACCCGTAGCAGGTAGTTCTGCAATCCAAGCCGGTATCGTCAATTGTTTTACTTCTGTGGTATTGTTTAAAGCTACCAAAATCTGCTCATCCTCATTAAAACGGGCATAAGAAAACATACCATCCTCCCAAGTCAATACCCGCAAAGAACCTGTTCGCAAAACTGAACTCTCTTTTTGTATTTGAATCATCGCTTTATGAAACGCAATGAGATCATGGTTTTCCTTACCCCAAGGATAAGTACGGCGATTGTCCGGGTCTGTAAAACCACATAATCCCGCCTCATCTCCATAATAAATGGTCGGAGCACCTACCCAGGTAAATTGAAACACAACAGCCTCTCGCATCACAGCTAAATTTACATTTTCCTCTGCCGCCTTGTGCCCCCAATAATCCACACGACCTACCTTGTGATTGGTTCTAGTCAAAAAACGAGAATGATCATGGTTTGATAATTCATTCATCGCCACCTGCAACGAAGCGGGCAACATCGCCGCCATATGGTGACAAATAGACTTTACAAAAATATCTGCATTGTTTTGCAAATCCCCACGCCGCTCATCACTATGTTTTTCCATGCCTGTTAAAAACCAAGAAATCGGCTCCATAAAAGCATCATAATTCATCACAGTATCCCACTCATCCCCCAACAACCACTCGCCGGGATCACCATAATGCTCCGCTAAAATCAACGCTTTTGGATTGGCTGATTTCACCTCCTGGCGAAACCATTTCCAGAATTGATGATTGTAATCGTTACTATAACCCAAATCTGCCGCCACATCTAAGCGCCAACCGTCCGCATTGTACGGCGGCGATACCCACTTCCGGGCAATGTGAAATATATATTTTCTCAAACAAGCAGAATCTTCATAGTTGAGTTTCGGCAAAGTACTGTGCCCCCACCAACCATCATAATTTTCATTGTAAGGCCAATCGGTTTCTTCTTCCTTAAAAAAACGGAAAAAATGACGATATTCACTGTCAGCACTTACATAAGCACCTTTTTTATACTGCTCCTGCTGCTCATAAATACGTTCCCGATCCATCCACTTATTAAAAGAACCACAATGATTGAATACGCCGTCTATAATCACGCGCATACCACGCTTGTGCATTTCTTCTATCAGTTTTACAAAAAGCGCATTGCTGGCACTTAAATTTGCATGATCACCCGTCCGTTTTTGGTATTTTGTGGCAGTGATATTTCCATATGCTCCGGCAGCAACCGTCTCACCACCATCTTTTACAATCACACCATAATGAGGGTCAATGTTGTCATAATCTTGAATATCATATTTATGATTGGACGGCGAAACAAAGAGAGGATTGAAATAAACCACCTCAACCCCCAAATCTTCTAAGTAATCTAACTTGTCTAACACGCCCTGAATATCACCGCCATAAAAGCGATGCACATCCATATAAGCCGGTGGTTCATCCCAGTTTTCAACTTTCTCACTGGGTTTATCAATATAAATATATTCACCATTTACCACATCATTGCCTGGGTCACCATTATAAAAACGATCCACAAATATCTGATAAGTAACGGCTCCTTTCGCCCAATCCGGCGTAGAAAAGCCCGGAACGATCCGAAACTTATAATAGTCATTGAGATGTTCAATCACACCGAGACGATTGTAATAATAACATTTTTCGTTTTTTACCACGCTAAAATAGTAGCTGAATACCTCTGTACCTAACGTCCAATCAATCTCATAGTAATCAAAAAAGCCCTTTGTGAAGAGCTTATGCATCTCGTGAGACTGCTCTTCTACCATCAACAAAACCGTGTCAACATCATCTTTGGCTGTGCGGAAACGAATACGAATCCGCTGATTTTCATCGGGCTCCATCGGCAAAACATATTCTGCTGTACCGTCACTAAATAATGCATCTAAATTCATATCTCTCTCCTCAGGGAGAAGCTAACTTATAAATCAACTTAGAACAACGTTGCTCTACCGCTTGAATCTATGTTAAAAAGGGCTTCAAACTCACTTCCGGTAATTTTTTCTTTTTCTAGCAATAACTGAGCACAAGACTCTAAAATACTGTCATTTTCTAATAGTATCCTCTGCGCACGTAAATAGCAGTCATCAATAATACGCTTAATTTCATCATCAATAGATGAGGCTACTTTTTCACCATAACCCCGTGAAGTCTTGCCAAAGTCACGACCAACAAATACTTCCTCACTATCGTTGTCATAATTAATCAAACCCAGTTTTTCAGACATACCAAACTTTGTAATCATGGACTTCGCAATCGCCGTCGCTTGTTTTATATCCTGAGACGCACCTGTGGTGATGTCATCAAACACCTTTTCTTCCGCCGCACGTCCGCCTAAAGAAACCGTAATCTCTTCTAACATCCGTCCTTTGGTGTTGAACATATAATCATTTTCCGGCAAAGGCATCGTATAACCACCTGCACCGCCTGTCGGAATAATAGAAACACTGTGAACCGGTCCTACTTTTGGTAACATGTGGAATAAAATGGCATGGCCTGCTTCATGGTAGGCCGTAATCTTTCGCTCTTCCTCGGAAATAATATGACTTTTTTTCTCTGTTCCAATGCCTACCTTAATAAAAGCACTGCGAATATCTATCTGACTCAAATAAGCCCGTTGACTTTTCGCTGCCAAAATAGCAGCCTCATTTAATAGATTTTCCAAGTCTGCACCTGTAAAACCGGCCGTTGTCTGCGCTACCTGACGCAAATCAACATCATCACCCAAAGGTTTGTTGCGTGCATGTACTTTTAAAATCTCTTCTCTACCACCTACATCCGGACGACCTACTACAACATTTCGGTCAAAACGCCCCGGACGTAAAATCGCCGGATCCAAAATATCACGACGATTGGTTGCCGCCAACACAATAATGCCCTCATTCACACCAAAGCCATCCATCTCTACCAATAGCTGGTTCAAAGTCTGCTCGCGTTCGTCATGGCCGCCGCCTAAACCACTACCCCTACGTCTTGCCACTGCATCAATCTCATCAATAAAAACAATACAGGGCGCATTTTTCTTGGCATCTTGAAACAAATCACGAACACGGGAAGCACCAACACCAACAAACATCTCTACAAAGTCCGAACCGGAAATACTAAAGAACGGTACACCTGCCTCACCGGCTACCGCCTTGGCCAACAAGGTTTTTCCTGTTCCCGGAGGTCCTTCCAAAAGCACACCTTTGGGAATACGGGCACCTACTTGTACGTATTTTTTTGAGTCCTTTAAGAAATCAACAATTTCTTCCAAATCGTCTTTTTCTTCTTTCAGTCCCGCCACATCCGAAAATTTCACCTTGACATCTTGTTGGTTGTTCATCTTCGCACGGTTTTTGCCGAAGTTCATCGCCTTGTTGTTGGCACCACTATTTTGCCGATTCAGCAACATAAAAAGCAACAATACGACCACCATCGCAATAATAATCGGCATAATCGCCGTAGTCAACCAACTATCCTGAGGTACATCCGACATCTCAAATCGAATATCTTGTGCAACCAAGAAATCTCTAATTTCATTGACATCAGAGACAACCACTCTTTTTTTGCTATCATCTGTCAAAGTAACCTGAACCACACCCGTTGGTACCGCACGGTTTTGTGTAATGTATATCTCCGTTATACTACCTGCTTCCAACTCTGCTTGAAATTGTTGAAACGAAATTTCTTGCACAGAGTTTGTGACTTGGTTGGCAAGCCATAAGCCTAGTAATACGATTACCACAACTACAACCAGAGTTGCACCACCAGCACCTTTGTATCTTTGATTATTCACCTATTGGTCCTCCATCTATACTTCTCTATAATTGGCCTACTCTAAGCCCTCTACCACACCAATGTATGGCAAGTTTCGATATTTTTGCGCATAGTCAAGACCGTAGCCTACTACAAATTCATCGGGAATCGCAAACCCCAAATAATCAATATTTACTTCTACTTCCCGCCTATCCGGCTTATCTAATAAACTACACAAATTCAAAGAGGCAGGATGTCTTTTTTCTAACACATCCAATAAATAATGCAAGGTACGACCGGAATCAATAATATCCTCTACAACCAATACATCCTTGCCCTCAATGGCATCATCTAAATCTTTGGCAATCCGCACAACTCCACTGGATACCGTACCGGAACCATAACTACTCAAACACATAAAATCAAGAGATACAGGCACCTTAATATGTTTTGCTAACTCACACATAAAAAAGGCTCCACCCTTTAAAACACAAATCAGATGTAACTCTTTGCCTTGATAAGCTTTTGTGATTTCTTCACCTAATTTTTCAATCCTTGCTTCTATTTCTTTCTCGGAAATCAATACTCGAATTGTCTCTGCCATTTTACATCTCCTCCGTAATTGTAATCCTCAATACTCTTTTTGTTTTTTCTGTGATTTGATACGCAGCGTTTGTACGATAACCCACAATCCAAACAATCTCTTGTCCGTCTGCGATTAAAGAAATTTGCGCTCGAAAGTTGATAGGGATTTTTTCATTTATGAAATAAGACTTTATTTTTTGTCTATTCCCTGCACAATCAATGGTTATAAAGTCTCCCGGTTGTCTACTCCGAATCAATAACCCGTTTTTCATTATATCATAATCAAAGAATTTAGTATAGGGAAATTGGCTGTACATATCCGGCGTAACTTCACTCGGTTCCAGAATGCACATTTCCATCTTTAACTTATGCTCAAAACTTAAAATTTCCTTATTTTTTTTTTGCAGCAACACCCCTATGTATATGCGGCAAGCTCTCATTCCATATGGCAAATCAATGGAACGGCCCACTTGTTTAAAAAACAACGCACAAACCGATTCAATATGCTTTTTACTGATGTCTTTACCTTGGCCACTCACCTGATACAATGCTTTTTGAATCAAATGGGTTTGCACTATTTCCGGATAACGGATATATAATTCTTTTTCAATGAGCAAACCAGAGTTTTTATCCTTGGTTGCACACTTCTCATAGGCCAAATCAACTTGATTTTGCAAGTACGCTTCTACCTCCGCTAGTCGTTTCATACTCTCATTGATATGCACAATTGCTTGTGTATTGATTTGCTCCAATTGCGGTATAATCTTTTTTCGCAAACGATTCCGTGTAAAGTTGATATCTTCATTTGTTTCATCAACACAAAAAGGCAATTCCCGTTGACATAAATATGCTTCGATTTCCTCTCTGGTCAAAGACAACAAAGGCCGAATATAAGCACCATAGATGGGCCGTATGCCCACCATACCACGGATTCCTGTGCCACGAGCCAAATGCATCAATAAGGTTTCCGCATTGTCATTTTGATGATGGGCCAAAGCAACTTTATTGCTTTTTGTTTTGTCCATGGCATCCGCAAAAGCTTGTCTGCGTTTGACACGCCCTGCTTCTTCCACGGTCATCTTTGCTTCCTTTGCAAAAGCAGAAACATCTTCATGATACACAAAATACGGAACTTGTAGATCTTGGCATAGTTTTTCTACAAATACTTCATCACGGCAAGCCAATTCACCACGCAACCCATGATTCACATGAACGACGGTAATGGTACAATTTCGTTTTTCTCGCAATTTTAACAGGACAAAAAGCAGGCATACCGAGTCTGCACCACCCGAAACACCTGCAATGATTTTATCACCTGTTTCAATCATTTTATGCTGATTAATATAATCTAACACTTTCTTTTCTATCATGAAGAGATTTTAACATTATTTCGACTTCGTCGCAAGTAATCCATGATCGCCTTAATCTTGATCAGGCACAATCGTCGTAATCGTTCCGTCTTGGGCAATTTCTAATTCCGTGTATTTAATACAACGCAAATAAGTCACCCCATTCGACATCGAACTATCATGATAGAATAGATACCATTTATCTTTAAATTCTACAATATAATGATGGGTCGTCCAACCAATTACCGGCTCCAAAATACGGCCTTTATAAGTAAAAGGACCCAAAGGACTATCACCTTCTGCGTAAACAAGATAATGGGTATCACCCGTCGAATAAGATAAATAGTATTTTCCATTGTATTTATGCATACATGGCCCCTCAAAATATCTTCTATCTGTATCAGAAGCTTTCAAAGGCTTTCCTTCTTCATCTAAAATTTGAATCTCTCGAGGTGCCGTTTTATAAGTGAGCATATCTTCGCTCATCTCTGCCACATAAGGTCCCATCGCAGGCGCATCCCCCTGAGGACCATCCATACCTACTTCACCTGAAAACGGTACAAATTGCCCTGTCCGCCATTTTTCCAATTGGCCACCCCACATACCACCAACATACATGTAAGAACGATTGTTTTCATCCCTAAATACCGCCGGATCTATGCTGTAACTACCGGGAATATAATTCTCTTCCGCCTGAAAAGGTCCCATCGGCTTATCACCCACCGCAACGCCAATACGAAAAATACCATCTTTATCTTTTGCCGGAAAATAAAAATAGTATTTACCGTTTTTATAGGCTGCATCCGGTGCCCACATTTGCTCCGTAGCCCAAGGCACATCCTTGATATGTAAGGCTTCCCCATGATCCACGCAAGGTGCGCCAATATCATCCAATGATAACACATGATAATCTACCATTTTAAAATGGTCTCCTTTACCATCATCCAGCCCCATATTCTCCAAATCATGAGAACCGTAAATATATATCTTATCCTCAAACACATGGGCTGATGGATCTGCTGTGTACATATGGGTTACCAAGGGTTTATGAAACTCTGATTTTTTCACCATTGTAAGTCTCCTATTTTCATTAATTTATAACCAATCTCTTATATCACAGTGTACCATAAAACACCATTTGTAGCAAAAACATATACAATACAGTTCCGCCACCAATACTCAGCAATATATTGTGTTTCCATTTGTGCACAATTGCTACAAACACACCGGCAATCAACTCCGGCAAACCAAAGGGCGCAAATTGCAATGAAACATGACGAATACAATATATCACTAACATACCTATCATCCCAAAGGGCAAAACCTCACCAAGGTATTTTACAAATTTTGGCGTGGTTTTACCTATCGAAAACAAAACAAAAGTCAAAGAACGAGTCAATAGAGTGCCCACCGCTACCACTCCAATGGTTAATAAAGCCTGTGTGGTTGATAATGTCATGGCTCCGCCTCCCTTTCAACTCTGCTGTTTCTTCGATACAAAATTGCCAAACTAAAAAATATCGCAATCATAGAAAAAATAACAAAATTTTCTGAACCAAATAGCAATAGACATAACAGCGATAGCCCCAAACCCAAAAGAGCCGGAAGATGCTTTTTCGTACTCTCCCATTGCTCAATAAAAATCACAATAAACAATGCCGTCATAGCAAATTCTATGCCTGTATAATCAAAATCCAGCAACGTACCCGCCACATTACCCAATAAACTTCCTAAAACCCAATACAGATGATTCAAAGCTGCAATAAAAAACCGGAACCACTTTCGATTCACACCCTGAGGCGACTCTGCCACACACAAAAGAGAGTAGGTTTCATCCGTTAATGAAAAAATCATATAGGGTTTTAGCTTTCCGCTTATGGAAAATTTCTCCAATAGAGAAAAGCCGTAAAACAAATGACGTGCATTGACTGTCAGCGTTAATAACAAGGCATTGAATAAACCAAAAGGACTTGCCAAAAGCTCAATGACAACAAACTGCATGGCACCGGCATAAATAAAAACACTCATCAAAAAGGCCCATCCTACATGATACCCAATACGACTGAGTAATACACCAAAAGCTATGCCTAAAAACAAATATCCCATCAAAACCGGTATTGTAAGAGGTAATGCAGCTCTTAACGCTTTTCGTCTCATCCCTTTTCTCCATTATTTCACACACAAAAGAAAGTTGCCTCCTGCAAAGGGGGCAACAAACGAATATCCTAATCAATCGGTCTAAATATAATAACATCCGGCTCAACCAAGCCCAAGACTTCTTCCGCCATAATACGCACATGCTCATCCGTATGTGCAAAGGCTTCAAATTCTTCTATCTCCGCCGCACGTCGCTCCTGATAACGAATTTGTACCAAAAGCTCTTCCTCTTGCTGCTGCAACATACGACTACGCTCTATAATTGAAATCGAATGAACGCCCAAAACTGTCATCAAAACCAAGAGTACAATTGTAATCAAAATCATACTCCTTTTATGACTTGTGCCACGTCGCCTTTTTCTCCCCGACAACCTTGACGCGGCCCTAGTATTTGCTGATGTACTTCCAGACTTTCTAGCTGTACTTTCCATACGCAAAAACCTTCCCCGTACTAATTTTCCCCCGAAGTCAACAAAAGACGTCCCCAAACGCCTTGTCTCATCAACCTATATAAGTATATACTAACCTGTTTCTGTATATATTTCAAGCACTATTTACAAAATCACAAAGAGTCCGATTCGCAAACCAACGCAAAACCACTGACTTACACATACCGAAACATCTCTTTTGCCTCTTCTTTTTTAGTCGTTTCTTCCAATTTTAAAACTTCTGCTTTCACAGATTTTGTACCAAATTGTATCTCAATCACATCACCCGGTTTCACCTGCACCGAAGCCTTTGCCACACTGTCATTGACCCATACCCGGCCGGCATCACAGGCTTCATTGGCAACTGTCCGACGCTTAATCAAACGGGATACTTTCAAAAATTTATCTAAGCGCATCACATCGCTCCTTTTTATGATAACACTAGGAAATTGAAACAGTTTCCTATAAAATGACAAAGGGGCTGTATCACAGCCCCTAATAATCAAAAATCATATCGCTTATTTTTCGTTTACTGCACCTTTTAAAGCTTGTCCCGCTTTAAATTTTGGAGCTTTGCAAGCAGCAATCGTCATAGGCTTGTTTGTTTGAGGATTTCTACCCTCACGTGCAGCTCTCTCACTCACTTCAAAAGTACCAAAACCAATCAATTGAACCTTATCACCTTTTTTAAGTTGACCTGTAACTACGTCAACAAAAGCTTTCAGTGCTTTTTCAGAGTCTTTCTTAGAAATTTCGGCTTTTTCTGCAATAGCTGCTACTAATTCAGTTTTGTTCATCAATATTTCCTCCTGGTATTATATCACTATAATATTTTTTTGCTTTGGTGGTAAAACCACACTCTCTCCTCTGTATCGCTTTGGCTGAGAAGTTCGCTCTATATATGTTATAACGGTTTCTACCTAGTTTGTCAAGGAAAGTCTGCTATTTTCTAGTAATTTCTAATCATTTATAACATTTTGTGTATCATGCTCAATATTTCCGTACCTAACTTGGCTGACTTTTCCTCTGCATCAGCCAAAGATTTGCCTTTTACACCGTAATAAAACTTGACTTTTGGTTCGGTGCCCGATGGTCTAACACAAAGCCATGCATCCTCCGATAAATCATAATATAAAACATTGGATTTTGGTAATCCGGTTTTACTTTCTTCACCGGAAATCATATCCCGCACATAGTCTTTGCTATAATCTCTAAATTTTGTTATCAGCAAACCGGCAATGGACATTGGTGGATTTTTTCGTAAGGTTTCTAAAATATCTTTTATCTTTTCCAAACCCGCAATGCCTTTTAATTCAATCGCCTTAATATCATCCTTGTAATAGCCATAACGTTCATACAAATCCAACATCGCATCCCAAAGAGTCATCCCCTTGGTTTTATAATAAGCAGCCGCTTCACACAATGCCATCGTCGCCACAATGGCATCCTTATCCCTCGCGTAAGTACCAATCAAACAACCATAACTTTCTTCAAAACCGAATAAATATGTTCCCTTTCCACTTTTTTCAAATCCTAAGATTTTTTGACCGATAAATTTAAATCCTGTCAAAACCTCCATCAACGCTACACCATAATGCTGCGCAATCGAATCTGCCAAATTGCTGGTCACAATGGTTTTTATAAGCACACCATCTTCCGGAAGACCTTTTAACGTTTTTCTCTGACCAATTACATAGTCCGCAAGCAAGCAGCCTGACATGTTGCCTGTCAGGTTGTGATACACACCATCTTTATCTCTCACACGAACCCCAAGCCGATCTGCATCCGGATCCGTCACCAAAACAATGTCTGCATCTATCTCTTTCGCCAATTTCAGACCCAATGTAAAAGCCTCATCGGCTTCCGGATTCGGATAGGAAACGGTTGAAAACTCACTATCGGGCAATTCTTGCTCTTTTACCACATAAACATGTTCAAAACCAAGCTCCTTTAAAATACGTCTGGCAGGGATATTTCCCGCACCATGCAAAGGGCTATAAACAATTTTTATATCTTCTTGAGCTGCATCTATGGCCCATTGATTCAAAACCTGTTTTTTCAGCTCGCCGATATAAGCATCATCTATTTCTTTGCCTATTATTTCAAACAAACCCGCAACTTTGGCCTCAGCTTCTGTTGTAGTCTTTAAAGTCGTATAATCAACAATCGCTTCTACTTGCGCCATAATCCCTGTATCATGAGGTGGTGTAATCTGTGCACCGTCTTCCCAATACACCTTATATCCATTGTAATCCGGCGGATTGTGACTGGCGGTTATATTGATTCCGGCAATACATTTTAGTTCACGCACAGCAAAGGACAACTGCGGTGTAGGACGCAAGGATTCAAACAAAAAAGCCTTGATACCATTGGCGGCCAAACAAAGGGCAGCCTCTTTGGCAAATTCCGGAGATAAACGACGAGAATCATAAGCAATCGCTACTCGCTTATTTTCTACATGACACAAATTAATATAATTTGCCAAACCTTGGGTTGCCTTTCGCACAATGTAAAAATTCATGCGATTTGTTCCTGCCCCAATAATCCCCCTAAGACCTGCTGTTCCAAATGCTAAATCTGCATAGAATCGCTCTTTTATCTCTTTCTCATCATTTGCAATCCCTTTTAGCTCATCCTTGGTTGTTTGGTCAAAATGAGGATTGTTTAACCATTCTTCATATCTTTTACGGTAGTCCATTCTTCCCCTCCTAATGTCTGCACGCTATTTTAATATCCGCTCTGTCACATATTTTAATAAATACGCTTTCTCATTGTGCGCCGGCTCATCCAGCACCAATTCTAGCAACGTGTTTAAAACCACCCCTACGTCCTTACCCGGTTTCATACCAAGTTCCAATAAATCATTGCCTGTAACCGCCAAGTCTTGCAAATTTACACATTGTTCTTCTGCCATAATTTTATGATAAATCTCACGGACTTGTACAATATTTTCCAGTTTTTCTCGTTTTTGATACGCACTTTGCGCTTTGGTATCAGCCAATCGAACCGCCAAAAAATAAGGAAACATATCCACGCCAATACGATTGATTGCATGGCGAACATTCCTTTGAGTCGGATAAAAACGATAATCATGATAACGTACCAATCGGATTACCTTTTTTATAGTATCTTTATCAAATCGCAAGCGATGCATCACTTCATTGGCAATTTCCTCACTCAGTGCCCCATGCCCTTTAAAATGATCCACACCCGCTTCATCTGTTGTTTTCATCTGCGCCTTACCCATATCATGGAAAAGCACGGCTAATCTCAAAATCTTATCTTTTTTAATGGCCCTTAGTGCATATAATGTATGAATTGCTACGTCATATTGATGATGCGGGGTATTTTGCTCTACTCCAACCATAGCGTCATATTCCGGTAATACCTCTTTGGTAATACCCAGTCCGTAGGCTTCATGCAATTTTTCCGGATGATCGGAAATCAACAGTTTCACCAGTTCTACCTGAATCCGTTCTGCACTTATTTTTGCTAAACTAGGAGCCAAGTCCCGCATCGCCTCAGCAGTATAATGTTCAATTTTAAAATTTAATTGTGCCGAAAAGCGAATGGCACGCAATATCCGCAAAGCATCTTCTTGAAAACGTTCATGGGCTTCTCCTACACAACGAATTGTATGGACATTTAAATCTCTCATACCTCCCGTTACATCCACCAATCGAACCGCATCATTATATGCCATCGCATTCATCGTGAAATCTCGCCTTTTTAAGTCTTCTGCCAAATTATCTGTAAAAGTAACGGTCGTTGGATGACGGCCATCTTCATAAATTCCATCCATGCGATACGTTGTCACTTCAAAGGAATCACGCCCCAAAATCACCGTTACCGTTCCATGTTCAATGCCTGTATCCACAGTATGGCGAAAATATTTTTTTATTTCTGCCGGTGTAGCTGATGTGGTAATATCCCAATCCTCAGGTTCCTTTGCTAAAATAGCATCCCGCACACAACCGCCAACGGCATAGGCCTCATACCCATGCATCTGCAAATTGCTAATGATGAAGCTCACTTTGCCCGGTAATTCTATTTTCATCTTCTTCTAACTCCTCAACATCACGTAATTTTCTACTAATCGCCCTACTGCGCGTACCGGCAATCTCTTCTAAGGTTTTATCAACCGTTTGAATCTGTTTGCGTGCTTTATCCAACAAATCGCCAAATTTGTTAAACTCCAATTTTACAGAACGCAATGTATCCCACACCTCCATAGAACGCTGCTCAATGGCTAAGGTTTTAAAACCCATTTGCAAGGAACTCAAAAAAGCAGAAAGGGTCGTAATTCCTACAACTGTCACCTTATATTTATCACGAAGCTCCTCAAATAAACTTACATTTTGTACCACTTCCGCATAAAGTCCCTCCGTAGGCAAAAACATCAAAGCAAAATCCGTTGTCTTAGGCGGCACGATATATTTATCATGAATCTCTTTGGCAAATGTACGAATCCGTCCGGCGATCGCCTTACGAATCTCATCAATTTCTTGTTTCTCTTTGGCTTCCAAAAGCCGATTATAGTCTTCTATGGGAAACTTTGAATCAACGGGCAATAAAAGGGGAACATCCTCTCTGCCGGGTAATTTAACCGCAAACTCCACACGCTTATTATCACTAATCTCCACATTCATTTCGTATTGACTGGGTGCTAAAATATCCGAAAGTAACTTCTCCAAGCGAATCTCCCCGTAACTGCCTCGCTCTTTTACATTAGTTAACACATTTTTTAAACTTTTGGTGTCCGCAGCAAGATTACGCATCTCCCCAAGACCTTGTTGTACACTGTCCAGCTGCTTGCTCACCAACTCAAACGACTTCGCCAAACGTGACTCCAAGGTTTTTTGTAATTTTTCATCCACTACATGCTGCATCTGATCTAAGCGCTTTTCATTGCTATCTTGCAAAGACTGCATCCTACGCTCTAAGGTTTTGCTAATCTCTTCACGACTACGCTGTAGTGCCCGGTTTACACTTTCTTGAATCACGGCAAAGCGTGAAAATTGCTCTCTTGTGCCGGTTAGTAAAATCAAAATAATCACAAGCAGCAAAACGACGATAATAATACTTAATACCAATTGAATATCCAATACATTGTCTCCTATAATAAACAGTTGTGAACAGTTCTAGGGAAAGGTATCACATCACGAATGTTGGACATACCTGTCAAATACATAACACAGCGCTCAAAACCTAAGCCAAAACCGGCATGTTTGGTCGAACCGTACTTACGCAAGTCTAAATAGAAACCATAATCTTCCGGGTTGAGGTTCATCTCTTTGATACGTGCCAAAAGTTTATCATGATCATCTTCTCTTTGGCTACCGCCGATGATTTCACCAATCGCAGGTACCAAACAGTCCACTGCTGCCACCGTCTTACCATCCGCATTTTGTTTCATGTAAAATGCCTTGATATCCTTGGGGTAATCTGTTACAAATACGGGGCGTTTGTATACTTCCTCTGTTAAATATCTTTCATGCTCTGTTTGCAAATCACAGCCCCAAGATACTTTAAAGTCAAAGTTATCATTGTTTTTCTCTAGGATTTCTATGGCCTCTGTATATGTTACACGGGCAAACTCTGCGTTTGCCACACCATTCAAACGCGCAATCAAGCCTTTATCTACAAAAAAATTGAAGAAATTCATCTCTTCCGGCGCATGTTCCAACACGTATGAAATGATATATTTTAGCATAGATTCCGCTAAAACCATATTGTCCTCTAAATCAGCAAACGCTATTTCCGGCTCAATCATCCAAAACTCTGCTGCATGGCGCGTGGTATTGGAATTTTCCGCCCGAAAAGTCGGGCCAAAGGTATAAATATTTTTAAACGCTTGGGCAAAAGCCTCGCCATTTAATTGGCCACTCACAGTCAAACTTGTTTCTTTGCCAAAAAAGTCCTCCTTGAAATCTATCTTCCCGGCACCGTCTTTGGGAATATTGTTTAAATCCATAGTCGTCACACGAAACATCTCTCCTGCACCCTCACAGTCACTACCGGTGATGATAGGTGTATGTACATAAATGAAATCACGCTCCTGAAAAAACTGATGGATAGCAAAAGCCACCAAAGAACGTATGCGAAACACCGCTTGAAAAGTGTTGGTACGCGGGCGCAAATGAGAAATCGTTCTTAAATACTCAAACCCATGGCGTTTTTTTTGCAAGGGATAATCCGACGCCGATGTTCCCTCTACGAGTATCGACCTCGCTTGAATCTCAAAAGGTTGTTTTGCATCCGGTGTCGCAGTCAAAGTACCCGTCACAATAATGGCCGCTCCAACATTTTGCTTCGTAATCTCATCAAAATTAGCACAAGTATCATGATACACCACTTGAATCGGCTCAAAATAAGTACCATCATTTACAACAATAAAACCAAAGGTTTTAGAATCACGAATGCTACGAATCCAACCACCAATGGTTATCGTTTGATCAAAATAATCTACACGTTTTTTAAAAACTTCTCTGATTGTTATCATATCCATTGTCAATGCTCCTCTTTTAAATCTCAGCTTTATGTTTATTTTTTAATATTTGCATTTCTCCCATTATACCCTGTTATCTTCGATTTTTCAAATCACTTTCGCTTATATAAATTACAATTTAAAAGCAGAAGCCCTCCACAAATAGAAACTTGACATTTCACCCCAAAAGGAGTAGTATAATAGAACAGCCAGACGCTGATATATTCAGGGCTAGTACTGGTTTCGACAGGGTTCTTGAAGATGGAGAAGCTATCCGTAGGAAGATGCGTCAAATCGCAAAACTAAATGAAACGCTAACGACGATTACGTATTAGCTGCAGCCTAAATGCTGCATGTCGGCCTCTTGGCACCTGTACCTAGAGAATCCGGCATCATTTATACAGGAAACGGTATTAGCAAAGCTTTGCGCTAGTATACGTATCATGAAGCTACTAAACTCATCAGGGTGTTAGTTCTCGGATGACAGAGGGAATGTCAAAAAACTGACTATGATAGTAGAAGTACATGGGATGGAATTTTGGACGCGGGTTCGATTCCCGCCTGGTCCACTTTTAAGCAAAGACGGGGCAAAATAAACAAATAGCGACAATCCTTATATATGCTAGGGTCGTCGCTATTCTTGTATTCCGGAATAATTCTCATATATCAGAATATTTGCCGTATTTCAAAATGTCATGCAACACGAAATGCAACACGAAATCGAATGCATATTCCCACAAGCCTCGCACTTACCCTACAAATATTTGATTTTGGAAGAACCCCGCGATCCATCCACTAGGAATCCGCAACCAAACATCAGCTCCAATATTTCTGATTTCCTGAACTGTTATCGCTGTGCCGCGATTCAACATTCCATTCGTGGCGTTCGCCCTCGCATTTTGTGTAAGCTCCAACTGCGTCAAGGCTCTTTGATTCGTTCCCGGCGCAATTCTTACTCTTAGTCCATCAACCTGTGTCCGCAAATTCTGCCCTACGGCAAAATTTGGACGGTTGGATTGCAGTGGTGGATTCTGAGCTAGTGGAGTGCCTCCCTGCACTTTCTGTACATGAGCTTCTGATACCCACCCACTATTTTCGACCTCTAGCCAGTTACGATTTCCATTGACACTTTCGCCATTGTTCACGCGCCTTGTAGCGGTGAACTCGAAGCCATTTGGCAATCTTTCGATAATCTCACTGTTTGCTGTTCTTGGGTGCCGTCTACGGTGAAGTATTGGCGATGCCGTCACTCTAAAACGTTGATTGACTGTTTCAAAATTGTAGCCTCCAGATGGTGGACTTGGCGGTTGCGGTATTGGGTTCTGCGGAGCGGTCCAATCGCCAATCCGTCTGATTCTCCAAAACCAATTGCCATTACCAAACTCATTGACAATATCCTGTTCTGTGGCGTTTGGATTTGCGCTATTCACACCGATAACACGTCTTCCACCTACAGAAATCGCTACATGACCGCCCGCACCCACTCCCTGCCAAAAATTCTGCGCAGTAGACCCAACAATCAAGTCGCCAGCTTGCAACTGATTAAACGGAATTGCGTTAGCATTGCCAAAGCCACTCCATACGGCCGTTCCCGCCTCTGATTGTGGTGCGGTCCAATCGCCAATATTAACACCCAGCACATCAAAGCACCACCTTGTATAAGAACTACAATCAGCCCAAAACAAGCCTTGGTGCCGCACATTGTTCCTAAGCATATTTCTATTTGGTGTCAAATGCGGTGCATTCATGGTATATCCGATTTGACCTATAACACTTCTTGCTCTTGTGATTACATCGTTAATATTAGCCATTTTTTATTCCTTTCTTGTAAGTGGCATAGCCCTTGTCCCCTAACAAGTACACCGACATAACGCCAATCACTATCATGATTGATTCCGCAACCCGTTCTGTTGGCCAACCCCAGATAGGACTTAGCCCCATCAATAAAGCATTGGCAATCGCCAAGCCGTTCAATACATATTTGATTATCTTTTTAAATCTCTCCATGACTACCCTCCTTAATCTCCAACGTTTTTATTTCCTCAAATAATTGTTCTATCATTCCGTTTCCACCAAGATTGCGATATGCACTATGCATTTCCGTGAAGTTCGATAATCCGTGCCTAGTAACAAATTTTCGTTTCTTCCACTTGCTATGATACTCGATAAGCTGAACCTTTAGCATCAACATAGCTCCCTCTCTCATGCTATCGCGGACTTTTCCTTGCTTTTTCAACATGACGGCAATATAGCCAAACAGCAACGACACAACCCCTCCGATTATCAATTCAGCAATTATGCTCATCCTTACGCGCCCCCTGTTTTTATTAGTTTCGAGAAATTCAAAACCTTAAAGTCTTCAACCGTATAATATGGTGCTACGCCTAAATAACGTTCATTTATAATATTAAAATTCGTAAACAATAGGAGCTTATCCTTTTCTATTTCCGCAGTCGTTTTCAATGTGACAATTCGTCCAAACAAGTCCGTATTGTCTTGGTCGGGAACATCGGAAACAACCGTAATTCTATCGCCAACTTTAGGCATTGAAAAGTGACCGCCAAAGTTAAGGTCAATATCCCTGCCAATGCCAGACCATTCATTTTGTATCGTAATGGGAATGTCTAATGAAAAAATAAGTCTGTCAGATTCTTGCAAATCTTCGTTGAGCGTTATAGACGTTGCAATTCCTGATTTCTGCGTCATATCACCATTACTGCCAATTAATGTAAACTGGCTTATATGCATCGTAAAATGAGATAGTTCAGTAGGCGTGGAAATCACCTCTGTTTTAAATCCAACCGTAAAATGCCCTGCTTCCATAAATCTAGCATGGGTATTGTCAGAACTCTCGCAAAATGACGCATTATATAATATGGACGCCTTTAATACAATTGGATCAACAGAAACATTTGTCGATATATTCAGTGTGCCCGTCAACAGCATTGTTTCGAAACCATCGGTTGTTGTAAAAGGCACAATATTAATATCTTCTAGTGGATTATACCACCATCTAAAGTTTCCGGATGTGGATGGTGTGGTTGCATTGACATGCCCGTTAAGCCATAGATACTCTACGTCCTCTACTTTTGTTGGTAGCGAAATTGTTCTCCATGTATTATGGCAATGCACTAAAAATTCAGCCACCCCGACAGCTTTTGTGGAGTGATCCCAAGGCGCATTTACCCAAACATCTGGCTCGCCAGATAAAAGATGCACTGTCGCACCCACCTCTTCATCTTGTCGACTATGCCATGCGATTTCCTGATTGATGCTATAATCATTTTCCGTAAGCGCAACCTCTCGCATAAACCCCGACGGAATCTCAACAGGAGTTCCACCTCCGTTGGAGCTTAAAGCAATCTCGCTTGTTCCATCAAATGATTGCACTGACACGCTATTGTCTGACGATACTCGTACTCTCCCAAATTTTTTGTTTTTCATAATTTCAATTTCCTCCTACGCGGTTCTTCTCCACATGAAACAAGTTATAAATGGTTGCACGACACTTTGTGCCGGGTGTGTATGATTTGGTATTGTGTGAACATGCCCCTCACCACCACCAGTTGAGCCTGTAGCCCCCGTTCCTGCTGCGGCCGTATTTATCATTGCGGTTGCGCCGTCAGTCGGCAATCTGGAGCCTGTTGTTTCTAAAATACCTGAATCTCCTGTTGTTCCGCCACCACCGCTTAGAATGGCCGCATTTCCTGCAACTTGATTCTTTCCCCAACCAGACATCCAGTTGCCCGAACTTACGGCATTCGCAAATCCACGGTTGCTTGACGCCGGGTCAAAGTTCGCCCCCACCGTTGGATTGGAACCGCTCCGAAAAATAATAATAGCATCAGCCATATTGTGTGTATGATTTGGTGTTGAATGAGTGTGTCCTGTCATTCTATGCACATGATTGAATCCATGTGTATGACTTGATCCGGCATGAGTATGACTCGGTATCTGTGCTGTCGTTATAGTAGTGCTGCCAGATGTTCCCGCCCCTCCGCTCGGCGTACTTGACGTTTCCGCGCCACCTGTTGCATTGGCGGTCAGATAGCTTGTCGTGCCATTAGTACCAACTCCTATCAAAGTGCGCCCTGGCGCAAAAGCTGCCCAAGTGCCGCCAAATAGCGTACCCGGATTGGTGCTATTTATGCTCAAATATATCGAGCCGACGGGATATACTGCATTAAATACACCCATATCCGTTAGCGACCAGCTAACATTTGCGGCTCCATCAAAACTTCTTGTTGTGCTACCTATCGTAAAATTTCGTGCTGTTGTCAAAGCATCCGCAGTCACAGCTCTTAACGCATGGCCTGCTGCATTAAACCGTGCGACTAGCCACGCCTTACAATTTCTCGCCACAACCAACCACGCTTGTAAAGCAGTAGATGCAACCGGTGGCAATGCATTAGATGCCGTTCCTGCAGGTGTTGCTACCGCCACTCCCATAGTCGCATTTGCGCTACCATCAAATTGCGCGGATGTTGTAATTGCAGAATTTACAGCTAAAGTTCTTGGAGTCTGCAATCTTGTAGCAGAACCCGCATTTCCTGTTTCTAAAATAGCCCTAGCATCATCAGCGGTAATAAAATCGCTAATGTCAACATCCATGGAACCTTTGTCTTTCCACGTATCGTTAATCCATACCCACTGTTCCGCAATCCCACCATCTTCAATTATTAAATAAATCCGGTTTTCCTCGCCTGTTTCTGGCAGTTCGTCCACAACACGAAATATATCTGGGTCTACAGTGCTGTTTATGATGGTATTTCGTCCATCCGCCTCAACCGTTACATTGTCGCCGGCGACTATCTGACGCGCTAATAATTCGTCTACATCTGGTCGGATGCCATTATTGATTGTATTGTCTATCCTGTTTATGCTTCCGACAATAAGAACAACATCGTTTAAGATTGCATCTACGCGATTTTCTACAGCACTAATTCTATTTTCGAGGATATCCGATAAATCAATCGTAACCCACTCTGTTCCACTTCCATCAATCGCCAAACTTCCATCCGTATTGACAATTTGCATAAATGCACCAGAACCACCCTGCACTCCCAATAAAACCATTCCATTTCCCGCATGATTTATAGTCCACACCGTATTGTCCGGTAGAATAAATGCATGATGCCTATTAAGCAATCCCGGCGGTATCGTCATTAGCGAATCTACAGGAATCATCCACGCATCCCCAAGGCAAGACCCTGTCATATCTGGCGGTGGATTTCCAAAGCCGCACATGTTCGGCGGCGGTATTTTCATTGACATATCTCCCTCCTAAAAAAATGAACTCTCTTCCATTTCAACAAATGATGTAGCAGAAACTCCCCTTAATGGCTGCACATTGTTTACACGTATTCGCGAACCATGCAAATCTGTTGATTGCGTCAGAGGAATCGGTATGGCTGGCCTTGAATACATAGTTAATCGACCGCCGATATCCCTCACAGCCGTATAATGCTGTCTAACCGCCTGCGTATTGATATCAACCGTCCGCAAGAATAGCAGGTTATGCAAGGCTATATTTGTAGACAATGGCAATCCATCAATCGTTCCCCATTCAAACGGGTTGCTCGCCGGAACTAAAATTGGCGCATCTACATGGATATATAGCTCGAACAGTATCAATCCCAAGCGGCGATGAAATCTTATGTCTTGCGATAATACGGTGAGTGGAAGATTTGGACGTGGAATAAATACTGCTCTCTCCCAATTATCTAATCCCATCCCCTGTATTTCGCTCCACTGTCCGCATTCGTTGCATACCATTGCGGATTTTAGATTGTATAGACCGCTTAAAAACCTATCAATCCACTCCTTTATATCGCAAATGTCAACGCTTGGCAGCTCCTCCCTTGCTCCATTGATGTAACAGTCCACCAAATCCTGCAACGCCTCGCAATTATCCTGTCCGGCTCTTGGGTCAAGCCCAGTGTTATTCCCTAATGACCGACAGATTGCATTCGTTACACCATTCACGATGAAATCTGGTAAATTTTCCGCTATTTGCCTACACGCATCACACGCATGGTTAGCATTGCTCATTTCTTTTTACCTCCTCTGCTTTTAACATATCGCTGAAACAACTTGCACAATCCGTAATTTCGACACCTATAAACCTAGCCATCTCTGCGTTTAGCAATTGGTTAAAGTCTATGAAAGCATCGTAATCATCATTGCTCCCCGTCGCTTGCCACACCTCAAACTTGACAATTGCAACATTCAGCATGTGTTTTACGTTGCACCACGCCGACTTATCGCCTTTACTGTCAAACATTTCATACAGCCTAAGCATGTCACTCCGGCGCATCCGTGCAATTTGATAACTATTTTCTCTTGATTGCGTAATTTTTTTTAAATGCTCGGAAAGACAATCAAAATCTTCTAGCTCTAATTCGCTTGTCAGTTTCTCGATATCAGTTTTCAAATGCATCTCCAAGGCAACCAAATGCATCAACCCGCGTATCACATCTTCTGCTGCGCCGCTGGCTGTATGCGTGTTATAATTCTTCAAAACAATCCTCCTCTCTGTCTAAGAACCCTTTCTTATCGGCACAATCAAGACACAAGAAGAATATCTCCCAAAACGTTTCCCTCTTTATAGAAAACGGCATCACCTCATGAATCGTACCACATTCTTCACATTCTTCTATATCCATATCTCCCCCTCCTTATCTGTTGACGTGATTATGGTTTATAAAGCTGATATATCTAGCTCTAAAAGTTCCATCGCCAGAAATCTCTATGTTCTTAGCTCCAGCCCTTAGAATCTCTTCTGCTATTGCGCGTGGTACGTTGGATGCGATTTTTTGCCAGTCAAACGTGTCATTGTCTGACGGAAAAACCCCTTGCCCAGTTAGCCAACCATTAGGATAAAGTGTTGTGAAAATTGATGTAACGTCATAACCGTTTATGCTTATCCCAAAATTTGTAGCCGTTGGAGGCAAATCAGTGACGCCGCCAACAAAGGCGCTTCTTGTACCTGTCGCAGAATGTCCGTGTGGGTCTGGGTCTATCGCATTGCCCACTATGCTGAGGCTAGTGTTGTTTACCGTCACATTTAACTCCCTCGCCTCGTCTGAATCAGACAACGGAACTCTCGTACCCTCAATAATTACCCTGAACTCAAAACGCTCAAAATATATCTTATCCTTACTAATGCTGATATTGAAGTAAGCCGGACTCCCCGCCGAGCCGTATGCGGTGTATTCGACACCATGCAAATCGTTCATGCCGTTTCGCCTTTGCAGTTGCGAACTTCCGATAATTCGGCTATTTGCATCCGCCTTGTCATTAAGCATGAAGATAGCATTTGTGATGTCGTTCAACACCGCATCATCACGATTAACACGTATTTCATCATCTAGGGCGATTGTGCTTAATTCCCTGCCATCAATCGTCATGGTAGTGCGTATTTGACGGACGTATTTATATCCTGTATATGGTTTGTATGCCATTCTCTCAATGTCACACTCTCCTATCAGCTCTTGCGCTGGGTCATACTCAACCCACACCCTATCTCCAACGTTTAAGTCTGGCGGGATATATGCTGTTTCAATCGGTAGTCGGTCATACCTACGTGCGTTTCGCAATATATGTGTGGTTGCCTCATACGCTACGCGACTAGCCTTTATTCTATCCTCGTTCGTGACTTCTTCATCCATGCTTGCAAACGGACTTATGGTATTAAACGATGTTGTTGTCTCCAACAACCGCCCCTCTTGCTCAATGCTTTTATCGTCACGGATTCGGTATTCAAAGTTTTGGTTTGGCGCTATCTCTAAAAGCGTTTCGTCATATTCGTATTCACGCTCATTATTAACATCATCTCGTATTTTTTCTATTGGGAATCCGTCAATCCAATATTCAGGATGCAAGTATACATCTCGTAATGTTAGCGATGACATTCCACTATCGGACTTTTGACCATAGACAACAGCAACATTCCTAACTGTGTCAAAATTCGTGCCAGATGGTGTTATAGAGATGATCGGGAATATCCCTTGCTCAATATTCTTTCTATGCGCCGAGAAAATATATCCGCTATCCCTGCCAAACTCGCCAAACTCAACATTTTTTCCTGCAATAAATGGATTGATTCGCCAATGGCTTCTTGTTGTCATTTCGCTAAGTGTTGACAGTGCTGTTGCTTGCGTTTCACGACTAAATACATAATCCACGATATAATTATTAATGGTCTGATTATCCACACTCCAGCCCGCAGGAATAAATTCTTCATTTTCAAACAAATTATCTAAAGGCTCTAGCTTTATCGCCCTATTGGTTGGAATCTGTCTTTGCTCTAATTCCGTAGAAATATGACTTATTGTAAGCCCTTGTGTTCCTGCTTGATAATCTGGTCTAATGTCGGTAATCAACCCATGAAACACCTTGTCGGAGAAAAAATACAAAGCAGTATCCCATGGCTGAATATCCTCTCGCAAAGCGACCGTGATTTCCAAGCATGGTATGAAATTAAGCTCATTTTGCAATGTTCCAACATTTGTGATGCTTGTTATTCTGCCGACTATGCTGTCATTTCTTCTTATCTCTATATACATATCAGCTCCTTACGGTGTCATTGCCTGATATCGAATCCTAACGCAACTGCCGATATTGCACTCTCCAGTGTTTATCCGCACGCTATTACTGCCTTGTTGCACATATAGCCTGAATCCGCTCTGTATTTCTATGTCATCCTGCGGAATGTCGACCGTGCATATTTCCCCGCACCTGCCTATATATTGCACGGTTAAGCCATCTTTTATAACTAATCTGCCGTTAAAGTGACCATTTATCTTAAAAGTCGTACTGTTCAGCGTGATTATCGGGTCGATAAACTCTCCGTCAAGAAACATAGTTACTCTATTGGTTGTGATTGTTGTTTGACCGATAAAAGTTGTTGCAATTAAATATGATTCACTAAGGCGCCTGCAAAAACTAAAGTCGTACAAATCCTCTATCCTATGCCATAATCTATCCCTTGCCGAGCAGTCCATAATTATCCTGTATCGTGATTCACAGTCCATGACAAAAGTTCTTAGCGCATCCCAACCCCTTACGCAGAGTGAGTTTTCTATTTTGATGTAATCGCACCTCGAAAGACAAGCATCGCACCTACATCTATCATCCGACTTGGGAACACACAGGCAATCGCATTCAACGCAAGGCTCTAAGCCCCTTAAGCAAAAGTACTCATTCCAATCACATAAATCATATCGCTGAAAAAAGATTGTGCGTGGGTCAGCCGTCACCCAGTAGCCCCAAGGCAATGTAAAATCAACGTCTATAGTCACAGAGTTAGGAGTATTGGAGTATACTTCTGGCACGCCTCTGACAAGTGCAAGTGTGTATATAAGCTCCATTCCATCAATTGCATAAAGAATCCCATGTCTTGCGAATTGGCTCAAAACAAATCGCTTGTACAATTCCCTGTCGTATTTCCCTAGTTTTCTAACATCTATAGTTATGCTGATTGACAAAGATTGCTCAGCCTGCAACGCCTCCACCCTATTGGTCTTGTATAAACTACCGTGCTGATTAAATAATGGGCTTGTAGTCACTTTTGTTGGTCGTGACAAACTGGCACTCCCTAACATCTCCCACTGGTCAATTACAAGGTCATTAAATTGTATATATCGCCTGTTTAGATTGAAATCATAAAGGCATTTGCTGCTAAGTAACATATCTTGTCAATCTCCCTGTGAATCCTACGGGGTCTTGCACTCCATAGGTGTGTAGTGATACGGTTTTATTGTCGTTGTTGATGTTGTTTACAATATTGCTAACGTTCGGTTGATAGCTTTGCGGAATGCCGAAACGACCTATCATGCTGTCGTACACGCCCTTTACATCGCAAGCATTCACTCTTCGCATGAAATTCTCACTAAATAACTGAACTGCTGACTTCTTTTGCACAAACTCGCCCGGTGTCAACATTGCCGGCACGGTATCAGTTCCACGAGGATTGAATATCATGCCTCCACTTGCTCTATGTTGCGTATTTGCAGAGCCACCGACACGACCACCGATATTTGGAACGCTGATGCTGTTTAACTGAGCCTGTAAATTGCTGGCGATATTTGCTGTTGCACTCTGAAACCCACTTGCAAGGGATTGTCCAAGTCCACCACCAATACTACTAGCCAGTCCACCTAATCCGCTTATCGCTTGGATTACTTGTGCTGCGATATTCGGCAGTCGTGCAATGGCTGCTTGAAATCCTTTCAGCAAAGCCTCTCCCCACATTCGCCCAATTTCTCCTAATCGTCCTATCTTGCCCTCTAGCAGCCCAATTAGAGCCTCAACATCGGAAATAATTTTCTGCGTGATGTAATCCATGTTTATCCCATCAAGAAACGCCTCTTTGTAGCTATCGCCAATTTCATGGAAGTTAGTATTTAAGCCCTCTAAATTGCTCATGAATTGAGCGAATCTTCTCGTGAAATCAGTTAAGGTTTTGCTCCAATTCAAGTCGTCTGTTCCCTCTGCGAACCCTCTAAGAACTTCTATTACTCTTTCAGCCTCATTCACAACGGCTTGAACCTGTGCCTCCATCACTAGGCTTGATTCCATTTCTATCATCGAATTATTTATGGATTCTGATATGCTATCCATTGCAGTTACGACAATTTCAACAATGTTATTAATCGCTTCCTCCACTGCTGGACTTGCATTAACAATCCCGTCTGCTAAAGAATTTATTGCACCCTCGCCTAAATCTAAAAATACTTGTGATGGTGAGTTTTGTTCCCATGTATCTTTAATGCCGTTAATGCCGGACTGTGCAACCTCTGTGGTTGCAGTTTCTAGGCTTGTTGCGTCCGCAAAGCCAGAAACTAAGCTGTCTAATGCGCCAACCGCTAGCGCCGTCCATTCTTCGGGATTGAAATTATCCTCCATTGCCCCAAGAACTTGCTCGGACATGTCTCCAAAAACTTTAGCTATCTCTGTGTCCACGCCCTCAAACTGACTTGTAAACGCACCTGCAAGATCACTAGCTTGCCCCTCGACATACCCAGAAATTCTAGCTATGTTTTCACCGCCTTGTTCAAGCTCGTGCCGCAATGGTTCTAAGAAACCAACACCGTATTGTTCGAAGTGCCGCCTTGTATTTTCCCCGTAGACATATGCTATATTCTCTAAAGTCGCCAACCATTCCGCTTGTTGGTCTATGTTGTAACGCAAATTGTCCCCCATAGCCCCAAAGAACTGGTCGCTATTTTCTGCCGTCCACCTAAGTGATTCAACAAGCCTGTTTCCGTACTCATCAAAACCACCAAGATATTGATTGATTTCTGCAAATCCAGAACCAATTCTTTCCGCCCCACTAAATACAGCAACTCCAAATTCTGCGATTGATTCAATCATGTTGTCGATTGTTGCGATTCCATCTGCGCCCAGTACGGAAATAGCATTTGCGATGCCCGCTTGCGCAATCATGTGTTCAGCTCGAGCTTCCATCTCCATGCCTCTAGCATGCATGCGCTGCAGTACAGCGTCGGCCTCCGCCTCGAATTGTGGGAGAGCATTTCTCGCAACCTCTACTCTGTACTTTATATTATCAACGACTTCTTGCGTTGCGTCGTTGAATCCAACGCCCGGTTGATAGCCGTGTTCGTATGTGGCAGCAAGTGTCGCTTCAAGCGATTCAATATTGGCTTTAAGATTCTCCAAATCTTGCGCTGCGTCGCCTGTGTCAATAGATAATCCAAGCTCCATAGTGTTTAATTGCTCTCTGGCTCGTTCCACAGCTCTTCTTCTGCTATAACTGTCATGTCTAGGCATTTCTGCTGCCATTTCGGGATTAAATACGCCTACTGTAGCCCGCGCCAATGATTGAGACAAGGCGAGTCCCTCGCTGCCAGCCCGGTACGCACCATATCCAAGAATTGCCAAGTAACCAAGCCCCGCAGCGCCCCATGCTGTACCTAGCGTGCCAATGACTGCACTAAGTCCTGCGAGCTTTGGAGTAAATGCCACCAGCGAGGACAGTCCTGTAAGCACGGCACCAAGGGGCTTGGCCAATGCAACTGCATTAAGTGCCTTACTGGTAAGAAATAAGAACCCGGCGATACGTCCAAGACCAACAGCTATATCTCCATTTCCTGCAAATGTAGCAAGCCCTACTAATAGAGGCTCTGCCATGCTCCATGCACCCCTAACAATTCCGATGAATGTATCAATGGCAGCTCCTAGAGATGCAAAAAATTCAACAAAGTCAAACCGCATCAGTGCATGATAAGCACTTTCCAGCATTGCGACAAGTCCGTTTCCACCACTTCCAAGAGCACTCGCCAATCCCCCTAATGCACGCTCGGCGACGCTTCCGACCCTGCCGATAAATCCTGCAAGGTTTCCAAATTCTGTATTTTCAAAACTCGTGTTTAACCCTTCTAAGATTTCAACAATTCCACGCTGAATCGCAATTCTCGCATTCGCAACCCCTGTTGTAACACCGTCAGAAGCCATTCTCGCTTGCTGTTCGAATGTAGCGAAACCATCTAAACCTACACGGTTCAAATGCACTACAGCATCAAGCAAATCCTCCATAGACGTAGCTGAATCTTGCGCCGCCAAAGATTGACGCAACACTTCTTCATTCGCATATCCCATTTGTGTAGCGATTTGATTTAATTGCGCCGGCATAACATCAAGCAACGTAGACCAACGCTGCATAATTGGCTGACCGCTTGAAACAATGCCGATAAACTGTTGCAGTGCTTGTGCTTGCCTAAATACTGGCTGACCACCTGCAATAACAGCGTTGTTCAGTGCCAAGAACTGCTCCGTGGCAAGCCCTACATCATTGGATACACCAGTCAAACGCTGAACGCCCGCAACGCCATCATTCAATGCGGTGGGAAGTCCTTGCAATTCGCTCTGCAGCTGTTGGATTGCATTTTCCGCCGACTGTGCCGATTGCCCGATGGACTCCATGACCCTAGGGAAATTATTCATGGTGTCCATACGTCCAATGGCGTTGCCGACCTCGCTCATAATAGAGCGGGCAGCACGCATTCCTGTAAACACTGCACCACCGGCACCAAACATTCTGCCAAAGTTCTTGCCGACATTATTCACCTTGTCATTTAAAGCCATTAAACCTTTTAGTGCCTCTGACACGTCAGCAGTCACAACCTTTTTGCTTGGTTCAGTTGCCAGTCTAGTCTCCTTTGCCAGCATGGCTAAAGCCTTATCAGCTCCCGCGGTATCAGCCGCCAACTCGATTATATTTTTCTGCTTGGTGAGTTCTCTGATCTGCTTATTAATTAAGGCCAAGTCTTTGTCGAAATTATCAGTTCCCAAATTCAGCTCTACACTTTTCTTGGCAAGAGCAAGTATTTGTTTTTCTAATGCAGTTATTTGCTTTTTGACATCATCAACATTTGTTTTTATGTCAACTCTAACTTCTCTTATTGACATGACTATTCCTCGAATTCAGATATGCTACGGAAGTAAACAGCATATTCTTTTGGCCTTTTCTCTATCTTTGACCGTGCGTCAGGAGATAAGGACTGATATTCCTTGTAGTTCTTGTAACTATCAGCATTCGCAAACTGTCCGTAAGTTACAATCAGCTCCGGCACGCTCCATGTATCTAATATTTCAGCAGGTCTTATGTTTAATTTGTCGCCCAAATAGTACGCAAAGTGACTAAATATATCTAGTCTTGCGTGCGCGCTTCCCACTTCTCGCTCTCTATTAAATCGCCCTGCTTGGGCAAGCCGAAAAAAGTTTCTGCATAATTTACTACTGATGGATTGTTGTCGCAAAACCTCATGAATTCATTGAATACAGAGCTTGGAATCATAAAATCAATCCTATCATCTGGGACACCCAATAATTTGCCAACGCCCTCGTACATGCCCTCTTGCATCACACTGCTTGCCATTGCGTACATATTGACTATGCTTGACATTTTGCCCATCGTGAACTCTCTGCGCTCGGCATCTCCCATGTTTTTGACAAGCTCTTTCAACCCCTCTGCATCAATTCCGGCAACATCCTTAATAGCATCGAGTGCAGGAAATACGTCAAACAATGCTTTCGCAAGAACCGGAACTAATCTCGGAGATACGCCAACATCTTTTTTTACAATGCTATACGTGGAATACCCACGCCCTGCATCTTCGGCAATCTCTTTTTCGCCTACTTTCAACAAAGCTGTCGGGACGTGTAGCTCAACTTCGTAATCGTCTAACTTAAATTCTGTTTTGGTCGCATCGCCAATTACGTGCAACTCCTCTCCATCTTGAACCAAAAACGGCGAATCATCTTTCACAGCTTCTTCGATTACACTCTCCAAGCCCACCACGTTTTCTATTGCCTCAATTTTTTCATCAGCGGCCACGCTTTCTGGCACAACAGGGGTGTTTACAAACCGATTCGTTCTTTCCTCTTGCTCTTTTTTCACAATCTCTAATTGCCTTGCCACTTCTTCCAATTGTTCATTTGATAATCTTGATACTTCCATCTTTTCACCTCATCTGTTCTCTTATTTTTATGTTCTATTTATTCTAGCACAACTATAGCAAAAAATCTACAGCTATGTTATAATGTCTTTGGGCTTTTGCCCCATCTGTTTTATCCTCGCATAAGGGTGTTGCTGAAAAAGTGATGCCCTTTTGCAAAAAGAAAGGAGCGAAAATGAACAGAATAACCGAAAAAGACATTTACGTGTATGATGTGATAGTCCTTTTCACAACAGCCAAAGGACGCACGCCAACATATAAGGAATTAGCTGATTTGATGCAGTTTAAGAGTCCGTCATCCGTCACTAGCAGCGTGAGGCGGCTACGCTACAATGGATATCTGGCTGATTCTAATGGACAAATAGCATTTCCGAGAAATATAATAGATGTGAAAATAAAAAGCATTGCTGTTATGGCAAAGTAAAAGAGAGTCTTAGTTGGCTCTCTTGTGTTTCTATGTTGATTCTGTTAAAATTATTACAGGTGCTACGATACGGTAGCGGTCAGCCCTCTATAACTAGAGGGTCAGCAAAACCCTCATAACTTGCCAATCTTACGAAAGTAGGAAATAAACAAGAACGGGGGCTTGCGATGTCTGATTATGAGATATTAAGCCTCGTGATAATGATTCTAGCAATCATCGTTACGACACTTATAGCCTATATAAATCATACAAAAAAGTGACCGCCCAACCAAAGGAGTCACTTTCTTAGTATAAACATTCTTTTGGGCTGACCGTTATCGGTAGCACCTTTTATGCCCTTATTATACGCCCGCCGACCAAAAATGTCAACAATCTAGCATCTACGCCGCAATAAGCCGTTTAAAGAACCCCTCTCCCCTATCTCGGGTTGCCGTAATAGTAAAAGAGAATACCGTCTCTTCCGAGGATAGCGTATGTGGAAATGAAGTAATTAACCACCTGTCGTAAGTGTCGATAATCTTTGTCCCATCGCTAAATTGCGACACAACCTTAGCTGAAACGCTTTTCTTGTTGGCATTAGCACCATCAAAGATAATGATTTGACCCTCAATGTCTTTAGGGTATGCGACAATAACATTTTGACCAATCAAACGCTCGTTAAATAACAGCTTACCCCTATCGGCAACAACACCATTTTGTAGTCGCTGAAACTGATTGTCGCCCAAAGAAATCTCAATTGGCAACGCTACGTGATTCAACCACCCCTCAACTCTACTGCACTCGTCTTCCTTTTGCGCCAACAAGAACCGACACTCGTCTTCGCTCATATCTGCTAACTGAACCATGCCGTAGCGCACACCATTTCTGATTTCCTCCACAACTGTACGCTCAACTGTCTCAATATACGTTCCGACACCATCGTCCACACGTCTTGCAAATGGCGATAGTACGATGTAGTTTGGCGTTACACCCCTTGCGTTAATCGTAAGGCTCACATCCATTGATTGCTCGTCGTAAGTAGATCCAAAGCAAGTAGATGCTGTTATGTCCATTGTTTGGCTGCCAGTTATATCGTCTAGACAATCTAAGGCAACTGTTTCATTCACTAAGAAGTCATGAATACTATCAAAAATTCTAAGCGTTGATAGCCCTAAAGACACATCGTGTGGCACACCAATAATCGAAATTGATATTGCTACACCCCTTGTCGATGGCAACCACCCTGTTCCTCCCATTCCGGGCGGAACCGTTCCTAGGTCAATCGTGATAAGATTGAATCCAACGTCAAGGTCTCTTGCACCGGCATAAGTGTCCATATTCTCCACATCGCCGTAATCAGAGATGCTAAAAGCCAAAGTTGCTCCCTCCACTGCATTGCTTGCCCACACAAAAAATGTCACAATGCCTGTAGCAAATGCAAGCGCGTCTGTCGCAAGGCTGTAGCTTGACATCACATCTTGTCCCGTTCCAGTGTCACCACGAGCAAACAGCCTGGTTCCCGTTGTGGTGCATCCTTTTTGCTTGCATTGCAGCACATCATCAGGTCTTAGCCCAGCATCGTAATGCCCAGATTCACCAGCGTCCACCCAGTCGCGAAAACGAATATCTGTACACGCCTCCAAATCGGTTAAGGCCGTCATGAAGATTTGTGACTGCTTATTGAGTTTCTTTTGTGTAAGCGTCTTTACAACAACATCATTGCTACATCTTGACATTATTTCACCCCCCTTACGTTCCGATACAATCTGTCTATTTCATACCTTGCCTTGCCGTCCTGCATTGCATTCAAGGCCGTTAACTTATTTTTCAAGAATTGATTGACATCAACTTTCTTTGCCACTGTGTCAACTTTTGTTTTTTCTCTATCTGCCATCTTCTACTCCTTTTCTACATATCAGTCATCTCTATTGCTTCCGCTAAGAAGTCATGACCATCTTGTGCACCCTGACTCACTTTCATAGCCGATCCTTTACTATACTTGGTATCCCATTTCATTGAGCGTTTCCCTTTTGGCTTTAGTGCCCTGCCGCCACTTCTGCCATTCAAGTAAGCCTTTGAATAATCAAATCCATCCTTAGCATGTTCGCCGCCTTGATTCCTGCCATCACCTTGCAATTTTGCCGCATCTACGCCAACTCTGGTTAGCGTACTGCTTTCTTTTTCAGTGGTGATTGAATCTTTCAATGCTCCGCTGTTTGAGCGTATAGTAGACTTCATGCTTTCCTCTAATCGCTTGGCGAAATCATCAACCTCTTCCTCTACCGCATCAAGAATTGCACCCAATAAATCCATTCTAAGCACCTCCAAAAATAAAAACTTCCCTACCTTGATGTGAGTTTAACGCCTGCAAAAACTCTTTCTCTCCTTGACTGATAGGCTCAGGCTTACCTATAAGAAATCTCACTCTTCTACGACTTGGAAACTCTACTGTAAAATCCCTTTTTAATCCTGTGTTTGAGCCACCCTTTCCACAGCACGCCTTTTTAATTGTTATTGTCCTAGCCCCTACGTATGTTGCGGTCATATTCTAACAACTCCCCCCATGGTTGATGTTCTCCCAGACATAATGACATCATAGATAAATTATTTATATAACCTTTTATGACAACATCGTTCAGGAAATTATCAAGTGTCTTGTTTACAATTTCGTCCTCATCAACCTCGCCCATCAGATTTGTTTTAGCTTCGCATGGTTGACACGTTCCACAATCGCATTTCATTTGATCGTACAGCACACGCATAAGGTCGCAGAACAGTCCTAACAAGCAATCCGGTATCAAATCGAATCCTGCATAATATCTAATTCTTACAATCGTTTCAGGCGGGCAGCAAGGGTTGCAGCTGTAATATCTCGACAAGTCGATTCTTAATTCATTCATTGACTCAATAAACGAAAAATACTCAGAATCAATCTCAATGACATCTTCCGATAACCCCATGACTGTAATAAATTCAACTTTAAAGCTGTCCATATCAATCATTTTGAAAAATCTCGGTGTGATGGTCATCAGCCTATCATCACATCCACAACACTCCAGATTATTAATAGGAATCAACTCTATGCGTTCTTCATTCAAGAATGTTTCACACAGCTCCGTTCGCCAACAAGTTATCTGCGAAATATAGCTAATGACCGAATCTAACACACGTTCAAATAATCGCTCATCCACTTCAGGCAAGCAGTCGCAATTTGTTTCTAGCTGCTCTTTGATTGTCGTAAATTCAGCCATTCTACATCTCCTACGCTCGTGGAATCAAGGTTTCCGGATTGATAATATTTTCAAGCCCCGCCAGTGCCATGCCGGAGCACTCCCCACTTGTTGGCACTCCATGAATAATAGAAATTAACTGATCGTTAAGATTGTCTACACCGCCATAGTTATAATAATACTCGCAACGATGCCCGCAGTTATCTGCGCGATTGCTTGATCCAACTTCCTCCACAATGTGGAATGGATTGTTTTCACGGACGCTTGGCGTGATAGGCTCACGCAAGAATCCAAATGTAGAATTTGAATTTAAAATCCAAATATCACCATTAGCAATCACTCCTGTAGTGTCAACCGGCATAAACGGGTCAGTTCTAAGCGGAATGGCGTTGTAAGATACTTGACCTAGCCCATTCTTAGACCATCCTTTTGGCAGATTCCCATTAATATCTGGTTGAATCTGACTAACAACTCCCGCCAACACCAATGGATTCATCCATGCTACAGAGCCTTGCCCTGCTGTTCCTAGCACATCAATGCGACATTGAATCTGCTCGAAAGCCCCTAATACGCTAGAGCCATCAATAGCAATAACGCTCGGACGTTCCATAACCTCAATCAATCCATGGAATGGTTTTAAAATATTGGTTTCAAGCTCGCTATGCCCATTGATAAGTGTTTGTGCTGTGTAAAAAGCCATGTTGATTCGCAACCAACGGCTCATAGCGTCTCTCTTGCTCTCACCCACACGTTGCCATGGTCCGCGCAAATCATTCACACCAGCACGCCTGTCGAGCTCAATAAAGCTATCCATAATATCTTCACACCTATGGATGCACAGCAATGCTAAAGGCGTTGTGTCACCACACAAAGAAAGCTCCATCGGTACCCAACAGCACGCTCCCGTTGTGTCTGGTGGCGGTTCAGTCCATGCAAGTCCCGGTAATGGCATATTCCATCCGGACAAATTATTTCCAGTCTTCACCAATGTACCCAAGCCATTGCCGAACTGATTTCGCATCATTTGTGCCGCATTGGTTGTCAATAGCCACATCGCAAGCGGTGAAGAATCAAACATCGGATGCGCTTGCCTTACACTGGCGTAAGATGTTCCGATTCCAATATCTCCAATCGCTCCCGGACCATCGCAACTCGCATCCAGCTCTGCCTTGAATTTATCGGCAAGTGCCAACACATTATATCCAACAGATACCTCATCAAGATTAACCGCTACCCTTTCTAAATCTTTCATTGAAACGCTCATATTAACGCTCATATTACAATCCCCCCGCTATGTCCGAATTAGCAAACTTAACTTCTGCACGTGCCACCGGATTCCCCTTTTTCTGTTCAAGAATCGCACTGATAGCTCCCTCTGCAAAGGCTTTTCGAATTGCCTCATTTACCTTTTTGCTTTCATCAAGCTCTTCTTTTACCTCATCCACCTTTTTCGAATCTTCACCCGCTTTTTCAAGCAACTTCTTCAACTCGATGTTCTCCGCTTCTGCTGCCGCCAACTTGGTTTTCACTTTTTCAAGCTCAGCATCTTTTGCTTTCACTCCCTCGATAAATGTTGATAATTCAGCCCTAAACTCTTCTTCGGTTGCAAATTTTTCCTCAACTTTAGGCTCGTCCTTAGGCTCATCACCAAACCCCATTGTAGCCCTTAACTTTTCCATAAAACTCATTTTCCCCTCCTTATTGTCACCAAACTTCAATCCTTGACTATTTACATTCCCCACACTTCCAACTACAGATATTCCAGTGATAGTTATATCGTTCAGTACGACACCTAACTTATATTCATAAATTTCTGTGGCTGCCCAATTGATGCTCCCGCTAAGCTCTGCACTTAAACCCAAATCAAAACCATACTTGTCGGAATTATTTTTAAGCGTTTTCACAGCGGCGTGCTCGTCATCAAGATTTAATTTAACATCTACTGCCGACCGACCATCTCCAATATCAACTAAACGAAGATCTTTCTTTCCCCATTCGCCGATAATGGCTGTTGCATCAATAAGGGGGTCGATATGGGCGTTATTGTAAAAAAACCTTGAATCCTCTGACAGATTGTTAATCCAAATTTTTAATTCACCTTTAGGAATATAGCATTCCACCTCACCACCTCGAACAACCGCCCCCTCGTCAAGCAGCCTGTGGTATCCGTACTTTGACGATGTAGATGGTTCGGACATTAGCTTTATGCTTTTTCTGTCTGACAAATCCACACTTGCGTCAACCTCTTTCTTGATTGCCTTTCTCTCTTCAAGTTTTTTATCCCTTTTCTTAAAAACATCGAACTTACTCATATACTCTCACCACCTTGTAAAAAATATGAATCCTCCGACCGCTACATGAGCTACATTTTTTAGGTTGCGTAGGATTTTTTGGATTGCCCAAATGATATGGAACACCACTCTTTTTGAGCAATTGTTCCAACTCATTCGTATAAATTCTTTTAATCTCCTTACTTTCCAGCGACCCTATTAATCTCTCATCATCGGTTTCGTATACCTTGCCCGGCTCTAGCGGCTCTTCCAACTTCACGAGTCTCCCCCTGCCATTCGCCGTAACCCACACATCAAAGGTTATGGGTTCAGTAAAAACATCATACAAACTATACTTTTTCATTCTTTTTTCGTTCCTGCCCTTGGCTTCTTAGGCTTTTCAACTTTTGAATCGACCTCTTTTGGCTTATAAGTTTCAAGTTTGTTCGGGAATTTACTATTTCCAGCACGCCTTTCTTTCATTTTCTCAATCATTACACTCATTCTCTTTACTCCTAATCCTCCTCACACACACATTGGTGCGGTAATTGCCCGGCTCGCTCATAAACAGGTGACATTGCTAAAATCGCATCGCTTCTAAATGTGATAGGTGGCTCAAAGTTTCCTCCACTCCATGAAACCCCATCTGGCAATGTGATTGGCATAACAACGCCCGGCTTAATAGAGCTTAACCACGCAAGATAAACAGAATTTAAGTCATCCCCCGTTGCAGTAAATACCCCGCCATCTTTTACTATCATGGTAATGCTTGTTACTTTATTCATGCTCCTACCTCCTTTCTACGTTTATTTTTACGTTGCATCTACAGTTTGGGTGAGCTATGCTCACCTGCCTATCTATATAGCTATACACACCCTCTCCGCCTCTCCCGTTGATAATGGGCTGCCCCGCTAAAAGAAAGAGCTGGTCGATAGGTATTGTTGTTCCGTTTAACCACGCGCATGTATGACACGTTTTAGAGTCAATGATCGCAACCCATGTTTTTGTTAGCATATATTGCGGGTTAACCTCTTGAAACCACAGATAAGCGTCATGCTCGCCTTGCAAGTCTGAATTTCTTGTTTCTCCATAAATAAGCCGCTCACTTTCCCATGCCAAACGCTCTATCAGCTCACTTTCCGCGACTGTGCCCGCGTAATCCTGCATCCTATCGCGAAATCCAATCAGCAATCCGGCTACATAATATCTGTGCGGAGCATTAAAGCGACTTGAATATGATTGATTAAAAACCAATCCCAGTTGATTCATAACCGTTGACCGCCTAATGTTCATGACCTCAACAAAATAATCAAGTATTTTCTCCATAATCTCACTTTGCTCTGCCTGATTATTGGTTAGAGCAAATACTGCTAACAGCTCATCCAGATTCATAGTGACTACACCGCCACTTGAAAGCCTGTATCTTCTTTTTTAACTTCTCCCATAAGTGGCTTTAGAACCTGCATATCTTCATGTGATAATTCACTCTTAAACTTCTCGATAAATTCCTTTGAGCCTACGTATGTGGTTTCTTTATATATCGTTTTTCCATTCTCGTTCACAAAAACATGGCATACAATTCTTTCATTGCCGGTGCGGCCGCTTTCTGCTTCACGAATAGCCCTGTGGTCAACAACAACATGGAGTTGCTTTTCCTTTGGCTTGCCGGGTGCCGGTTGAGCATCAACAGTTCTGCACCGATTCAAAAAATAGTGGTCTGGATTGACTAAGAGAAACCTTTTATCCGTAGTCGTATAGCCACCGCCCGGACGCATTTTCCTAATATTCGCCGTAGCGGATCTATGCCCTAATTTCGCTCTAAGAGCTTGGTCTTTGGCGATTGCGTCACCATCTTTCATGTCATACACAGGAATCCCCCTGGCAGAAACCCCAATAGGCTTAATTCCGTTTTCCCTCATCATTTCTTCAACCGGTCTAATAATGTCTAAATTCTCATTGCTCCTCATTTACAGCGTTCTCCTTTCTAATACATCTATTATTTCTCTCCCCAATGCGTCAACTACATCGTCTAACTGTGCCTGTGATGCCCTCACTGCTGTTAACGACAACTCCCGAGCATCATCAAATCTTGATTTGTCGGCATAATTTTCCGCATAGAAGTGTATCTCGCCAACGTCCAGATTTTCACCAAGCAACATTGATATTTTGCTCGCTATCCTGTTTCTGCGCGGAATGATTACGCCAATCATCGAATTGTCAATGATTTTTTCCATTGAGATATTTCCTAATATCCTCCCGGCGGCAAGTAATTGCGCCGGAACACCGAATAACTGACACGCAATCTCAACTTCATTTTCAAGATATGGCATTAAGTCTTTTGCCAGCGTTGTTCTTGGGAAATGCTCTAAATCTTTAAGAAAATCATTAACAACTAAAAGGTCACGGTTTGTCGAATTTTTAAACCGATTCATAGCATCTGTAATTATTTTTCTCGTTTCCTCTAACTTGTCCTGTCTTGCTTTAGCTGTTGTGTTTGTGATTTCGCCACCCATTGAAACGCCAAGTTCGCTATCCACGCTATCATCCACCCATGCAATAAAACGACCCGGACCATCGTAAACAATATCAGTGTTTAATTGCTTATATAAATTAATCAAAAACGTAATTCTTTGGATATCGTTAAGCAACGGGCTTTTTTCTATCCCCTCAATCGGCACATTTTCAAATGCCACAAATTGAGCAGGCGGCACGATGATTATATTGGTATCTTCAAGCTGAATTGTCCCTGTCGAATCAATCCTTGTATTAACTAAGCCACTGGCAATTCGCCCCAGTATTTGCGGGTCGATACTCGATATTTCTTTTCTGTCTGTGTTTATCGCATAATAAGCAATTTCATTGACACCGTGATAATCCTTTGACGGAATACGTATAGGCACATATGTGTTGAACGGAACATCGATGATTCCATCTTCTTCTGATAAAAACCTTGCCCCCGCAGAACCATAAACCGCAGATTCTAAGTCGACCTTTTTAAGTAAATCAATGTTCTTTGTGCCTTGAATATTTCTTTTTTGCAAAAACTCTTTCAGTTTAATGTTGTCCTTGTCTTCTTCTGTTCCATCGCCTGCAAAAAGCTCTGTTGCAAACATAAATCCCGTCAATTGGTCTGTAACGTACTTTACGGCAGGCAAATTAGAATACACGTACCTGATTAGCTCCGTTTCCGTTATATGACCACGCCTACTTATTGGAGCGCAGTCATCGCCATTGCAATTCCTAATCATGTCCTCCAAAACAAGAAAATCATTTATGTTGTTTGATTTAGGCATTAAACCATCAAGCACTCTGCACCTCCATTAAAAATTTCATTGTGTCTGTACTGGCCATGGTGTCGTAAACACACTTCGCGTCTATCGCAAGCACCAAAGAATCTAATTGATCGGGCGATTTTCCAAGCCTTTTCTTTATAATTTTCTTATCCTCCATGCCTATCTTGCCCTTTCCTACGTCTTGGAAAATAATTGCTCTGATTTGTGACCTAAGTTTTTCCTCCGCATGAGTTGTAGCAAAGATTTTTCCGTAATAACTCAAATCCTGCAACCGTAAATGCATCTCGGCGCGTCTATTTGCCCCCATAATTGACGGTCTGTGTTTTCTTTCTGCAAGGATCTTATTGGTACCACCTTGGAAATGTACACCACGAACATTGAATCCACCGTGTTTAAGCCTTTGCTTGTGCAATCCTTGCTCTATATACCCCCCCTCATGAGTAACGTCTACATGAATATTCAGTACGCCGTAAGGCTTGATAAATCTTTCGTATAGCAGCTCACAAATTTCATCTCCAGTTTCTCCGTCAATCCATTTCCCGCGATTAACTTCAAAAACATCTACGATATAATACAATCCATCTTGATAAGCCAAGATGCAGACACAGATATCATCAGCACCCTTGTAAGCTGTATCAACCCCCATAAATATTTGATACTCACCAGAAAGAGGTTTGTCGCAAATCTGTAGGTCTTTTATAATCGCCTCTTCACGCTCTACTTTTTCACCTAAATACATATGTCGGTATTCCAGCTCCGATCTACGCTTCACGGCCGCTATATCTACAAGAATATCCTTGCTAAGCAATCCCAATTCGTCATCTTTGTAAGTTGACATATGGAAAAGATATCTTGGATTGTCTTTTTCCTCTATCTCCAATAAATTCAACCAATGATTCGGGCTTGATGCGGGATTGTAAGAAAAATAGAATCGCACCGGTCTCCAATTGCCATGATGGCGCTTCAATGTGTCTATAACATTCCATAATCCAATTGATTCGCCGCTTGCCGCCAAATATCCATCACGCCACCCTTGCATTTCTGACGCCTCTTCAAACCAAACGCCTGTAATCAATCCACCATTATCCGGAGCGAAAGACTTTATCGCTTCTATATCGTTCAGTCCTTTAAAATAAAACGTGGATCCCGTTTTTATATGCACTATCTTCAACGCTGATGGCACAAACTTAAATTGTGACTTTAATCCCATAAGCTCAATCGCCCAATAAATCTCGCTGTAACACGATTGTCTGGCAGAATTCTGCCTTTCACGAACGCAAACGACATTGGAAACTTTCCCTTGACTAATTGCATCTATAAAACCAATCAGCAACAACTGCACTATCGTTTTGGATTTCATGGAGTACCTGCCGCCACCAAGGAACTTAAAAACCGCACGGCTTAAAATAACAGCGTAAAAAGTTGGTTGGATATTTTTATTCATGTAGTAGTCATGACTAATCACTTTCGTCATAAACTACATCTCCCTCCCTAATCATGCCGTGCCAGTTGACAATCTGGTCTATCCCATAATGACCTCTCAACTCTTCTGTTGTAGCTTTCGTGAATTCTGTACGAGCGTTAAGGTCACTTATCTCCGCAACTACTTTGGCGTACTTAGTTTTCGCCTCCGCTAATTTAATATGGTCTGCTACCGTTGCCGTGTTCGCCATTTCCATAGCTAGTCTAGCGTGCTTCTCTGAGCCATCAATCGCTTTCTCCAGCACTGCCTTGACTAGCTGCATTTGCCTTGTTACAGGCACATCTCTTCCATACCCGAGATACGCCCTGACTTCATCTTGCCAACCTTGCTCTGGAGCGGTTGACTTTAACGCCGCTTGCATGTCCTTGGTCATGCCCTCGTGGGTGGTAAGATGCTCAAGTCCGGCAACCCCGAGTTCTTTACTTATCCGCGTCAGTTCGCCCTTTTTCATACAGCACCCCTTGAACAACAACGCCTTTAATCAGCGATTTTGGAAAGTAAATAGCATCTAGGTTGTTGCCTGATGTCGGCACCTCAAAATATTCGCACTTAGAGTCTTTCAATGACGCCATTGCTATTACCGTCAACTCCTCGCACAACTCCTGTACTGCGTTTTCCCCTGTTGCTAAAACAATCTCAATCCTATACATCTGCATTCCTCCGCTTATGTTATATATGTTCTACATGTACTATAGCAACTATAACAACTATTTGCAACACTTTATTTTATCGCCAATTATCACACAATTTTTAATTCTGCTCTTTCAGAATTTATATAACCTCGTGATTTTTTAAACCTTGAAAATAAAGAACGTGTTAACCACAGGGCGTCTCAAATTATCAGACGATTACAGGGGCAACCCCCAACGCACATGTTTGGAGCAAAAAAAAATAAGCCTCGCACATCGCAGAGCCGCCATCTCGCACGCCGCAGAAACTGCCCTATAAAACCTATGCCTAGTGGGGCAGATACAGTTGCAATGGGCTAAACCTGTGATGTAGGGGAAAAATTTTGATGAACGGTGGTGGGTGAAAAACCCGTTTTTTTCTCGTCGCAAAACAAACGGGGGGGGGGTATCTATGTGGATAATATACATTTGTCGTATAGATGTGCCCCCGCAAACCCCTATTTTGCGTTGGTTTTTGCTGAATTGGTGCTGATATGCGATTTTCGCATTGGGATTATGTGGTTTTGGTGAGCCGATTAGCCCTTGATTGGTGAAGCAAGTGGCGCGTAGAGCGAGTCGGGAGGGGTGCGATGCGGTACAGTGCTGCCCCTCTGCCTACCCCCCTTAAGCCCTACCCCCTGCCACGTCGTGCCGTAGTGTAGCGGTCATGCATCTAGTATGATACTAGTCTCCCCTGCTCTGATGGTGCCCTGCCCATGCGGTGTAGTGTCCGCTCTTATGGGTGCTGCCCTTGATGCCCTTGCATCCTCGCCCTGCTAGTCCTGTGCCATTGACACACTGCCTTATTGTCAACCGGATACATATATACACCGCTCTGGCTGCAGTGCATTGAGATGTAGCCACTCCGATAGCCGGTAGCCCTTGCCGTGTATGGCTGTGCTTTTTGAGCAAGGGAAAAAGAGCCGCCTCCAGCTCTATAGCCCCTCCAGCTTGCCACAATGCCTATGAGGGGAGTTGAACCCCTCTAAACCGCTTAGGCTGCTAATAATTCTTTTACCGCTTTCTTGTCCGCTTCTGTCGTGGCCGGGTACCTCTTGGACACTTTGAAGTCGCCATTTTCGTCAATCTCTAATGCCACTTTGCGCAATCCCTTTACGAAGTAATATACTGGCCTCTTCGTCCATTGATTTACTTTCCCTGAGTCGATAAGCTCTCGCGTCTTGCTCGACACGCTTCCGCTTTCAGTCACGCCCTCTAATTCTTCAAGGCTCTTTTTGAATTTCCGTAGTCTTGTGTGTGTGTAGCGATTGTGCTCCTTCTTGACTATTAGCCCTTCCATCTTTGCGATTTCCTCCTTGATAACTGGGATATTATCAACGCTCATGATGATGTGGCCCCTGCCGTCACGCCCTCTTTTTTTCAACTCTTCCACCTCCTCCAAGTATTCGACACGCTCTTTTTGCTCTTCTATTTCCTTTACTAGATTGATGCATCTATCTTCTAGGACACTGGCCTTATTCATAAATGCATGTCCGTCCCGCTTGTCATTCATTGGCTGACCGTTTGCTTGCCTCATGTGTCCGAATGCTCTTTCTGTGGCCTCCGCTAACTCCATGCTCAATCTTTCCAGCTTTCCCTTTGCGATTTCTAATCTTGTCATTCTCTCTTCCTCCATTTTTAGCTTGCTTTTCATATACACCTCTTTCTCCCCGTCAGCCGATAGGACAGCTGTGAAAATTATTTTCGATTCCTCTTTTTCCACTCTTTCGCGACGCACAGCTCATGAAATGCTGTATTCTTGTCAAGCTCCGCATTATAAATCCCATTTTTAAAGCGATCTATAAAAAAAGATGCTTTTTCATGCCCCAGTATATATGCCCTATAATCTTCTAGAATCTGAATTCTTGCGTCTTTTTCTTCCATGCACTGTGCGATGCACTCAGAATCTCTACCAAGATTTTCCAGCTTAATTCGCAGGGCATCTTTTTTATCCGTGTAATACCTTATTGCGATGTCAGACACTTCTACATATTTGATTCTTAAATCATTAGCCCATGCCACTTGCTTTTCTGTGCCTATTAATTTCTTCATTTTTTCTTCCCTCCATTTTGGTTTTCTTATTTAAGTACATTGTAAACGATAAATCGTTTATTGTCAACACTTTTTTAAATCTTTTTTCATTTATTTTTCTTTACATTATAATTCAGATGTATTACAATGTATTTATAGGAGGTGGCGCAATGCTAGTGTATAAGATAAATGTATTGGAATCGCTGAAAGAAGCCGGATATAATAGCACAAGAATACTGAAAGAGGGTATCATCAATCAATCGGCCATGCAAAGCTTTAGGCGTAGCGAAATGGTGGGGATTAAGGTAATAGGGCAATTATGCAAGCTGCTAGATATGCAGCCCGGCAATATTATTAAATATGTAGAAGATGAAGAAGATGAAAAATAAATGAAAAAAAGTTTATTTTTTCTATTGACAATAAACGATTTATAGATTATAATAGTATTAGGTCAAGAGCACGGACCTAATATCCGGGCAAGCGGAGAAAGGTGGACAAATGAGCGAAATGGGAATGACGGACAAGCAATTTAATGGATTTATAAGATTCTTGGTAGACGGTCTCGCGGAGGCACAGGCAGAGATTGACGAGAAGAAGAAAGCAGAGAAAATACAAAAAATCCTCGATAATCTGCAGAAGACTTTAGAGGATTAAGCAAAAAGAATAGCAAAGGAGGGCGGGCTTGCCACCGCTCCCCCACAATATAATTATAGCAGATAATAAATGATTTTACAATGATAAAGCGAGATTGAAAGGAGTCTATTATGGCAAAAACAAAAGTGGTAAAAATAAAAGAAGGCACAGTGGAATACTACGAGGCAATAGCGGAAATAGAAAAAAGCCTTGCGGATAATCAAGAGCTATTTTTTTCGACATACATACCGTCGAAAATGGATATAGACAGCTCGCATCCGGGCAGCGTGGAAAAGATTGAATCATGGATTGATAGCTACAGCGGATATTATAGATATATATTCTATTGGATCAGCGATTGGGATGGCGATGAAGTCTACGATGACCTGTATGTCATTACAAGACGATAGGCGTATTGTGATATTGCAGAGCACACTAAAAGGATAAAAAAGATGAAGAAATGTTATCAAAAGTGTTTGATATAAGGAGGAAAAATGAAAATTAAAATCGATAGATACAGGAAAAATGAAAAGCAATTCACCCCATTTGGCGAGTCGTTAGATGAAGTATTCATCTCAATTTTTGCGAATGATGCGGAGATTGCGCGGTATGACATGGATGAGTGGACTGAAGTTAGTGGCGATATGTGGCATTTGTTGGAAAGCCTCGGGCTCGATATCGAAGAAATTGAAGAAAAAGACATCGACACGTCAGAATTGACGGCGTGGCGGGGTAGAAATGATAGCTATAATCGAAATCCGGGAAACAGCTTTTAAAAAGGGGGCTAAAAACCCGCCCCCCTAGCTCCCGCATCTGCGGGACATGGCATAAGCCAAATCCAAAATTAGCTTTATTTTAAACAAACTAATTAGGATCACCTCCGCATTTGCGGAGCATAAAAATCAATCTTAGTATAGCACAAGGAAGGAGACAATGCAATGACAAATGAGGTGAGAAAGTGAATTGGAATGGCGATTTCGAATACTGCATTCACACTGTAACTATTGGAAATGCGGTAAAAAGGACGCTTTGGACATAAAAAGGAGATTGAAAAATGTGGAAATACACAACAGGCGGGGATTGGTTTGGAAATTTTGAAACGCAAGAAGAGGCAGAAAACTACTGCATTGATGTTTTAGGACTTGAAATTGGTGCTTTTGAAACCGGCCAAAAAGGAGTTGAATTTTGAAAATTATTGATATTTTAGACGCGAAAGCGCAAGGCATCAGTATAAGCCTTGCACAAAAAGAATTGCTCGCAGAAATTTTAGAAGATTTGGAGCTTGAACCAAATTCAGAAGTTTATGCAATTTGGAAAATTACAGAATTTGATGGCTTGAAAATTGCATATATTTATGATTATATTTTTAGAGATTTGCCGGATTGGCATAGCAATGAGCCGGAGCTTGTCGTGGAACACGAAGAAAACTTAAGGATTTTAAAAACTGCTTGGCGGGCTACGATAGTGACAATTTCTGAATTATACGCATCTATCCAGAAGCAAAATGATATCATCTGAAAGCATGATGAGAGACTTTTCAAAAGGGAGCAGTTGTTAGCCGCTCCCTTTTTCATCCAAGTGCTCTGACCTATAATAAATATCACTCTAACCAAGATATGCTCTGACTAAATTATCACCTCCGCATACGCTAACCTCTTTCTAAATCCTTTGAATACACTGCATTTCCATAGGGTCTTTTGCCGATTTGAGACGACTTTTTAACAACTCCCCTTTCTGCAAATACCCCATACATGAATTTTCTTTCAGCCTTTCGCCTTTTTCGATGCTTTGTAGCGTCGCAGCCCATTTTTATATCCTCCTTGTGTTTTAAATATTGAAAATCATTGCGTATTGGCGCCTTGTGGCGATTTTAATCTATTTGCTCTAGAATGCTTAGCATAATACTTCGAAATCGTTCTAAGAGCCTTTAAGCGATTCATTTAAGTTTTAAACTTTTAAAACCTTTGAATTTTAAAACTTAGATTTGAACTTTGAATTTTAATGAATTTTTGAAATTTTTTAAGTTTGAAATTTTCAATGCCATTTTCTACCTCCTCAATCTACGGAATATTTAAAACATTTGCCTATCTTCAAAAAACATTTGACGCCCGGATTTTCAGCTTTGTATTTTCGATATACTCCCATCGCCTTTTTCTCGGCATCAATTTTAGTAGTACTTTCAATCTCAACGGATTTTAAAAATTCATAACTTGTCTCTGCCGGTGCGCCATCAATAATATTAGCTACATATGCAATTTCCACTTTGAATTCCTCCTTTTTTTGCTCGGCTTCCCAGCCTGTGAGGGCTCTGACTATCTCGCGGTAGTTTTCAGCAAACTCAATGGCAGCAGTAGCTATACAGCCAGTCGTCTTTGTAAAAAAACAATCGCTACAGTAGTTGTTTTCACAGTATTCCCTGATCGCTTCAACCAGCTCCTCCCCACTTAAATCCGTAGGGCGATAGACTAAGTCAAATCCATCACTGTCCCACTCACAATCGTCCACTCCAATGATTACATTGCCGTAAACCTCTTTGATTTCAACGATAGTTTTTTTACATTTCACAATATCTCCAGTTAAAAATTTACTCATGTCATTCCTCCAATCCCCTAACCATCTCCAGCACATCTAGTATTGCACTACGATAACCCTTTTCATATTCACTCAGTGAGTCACTATTCGGTCTTCTATCAAGAGCCATAGCACGCCTAAATATTTCGTTTCGCTGGCTGGACCGCTCGTCCTTGGCTATCTCTAGTCTTTCAGCAAATGTTATCATCCGTCACCTCCCCATGCTCACACATGTCATTTTCGCAATCTCCACTGCCAAGCCTTTCAGAGCTTGGATTTCCACATATTCCATCCCACATGCTCCTAATCTAAATAATTTTCACAAGTTCTTTTTTATCGTTCACTTCTACCTCCTAAAACGGAATATCCTTTGCTCGTGTCCATATTCCAGAATCTACATCTCTCGCATTTTCTTGACACGTCTTTCGAGTTCGTTGGTGCAAGCAAAAATTAAATCTATTGCGAAATCACACTTGTATTTCTTGTAAAAATCGTTTTGATCTTTAACGACTTGCTCCCAATATTCGTCTGTGTCTTTTACTTGCCAATGGTTCTTTAAGAATATCCACAAATCTAAAATCAATTGAGCTATTTCATTTTTCGATTTCACCGCTTTCCACATTTCTTTTATTTGTAAATGCGCTTCTTCTAAATTCATAATCACCTCTTTTCATGGTTACACTGGGCACACAGTGGTAACACCTATGGTGTAGCCACTTAATCCCTTGTGGTTGACAGGGCTATTAGGGTCGGTTACACAGTTACACCTGTTTTTCACCTCTATAAGGGAAATAATTTTTTTACACAAATGATATCTATTTTTTTTATTTTTTTCTCTATATAATATCTTAGTTATGAGGTGTAACGGTGTAACTGTGTAACCTTTTTGCAAACTATTTTATTTCGTACTCTGACAATTTTATGCATTTTGCGAAAACTCTAATCAAATGGAAGTTTAAATTGAATATTGTCTGTTTCGTCTATTTCTTCAAAACCATCATTTTTATCTCGTTTCAAGCAAATACATCTGGTTGACTTTCCTGCAATTTTTTTAACCATTGCCGTTTTCCCATTCGCTCCCGAAACTATTAAATTTCTTTTTGATGCCCAAGAAGTAAAAGATTTTCTTGAAAAGCCACCCGATTTACAAATTTCATCTAGTGCTTGGGGAAAAATATATGCAAAATCTTCTTCCAATATGCCCCATTTTTCACACATAGCTGTTGCGTCAAATCGTGAATAATTCATTGCTATTTTATCTTGAATAAATTCATAGCACCGCTCGTTGTCGGAAACCTCAGTTCTATCAATCAAGGCTGTGCTTGCCTCTTCTAAAGTGATTAGACGATCATCTTGAAAGATATGGTCATTGATGATTTTATCGGCTGTAAGCACCACTGACAAAGCGATACTTTGCTTTTGCATTTTTTCATCATTTGCTAATGATTTAAGGAAATTTTTTTGTATTATCTTGATGGAATCAACGCCCATTTCTTTGACGATTTCAACAAATCTTTTCCCAGCAAAACCGTAATTTGCCTTGATAATATCGGCAGTTTTTGGAGCATCCTCATAAACCTTTTCATGACATTCAACCTCTAGGATTCTATTAATCGCCCCGCCCTGTGTGACATATGCTTGCAGTGGTCGCTCTCCATTGGTGATAATGACATTTTTCCATGTATTTTCGCGCCTCACGCCCAATTCTCGATTTGACCGGCTTTTGCCTTTGCCGGAGCACAAATCATATACAAATCCCTCAAAATTTTCTCTAATTTTTGCTGACACCTTACTTGTATCATCAAATATCATAGGGAGGTGGTTCAACATATCTGCCTTTACTTCGAGTACCACTTCGGTACTCTTAAAATCTCCAATATAAACACTTTCGCTTGGGTTCGCCCAGACAGACGCGGCCAGCATCTCCGTAACAGTCTTGCCTCCCTCAGTTTCGCCCCACAAATCTACAATAAAGGGTAATGCTCCAAGCATTGACACAAGAATACTACTAAATGATGCAGCGAGCAGAAATTTAATTTCCAGCCTGTTAGACGATCGCAATTCTTTCACATGCTCCAGCCAAATATCATAGATCCCGTGCTCCTGTATGCTGTCATAAAGGCTTTTAAAGCGTAAATCTCCATCAAATAGTATGGCATTGTCATATGGTAGAAAACAGCCGTTGCGCCAGCCCAATTTAGAAGATGATATTTGTACCGTTATATAGTCCTCATTGGCATTTTCTACATCAGCCAAATACTTGACAAGCAATCGTGCCGTTTCACTTGTTACAGACACCCCTTGGCTTGATAGCCCAACGATTTTGGCATTTGATGTTATCGTTGTTTTTGGAGTGACGATTTCAAACCATTGCCCATTTCGCTTATATGCAAGTTTGATCTGCTCCTCGCCAGTTTCAAGATTTTTCATGCGTTCAAGTGGCAGTATAGGGTGATAGCAAGCAATTTGCTCCATTTCATTAAGTTTATTAGTTTTAAAAAAGATGCCCCCATCAGTCGCAATCCATCCACCACATTGCATATTGTCGTATTTACCAGTAAAATTCGTCCAGTTTTCCATTAAGGAGGGCAATGCTTTTCTTGCATTGATTTCTTTTTCTACGCCAGCATAAGCCCTCTTTAGTCTATTAAAAAAGGTTTTAACTCCAAGGTTGTCCGCTCGTACTTCTAAGGCTTGTATAAGGCGTTCACGCTCTACCTTGTCGGTAATTTCATATACTTCTATAAAAATTTCTTCGTCAAGAATGGTGTCCTTATCTAATTGTTCTAGCGGTCGCAACTCACCACCTCTTCTCTGCTTAAAATTTCATGTCTGTACAATTCGAGTTGTAGCGCATTGTAGGAATCACACCATACATCACTTAATGGCTCGCACACATTCATCCAGTGGCGGTATATACTAATGAGCATATTGTTGTGTCTGCGCTTTTGCCTTAATCTAGCTTCTTCTATTTGTCGGCGTTCTTTCTTTTTATTTGCTCTATAAAGAAGTAGCTGTGATTTATATGTTGGCTTATCATATGTACCGCCAAGCGAATAAAAAGCATCCTTAAAATCAATTCCATCTATCAATTGGACGAATGTAAATATATCTCCATTGCTGCCACAGCCAAAACAATGATAATCACGTGTATAAACTTTCATGGACGATGTTTTTTCGTTGTGAAAAGGGCAATTGGCAAACCCGGCTCGATTGACCTTTATGCCATATCGTCCAAGTATATGCGTCATCGAATATGCATCTTTAATCATCTCTACTGTCATTGTCATTACCGCCTAAAATTCGAATTATTTCTTTGCCAGTATCTTTTTTTGTACAAAACTCAAATCTAACATTGTACCTATCTCGAATGGTGCAGAGTGATTTATACAATTGCTTGCCATCTGTGGCCTTTGCGTTCCTAACCGTCTTAATCCTTTTGCCATCAATTGTTTTCCATATCACATCATGCTTTCGTGGATTCTTCCAGAAATAAACATCTTCAAGACTTGCAATATCAATGCCATGTTCTATCAGAATGACTAGTTGAATGTTTGCCTGTATGGCTCTTATCAGCTCATTCTTAAATCGCTCGTGTTGTTGGCAGACATTTTGGCACAGCTCACCGAGATTTTGCTTTCTATCAATTATTAGCCGGGGACTATCAAGATTCATATAGTCTCCAACCAGTAATTTACTTGTAAAATAATTGATGCCTTGCTTGTCAAACTCTTTGATTATTTTCTGAATCGCCCTAGCCTTTTCTCGGCTATCAATTTGTATGTCCATTGGCACACCTAGTCAAATGGAAGTTCATCATCTATGCCGTCTGGAATATCCATGAATCCATCATCACCGGCAGAGACCGGCGGCTGTGCTGATTTTTTGTTTTCCGGAAGAAGTTTCTCGTTTGGCACATCTGCGTCAAGCACACCCTCAACACTTCTAAACCAGCGCAACCTACGATATTTCTTTACTTCTCCGCTATAATCATCTTCAATAAGCCCAAACACTCCACCAATCGGCTTATTCTTTAGGGATTGCGCAAAGCCATCACCCCAAGAAATCTCAAAGCCGGGTGTTGATTTTTTGACAGATGTGGTAAATGTTTTAAATCCTCTACTGCAATTACCATCAGTATCTTCTGTCAGGATGTAAGCCGTACCTTGAATCGGCCATTTTTTATCTGGGCGAATATCGTTTTTAAACTGACTGGTAAAATATTCCGGTTGTCTGTCATTTTTTGCAGTGCAAAACGATACGACAATCATGGGTCTACCATTTTTTGATGTTGTTTCTTCGACATTCTTTATTACTAAAATATGTCCACCAAGTTCAATCGGTGTATATTCTCCCTGCTCTTGTGTTTGTTCGTAATTATTTGGTTTCTTCATATCCTAATAGTCCTCCAATGCTTTAATCACTTCTACAATATCGTTATCAATCTCCTTGCTTTCAAACGCCCCTAGCGGTGTCTTGGCAGTGCTGAAATTTGCCTGTGTTTCATATATATATTTGCCGCCTGTGCATTTTGCTAAAAGCACAACAGGGAATTTGCTTTCAAGCGTAATCTTGTCTAGTTTTCGCCCAGAAGTCTTGATTCGAGTAAAAAAATAACCATTATCATCATGCTCTGTTTGGGTGTGGGCTACAAAAATAACCGTTAAATCGTCTCTAACCGTAAGGGCATAGTCTACCAAATCATAAATAGATTGAGCCAAATCTTGCCATTTGTCGTAGCCTTTTTCTTTGCTTCTTCGCATTTCATCAGCTACCATTAATCCATTGATAGTATCAATTACTACTGTCTTGATGTTTTTTAATTTTTCATCATCATTGATATGTCTCAATGCCTGTAGTGCAACTTGTGGTTTGTCTGTCTTAGTGTAATTTTTGGTTTTATCATTGTAATTCTGTTTCCAACCTTTCCAGCTAAGACCCTTTTTATCACAATCAATATAAAAAGTTGTTTTCGGGTCAAGGTTTCTCATGGAAGTAGTCTTCCCGGCACCGGAATCACCCATCACGCCAATAATTTTTCCCATTAATTTTCCTCCTTGTCATATACAATTCTATCTATGGATTCAACAATAATTTTTGATGCTATCTGTGCCATTGATAATGATGATTCGTTATAGATATCTACCAATGTGTTGTAAGCATCTTCCGATACCCTGATTACTTGGGTGCCACGCTCCGGCTTTTTTCGTCTTGCTGGAATATATATCTTCCCATCCCCCATCATCTTATCCTCAAACTTTCTGTTTGCTTAATAGTCGCATAATCAATATCGTGCTCTTTCGCATAGATTAACAACTTTTTGCGGTCTAATTTCCTTTCTTGCTCAATCCAAAATTCATCTGGAACTTTTTCTTCGTCTACGAAATCCAAAGACGAAGGATTTTTTTTGAATATTAAATGAAAATAAGTCAGTTTTAAATTTTTTCTTGCCAGTTTCAATCATGGCATTTGTTAAGTTAAATTTGAGAGCATCAATATTATTATTAATACGTCTCTTAATAGAAGTAAGCCGTGCGATTTCTTCATCTATGACAGAAATATTTCCGCCAAGTGATTTAATAACCTTTGCATATCCCTCAGCTTTATCTTCAATATCCATCTCCACCAGCTTCATAGTGTCATTGATGGTTTTTTGATCAATATTTTCATCGGTTGCCATGTCTAATAATTCTTTGTATTGTTCGGTCAATTCGTATAGCTTCATTTGGTTTTACCTTTCTTCAATTTTTCAATCTTTTTATATAACCCCCATAAGTGCTCTTCTAGGGAATCTTCACTTGTCGGAGATAATCTTATAGCGAAAACATGTAGCATTAAAGCTCTCAATATCATGTCATACTCATTTGTATTAAATACTTTCATAGCTCACCTTAAAAAATCCTTTCAAACTCACTTTTCATGCAATTTTCGCAATACACATATCCGTCAATCACATATCCAGTATCATCTTCGTAGAATTGCAATTCACAAATCACACATTCATCCACTCCTCTTGGCACAGCCGGCTCTTTG
>WRBB01000006.1 GCA_009779895.1 Lachnospiraceae bacterium
GTAAGTTTTAAAAAACCGTGTCTATCAAGTTTATCTTATTACAAAAGATTCCCTCGACACACACGGTATTTTTTCATAATATGCTTTATTGAATTTCATTTCAATTTCATAAATAACAAAAAACCCATACTAATATCTTTAAACAGATACTATCACGAATTCTTTTACTTGTAAATAAATTTTAACATAATTTTTCTTTTATCTGCACCCATACTAAGTGTACATAAAAAATAGAATGCCGACTCTACGACACTCTATCTACGTACTATAAATAAACAACTTCATCCATATATCAGAAGTTCGACCTCAAATCGGCCTAGTTATACTTGCGTTTCCTAGCAGCTTCAGACTTTTTCTTACGTCTTACGCTTGGTTTCTCATAATGCTCTCTTTTACGAATCTCCTGTTGAATCCCGGCTTTTGCACAATTTCTCTTAAATCTGCGTAAAGCACTATCCAGGGTTTCGTTTTCTTTTACGATTACATTTGACATAAACTTAACTCTAACCTCCCCTCCAGCCTAGTATTGTGCATCATACGACTGTTTGGGTATTATTTTTCTGCACTACCTACAATTATAGCATATTTCTTTGCACTGTCAAGCCGTGGAGAAAATTAATTTAGCAAAATTAACTGTTCCATCAACACCCCTTTGGCTTTTTCCAACGCATCTTCTATTCCATTCGGGTTCTTTCCGCCTGCTTGTGCCATATTCGGACGACCACCGCCGCCGCCGCCAACCAAGCCGGCAATTGCTTTGATGAGATTTCCGGCATGAGCACCCGCCTTGATCGCCCCATCTGTTGCAGACACAAGCAAACCAACCTTATCTCCATTGGCCGAAGCAAGCACTACCACACCCTCACCCAATTTATCTTTTAATTGATCACTCAAATCACGCAAGGCATTGGGTTCCACATTTTCAACTCGAATGGCCAACAATTTCACACCTGCAATCTCTTGTACCCGATCCATCACATCCGAAACGGATGCCCGCGCCATTTTCCCCTTTAAATGATCTACTTCACTGTGCAATTCTTTGTTCTCCTTTTGGATAGCAACAATTTTATCCGCCAAACCCTCTCCATTGGTTTTTAACAATTTCGCCGCTCCATGTAACTGTTTTTCTTGATTTTCATAATAAGAAAGCAAACCCAATGAAGTCACTGCTTCCATCCGGCGCACCCCGGCCGCAATCCCCGATTCTGACAATATCTTAAATGCCATAATATCAGCCGTATTTCCAACATGAATACCGCCGCAAAGTTCCAAAGAAAAATCACCCAAACGAACCACTCGTACTTCATCACCGTATTTTTCACCAAACAAAGCTTGAGCACCTTGTTTTTTTGCCGCTTCAATGGGCATCACATTAGCCGTAACCGCCAGTGCATGCACAATCTCATCATTGACCAACTTTTCTATCCAGGTAATTTCATCTGCTGTTAATGCCGAAAAGTGCGTAAAATCAAAACGCAGACGTTGGGCATTGACACTAGAACCGGCCTGCTCTACATGAGAGCCTAGAACCAACTTCAAAGCCTTGTGCAATAAATGGGTCGCACTATGGTTTCGTGCGCTTAATTGACGTTTCATCCCATCTACACACAAGCTCACATTGTCACCCACACAGATGCTCCCTTTTGAAACAAAGCCAATATGACCTATCTTTCCACCCAATAAATGTACAACGTCCTCCACAACAAAAATCCCTGTGCTTGTTTCAATGGTACCTGTGTCAGCCTCTTGGCCACCATTGGCAGCATAAAAAGGGGTCTCTTGCACAAACAAGGTACCTGTTTCACCTTGTTGCAAGGTGTCAACCAAGGCACGTTCCGATGTTAACACTGTTATATCCGATTGATGAGATATACGGTCATATCCTACAAATATAGACGTAACCGATGGATCGATGGATTCATATACCGTCACATCCGCTCCCATATAATTGGTCTCTTCACGGGCGGCACGAGCTGTTTTCCGTTGCTTTTCCATAGCAACATCAAAACCTTTCATATCCACAGATATCTGTTTTTCTTCCAAAATCTCTTGGGTCAAGTCCAAAGGAAAACCATAGGTATCATACAGTTTGAATGCTTCTGCACCTGCCAACACTTGAATGCCTGACTTTTCCAACGAATCAACCATCCCATTTAAAATGCTCAAACCTTGATCAATGGTTTTATCGAATTGCTCTTCTTCAATACCAATCACCTTTAAAATAAAATCCTGCTTTTCCTCTAACTCAGGATAACCATCTTTTGAGCCCATGATTACCGTTTTTGCCAAAATGGACAAACATTGCTCCGGCATACCTAAGATACGGCCATGACGACAAGCACGGCGAATCAAACGGCGCAATACATAACCACGACCCTCATTAGACGGCATAATCCCATCTGAAATCATAAAAGACACAGAACGAACATGGTCCACAATCACACGAACAGACACATCTGTTGCATAGCCTTTTTCATACTCCACCCCCGCCATTTGACAAACATGCTCCCGTAGAGAAGCAACCGTATCTACATCAAAAATAGAAGGCACATCCTGTACAGCCGCAGCCAAACGTTCTAGTCCCATACCCGTATCTATATTCTTTTGCTCCAACTCTACGTAATTGCCATTTCCATCACTTTCAAATTGGGTGAATACATTATTCCATATTTCCACATAACGATCACATTCACAACCAACCGTACAGTCCGGACTGCCACAACCGTACTTTTCACCCATATCGTAATAAATTTCTGAACATGGTCCGCAAGGGCCTGCCCCATGCTCCCAAAAATTATCCTCCTTGCCCATTTTATAAATACGTGTAGCAGGAATGTTCATTTTTTTATTCCATATAGCAAAAGCTTCATCATCTTCCAAATAAACTGATGGATAGAGACGGTCTGCATCCAATCCAACGGTTTCTGTCAAAAATTCCCACGACCAAGCAATGGCCTCTTCCTTAAAATAATCCCCAAAAGAAAAATTGCCCAACATCTCAAAAAACGTACCGTGACGAGCCGTCTTTCCAACATTTTCAATATCGCCTGTGCGGATACATTTTTGACAAGTCACAATCCGTACATTCGGCGGCGTTTCCTGACCTGTAAAATATGACTTCATCGGAGCCATACCGGAATTAATAAGCAATAAACTTTTATCATTATGTGGCACTAAGGAATAGCTTTTTACCACCAAATGTCCTTTGCTTGCAAAAAAATCCAAAAACAGCTTCCTTAGTTGATTCACTCCATATGATTTCATAATCCTTTAAAAACCTCCTTCGCATAATGAACCGATTGCAATGCATCTTTCCCATAAAAGTCCGCATCTATCATATCGGCATATTCTTGATTTAACACTGCCCCGCCTACCATAATTTTACAAGTCGGGACCTTTTGTCTTAACTGACGAATTGTTTCCTCCATATTCACAACCGTGGTCGTCATCAACGCACTCAAACCAACCAATTGAGTGGAATGGGCTATAGCAGCAGAAACAATTTCTTCGGGTGGAACATCCTTTCCCAAATCTATGATTTCAAAACCATAATTCTCCAGCAACACTTTTACAATATTCTTACCAATATCATGAATATCACCATGCACCGTTGCCAAGATGATTTTTTCCTTTGATCCATCCGTATTTTCTTCATCCTGAAACACTTCCTTTAAAACAGCAAACGCTCGCTTGGCCGCCTCCGCACTCATCAGCAACTGCGGAAGAAAAATGCTTCCTGTTTCAAAGCCTTTTCCCACAAAATCCAATGCCGGAATCAAATGGGTATTGATGATTTCCAAAGGTTTTTGGGTCTGACATAACACTTTGGTCAAACCTTCTGCCTCTTCTCGAAACCCTTTTTCAATGGCCATTTTTAAAGTCATTTCCTGACTGTTTTTGGATTTGTCTAAAACCATATCATCAACAAGCGCATATTTTTGAATATAATTTGCACAATTTTCATCTAAATTGTGCAACGCATGATACGCATAATAAGCTTTCATCATATCTTCCGAGCCTGGATTGATAATACCCGCACTCAGACCATTCTCCATCGCCAATGCATAAAAAATAGAATTGATAATCGGCCGCTTAGGCAAACCAAAAGAAATATTAGAAACACCCAAAATGGTATTTACACCCAACTCCTCTCTAACACGACGCAATGTTTCCAGAGTGACCTTTGCACCCTGCGGATCGGAACTAATGGTCAAAGCCAATACATCAATGACAATGTCTTTTTGGGAAATGCCATATTTCCTTGCCGTATCAATCAGTTTTCGAGCAATGGCCAAACGCCCCTCCACCGTTTCCGGTATACCCGACTCATCTAAAGTCAAAGCAACCACAACTCCACCATATTTTTGAATCAAAGGGAATACTGCATCCATGGACTCTTGTTTTCCATTGACCGAATTAACCATAGCTTTTCCATTATAATAACGCAAAGCCTGTTCCATGGTAACAATATCAACCGTATCTATCTGCAAAGGCAAGGGGATGGCTGCCTGCAAAGACTTTATCACTTCAACCATCATCCGGCACTCATTGATATCAGGCAAACCAACATTTACATCTAAAATATGAGCCCCCTGACGCTCCTGCTGATAAGCCTCATTTAAGATATAGTCAAAATCAGACCTACGCAAGGCTTCTTTCAACTTCTTTTTTCCCGTTGGATTAATCCGTTCCCCTATGATTTTCGAACCGGTCCCCAATTCTACTGCCTGATTATAAGAAGAGATATAGGTATGCTGTTTTTCTACAAGCGGTAAAACCGGTTTTCCCTTTAGAACAGTTACCAGTTTTTGGATATGAGTTGGTGTTGCACCGCAGCAGCCACCAATTACAGCAGCACCCAAATCTACAACCTCTTCCATAATCAACGCAAATTCATCCGGTCCTACATCATAAAACACTTGCCCATCTTTGGTTTTGGGCAATCCTGCATTGGGTTTCACAACAATCGGTAAGGAAGAAACTCGTCTGATTTCCTTTAATAGAGGCAACATCTGCCTTGGTCCCATACCACAATTAATACCCAAAGCATCTACCCGCAAGCCCTCCAGCAATGCTACCACAGTTTTTACATCCGCCCCTGTAAGCAAACGCCCTTTTTCATCAAAAACAACCGTTGCAAACACAGGCAAACCGGACTCTTTTGCTGCCAATACCGCTGCTTTTAATTCATAACTATCACTCATGGTTTCAATATGAATCAAATCCACACCTGCTTGAACAGCAATCTTTACCACTTCCGAAAAAGCTAAAAAAGCATCTTCAAACTCCAATTCACCCATGGGTTTTAATAATTTCCCTACCGAACCCACATCCAAAGCAATCGACACCTTTCGATTTGCTCGCTTCATCGCCTCTTTTACATTGGCAACGGCTTGAAAAACCACCTCTTCTAAAGAAAATACACCATCATATTTGATAGCGTTGGCGCCAAAGGTATTGGTCAATAAAATATCGCTACCTGCCGCAATATAATTTTGATGTATCTCTATAATATCTTCTGCACGGGTTATGTTCCATGTTTCAGGCAATTCTCCCGGTGCCATGCCTTTCTCTTGTAAAAGACTACCCATGCCACCATCAAAAAACAAAAGTTCTTTTCCCAATCTATCTAAAATCATTTGCACCCCTCACCTAGCACTTGATTATCTCTGTAATGTTGCCCATAATTTTTTCTGCCACTTGCGGTCGGTTCATTGTGTAAATGTGAATGTTTTTCACCCCGTTTGCCAACAAGTCAATAATCTGATCCGTGGCATAAGCAATCCCTGCTTCCATCATTGCATTGGGATTGTCACCAAAACGATCCAACATAGATAGAAAACGTCTGGGAAACACCGTGCCTGACAACTCTATGCTCCGTTTCATCTGTATCTCACTGATAATCGGCATAATGCCCGGCAACACCGGTATGGTAATCCCCGCCTCCCGAATGCGATACAAAAAATTGTAATGAATGTCATTGTCAAAAAACATTTGCGTGGTCAAAAAATCTACGCCACAATCTACCTTTTGTTTTAGATAATGAATATCATCTACCTTATGTTTATTTTCCACATGACCTTCCGGATAGCAGGCCGCACCAATGGAAAAATCTCCATGTTTTTTGATTTCTTCTATCAATTCATAAGCATAGCGAAAACCCGCTGCTACAGGAAATGCTTGCCCTTTCGGAATATCTCCACGCAAGGCTAAAATATTTTCAATGCCAAAGGATTTTAAATGTTGAATGACTTCTCTCACTTCCTCTTTTGTAGACGATACACAAGTTAAATGGGCTAAACTTTCTACCCCCAGCTCATTTTTGATATAAGCAGCAATGTTTGCTGTATTTTTACTTGTACCACCTCCCGCTCCATATGTTACACTGATAAAAGCGGGATTTAACTTTGAAATCTCTTTGTTTGCATTTAAGATTTTCTCATATCCCACCTCTGTTTTTGGTGGAAATACCTCAAATGAAATATTGATGTTCTCTCTCTTTAGAATATTACGAATCTTCATAGATGCCCCCTATCTCAATACATCATGACCCCACTAGCCCTTTATACAATGCTTCATACTTTCCGGCAGAATTTTTCCATGAAAAATCTTGCTCCATGGCCCGTTCTACAATCTTATTCCAATCTCTTTTTTTATCATAAAAAACCCGTTGGGCATAACGAATTGTATCTAGCATCTCATGGGCATTGTAATTGGCAAAACGAAACCCCGTACCCATCTTGGTATATTCATTGTAGGGTTCTACCGTATCTTTTAAACCACCGGTCTCCCGTACAATCGGGATTGTACCATATCGTAGACTCATCAATTGGCTCAAACCACAAGGCTCAAATAAGGACGGCATCAAAAAAGCATCACAAGAAGCATAAATACGGTGGGATAAGTCCTCATTATAAAAAATACTCGCCGAAACCTGACCGGGATACTTCCAGGCAAAATGACGGAAAAGATTTTCATATTTTGGCTCTCCTGTTCCCAATACCACCAATTGAAGCGCGTCTTGACACAACTCATCCAAAACACATTCAATCAAATCAAAACCTTTTTGATCCGTCAAGCGAGACACAATCCCAATCAACATCACCTTAGGGTTTTGATCCAACCCAACTTCCTCTTGTAAAGCCAACTTATTTTGCACTTTATTTTTACGGAAATTTTCTACGGTAAAACGTTTGTGAATCCTTTCATCTAAAAATGGACTGAATTCCTTATAATCTAAACCATTCACAATGCCATACAAATCATTGGAGCGAGCATACATCAAACCATGCAAGCCTTCCCCATAAAATGGGGTCTGAATCTCTTGCGCGTAAGAATGACTGACTGTAGTTACCTTATCTGCATAAACAATACCACCTTTTAAAAGATTGGCATCCTTGTAAGCCTCTAATTTATCCGGCACAAAATAATACTGGGGCAAACCTGTAATTTGTTTCACTGTTTTGGTATCCCATATCCCTTGAAACTTTAAATTGTGAATGGTCATAAGAGTTTTGATGCCACGATAATATTCACCCAAATAACGGAAATTATCCAAATACACAGGTATCAAAGCTGTCTGCCAATCATGGCAATGCAAAATATCCGGACGGAAATCAATCACAGGCAATACACTCAACACCGCTTTTGAAAAAAAAGCAAAACGCTCAATATTCCACTTTTCATCACCCTCATAAATCGTACGGCCTGAAAAGTAATATTCATTGTCTACAAAATAAAAAACAATACCATCATAGGTACAACTTAAAACCCCCACATATTCACGCTTATTATTGATATCCATTTGGAAGCTTTCTTGATATACCATCATATCTTTCCATTGCTGAAACATGCAGTTATACTTTGGCAAAATAACACGCACATCATATTTCTTCGGATCAAAATACTTCGGCAATGATCCTACAACATCAGCCAAGCCACCCGTTTTGACAAACGGAACGCATTCTGATGCTGCAAATAATACTCTTTTCATAATTTAACTCCCATTCTTTTCCGCTGTTCTTTCATTTCTCTTGCTGTTTTTAAAACATTCTCAGTAATCTTATCCCCGCCTAATATCCGTGCCAACTCTTGGATGGATTGCTCTTTTTCTAAGCATACAATATCGGTTTTTGTTTTGTTTTGTACACTTCGTTTTTCAATGAGATAATGTACATCTGCCATAGAGGCAATCCCCGCCAAATGTGTGATACATAACACTTGACATTTCTGTCCAATCAAATGCAATTTTTGTGCTACTTTTGTCGCAGTGATACCACTGATTCCCGTGTCTATTTCATCGAAAATCAAGGTGCCCGTTTCATCTTTATCTGCAAGCAATGTTTTGATTACCAACATCACCCTAGACAATTCCCCGCCCGAAGCAATATTGCCCAATGGTTTCAAAGGTTCACCCGGATTGGTAGACAAATAAAATTCTACTTCTTCTTTGCCCTCTAAGCCATAGTTGGACACTTCAAACTGCGCTTCAAAGCGTACATCTAAAAAGTTCAAGTCTTTCAAACCCGCTGACACCGCTTCGACAAAATCCTTGCCGACTATTTTCCTTTGAACAAAAAGTTGTTCTGCTGTCTTTGCTAAGTTTTCTTCTGCCGTTATCCATTTATTTTGTAGATTTGCCAAGTGGGATTCATAATTGGATAATGACTCCAACGTTTCACTTCTTTCCTCCAAATATAACAAAACCGCTTCTATCGTAGAACCGTATTTTGATTTTAAATGGTTTATCTGGTTCAAACGTCGCTCTACCTCATAAAAATCAGCTTCCGAAAATTCCAAAGATTGTTCATATTCTATTAATTCCCGATTAAAATCTGCCAACAAGTTGTCAATTTCAACGGCTTGTTGATATAATCCCGTTCCTTGTTCATCATATTTTTCAACCTGGCTCAAAGACAAAATTGCCCGACTGAGCAAATCACTGGCGTTGGCTTCATTTGAACCACCGGTATATTGATAAGCCGCAGAGGTATATTCGGTCAATTTCTTCCCATCTATCATGCGACGATATTCACTTTCGCATTCCTCATCTTCTCCTACTTGCAAATGCGCCTCTTCTATCTCTTGTATCTCAAATTCGATGAAAGCCATCTCTTTTTTACGGCTAACCTCATCGGTATCCATCTCTTCCAAATCTTTTTTACAACTACGATAAATCTGATATGCTTTTTTGTACTCTGCTTTGATTGCCTCTATCTTATCTCCGCCAAAACGATCCAGTACCATCAAATGATTTTTTTTATGCCGCAAAGTCTGATGCTCATGCTGTCCATGAATATGAATCAATAAATCAGCAATTTCACTTAGTTGGCCCTTAGACACCGTTTCGCCGTTTATTTTACTAACACTTCTACCTTCCATCAAACGGCGGCTCAACACAACAATACCATCCTCTGAAAAAACATCCCTTTCATTTAAGGCTTGTTCCAACCTTTTTTCTTCAATCAAAAAAGTCAGCTCAACCAATCCGTAGGATGCCCCCGCACGAATCATATCGCCTGTATAACGACCACCCAATGCCAAGTCGACGGAACCCAACAAAATAGACTTGCCTGCTCCGGTCTCTCCCGTAAGCACATTCAAACCTCCTTGGAAGTCCACTTCAATCTCATCCATAAGGGCTAAATTTTTCACATATATGCTTTGCAACATCTATCCTACCCATTTTCCTTTGTCACAATTTTTTCCAGCTTATTACTTACCACCAAATAATCCGCAACACTTCGCAGAGCACACATCACCGTATCATCACCTGCAATGCAACCCACCACCTCTATCCATTCCAGTGCATCAATTGCTGCCGCAACAGCCATGGCCATCCCCGAAACCGTTTTAATCACCATAATATTTTGCGCTTGGGCTGTGGAAACAAAACCTGCCCTTAAAATACGGGTATACTTTTCTTTTAAATTTTCACCCTCGGGCTTTAAAATAACATATTGCTGTCTACCATCGCCAATGGGCATCTTCATCAAACGCAAATCTTTTATATCTCTGGATATGGTCGCTTGGGTCACTTGATAACCTGCATCAAGCAAACGCTGTGCCAAATCCTCTTGGGTCTCGATTATATTGTGTGTAATCAAATCAATAATTTTAGCATGGCGGTTACTTTTCATGATTTAGTTTCCTTTCATTTTAGTCTGCATGATTTTTAAAAAACTTTCTTCCCGCAATTTCACAAGTTTGGTTACCTGCGAAGATTTGCGAATCACAATTCTATCTCCTGTTGCCATCGCTACCGGTTCATAACCATCAAAGGTCACAGCCATTCGCTCAGGCTGTCCATAACGGTCGGTGCAGACTTCCACCTCTATACTGTCTTCTGCTGACAATACAATACTACTGGTATTAAGCGCATGGGAGCAAATCGGAGTCAATACAATGATACTTGCGGTGGGTTCTACAATGGGACCACCGGCTGATAAATTATATGCCGTGGAGCCTGTTGGTGTGGAAATCACCACCCCGTCCGCCATATAATTATTTAATAAAATGCCATTGACATACACATTAAAATTAACAATCCGCAAACTACCATCCCGACTGATTACAATATCATTTAAGGCAGAATTTTCCATCTCGCCATTGATGCAACCTTGCAACATCATGCGTTTTTCAATGGCTGGCCGTTTTAAAAACAGCTTGTTCAACGCTTTTTTAAAATCCGACACCTCAACTTCTGCCAAATACCCCAGTGTACCCAAATTAAAACCCAGAATCGGTATGTCAAGCTCTGCCAACTCCCGAGCCGCACGAATAATCGTACCATCACCACCCAATACCAAAGCACAATCAACCCCCTTGGGTATCTCATTGTGAAGCAAATGTCCTTTTACATCAATCGCCGCTCGGATACACTGCTTCCCTAAGGTAGCAAGGTAGTCACAAATTTGATTGGTCAATTCAAATTCCTTATCTTTGTCTGCATTAATAATAATTAAAAAATTTTCCATTTTTCCTTAACTCAACTTGGCAAATGCTGTTTCTACCATCTGATTGATTTCAATGTTTGTAGTTGCTGTTTCCATTCCTTTTTTTAAATGCAATAAATACTCAATATTTCCTTCCGGTCCACGAATGGGTGAAAAGGTCAGTGCACAAATACAAAAACCCAAACTTTTTGCAGAATGAAACACTTGCTCTATCACTTCAATATGAGTATTGGGCTCCCGTACCACACCTTTTTTGCCTACCTTTTCCCTGCCCGCCTCAAACTGCGGTTTAATCAAAGCGACCACTTCACCGTCTTCCGTCAAACAATTGTAAATGGGTGCCAGTACTTTTGTCAAAGAAATAAAAGAGACATCTACGGTTGAACATGCAATCGGTTCCTTAAAATCCGACTGTAGCACATGACGAATATTGGTTTTTTCCATAACCACAACTCTTTTATCTTGCCGCAATTTCCAATCTAACTGACCACGCCCCACATCTATGGCATAGACTTTAATTGCTCCATTTTGTAACATACAATCGGTGAAACCACCTGTGGAAGAACCCACATCTGCACAAACTTTATCTAAAACACAGAACGTAAACTCTTTAAATGCCTTTTCTAATTTCAAACCACCCCGGCTTACATAAGGCAATGTTTTGCCCCGTATCTCAATCCGAGCATCCGCAGAAAAAGTACTGCCCGCCTTGTCTTCTTTTTGATCGTTTACATAAACAATACCGGACATAATAATGGCTTTGGCTTTTTCTCGTGATGCCACCAAATTTCGCTGCACCAAAAGTACATCTAAGCGTTCTTTCATGGTGCCTCTCCTGTCATGATAATATAATCACTAACCACTTGATTGACAATCACATTTTTGTCCAGACCCACTTCTTTTCGCAATAAATCTACATTGCCATGCTCCACATATTCATCTGAAATACCAACGCTACGAACCCTTACCTCCAACTTTGCCTCTTGCACATAAGCTGCCACCTGTTGTCCAAACCCACCCATCAATTCATTTTCCTCTAAGGTTACAAAGAGCTGATGGGTTTTTGCCAATTGTTCTATTCTTTCTGTATCCAATGGTTTTACAAAACGACCATTAACCAAACTACAATTATAACCAATCTCTTTTAAGGCATAACGTACGGATTCTGCCAAATTTGCCATATTTCCAATGAAAATAATCGCAATACTATCCTCTTCATATAAAATTTCACTTTTCCCCAACTTTATTTCACTACGAAATTGGACCAACCCACGATAGGCCTCTCCCCTTGGATAACGTAATGCAATGGGGGTTGGGAAGTCCAACGCAAAGCGTATCATATCTGCCATCTCCCAACGATTTTTGGGTGCCATAATCACCATATGAGGAATGGACGACAAATAAGACAAATCGAACAAACCTTGATGGGTTTCGCCGTCACTACCCACCAATCCTGCCCGATCAATGGCAAAAAATACCGGTAAGTTTTGCAAGCATACATCATGAATAATCTGGTCATAAGCTCGTTGTAAAAAGGAAGAATAAATAGCCACCACAGGTTTCATACCACCTGCTGCAAGCCCTGCCGCAAAAGTAACGGCATGTTCTTCTGCGATACCTACATCAAAGAAACGTTTTGGAAAACGTTTGGAAAACGCTGCCAAACCTGTACCGTCTCCCATAGCTGCCGTAATTGCTACAATATTTTCATTCTTACCGCCTTCGTCACAAATCACTTTGGAAAATACATCCGTATAACTGTCAATACCATCACTTTCCAAAGTACAACCTGTCGCAATGTTAAAAGGAGCTGTACCATGAAAACGTGCCGGATTTTCCTCGGCATAACGATACCCCTGTCCCTTATTGGTAATCACATGAACCAAAACGGCTTTTTTAACTTGCATCGCTTGATGAAATGCTCTTTGCAATGCCTGCAAATCATGACCATCAATGGGACCCAAATAAGTAATCCCCATATTCTCAAATAACATACCCGGAACAAACAACTGCTTAATCCCACTTTTGGTGTTGGTAATATAACGAGTCAGTCTTTCCCCTTGATGGGGAAATTTTTTCAACATGGACTGCACATTTTCTTTTAAACCCATATAACCTTTGGCGGTTCGCAAACCATCCAAATAACCCGATATACCACCGATATTTTCAGAAATCGACATATTGTTGTCATTTAATACAATCACAAAGTTGCTCTTTAACTGAGCAGCATTGTTTAAAGCCTCATAGGCCATGCCACCTGTTATGGAACCATCTCCTATCACGGAAACCACACGATAGTCCTCACCACGAATCTCACGTGCAGAGGCATAACCCAGTCCTGCTGAAATAGACGTAGAACTATGACCTGTATCAAAGGCATCACTTGGACTTTCGCTACGCTTGGGAAATCCACTGATGCCACCAAATTTACGCAAAGCGTCAAAACTATTTTTGCGCCCCGTTAAAATCTTATGGGTATAAGCCTGATGCCCCACATCCCAAATCAGCTTATCCTGTGGCAAATCAAGAGCCAGGTGCAACGCCATCGTCAATTCTACCACCCCTAGATTTGATGCCAGATGACCACCTGTATAACTAATGTTTTCTATTAAAAATGTTCTAATCTCACAAGTCAATTGCATCAATTCGCTTTGACCAAGGTTCTTAATGTCATTTGCTTTATTGATTTTATTCAAAATCATTGTTGTGGTTCCTCATTTCATTTTTTCATTCATGATTAATATTTTCTATAAACCAAAGACAACAGCAATTCTTCCAAAAAAAGATTTTCCTTGCCCAGACTACGTAAATTGGCAATCGCCGTTTGAGACAAGGTTTCTACCTCTCTTTTTGACTCTGTTAAACCTTTTATGGTTACATAAGTTGTTTTTTCATTTTTTTCATCACTATGGGTCGCTTTTCCCAGTTCTTCCAAAGAACTAACTACATCCAATACATCATCTTGAATCTGAAACGCCAATCCGATTTTTGATGCCACATCCTCCACTATTGCAACTTCTTCATCGGTTGCCCCTGCTAAAATAGCACCAATCATCATACCTGCCTCCATCAAAGCACTAGTTTTTAACGCATAAATACAATCTAGTGTTTCCTGAGAAATCTGTTTACCAACCGACGCAATATCCATAACCTGTCCACCAATCATGCCGTGAACACCTGCTTTTTTTGCCAATACCTGCAACGCTTTGGCAATTTCCTTGTATTTATCCGGTGCTATCTCAAAAGCCAACAAGGCACTTTCAAAAGCATGATTCAACAAAGCATCTCCTGTTAAAATCGCCATGCCCTCACCATAAACCTTATGGGTGGTTTTGCGACCACGCCGGTAGTCATCATTGTCCATCGCCGGCAAATCATCATGAACCAAAGAATAATTGTGAATCATCTCTAAAGCAGCCATAAACGGTTCCATCTCCTTACCGGAACCACCAAACAACAGATAAGTCTCCAAGAGCAACATAGGACGAATCCGCTTACCGCCGTTCATGGTGGCGTACTGCATGGATGCAACCATGGCTTTTTCTGCTCCCTGAACAAAGAGCATGTATCTCTGCAATATCACGTTGATTTCATCTGTTTTTTTATTTCGTTTCTCTTCAAAATTCATGGGTATTCCTGCTTTCATCTAGGACTAAAATCTTTTTTTCAATGGTATCAATAATCTCGTCTGAACTTTTTAGAAGTTCCATACCTTGCTGATATAGTTGAAAAGACTCCTCTAATGAAACATCACCCGCTTCCAGTTTTTTTCCAATCTCTTCTAATTCTAAAAACAATGCCTCTAATGCAGGTTCTTTTTTTTCGCACATCTATCTGTTCTCCTTGATTAATTCCAACACCTCTGCTCTAACCCTACCATCCGCCATATATATGTTAATCTCATCACCTTGTTGCAACCGGCTGATAGACTTTATATTCTCTTGTTTGCTGCCCGCTACATAAGCATAACCTTGCTTTAATTTATATAAGGGGGAAAGACCTTTATATTGTTCCAACAATAATAACAACTCATGTTTCTTATCTTTTAGCTTTTGTTCCATTTGCTGTCTTATTTTATGTTCCAAATTGATTAACATCTGTTGTTTATCATTGAGTTTTTGTCTTGGGTGATTGTATTTAAAACGTAGTGCATGCTGTTCTAATTTTTTCCGTTCTTCTTCGATTTTTTGCCTCATGTCTTTTTGCAAACGCAAATGATATTCTTGCAATGCCAAGCGCACTGCCGCAAATTCATATACCGCCAACTCTGCTGCTGCAGATGGCGTAGGTGCTCGCATATCTGCCACAAAATCCGCAATGGTGGTATCTGTTTCATGACCCACTGCTGAAATAATAGGTATGGGACAATGAAATATGGCATGTGCGACCTGTTCTTCATTAAAAGCCCACAAATCTTCCATAGAGCCACCACCACGCCCCACAATCATCACATCTACACCTATCTCGGTCAATGCCTCAATGCCGCTGACAATACTTTCTGCCGCTCCATCTCCTTGCACTTTCGCAGGGTAAATCAAAATCTGTACATAGGGATTGCGACGCTTGGTCACCTGAATAATATCTTGCACGACCGCCCCTGTAGTAGCTGTCACAACACCTAATGTTTTTATAAAAGGCGGAAGAATCTGTTTATATTCCGCAGCGAACATCCCCATTTCTGCCAACTCTTTTTTCAAAGCCACAAACTTTTCGTATAGTTGTCCTGCCCCATCTAACATAATTTCTTTGGCATAAAGTTGGTAACGACCATCCCGTTCAAAAACAGAAATAGAACCCAAGGCTACCACTTGCTGCCCCTCCTGCATACGAAAAGAAAGCCCTGACCTTGAACCTGCAAACATAACACAGGCAATTGTGCCGGACTCATCTTTTAAGGAGAAATATATATGTCCTGATGAATGATATTTACAGTTGGACACCTCTCCTTTGATATAAATACGACTCAGCATAAAGTCCTGAGTAAACATATTTTTAATGTAAGCATTTACTTCTTTGACCGTATAAACATTTCGTCTCATGGTAATCCTCCCAAAGCCATCATGATTTGTCTATATCATTTTGGCAAGCACACCATTGACAAAAGAAGGTCCCTCTTCACCACTGAATTTTTTGGCCAGCTCTACTGCCTCGTTAATCGCAACACCCAGCGGAATACTCTCATCATGTTCCATCTCAAACAATGCCAACCTTAAAATGGTCAAATCCACCTTGTTCATCCGACTTATCTTCCAACCTGTGGCATGGCTACTGATTTTTTCATCTAACACATCTACAAGAGATAATATCTGATAAAATTTATCTTTAATATAATCCATGGCATGTGTGTCTACTTCTTTTCCCTTGGACGTAGCCGAATGAACCAACGCTTCTAAATAAGCATCCACATGGCTGTCTATCTCTATTTTTTGAATAAATTCAATTTGAAACAATAACCTAAAAATATGCTCACGCTGCTGTTTTCTTGTCATCTTATTTCCTATCTGAATTTTTCTTCAACATCAACCATGAGACTCCATCTCAACACCTGAAACTTTGATATTTACATCAGCAACTTCCAAACCTGTCATATTTTCGATTGTAGCTTTCACTTTTTCTTGTACTTTTTCAGATACATCTACAATACTATAATTGTACTTTAAATTGAGGGATAGAATCACCGTTGCTACCCCATCCAATACATCAACTTTCACACCTTTTGATAGACTACGCATACCAATCTTGTTGACAAAATCACTTCTCACATAACCTGCCATAGAAGCAACACCCTCTACATCACTTGCCGCCAATGCTGCAATAATCGCCACAACCTCGTCTGCAATCTGTACCTTACCTAAACCTGAATCCTTTTCCATCGCAATGGAGCTTCTTTCCTCGTTTGCCATCTATAAAACCTCCTGCTTATTGTCATCTTCTGAATAACTATCTAGTATTATATCAAATTTATATTCTCTTGTATAGAATGATTATGATTAACTTAAAACGAGCGGACTTAAAAGAATCTAAAGCCATTCGCCAAATTTTCTAATGTAAAACTGTTTCATAAATAAAGTTGACGCACAGTAGGCCACCAGCAAAAGGATTAACCACGGAACAAAATCAACCGGTAATACTGACATATCAATCAAAGTTGCCATATTTGTAAATGCAATGATACATGCTGCAACGACAACCACAAACGTGGATATCATCAAAGGCAAAGAGGGCTTGGATTGCAAAAAAGGAATCTTCCCCGTACGAATCATGTGAATCACCAAAACTTGTGAAACGGTACCAAAGATAAACCAACCACCTTGAAACAAGGGAGAAAGTTCCTGGGTATTTGCACGAATAATCCACCACATAATCGCAAAACAGGCAATGTCAAAAACAGAACTCAATGAACCCATAAAAGTCATAAAGGATTTTATGGATTTGGTTTCCCATTTTCTAGGTTTTTCAATATATTCCTTATCTACATTATCAAAGGGCATGCCCATCTGGGAAAAATCACATAGTAAATTTTGCGTCAATATTTGAATTGGAAGCATCGGTAAAAACGGTAAAAAAATAGAAGCCACCAAAACAGAAACCATATTTCCAAAATTTCCCGAGGTTGCCATTTTTATATATTTCACAATGTTTCCAAAGGTCTTGCGACCGGCTATTACACCATGTTCTAATACCATCAAATCTTTTTTCAATAAAATAATATCTGCCGTTTCCTTAGCAATGTCTACTGCACTATCCACAGATATCCCCACATCGGATTGATGAAGAGGCGGTGCATCATTAATCCCATCTCCCATATAACCAACTGTATGGCCGTTTGTTTGAAATGCCTTTACAACTCTTTCTTTCTGAGATGGTGACAGTTTTGCATACAAACTACAGTGTTCCACTGTTTTAAGCAACGTAGCATCATCCATGTTTTCAACATCATTGCCATTACAAAAAGAAGATGTATTAACCCCTACCTTATTGCAGACCTTAATGGCCACCCCCTCACTATCACCGGTCAATACCACCGTTCGTACGCCATTTTCTTTTAAAGCTGTTATAGCCGTGGCAGCTGTTTCTTTTGGTGGATCCAAAAAACCGACAAAACCAATCAAAACCATATCACTTTCATCCTCTACACAAAAATTTTCCACACCGGGCACTTCATTTTTTTGTGCAACTGCAAGCATACGCAAACCTTCATGGTTATATTTCTCATAAACAACCAACACCTTTTCTTTCATTTCATCCGATAGGGGCAAAATCTGCCCTTCCCATTCCACATAAGAGGAAATAGAAAGCATCTCCTCCACTGCTCCCTTGGTAATAAGCTGGGTTTTTCCATCTCCATCCTGCAAAACAACACTCATACAACGACGGGAAAAATCAAAGGGAATTTCATCAATACAACGATATTTTTCTAATATATTTTCAAAACCCTGTTCCACTGCTCGATTGATAATCGCCAAGTCAATTAAATTTTTCAAACCTGTTTGAAAATAACTATTCATATAAGCATGGCGAAAAATCCTTGTATCATCCTCCCCCAATACATTCATATATTTTTCCAAAATAATTTTATCTTCTGTCAATGTTCCCGTTTTATCCGTGCACAAAATATCCATCTCGCCAAAAATCTGTATGGCACCAAGGGTCTTCACAATCACATCTTGCTTGGACATAAATACCGCACCCTTTGCCAGAGTGGAAGTCATAATCATCGGCAGCATCTCAGGTGTTAGGCCAACTGCAATGGTAATTGCAAATAAAAAAGCACCCATCCAATCATCTTTTGTCAAACCATTGATCAAAAACACAACAGGTACCATAATAACCATGACACGAATCAGCAAACGACTCACAGAGTCAACACCTCGCTCAAAACTATTTTTCGCCCGATCACCCGACAAGGTTTTGGCCATCGTTCCGATATAGGTATCATTTCCCGTTGCCAAAACGATGGCCGTAGCACTGCCGCTGACAATATTGGAACCCATAAAACCGATATTTTTTATATCTGTCAAGGATTGTGTTTCTTCCACTGAAACAGAACTGAATTTCTCTACCGGGTTGGACTCTCCTGTCAAAGCCGCCTGCGCCACAAAAGCATCTTTGGTCAATAAAAACCGTACATCAGCAGGAATCATATCACCGGCGGAAAGTTTCACAATGTCACCGGGCACAACTTCTTCCATGGCTATCTCAACCAGCGCATTATCACGCCAAACATCTGCCTTGTTGGAAATCATTTTTGAAAGACTCTCCGCCGCAGTATTAGAACGTTCCCCCTGTACAAATGCAACTGTACTCGATAAAATAATAATCAACAACACAATACCCATGGTAACAAAATCCGGCGGCTCATGATAAATAACATCCGTCACATAAGTAATGATGATGATTGCCAATAACACAATATTAAACGGATTAATGAGAGCTTCATATAAACGCCGTAAAATCGTATTTTTTCTTCCTGATTGGATGATATTTTTTCCGTGCTTCTCTTGGATATCATCTATCTGCTCTTTGGATAAACCTTGAGAAGTGGTATGAAATTTTTCAAATAACACATCACAATCAAGACTTGCATAATTTCGTAGTTTTTGTTCACTTTCCACTTTGTTCTTTTGACTTTCCTTGTTTTGTTTTCTATACAACCTCATGCCATCATCTCCCAAACGACTCTTTTATGTTCTATTAGAAATATCAAATTTTAAAACGATAACCTGCACCCCAAACCGTTTGAATGTGTATCGGATTTTGTGGATCCTGTTCAATTTTATCCCGGATCCTCCCCATATGCACTGCCACCGTTTTTAAGTCCCCAAAAGCATCCATTCCCCAGATTCGCTCATACAAATGCTCTTTGCTAAACACAATTTCCGGATTGGAAATCAAAAATACCAACAATTCATATTCTTTATTTTTAAGAGAAATCTCCTTACTATTTACATAAACACGGTGTGTTGCAAGATTTGCAACAATCGGTCCGGCAACGATTTCCTCATTTTTTTCATTTTGCGTTCTTCTTTTCTCGCACTGACTCTATGATACTGCGCCAAATTGGCTTTTACCCTTGCCACTAACTCCGTAGGCGAAAAGGGCTTAGGAATATAATCATCAGCACCCAAACCCAAACCTCTTATTTTGTCAGCATCCTCCCCATTGGCAGTTACCATCAAATAACTTGGGTAACATTTCTTCCGGTACTTTCGGACCATTATTTTGAACAACAATGAAGAGACGATCCTCTGCTTGACGGCAAAATATTTCTGCTTGACCATCCCTCTTGTTTCCATACTTCACACTATTATTTAGTAAATTTTGAATCACATTCCGAAATTGAACTTTATCAATTTAGACCATCTTAATTCCCGATTTCCCCCTTTATCTCTATTTGATAATCCACTTTCCACTTTTGGAACTTCCAATAAATTCAATTAATCCCGCATCTCTTAAAGTAGATATATTCATTCTCACCGTTGTTCTCGATTTTTTCACCTTATCCCCTATTTCTACTCTTGTCATACTTGGATTCATTACAATGTATGCCAATATTTTTCTTTGCAAACCTGTCAAAGCCATAATTTTCATTTTGTTATTATCATTTATAATAGTAGCCAAAACTGATTCAAGCTCTGTTTCATTATAGAGGGCAGTTTTGGGGACAATTCCGCTTTTGGGGGCAGTTTTGGGGACAATTCCGCTTTTGGGGGCAGCTTTGGAGGCAGTTTCAAAGCCAATCTTATTTTCTACAACATTCCTAAATAAATTCACACGAAAGCTTCCATCCATCTCAACAAACGCCGGCTCTTGTAAACCAAACTCTTCTGCACGTTCCATAATTCTTTTTAAACCCGAACCCCAAGATTCCATTATTTCCATTTCATTAAACACATTTGCAACAACCTTATTTCTGATTTTGGAACGACCGGACAATGCATCCGATAATGTAAGTCCACCAAATAGTGTTCCGGGAGATGTCACTTCAACACGATCATCATATATGGCAACTTGTACTTTGGAATTGTCCATATAATCTCGATGTACCACTGCATTAATAATCATCTCTCGAATTGCACCAATTGGCAATTCATAAAAATCCTTACGCACAATACTTTCTATTTCCGAACTGCGATTGATGTGACGTAATACAAATTGATAAGCCTCTTCGATTTGATTGTATATCGCTCCGGAATATTCTTTCTTGTCTATAAAAACATCCCTATTCGTTCCTTTAAAAAGAGCACATTGTATTTCAGCGAACTGAAAATAATCACTGACAAGTAAAGCAAAAGCATTGGTTGCCGTTACATTTCCGTCAACCTCTTTCAAAACTTTCCAGTTAATCAAATTTGCTTTGTTTGGTTTTTTAATCTTTGTTTTTTCTTCCTCTGTACTTACCGATTCCATCATATGAAAATAAATATCTTCACATAATTGATTCACTTCATCATCCAATAATTTATATCCAATGCAAGTTTGTTCATCCCAAGATTGATTCGAACCTTCCAATTCCAACTCTCTAATCTTTGTAGAATCTGCTAATCTAGTTGTTCCACCGGTTCGAATATACACACCATCCCTTTTCCCCTTACTCCTTATATAATATGGTCTACTGGGGCTTGGATACACTTCCACAATAATAATATGATTACCGTCTATTTCCTGAACGGTAATATTGGGTGCAATCTGTGGTTCACAACTATCAGAGACAACATTTGCGATTTTGTCCATAATTTTATAAACAGCTTTTTTATTTATGCCTACTATGTTTCTTTCATCATCTACACCAATGATTAATTTTCCACCACTGCCATTTGCAAAGGCTATGATTGTTTTGAGATATTTTTCTTTGTCATTGGGTAATTCAACTTTGAATTCAATGTTTTTGGATTCACCCATTTTTATTTCTCGTATAATCATTATGTTCTCCTGTTATATGACATACTCCCAACCATCTTGCTACATATCCTTAAAGGAATATTTCATTTAGAGGTGAGGGCTTCTCGTTTAATATTCTTAAACCTCTACCGCCCAAATTCCGATAATTCCAACCCTTCATTTCGCTCCAATGTCATACGAATACTCCACTCATGAATAAAAAGCAACAAAGGCCTATCTTTTAAATCTTTAATTTTCCGCATATCAGATGTGCCAACTATCTTATCCAATGCAATATCCTTATTTTCAATCCAACGAATATGCGCATAAGGCAAATTTTCCAATGCAATTTCTACATTGTACTCATGGGTCAGGCGATACTTTAATACATCAAACTGCAACACACCCACTACCCCTACAATAATTTCTTCCATACCCGTATTATATTCTTGGAATATCTGAATGGCTCCCTCTTGGGCGATCTGGCTGATACCTTTAATAAACTGCTTGCGTTTCATTGTATCTACCTGGCGCACTCTGGCAAAATGCTCTGGTGCAAAAGTAGGAATCCCCTCATAAGCAAAACGTTCTTTTGCTGTTGTCAAGGTATCCCCAATGGAATAAATACCCGGATCAAATATGCCGATGATATCACCGCCATAAGCCTTATCTACCATCTTTCGCTCACTTGCCATCATTTGCTGTGGCTGAGAAAGTCTAACATCCTTGCCGCCTTGCACATGAAATGCCGTCATAGAAGCATCAAACTCCCCGGAACAAATACGCATAAAAGCAATTCTATCTCTATGCGCCTTATTCATATTGGCTTGTATCTTAAATACAAAAGCCGAAAAATCAGGTTCAATCATAGGGTCAATGTTGCCTTTATCAGACATTCTTGGTAAAGGTGAAGATGTCATTTTTAAAAAATGTTGCAAAAAAGTTTCTACTCCAAAATTGGTCAATGCCGAACCAAAAAATACAGGAGATAATTTACCTTGATTTACCAATTCTTGGTCAAATTCCACAGATGCGCCATCGAGCAATTCAATTTCATCCTTTAACTTAATCTGTGCCTCTTCACCTAATATCCAATTGATTTCCGGATTGTTTATATCCATTTTTTGAACTTCGCCCACTTGGGTGCCTTTTTGAGTATCCGAAAAAAGCTCTACTTCTTTTCCTGCACGATCGTAAACACCTTTAAACGCTTTTCCGGAACCAATCGGCCAATTCACAGGACAGGTCGCAATCCCCAGTTCCTTTTCAATGTCATCTAATAAATCAAAGGTATCCCTTGCCTCTCTATCCATCTTATTGATAAAAGTAAAAATGGGAATACGGCGCATGACACAAACCTTAAATAACTTTCTTGTCTGAGCCTCCACCCCTTTGGAAGCATCAATCACCATCACAGCCGAATCTGCTGCCATCAAAGTACGATAGGTATCTTCCGAAAAATCTTGATGTCCGGGAGTATCCAAAATATTGATACAATAACCATCATAACTAAACTGCAATACCGAAGAAGTAACGGAAATACCCCGTTCCTTTTCGATTTCCATCCAATCGGAAACAGCATGTTTTGAGGTGGCTTTTCCTTTTACGGAACCCGCTTGATTAATCGCACCGCCATACAATAAAAACTTCTCCGTCAAAGTCGTTTTTCCTGCATCGGGGTGAGAAATAATCGCAAAGGTTCTTCTTTTTTTAATTTCATTATTCATATTGGACATTACTGATAAAAACTCCATTCTCTACTTCATTTGTTCGGCGCGCTCTGATACCAACTTATCAAAATTTTCTATTTTACGATGGTACACCTCATCCATATATTTAGAATGTAACATAAAATCCGCCGTCGCCAAATTGTTGGCTATGGGTAAGTCATAAACCACTGCAATCCGCAACAAGGCTTTTACATCCGGGTCATGTGGTTGGGCTTCCAAAGGATCCCAAAGGAAAATCATAAAATCAACCTGCCCCTCCACAATCTTTGCACCAATTTGCTGGTCACCACCGAGGGGACCGCTGGAATAACCCTTTACCGGCAAACCTGTCCGCTCAGAAATCAAACGAGCCGTAGTTCCTGTGCCGCAAAGAAAATGCCCCTTTAAAATATCCTGGTTTTTTTCGCACCAATCAACCAACTCTTTTTTCTTGCCATCATGGGCTACCAAAGCAATGTGCTTGGTTTTATTAATTTCTAAAGTCAAATAATTATCCATTAACATCATCTAATCCTCATCTTCTTCTATTATTTCATTTTCGTAATATTTCATCAAAGCTTGGGTTCCCTTATCACCCAGACCACGCATCTCCAACTCTTCCCCTATGGCCAATACCTGACTTAACATTTCCAAACTTAGATTACTCATATTACTCTCAATCAAAGCCAAGCGCATGTCTTTGACAAAATGCCGCAAATAAAATCCAGGCGCAAAATCTCCTTTGATGATCCTTGGTCCCAACATATCCAGCTGACGGCTTGCCGCCGAACCTGTCGCCACTGCTCCCATCACCTTTTCCAAATCAAGACCTTTTGCTTTGGCATAAGTAAAACCCTCACAAAGCCCTGACAAAGCACCGGCTATCATAATCTGATTGGCTAATTTGCAGTGTTGACCACTGCCTGCCACACCTTGGTAGCTGATATTTTTGCCCATGGCCTCAAAAATCGGTACACATGCTTCGAAGTACTCTTTTTCACCCCCGACCATAATAGACATAGTACCCTCTCTGGCACCTACATCACCACCGGTCACAGGCGCATCCAAAACAAACATGCCCTTTTCACTGCCCTGCTCATAAATTTTTTGTGCCAACAAAGGACTGGTGGTTGTCATGTCAATCAAATAAGTACCCTCTTGGGCTGAATCCAATATATTACCTGTGTCAAAATATATTTCCTCTACATCCTGCGGAAAACCAACAATAGAAATCACCACATCCACATCAGACACACAATCACCAATGGTGCTATGAAAAATAGCCCCCTCCCGGAAAACATCTTCCACTTTCTCTTGATTTCTAGCAAATATATGCAATTCATAACCTGCTTTCATCAAATTGCGAACCATGGACTTACCCATGATACCCACACCTATAAAACCTATTTTTTTCATTTTGCCCTCCAACATTTTATTTTGATTTGTTATGACTTTTATTTCGATGGCATGACGATTCCCAAATGCAAATAAGCCCGCTCCGTCACAACCCGTCCTCTTGGTGTCCGTTGAATAAAGCCATTTTTTAATAAATATGGCTCATATACATCTTCCAATGTCCCTGTATCTTCCGAAGTCGCTACCGCCAATGTATCCAAACCCACCGGACCACCTTGAAACTTTTCAATCATGGTCATAAGTATATTTCTATCTACTTGATCTAAACCAAATCGATCTACATCTAACACATCTAATGCATCATTGGCAACTTCCCAAGTAATTTTCCCATCATATTTCACCTGCGCAAAATCACGCACTCGTTTCAGCAAACGATTGGCAAGACGTGGTGTACCACGTGAACGCCTACCCAATTCCAAAGCACCTTGCTCGTCTATCTCTACATACAACACCCGAGCCGAACGCATAATAATAATCGCTAACTCTTCTTCCGTATAAAATTCCAAACGATGAATCACACCAAAGCGATCTCTTAACGGTGCCGTCAACATACCCGCTCTCGTCGTTGCACCAACCAAGGTGAATTTGGGTAAGTCCAAACGAATGGAACGGGCTGTCGCTCCTTTTCCAATCAAAATATCAATGGCATAATCTTCCATCGCAGGATACAACACTTCTTCCACCTGTCGATTCAAACGGTGGATTTCATCAACAAAAAGCACATCATTCTCCTGTAAGCCATTTAAAATCGCCGCCATTTCCCCCGGTTTTTCAATGGCAGGGCCTGAAGTAATCTTCATATGTACGCCCATTTCATTGGCGATGATACCTGCTAAGGTGGTTTTCCCCAAACCCGGCGGACCATAAAACAGCACATGATCCAATGGCTCTCCCCGCTCCAATGCTGCCTTAATATAAATGTCCAAGGTTTTCATGGCCGTTTTTTGACCAATATAATCTTTTAAGTACTTAGGGCGCAAAGAATGTTCTGTCGCCTGATCTTCCACCAGTGTTTCTGTTGTGATAATTCGTCTATCCATCAATATTTATTCCTATCTTATTTTCAATTTCTATATAAGCTTGCCTAAAGCCTCTTTTAAAATTTCTTCTACCGACTTATCCTTAGAACCAACAGCTTTTACTGCTTTTAGACTTTCGCCTTGTCCATAACCTAGTGCAACCAAAGCCTGTACTGCCTCTGAATCATCTCCTGCCATTTTAAAATAATTCATATCCCCATCTTCATCTGCCGGGAAAATATCCGATAGTTTCAACTTATCTTTCAATTCTATAATCAACTTTTCTGCTGTTTTTTTGCCCACACCCGGTGAAGCTGAAATACTTTTTACATCTCCCGATACCACTGCAAAACGCAGTTCATCAGATGTCAAAGTAGAAAGGATGCTCAAACCTGCCTTAGGTCCGATACCATTCACACAAATTAACATTTTAAAAATCTCTAAATCTTCTTTTCGCACAAAACCATATAATTGCATGGCATCTTCCCGCACATTCAAATAGGTGAAAATTTTGACCTGTTCACCCACCGCAGGTAATCTTGCCAAGGAATAAGCAGACATAAAAATACCATAACCTATGCCGCCTACATCCACAATCGCCATCTCTGTATCCACAATCGATAACGTACCACTTACAAAAGAAATCATACACAACCTCTCATCTGCCTATCAGCAAAGAAAGTAGACACCACCAGTGTGATATCTACCTTCTATTGTTTCTTGAATAGAATTTCCACCCTAACTCAAGTTTATTCCGCTTCTTCTACTTCTTCGTATTCCGGAAGCTCTTCTTCTACAACATCTTCTTCGTCCATCTCGTCATATGCTTCTACATCCTCATCATACGCTTCGTCATCTACGTATTCATCATCCGCATACTCATCGTCCGCATACTCATCGTCATAGTACTCTTCTTCCGGTGCCTCTTGCTCTAACACTTTCATGCTTAAACTGATTTTTTTATCAACTTCATTTAAGTCAACGACCTTGGCTGTCACTTCTTCTCCAACCGTCAATACATCCGATGGTTTCTCTACATGAGCACGTGAGATTTGAGATACATGCAACAACGCATCAATACCCGGTGCCAATTCAACAAATGCTCCAAAGTCCGTCATACGAGCCACTCTACCTACTACAATAGAGCCAACCGCAAACTGCTCTGCCGCATTTGCCCAGGGATTTGTCTCAGGAAACTTCAAACTCAAAGCAACTTTTGTATCGTTGATATCCTTTACCAACACCCGCAACGTTTCCCCTGTCTGGAATACTTTCTTTGGATTTTCTACACGTCCCCAAGACATCTCAGAAATATGCAACAATCCATCTACACCACCTAAATCTACAAAAGCACCAAAATCTGTGACATTTTTCACAACGCCTTCTACTACATCACCCACTTTTAACTTGGCGAATAATTCTTTTTGCTTTTCAGCACGTTCCGCAACCAGAAGCTGTCTTCTATCACCAATCACACGATTTCTACGTGGATTGAACTCACTAATCACGAACTCAATCTCCATGCCGTCATATTTGCTCAAATCTTTTTCATAAGAATCCGATACCAAACTGGCCGGAATAAACACTCTCGCTTCTTCCATATTGACGCACAAACCACCGCCTAAAATTTGAGTGACTTTTGCTTTTAAAACCTCTTTGTTTTCATAAGCCTCACGCAGTCTCTCGTTGCCTTTTTCCGTGGCAAGCCGTTTATAAGTCAAAACAACTTGTCCATCTCCATCATTTACCTTTAAAACCTTAACTTCCATCGTGTCGCCAACTTTAACCTCTTGGGTTAAATCATCTACCGGATTGTTTGAATATTCATTTTTCGTAAGAATACCATCCGACTTATAACCGATGTTTAAAATAATCTCGTCCGGTTTTACATCAATAATCGTCCCCTCTACAACCTCTCCATTCCGTATTGTCTTGAATGACTCATCTAACATCTGTTCAAAAGATAACTCTGACATTTACTTTGAACCTCCTCAATTATAGTATTGGGCGTGGACGCCCCCGCTGTAATACCTACTGTTTCCACTAACCGCAATTGATTCAAATTCAAATCCTCAAGTGTCTGTATGTAGTACGTAGCTTTACACGCATTTTGGCAAATTTCAAATAACTTTTGAGTATTGGAACTATGCTTATCACCAATGACAATCATAACCTCTACTACCTCTGCAATCTCCTTTGCCTCCTCCTGCCTTTCCTTTGTTGCATTACAGATCGTATTTAAAACACTTACATTGTAACCTTTTTTCGCAACTATTTCAACTATATCTTGGAATTTATTGTAATTAAATGTAGTTTGTGCGACAATGCAAATCTTTAAATCATCCAAGAGTAGAATCCCCTCTAAATCTTTCGGTGTTTGTACCACTACAGAGCTCCCTGCAATCCACCCTTGTATTCCTTGAACCTCCGGATGTTTCGGGTCTCCCACAATCAAAATAAAAGAACCCGCTTCACTTTCTTTTTGCACAATTTTATGTATCTTTGTCACAAAAGGACAAGTGGCATCTACAATCTCCAAACCTCGACTTTTTGCCAAATCATAAATCGACTTTTCCACCCCATGAGAACGAATAATCACAACACCTTCCGTTAAAGCTGCCAAAGCATCTCTGGAATTTAAAACAACAACACCTTCTTGCTCTAATTGTTTAATCACTTCTCCATTATGAATAATAGGACCATATGTATAAATTTTCTTACCCCGATGGGCTTGAATCTGTTCAAACACTGTATCAACCGCATTTTTCACCCCAAAGCAAAAACCTGCCGTTTTTGCAGAAATCACCTGCATGTCCCTCACCCTTTCACATACTTAGAAATTGTTTCTACAACTTCTGGAATTGTCATCTCTGAACTATCCACTAAAATGGCATCTTCCGCCTGTTTTAACGGTGCCACCTCACGTTTTGTATCTCGTTCATCTCGATCAGCAATATCCTGCTTAACCTCCTCCAAATTGCAGGAAATGCCTTTTTCTTGCAATTCCAAAAAACGCCTCCGGGCACGTGTATCTACACTGGCTGTCAAAAAGATTTTCACATCTGCATCCGGCAGTATCTGCGTGCCAATATCCCGTCCATCCATAACCACGTTCTGGGTTTTTGCCAAATCTTTTTGAATTGCCAACAAATGTTCGCGTACCTCCGGAATACCTGCGATATGTGATGCAATATTGCCCACCGCTTCAGCACGTAAACGGTCCGTGACCACTTCTTCACCCAACAAAACCTGCTGCATACCATTTTCATAATCAATACCAACTTTAATTTCAGGCAAATGCCCTATCACATCCTTTGCATCACTTATCTCTAAACCATGATCTAAAAAATACAGGGCAATCGCACGATACATCGCACCTGTATCAACATAAATAAAGCCATTTTCCTTGGCCACCAATTTGGCAATGGTACTTTTCCCTGCTCCAGAAGGACCATCTATCGCTATATTAAAACCCATCTCATACCTCTTTTCCCACTTCTAACCTACACGTTCTCCTGCTAAATATCCGGTTGACCAAGCAATTTGCAAATTAAACCCGCCTGTCACCCCATCTAAATCCAATACCTCCCCCACAAAATACAAACCTGAGACCAACTTGGACTCCATCGTACCGGGGTCGATTTCTTTAACATTGACACCACCTTTGGTAATAATTGCCTCATTGAAACTCCTGAGTCCAATCAAAGTCAAGGGAAACCCTTTCATCAAACCCACAAAACCATGCCGCTCTTCCTTGGTGATGGCATTGACCTGTTTTTCCACATCTATTTGACTCAACTTTAAAATCACAGGAATCAATTTACTCGGAAATAACTTACCAATGGCATTTTTGAACTGTTTGTTTTTTGCGCCGGAAAACTCCCGTAACAAACGGTCATCCAGTTGTTCAAAAGTCAAAGCCGGCTTTAAGTCAATCTGCATAGTCAATTCGCCATGTTTCAATCTTTTTCCTATCACACTACTCGCACTTAATACAACGGGTCCACTCACTCCATAATGAGTGAACAACATTTCACCAAATTCCGTATATCGTTTTTTCTTATTTTCGAAGATAGACACCTGAACATTTCGCAAGGAAAGACCTTGTAATTCTTTGATATAATCTTCTTTTACTTCCATGGGAACCAAAGCCGGATACAATTCTGTTATTGTATGCCCGGCCTTTTTGGCAAAAAAATAACCATCCCCTGTAGAACCTGTGGAGGGATAAGACATACCACCTGTGGCCACAATCACTGCATCCGAAAAAATTTTCTTTTGATTCTCCAACTCTAAACCAACTATTGTTCCATCTTCATACAATACATCCTTTACTGCTGTATGCAAAAAAATCTGTACCCCCGCTCGTTCCATTTCTTTTTTAAGTGCCGCAATCACATCACTCGAATGATCCGATGCCGGAAATACCCGATTACCTCGCTCAATCTTTAGAGGCACCTTACAGGTTTCAAAAAATGCCATGGTCTGCTCATTATTAAAATGGTAAAACGCACTATACAAAAACCGCGCATTTGTTAAAACAGCTTGAAAAAGCCCTTCCATTTCACAAGCATTTGTCAAATTGCAGCGACCTTTCCCTGAAATAAATATTTTTTTGCCCAGTTTCTCATTTTTTTCAAAAAGCTGTACCTGATGTCCTGCACGCCCCGCTAATATGGCTGACATCATACCTGACGCACCACCACCTATGATAGAAACCTTACGCATCTTCATTATCACTTTCCATACAAATATCCTCCCGAATCGGATTTAATTCATCCCGGTTATAAACCTGAAATTCATCCCAAATCCGCTCCAATCCCTCTAAATTACGAATCACCTTTTCTTGATTACAAATACACAAAGACACAATCAAAGCATTCAGCACACTCAACGGAGCAACCAAGGAATCTACAATAGATGCCATATCACTACGTGCAATCAAATTGCAGGAAGAATATAAATTTATAGGCGAATGCGTACTATCCGTCAAAGTAATCACTTTGGCTTTGCGGCTATTGGCAAATTCCAAAGCCTTTAGCGTACGCATCGAATACCGTGGAAAACTGATGCCAAACACCACATCTTCTTCATTGACCCGCATCAACTGTTCAAAAACCTCGCTGGAACTATTATGGTGGAGAACCAGCACCGATTCACAAATCAAATTCAAATAAAAGCCTAAAAATGAAGCCAGAGGAGCACTGCCGCGCAAGCCCACCAAATAAATCTTACGCCCTGCCAAAATCGTTTCCACTGCCTGCTCAAAAGCATTGGAATCAATCTCCGCCATCGTTGCCTTGATTTTATTAATATCCGATTGCAACACACGCTCTAATATCTTGGTTTCACTTACACGATCCGAAGTGATTTCCATGCGCTGAATGGAATTTAACTTGTTTCGCACCATTTCTTTCAAAGCCTCTTGAAAGTCAGGATAACCCGAATAACCCAAAGTAGTGGCAAAACGTACCACTGTAGATTCACTCACCCCAACCACTTCAGCAAGTTTCGCTGCGGTTAAAAACACAGCTTTATCATAATGTTGGCTAATGTGGTCAGCCAAACGCTTTTGACTCTTACTTAACTTGTCGTATTTTTCTGTGATACTATTTAATAACTCATGTGATACAATATTTGCATTTTCCGTTTTCTTCGCCACAATTTTACCTCATACAGAAATATTTCCGGTTGCTTTTTTTAACCATTTTGCCTCTTCTGCCGCCAAATGCGGACAAATGGTATCATAAACTTTTTGATGATACGCATTTAACAAAGCAATCTCTTCCCCATTCATATATTCCACTGCGATACCATCTAAGTCAAGCGGTACCAAAGTCAATGTCTCAAAACACATAAACTGACCATATACATTTTTTTCGGCCTTTTGTACCAACAACATATTTTCCAAACGGATACCGTGAGAACCCTCTATGTAAATACCCGGCTCATCCGTCACCTGCATATTTTCCTCAAAAGCGGTAGGGGATTTTTTGCCTCGTTTCCAATTGATATTAATGGGACCCTCATGAACACCACCAACATGACCTACACCATGACCTGTACCGTGATTATAATTCAAGCCTTTCTGCCAAAAGGCTTCCCGTGTAGCATAATCAATATGGGATCCATCACACCCATATAAAAATTTTACATTGGATAATTTTAACATACTCTTCGCTACAAGCGTAAAATGTGCTTTCATTTCATCGCTGATATGACCAATCACATAGGTACGGGTAATATCTGTGGTACCATTCAAATAATGGCCGCCTGTATCTGTCAAAAGCAACCCATCCGAATCCAAGTTTACATTGCTTTCTTCCGTCGCAGCATAATGAACGATCGCTGCATGCTCTCGAAAGGCACAAATAGGCAAAAAGCTAGGACCTAGATATAATTCCTGCTCTTGCCGAAATGCAGCAATTTTTTCTGCCACGGCCAACTCCGTCAAAGAACTTACGTCTGGATGGTTTTTTAACCAATACATAAACTTTGTATTTGCCACACCATCTTTCACGTGAGCTTGCCGAATCCCATCCGCCTCTACCGGATTTTTGACACATTTCATTATTGCCAACGGATTGTCTTGTTTTAGCACAATCACATCCACGGGAATATGGGCATAAATGGTATAATTTACACCCGCCGGATCCAACAACACCACTTCTTGTGAATCCAATTTTTCTACATCTTCATATAATTTATCATAAGGTTTCACAGATATATTTAACTTTTCTAACTCCGTCAAAATCTCTCCATCAAAATGTCTTTCATCAGAATATAAAATACCTGTATTTTCCCAAATCGCCAAATAAGACAGCACAAAAGGAAAGCAAGGAATATCATTTCCGCGCAAATTTAACAACCAACCAATATCATCCAAGGTTGTCAGTAAATATAAACTGACTTCTTCCTTTGCCATAACTTCACGAATGTGAATCAGCTTTGCGGCAGCACTTTCCCCCGCATAGTTTTCCGGCAACAAAAAAGCCGGTTCACAAGGCAATTCCGGCCGATCAGACCAAAAAGCCCCAACCAAGTCTAAATCAAAAATAATTTCACCTTTTTTCGCCTCTACAATATCTTCATATTGAAGTCCATCATTCACACCAACGGTACGACCATCAAAAGCAATGACACCACCTTCCGGCAATTCATTTTCCAGAAACTCCAAAACCGTAGGAATACCCGGCTCTCCCATTTCATACAGAGCAATGTTGCTACCTGCCAACTCTTGACGTGCTTGAATAAAATAACGACCATCCGTCCAAAGCCCTGCCTTTTCTTTGGTAAAAACAGCAGTACCATTAGAACCTGTAAAACCCGTCATATATTCTCTGACTTTAAAATAATCTGCAACATATTCTGTATTATGAAAATCAGCAGTTGGAATCATGTAAATATCAATTTCTTTCTCTGCCATCCATTGCCTTAAACGACTCGACTTCTCTAATATGTCCATTTGTGCTTTTATTCTCCTTTTGCAATCAAAATTTTATTTACGGCAGTTACCAACGCTTCCACGGATGCATACACAATATCCATGTCAATGCCAACACCCCAATACCTTTTTTTATTCCATGCCACACCCACATAAGCCACAGCCTTAGAAGAAGAGCCTTTTGTTAAAGAATGTTCTTCAAAATCTTCTAACTCATAAGGTAAATCCAAATATTGAGACAAAGCATTGCTCACCGCATCCAAACGTCCATTTCCATTTCCGACAATTGTATGTGTCTCACCATCCCGCTGCAATACAAACTCTGCCATCATGTCTTCTCCCCTTTGATAACGTAATGCATCCAATGAAAAAATTCGTTTGTGATTCAAATAATACGCCTCAAATATTTGATAAATACGACTTGGGTCGATCTCTTTATGATCCTTGTCCGAAATATCTTTGACTAAATAACCCACCTCTTCTTTCATCTTCTCCGGCAAATTAAAACCAAAGTTTTGTTTCAAAATATAACTAACACCACCCTTACCGGATTGGCTGTTGATACGAATCACATCAGACTCATAACGACGTCCAATATCGCAGGGATCAATGGGCAGATAAGGCACCGTCCATTGATTGACCAACACCTGCTCTTCCCGATAGGTCATACCTTTTGCGATGGCATCTTGATGAGAGCCCGAAAATGCCGTAAAAACCAAGTCTCCGGCATATGGATGACGAGGTGATACATGCATATTTGTCAAACGTTCATATATTTGACGAATTTCACCGATATTGGAAAAGTCCAAGTCCGGATCTACCCCTTGTGAATACATATTCATCGCAATGGTCATAATATCTGAATTGCCTGTACGCTCTCCATTGCCAAACAATGTGCCCTCAATCCGATCTGCACCTGCCAATAAACCCAACTCTGCATCACTAATGCCGCACCCTCTATCATTATGAGGATGTAAGCTTAATAATACACAATCGCGGTATTTTAAATTTTTATGAAAATACTCTACTTGACTGGCAAATACATGAGGCATCGCCACCTGCACTGTAGTGGGCAAGTTGATAATCGCTTTCTGCGATGCATCGGGCTGCCATACATCCAATACCGCATTGCACACTTCTAAAGCATACTCAACCTCTGTGCCTTGAAAACTTTCAGGGCTATATTGAAACGTGAAATTGCCCTCTGTTTCATCTGCCAGTGCTTTTAACAATTTGGCTCCTTGGATGGCAATTTCTTTGATTTCATCTTTGTTTTTTCGAAACACCTGCTCCCTTTGAGCAACGGAAGTAGAGTTATACACATGAATCACCGCATGGGGTGCGCCCTCCACTGCCGCAAAAGTACGACGGATGATATGCTCCCTCGCTTGTGTTAGTACTTGGATTGTCACATCTTTTGGAATCATTTTTTGTTCAATCAAGGTGCGCAAAAACAAAAACTCTGTTTCCGATGCTGCCGGAAAACCAACCTCAATAACCTTAAAACCCACTCCAACCAACAATTGAAAAAATTCAATCTTTTCTTCTAAACTCATGGGCTCAATCAATGCTTGATTGCCATCCCGCAAATCCACACTACACCAAATGGGAGGTTGCGCAATATAATCCTTTTGTACCCAATCAAAACAATCCATGGGTGGCTTAAAATACATACGTTTATACTTTTCAAAATTTTTCATAGTTTTCCCCTATACATCCAACTTCAATTGTACCTCATCTTCTGCCTCTGCCTGAAAATGCTCCATTCGCTCAGGCTCTATCGTCGGTAAATCATGGATAGAACTCACACCGAAACGTCTCAAAAATTCCTCGCTGGTACCAAATTGAATCGGCCGCCCCGGCACATCCAAACGTCCAACCTCTTCCACCAAACCATATTCTATCAGCTTATTCACCGAATGATCTGATTTCACACCACGAATCTTTTCAATTTCCAGACGCGTCACCGGCTGTCGATAAGCAATGATTGATAAGGTCTCTAAGGACACATCTGTCAAAACATTTTTTCGTGGTTGTTTGGCAATCTTTATCAAATATTCATACATCTCTTTTTTTGTACACATCTGAAAAGAATCATCCAATTCTAATATCGTAATGCCTCGATCACTTTGATTATAACTATCCTTTAGTTGATGAATCATCCTTCTTGTAGTTTCTTTATCATGATCTATCGCATGGGCGATTTGTCCCAAGGGCACAGAATCACCCATCGTAAATAAAATCGCCTCTATAATACCTTGTATACGCTGTATCTCCATTTTAATTTTCTTCCCCTAAACCATTAAATTTATCAAAATATCTCCGCAATGCTCATCTTGTTTCGCTTTAATCATACCCACTTTCATCAGCTCTAAAATCGCCAGAAAGGTCACAACTACGTGCATCTTAGTTTTTTGCTTTTCCAACAATTGTCTAAAACTAAAACGACTATGTTTTTTCGCAAAACGCTCAACATAAATCAACTTGTCGGATAAGGGCACGGACTCCTTTTCAATCTTGCCAAAACGACTGCGAATCGGATCCACCTTATCCTCCCGCCGTTTCATCACATCTTGAAAAATCTGATTCAGCTTGGATAATGTCAATTCAGATAATAATGCGCCAACATCAATCGGCTCTACATAAGCCTCCACTTCCGGCGGAACCGTAGGATTCTTGTACAAAACAGACGCACCATCCTCTTGACGCTCCTTTAATGCATAGGAGAAATAGCGATACATTTTGTATTGCAACAGTTGCTCTACCAGCTCTTGACGTGGATCTTCTTCCTCTCCCACTTCATCCACCTCTTTGGGTAAAAGCATTTTGCATTTAATATCCAACAATGTCGCTGCCATCAGCAAGAACTCACTGACCACATTTAAATCTTCCCGCTCCATGTTTTTGATGTATTCCAAATATTGTTTGGTAATCTCTACGATGGGAATGTCATAAATATCAATTTTATTTTTTTCAATTAAATGCAACAATAAATCCAAGGGTCCCTCAAAAACCTGTAATTTAACTGGTATTGCCATATTTTTACTCCTTAATGACTTTGATCAAACTATCTTTGGTTTTGGCACTTGCAGACAAGGTCAACGTCACAATTTCTCCTTGATTGCATAAACGGATTGGTATCGTATGGGTACCTAGCCCCCGACTAACCACAATCGCTGATTTGCCCTCTATGGTCAATTCTCCGGAATACTTAGGAAACAATTGACCACGCGGAGATATCACACCACGCCAACCCGGTATTCGCACAATTCCACCATGCAAGTGACCGGATAAAACCAAGTCTGCTCCCCATGCCTTATAAACAGGAAAGTGTACAGGATTATGCGCCAATAAAATTTGGAAATTTCTCCCATCCGCCTGCCCGATATAAGAACGCAGCACTTTACGGCTAAGGGGCTGTTTTCTGTTTTCTTTGTAATACGTATAAGGTAACTCCAATCCACTGATGCGAATACTTTTACCATGCGTATAAATCAATTCATTGTCATTTTCCAATATATGAACACCGGCCTGCATCACCTCTTTTGCAAAAGGTTCATAAGGTGCATATTTTTCAGGATAAGTCTTTAATCTTTGCTCATGATTGCCATTGATTAAATAAGTGGGACATATTTGAGGCAGAACCTTTAACACCGCCAAACCATGGGCATACCCTGTTTTAAATTTAGCCACTACCATATCGCCGCCCACTAAAATCAAATCCGGTTTTTCATCTCGGATAGCCTGAATCAGTTTTTCATTTTCCTTGCCATATTTTTTATTATGTAAATCACTTAAAAAAACAATTTTTAACTCGCCTTTTATACCAGATAACTTCGGTGAACGAATCTGATAATTTATAATTCGAAATATCATGTTTTCCCTTATGATTTCCAAAATCAGAAGTATTATGATTAAAGCAATCAAAGCAATGATAACAAAGTCCATTTTTCCCCTCCATAATCCTCCATTATCCTAACACTTTTTCTTGATTTTTACAACTAGCTAGCGTATTATTTAATAATGTAATGGAGGTTTTTAAATGAGCATATATACGTACTATGATATTTTAGGGGTATCACCCGATGCCACTATGGAAGAAATAACCATCGCAAAGAATACTTTGGCTAAGGTTTATCATCCTGACTCCAATATAAGCAGCAATATAGACACCACTACGCAAATGCAAGAAATCCTTGAAGCTTATAAATTTTTAAGTGATGCCATAAAGAAAAAAGAATATGACGCAACCTTAGGTGGACAGGGAGAACGTGTTTATCAAACATTTACCATGGCTGACAAGGAAGAGTTAGATGCCAATTCCTTTGTCATATACTGGCAAACTGCGCAAAACCTATACGAATCCGTAACACAAGGTCATCAAATTCTAAAAGAAAACTATCAAAATCAAAACCGATTGGGGATTGCCGTATTTGGCCATTTGGTGAGACGGCACCATTTGCCCCTTGAAATCAAAAAACATATGCGGGAAATTCAAACCAATATCTCCGGGTATATTAAGATTTTATCCAACCGCAATATTCCGGTCGCCTTTTGGCATCCTGATGCTATGAACTGGGTGATGGTTCGTTGGGGGCAAAAACAACACGTGGATTTTATTTTGCTTTTTCATCGTTACCAACAACATGTAGAAATCACATTACCCAAAAATGAACGCTTACGCATTCATTATCGTAATCACCGCTATCAAAGAAATCTAAATAAACTATTGGGCTTAAAGTTTAAAACAATGTAACTATGAAATATAGAACTATAGAGGTTTGAGAATATATGAAATTTAGAAGTAAATTGGCGGTACGTTGCGCCAAAGCAACCAACAAACTCATCAAAAAATTAAACAAAGGCAGCGGTGTTACTTTGCCCGGTTATGTGGCACGCATCATTGACCCTAAGATTCTGACAGTCATGGCCGAAATGATAAAAGAAAAGACCATCGTTACCATGGGAACCAATGGAAAAACCACCACCAACAGCATTCTTTATCATGCTTTAACCGATGCAGGTAACACTGTCATTTGCAACCGGACAGGTGCCAATATGCGCAACGGCATTATTTCCGCTTTTGTATTGGCAACAGAAGATGACTGTAGACTCAAAGCCGATTATGCATGCATTGAGGTTGACGAAATTGCCTCCGTTCGTGTTTTGCCACTATTAAAACCGGACTGCGCTCTTTTGACCAATATTTCCAGAGACCAGTTAGATCGTTTTGGCGAGGTAGACCTTACTTATCAAACAATCAAAACCGCTTATGACAGCGTGCCAAGTACAACATTGATTATCAACTGTGATGATGTACTTTCCTATTCTTTCCTTATCGAAGGGAAAAACCCACATGTTACTTATGGCATTAGCGACGAAATCTTTGATGACATTTCCCGTTCGGAAATCCGAGAAAGTATTTTTTGCCGCAACTGTAGCCATAAACTAGAATATGATTTCTTTCATTATGGACAACTGGGGATGTACCACTGCTCCAATTGCGGTTTAAAACGTCCTACACCGGACTATACCGCAACACAGATTAAACGAGAGCATGAAGTATATTCCTTTACCATTGATGATATGGAAATACATTCTTCTGCACGCACCCCTTACAATATTTACAATACACTATCCGCAGTGGCTACATTAAAAGCTTTAAAAGCCAATGTACCCCATTTAAAACAAACCCTCGAAAACTTTGATTATGGCAACAACCGAGAAAGCATTTTCAATATCAAAAACAAACAAGTACATTTGCACTTGTCTAAAAACCCCATTGGTTTCCAACAAAAAATCTCTTTAATCTTAAAGGACAAAGGACCAAAAGATATTATTATTTTTATCAATGATACCTATCAGGATGGAGAAGATGTTTCTTGGTTATGGGACGTAGACTTCCAATATCTCTCTGATGCCAATGTGGGCAATATCATCACTACAGGCAGTAGACGTTATGATATGAGTTTGCGTTTAAAATACGAAGATATCCCCTGTACCTCTACGACTGATATGGAAATCAGCATTCAAAAAATGTGCAACAACGATAAACCAAACTTATATATCATCGTGAACTACAGCGGATTATTTAACACCAATCGACTACTGAGCAGACTGGAAAAAGAGGGGAACACATGAAATTAACAATCGCACATTTATATCCTGATTTATTAAATTTGTACGGCGACCGGGGCAATATCCAATGCTTTGTAAAACGCTTAGAATGGCGTGGCTTAGAAGCGAAAGTGTTACCGATTCTCTCCGGTGATAGCATTGATTTTTCAAAGGTAGATATTGTTTTACTGGGGGGGGGTTCCGACCGGGAACAAGAACTGGTTTGTGGATATTTGCAAGATATTAAAATCAAATTTAAACAATATGTAGAAGACGGCGGTGTTGTTTTAGCTGTTTGCGGCGGCTATCAACTACTTGGTCACTATTATAAAAGCAAAAAAGAGAAAATCGAAGGTCTCGGGATTTTAGACATTACCACCGAATGGAAACCCAAACGTCTCATTCGCAATATTATCCTGCATAGCCCCCTCTTTGAAACGCCTGTCGTTGGCTTTGAAAACCATGGAGGGCGCACTCTGATTCACAAACAAACACCTTTTGGTAAGGTATTTTTTGGATTGGGCAATACAGGACGCTCCGGTTATGAGGGCTGTATTTATAAAAATGTAATCGGCACCTATTTGCATGGGCCATTGCTGCCAAAAAACCCGGAAGTCTGTGACTATTTGCTCAAAAAAGCTTTGGAACGAAAATACGGGGAACGAATCGTGTTGACGGAACTGGATGATACGCTGGAACAAAAAGCGAATCAAGTGATGGTAAAACGATATCAAGATAAGAAATATGTGTTGACAGAAACCATCAAGAGATACACATAATCGATAAATAGTTGGACATTCTAACTTTAGCCCGCTCCCACCACCGGCAATATCTCAACCATATCTCCATCTTTCAAAGGCGACTTTAAGCCACCTGTCGCCATAATGGACTTTCCGTTAATCAACATAAAACAGGTTTCATCAGCCATCAAATAGATAACAAATGCTTCCCCAAAATGCCCACCCATCTGTGCAATGAGTTGGTGCAAAGACTCTATTTGTTCAAAACAAATAGAGTCACAGTTTGTATGTTTTTTTACACTATCATAAAATTTAACCGTTACACCCATTTAAAATATCTCCTCCAATAAAGCATCGGTTTTTTTCGTATACTTTTGAATAATACGATATGCCGTTTCTTCATCCAATTTACCTGTCATACTAGGTGTTTCAAAAAACCGTTTTGGCAATTTCACCGCTTTTTGATTAAAGCCCATGGCTTTTTTTACTTGTAATTTTGCTTGGAAAATCCGTTTTCCAATCTTGGTCAAATCTTCATCGGTCAATTCCCAACCAATTGCATTTAAAGCATCTAAAATCGTTTCTCTATCATATACCTTACGGGCAAACAAGCACATGACTAAAGAGTTAGTCATGCAACGCTCATATTCTTCTTCATAAAGCATATCAATGAGCTTATCTTCATCAAATTCTTTCATACTTTGATCATAACTATAACCACCATTATCCAAATGACTATGCCGCACACCAACAGCCGAACCAACCAAAGAACCATATCCTGTATGATATCCAGCCATTTCATTGCCTGCAATCTGCATCGCAAACTCTTCTCCACCATATTTTGCAGCCGCATAACGGGTACCTTTTCCCAAATCTTTATAAAACTGATTTGTACCCAAGGACATATGCTTAATCGCCTCCGCATAATTTTCTACTTGACCAAATTTTAGGTCTACTATTGTCTCTTCTGTGGTAATAAAACCCTTATCCAAGGCCTCTGTTACCCAACCTAGACACACACCTGCACTCATGGCATCCAAACCGTATTCTTCTACTTCATTGATTAATGTAAGTATGGAATCCGTATCATCCACACCAATAAACGTGCCCAATGCAAAAATAAGCTCATAATCATAAGGTACACTAATGGCCTCATACTCATGACCTTTATCAAATTCACGACGATACATACCTATATGAATACAACCAACAGGGCAACCGGTACAAGCCACCTTACGAACCAAATTTTTCTCAGCAAAAGAATCACCACAAATTTTATCTGCTGCCTCAAAACTTGCTGCCTGTAAATTATAACTAGGCAAACCACCCGCCTTATTCAATGGCAATACATTGATTGGCGTACCTGCATCATGGTATTTTGCCATCATATCAGTGGTTGTACATTTCTTGTATATTTGCTGGTAAGCTTTAAAATACTTTTTCTGATTCATAACCGGCAAAGAACGATTGCCAAAAACAGAAATCGCCTTTATGTTTTTGCTTCCCAAACAAGCACCCAAACCAAGACGTCCAAAATGACGGTAACTATCTACACAAACGCAAGCAAACGCTACTTCGTTTTCTCCGGCTTGCCCAATTCGAATAATGGAACGTTTTCCTGCCGAACGCCCCTCATGCATCACACGATCACGAACGTGACGACCCACTTCGCCTATGGGTAACCCCCACATGGCACGCGCATCTATAATTTCCGCATTGTGATCCGTAATACTCAAAAAACTTTGCTTTTTTGCTTTGCCTGTAATCACAATCGCGTCAAAACCCGCCATCAACAATGTCATCGCCAAACGACCACCCGCATAAGATTCTCCCAATTCTCCGGTCAAAGGAGAAACAAACATCGCTACCGTTTTGGTTAATACCGGAAAGATATAAGCACCGGCTCCAATGGCAAAAATCACCGGTTGCTCCGGTGCCAAAGGTGGTAAGTCGGAACGATAATTTTCCTGCAATAGTTTTGTTGCAATCCCAACGCCACCCAGATAAAGCATCAAATCTTCACGTTCCTCTATTTCTAACTTTCCATTTTCCAAATCAACATTTAATACACGGATAAATTTCTCATTTAACATCGTCTGATACCTCCTCAACCTCTATCATTTGCAAACAATCATGGGGACAAAAACGAGCACAAGTCCCACAATGACGACAAATAATAGGCTTAGCAGTATCTTCATCAAAGTTAACCGCTCGTACAATACAAGCAGGCTGGCATAAACGGCATCCAATACATTTTTTTTGATTTAATACCACACCCCCGCCTTTTCGTTTGGTCAAGGCGTTTGTCGGACAGACTTCCATACAAGCAGGCTCCACACAACCCAAGCAAACCACTGAAATAAAACGACTGGTCATACCACCTGTTGTACGAATCTTAATTGAACTTTTGATAAGCGAATGATCTTTTTCATTGATAACAGAACAGACACTCATACAAGTAAAACATCCCAAGCATTTATTCATCTCCTTTGATCGTAATACCTTTGCCATAAACTCCTCCTTGAAAAATAGATACCATGGATTACACACGAGTTCATTGTACCACATCGTTAATAATTTGACAATGTTTTCATTCAATCTCCCAATTAAAGAAATCATGAGGCCCATAAAAGATCCGATATACCTCTCCATCTTCTTGATTGATTAAGGTTACCCTTGTAGTTGCATCTGCATCTGCCCCTAAATAAAATTGATAAATCGGCGCCGTATAACCTAAAATTACAATTCCCATAATATCAAGAAACGTATTTTGCTCTGTTTCAAATAAGTTAACCGTAGTCACAATTTCAATCTCACTAAAGTCTTCGTTGTAATTCAATTCCGCAATAAAAGGATAATGCTCACCCAACATCATTGCAATCAATCCCTCTACCTGCTCTCTTTGCTGCTCTAAAAACAAAACCCGAATCTCTGCTGACATAACATAAGTAATCGTGCCGTCCTCATTTACAATAACTTCCAAGCCGGGAAATTGTTCTATCATGGCCGCCCGCTCTTCGTCACTAAACTCCTCGAAATAACCGGCAGGCAAAACAACCGTAAAGGTATCGCTTTCCTCCTCTTCTTCCTCTAAGTCAGAGTCTTCTTCATCCTCTTCAAAAATAGACACAATCTCCAAAGGTGCAACAAAATCCTCAGTTGCAGTCGGTCCGACAACCTGAATCACGATTTCAGGCTCTGGCACCGACCCTTGGTTTGCACTACGATTTCCAATGACACGAATCCCATTAATCACGGCTACCACAATTAAAACAACCAGTATACAAGATAATGCAATGTATACAATCTTTTTTTTCTTTGCCATAAAACTCCTACGCTTTCCTATCTATTTCAATAAACCAATCCATATCCATCATTCCTCTTTAAAGCCTAAGCCAACCACCTCGCTAGACTCCATAATCACAGTAAAAGATGCCGGATCAGCCTTTTTTACCACTTTTTTTATCTGATACATCTGCCGACTATTGCAAGCACAAAGGACAATATCTTTGTCAATACCGGTATAACTACCTTTGCCTTTGATTAAAGTAGAACCACGTCCCGCCGATTCATTGATGATTTTAGCAATCCGATTGCCATCGTCTGTCACAATTAGAGTTACTTTGCCTAAATCCAAACCATACATAATCTTATCAATAATCGTGGTCACCACAAAAGAAATCAACAAACCATAAATGGTTCCGTCGATATCATTGTAAACCCAAGAACCAATCAAAATCACCAATACATCCAATATCAAAATGATTTTACCCAAAGACAGGTGAGGCTTGCGGGTTCGTATGGCCAGAGAAATAAAATCTACCCCGGCACTCGAAGAACCATTCATAAAAATAATGGCATATCCAAAACCTGCAAATGCGGCGGTACAAAGTGCCGCCAACATTCTATCCCCTGTATAAACCGGAAACAAAGGTGCTACATAATCAATGATCAAGGATGTAATCAGCAACGTCTGTGCAGAACGAAAAAAGAATCGCTTGCCCAAAGACTTATAACAGGCAATCACAATCGGAAGATTTAAAATCAAAATTACCCAACCAATCGGTAAATCAAAAAGTTGATAAGCCATCAAAGCAATCCCCGTCACCCCCGCTACGGGAAAAACTGCATTGGCGGCAAAATTATAGATACCAATGGCAACCAATGTTCCTGCCACCACATCAATCATTAAATTATATCCAAATTTTTTCCAAGTAATATCAAGTTCTTTCATGCCGGTTACACCCTTGCTTCTTTAAACGCTATAATCATCTCATTGGTTAGGCTATCCTTTCGTGGTTTCACAGGAATCTCTTCTCGCTCAAACCAACCTGCAAATGCCAACTCCTTTTCATCTAAGCAAATCTCTTCCTCTTTATCAACCACATCACAGTAAAATCCCATCAAAAGGGTATCGCTATAAGACCAAGGCTGACTCTTATAATATCGCACATTTGTTACATGCAAACCAACCTCTTCTAATACCTCTCGTTTCACTGCATCTTCCAGAGGTTCCCCAATTTCTACAAAGCCTGCCAATAAGGCATAACGGCTCAAAGGACGATTGGCATATTTAGAAAGCAAAATTCGATTCTCATTGCAAACACCAATAATCACAGCAGGATTAATGCGAGGATATTCTACCTGGCCGCATCCCTTACAAAAGAGCATACGCTCCTTTTCATCCTGCTGCAGAGGTTCCCCACAACAACCACAGTACCTCCGCTTTTTATACCAATTATAGAGCTGGTAACCCGTAATACCAGCAAAAGCGGTATACATAGGCAAAGCAAGTCTAAAAATCTCCGTATTCTCCATTTGAAAAGCTGAAATTCTCTCTAAATTGACTTCTCGAACCAAATAATATCTCGTATCATCAATCGCAAATAAATAAATATAATCTTCGTAAATATCCTCATTCAAACGTTGTAAATCTTTGAATTTAGGAAACGCTATCCCTTGTGAGCTATTCTTCACAAGGGATAGGTTGTTTTCATAATATAGCGCAACACTCTCCGAATCCGGTGGTATCGGCCGATACGCATTGTCAAAACAATGAGGGGAAATATCCTGAATCATACTTCTTTTCCTTTTTTTCTTCCGAGTATCAAGTTCGCAAAAAGCATAATAAAAGAACCGGTCAAAATCATAAAATCAGCAAGATTAAAGGTAATACTGCTCCACTTTTCTGACTTGCTTTCAAAACCAATATAATCAATCACATAACCACGTAAACAACGATCAAACGTATTGCTCAAAGCACCTGCTGTCAGCAAGGTCAACGCCAATTTTTGTATGGGACGCCCACTGCGTAATAAAGTAAACATAAACTGCAATCCCACAAATCCTGTGGCTACAAGAGAAAGCTTTTTTACCAGTTCCGGTTTGTCCTCTATTTTATTAAATGGCAAACCTTTATTGTGTACTCTACGAAGTTTCACCTTATCATTTAATATGCTTATTTCTTTGTCTTTTTCAAGGCCGGATTCCACAATGGTTTTGATACCAATATCCGTCACTGCCAAAGCAATCATAAGAGATAGAAAAACAAGTATACTCATAACTATTCTTCCACATCTTCTTCTATTTTTTCTTCTGCTTCTGCAACACCTTCTGTTTCCGTCGCTTCTGTCTCTTCATTTCCACAATCACAGTCTTTTACTTCACAGTCACAATCTTCCGCTACAGAGGGTTCCGGTTGCTTTGCACCACAAGATGGACAAAAAGACATGTCCTTTGTCACTTGCTTGTCACACGCCGGACAGTGCAATTCACCTTTGATTTTTTGAATTTTTTCCAAAGCCTCGTCAATCGCTTCTTCACGACCTTTAATTGCCTCACACAACTCCTTGGCTTTTTCATCGGTAATTTTGCCACTTAAAAAGTCTTGATAAATGGTTCTACCAAGGCTTTCCATATCATGGTCATTTCCACGCTCCAGATTGCGAATTTGGTTTTTCAACTTTTGAACATCCAAAGACTTACCGGCCATGCTACTCACACTTTCAAATGTTTCATTAATCCTTTTTCCTAAATCATCAAAGTTAATCATCGTTATTTTCTCCTTTCGTGATTCACCGGCAATTGCGTAACAGTATTTTGTTTGCTTTTTGCCGGTTTATAACTTCCTAGCTTTCATTATACTATATAAACAGATAATTTAAAAGCGTTTCTTTATATAGTAGGAAAATTTCCCGTTTCTACTTACCTGTCTCGTCTAAACGAGTTGGTGCTTGTCCACGCAATTGAATAATGGGTCCGCCACTCCCCTCGATATAATCCCTTGTAATCGTCACCTGCCCAATGTTGGCATCTTTGGGAATCTCATACATAATATCCAACATAAATTCTTCAATAATCGCACGCAAACCACGTGCGCCTGTATCTTTTTTCATCGCTTTTGTCGCAATTGCTTCTAATGCACTATCGTCAAATTCCAACTTCACTTCATCCAGTGCCAATAATTTTTGATACTGCTTTAAAATAGCATTTTTAGGCTCTCGCAATATCTGCACCAACATATCTTTATCCAAACCACTCAACGTAAAAACAATCGGCAAACGGCCAATGAACTCAGGTATCATACCAAAATTGCGCAAATCCTCAATGGTGACTTTCGAAAGAATACCCTTATCCTTATCATATTTATCTTTTAACTCTGCATTAAATCCCATAGAGGTTTTTTTTGATAAACGCTCTTTGATGATTCCATCCAAATCCGGGAAAGCACCGCCGCAAATAAATAAAATATGCTTTGTATTAACCGTAGTCATAGGCACCATCGCATTTTTGCTATTTGCACCAACAGGCACTTCCACCTCGCTGCCCTCCAACAATTTCAACAAACCCTGTTGCACCGATTCACCACTGACATCCCGTTGACTGGAACTGCGTTTTTTCGCAATTTTATCAATTTCATCAATGAAAATAATTCCCTGCTCCGCTCGCTCCACATCATTGTCCGCAGCCGCCAACAACTTAGAAACTACACTTTCAATATCATCTCCGATATAACCTGCCTCCGTCAAAGAAGTAGCATCGGTAATCGCCAAAGGTACATCCAACAAACGTGCAAGGGTACGAACCAAAAAAGTTTTTCCACTTCCCGTCGGCCCAATCATCAACATATTGGATTTTTCAATTTCAATATCATCCATGGTATCCGTCACCACTCGCTTGTAATGATTATAAACCGCAACCGACATCGCCTTTTTTGCATAATCCTGCCCCACCACATACGCATCTAAACTGGCTCGGATTTTATGGGGCGGTGGAATTTTCTTAATATCTAATTTCGCAAATTCTTTCGGCTTTTCTTCCGTTTTTTTCTTAATCCGTTGCTTTTTGGGCATACTCTTACCCAAGTCTTGCACATTCAAAAATTGTATCCCGGGGATATTCATCAATTTACTAAAATCAATGTTGCCACTGCGCATTGCATCAAAACTTCTTTGCATACAATCTTTGCAAACAGTCATGCTATTGGGCATATCTACCATTTTGCCCGCCTTGCTTTCGGGGCGGTGACAAATCATACATACATGCTCATAACCATCATCGTCCTCTTGCGTATGCCCATTCTCCTTTTTTTCTTCCGAAACAGAATTTTCCTGCCCATCTTCTATTTCTGTCATCTCTCCATCTATGATTTTTTCGTCTTTTTCCGACATATATTTCCTCTTTCTACTACAATAATAATGGATGGTGCTATGCTAAGATTTTTCCTACAAATCATATCATACTTTGCCAAACATTTCTATAAAACCCGCTTCCGTAATAATAGGAACATTCAATTCTTTGGCTTTTTTATTTTTTGATGAGGTAGAATGTACATCATTGTTAATCAGATAATCTGTCTTAAAAGATACAGAACCACTCACTTTACCGCCACGGCTTTCAATGAACTCCTTTGCCGCATTGCGGTTGGCAAACTGAGTCACATTGCCTGTAATCACAAAGATTTTACCTGCTAAATCTTGTTGCACTTCCTGCGTCTCATCCGGCAGCTCCACTTCATCCAATAAAGTCAAAAAGATATTTTTATTTTCCGGCACTGCAAAATAATCCACAAAAGCCTTTGCAATAACCGTACCAATGGTAAACAATTGACTCAACTCTTCCTCTTTTGCCTTTAACAGTCGTTTTGGATCATTGGCATAAGCTTTACAAATCACCTTTGCAGTTGCCAAACCAACATTTGGGATACCCAAAGCAAATATCAATTTTGGTAATGTGGTGGTCTTTGCCTGTTTTATACTTTGCATCAAATTAAAATAAGATTTTTCTCCGAAGCCCTCCATGCTTTTAATTTCCGCTGCATATCGCTGCAAACGAAAAATATCCGTCACATCTTTGATAAAACCTTTTTCCACAAATTTCTCCAAACTAGCCTCGGATAAACCCTCTATATTCATGGCATTTCGACTTACAAACAAGGCAAATAACTTTAAAGCCTTTGCCTGGCAGTTGGGATTAGGGCAATGTAATGTTTTTGTACCTAAATCCGTTTTAATTTCTGTCGGCGCATCACAAACCGGACAATACATTGGAATATCTTTCACACCACTACGTGTTATATTTTCAGCAATTTGCGGAATAATCATGTTTGCTTTATACACTTGGATTATATCCCCTATGCCCAATTCCAGTTCCTCTAAAATACTAATGTTGTGTACACTGGCCCGACTAACCGTAGTACCCTCCAATTCAACCGGATTAAAAATAGCAATGGGGTTAATCAAACCGGTTCTGGAAGGGCTCCACGCAATTTCAAGTAATGTGGTATCTTTGACTTCATCCGCCCATTTAAACGCAATGGAATCTCTGGGAAATTTATTGGTAGAACCCAAGGATTTCCCATAAGCAATATCATCATAAGTGAGAACCAAACCATCGGTAGGCAAATCAAAGGATTCAATAGACTTCGCAAAATCAGCCACCTGTGCTTCCAAGGTATCTGCCTGCACCAAATGATGTTCCACCACTTCAAAACCTTGCACCTCTAACCAATCCATTTGATATTTTCGGGAATTTTTCCAATCTTTGCCCTCTGCACGCACCAGATGAAATGCCCAAAAATGAACATGACGCTGCGCAGTGATTTCATTATTTAATTGACGTACCGACCCGCTGCAAAGATTACGTGGATTTTTATATTTCACCAAATCATCATCCATTTCTTCGTTCAGTTGATTAAAATCCTTGTAACCAATCACCGCCTCACCTCTCAAAACCAACTCACCTTGAAAAGGAATTTCTAAAGGTAAATTACGAAAGGTTCTAACATTATTTGTGATAACCTCACCGATTTCTCCATTGCCTCTGGTCACACCTTTTTCCAATTTGCCGTTTCGATAGGTCAGTACCACTGTCAAACCATCCAATTTCCACGATATTACCCCTATCTGCTCAGATAAAAATTCTACCAACTGCATAACATCCTTGGTCTTATCCAAGGACAACATCGGAGACTCATGTTCTTCCTTTGGCAACTCACCCATCACTTCATAACCTACATTAATCGTAGGGCTAGATGCCAAAGTAGTGCCCAAAGCTTTTTCCAAAACCAACAGTTCATCATATAACTTATCATATTCAAAATCACTCATCACAGAATGGTTCTCCTGCTCATAAGCTCGTCTTGCTACGTTTAACACCCGAACCAATTCATGCATTCGCTTTAACTGTTCTGTTTTTCCCATCACGATATCCTCTCCCATAATCCACACAATTCCTCTTCCGTCAATTCACGATAAGCACCCTCTTTTAGGTTGCCTAATGTAATGTTGACAATGCGGGTACGAATGAGCTCTTTCACTTGATAACCCAAGGCTTCACACATACGACGAATTTGCCGGTTCAAACCTTGTGTCAATACAATAACAAAGGTATATGTTCCGATTTTTTCTATTGGGCAAGGGCGGGTTACTGTATTCAAAATAGCCACGCCTTTGCCCATTTGCTCCAAAAAATCATCCGTAAGCGCCTTTGTCACCGTCACTTTATACTCTTTCTCATGAAAATTCCGTGCACGCATCATTTGATTAATCAGGTCGCCGTTGTTTGTCATCAAAAGCAAACCCTTTGAATCTTTATCCAATCTTCCCGCGTAAGTAATTCGTGTGGGATAATTCAAAAAACGAATGATGCTATTTCGTTCTCTTCTCTCCTCCGTGCAAACAATACCTGCCGGTTTATTCACCATTAAAACGACAGGTTTTTCATGGCGATAAACAATCTTTTTTCCAAAATGAACCGTTTGATGGGGCATCACCACGGTACCCACTTCTGCCCGCATTCCATCTACAAAAATCTCTCCCTTTGCAATCAGCTTATCCGCTTCCCTGCGTGAGCATATTCCCGCTTCGCTTAAATATTTATTCAAACGAACCGCTTCCTTTTTGTTTTGCCAATCTAATTTATTCTTCACCACCAAGCACTCCACTTAAATTATTATCTTGAAAAAATGTATTTCCACTATATAAAATCAAGGAATCCGTAATCCGGTACGTGGACATGATTTCATCAATATGCCCCTGATAATACCTAGGATCAACTAGAATAATCTCCCGAAAATAAGGTGTCAAAAACTGAACAAAACTATTGGCAAAAGAATCTTTCACAATCAATAAACGGCGATTGTCCGGTGCTGTTGTCCGGATGGAAATCACCGATGTATTGCCGCCCAAAAAAACACCATATTGATCGTAGGTTTCCAGTTTTGAAGAATCAAACAATGAAGTGCTTCGCCTTTGTTCATCCACAAAATTCACAATCAACTCATCATCACCCCTTGGCACATAGACATAAATATCCTCTCGTACATTTTGTGCAAATCCACTACGTGAAGCCAAGGTGCCATTAAAGGTATTTGTCACAGGAAATGCCATAAAAGCACTGTTAAAATCCCCTGCAATACCCAAAGTCCCCGCTGCTTCTTGAAAGGCTATAAAAGCACCAAGAGAAGTCCAGTGATGATCCGTTTGAAAAAACACACCCTCGTCAGCATAATTGCGCAAAGGTATCATCACATCTATCCAAGCCAAATAATCTTCCAGTTCACGACCTACGTGATTCATTTGTCTGGTTTGGTCACTCACCACTGCAAACGATGGCAATCGATCCGATAAAACCGTCGCTGCGTCAGGCACCAACATCATACTATGATTGATATTGGGATAGCGTTTTGCAAATGACCGAATGGCTTCTATATTGACTTGCAGTTCATCTTGATTGGGGCTCACAATATCTTGCATCAATTGATTGTTGCGCCCTAAAAAAACATCATTTTCCATGCGACTGCCACCAATACGCTTAAAATCCACACTTAAACCACGAAAAAAATCCCGACCTACAAACTGATCCGAAAGAAACTTCTCAAACTGACTCATATAAGTGCCGGAAGCCACACTGACGAGACTAAACTCGGGACCCTGCGCCAAAACTCGATTTTCCCGCGCTGAAGTTTCCCGATTCGACGAAAGAACATTTGCCACAATCAAAAGAAAAAAGAACACAAAAAACACCCGCATCACTGTAATATGCAGCAAGGTATTGGGGGGCTTTCGTTTTTTAAGCCGACCTCGACCCCGGCCGATTTTTCCTACCTTACGTCTTCTTTTCATACTTTTTCCTTTTAGAATCTAAAATATAAAAACGGTATATAAGTTTCCGTAATCAAAAATGCCAAGGAAAGAATAAATATACCCAAATAAATAACACAAATGGAACATTTTCTTGCAACTCGATGATTAAATGCGCCAACAATACTACGAAGTATCTTATAACCAATTGGAGATGAGCCTAAAATCGCCACGGATAACAACAGCCAATTGGACAAGATTAAAAATATACTTCGTGAATCTACCAACCCATTGACACCTACACCAAATAACATTTGCAAATAACGAAATGCCTCTCCTAAGCTAGGACTAAAGAAAAACACCCAACCAATCATAATCAAAAACAGTGCATAAAAATGTCTCAATATTTTAGGTAATTTTTCAATCAAATTGCCCCAAATGTATTTCTCCAAAATCAATGCAATACCATAAAACAGACCCCAAATCACAAAATTCCAAGCGGCACCATGCCACAAACCCGTCAAACTCCAAACAATCAATAGATTGATGATATGTCTCGATACTGCCGCACGACTGCCCCCCAAGGGGATGTATACATATTCCCGAAACCAGGTACTCAATGTAATATGCCAACGTTGCCAAAATTCTTTGATGCTGGTTGCAACATAAGGGTAATCAAAGTTAACAGGCAACTCAAAGCCCAACATCTTACCCAATCCAATGGCCATATCTGAATATCCACTAAAATCAAAATAAATTTGAAATGCAAAAGCAAACACACCAAGCCAAGCAGTTAAAACAGAAACGTTTTCTGCCCCTAAAGCTGATATCTGCGCAAACAATGTACCTGCTGAATCGGCTATCAGTACTTTTTTTGCCAATCCTATAATAAAAAGCATCAATCCTTTTGCAAATTTATCAAAAGAATAAATACGATTTGTGAGCTGTTCTTCAATATCAATATAACGAACAATCGGACCTGCTACCAACTGCGGAAACATGGAAATATATAAACCAAATTTAAAAATATTTTTTTGTGCTTCTACTTTTTGACGATAAATATCAATTAAATAAGATAATGCCTGGAACGTATAAAAGGAAATACCAATTGGTAGAGGCAATTCCCGAACAGGAATCTCAAAGGGAAAAATCGTATTTAAAATCATAACCATAAAACCATAGTATTTGAAAAAACCTAAAATCGCCAAGTTTGCAATAATAGCAATGATTAGACTATTTTTCGCTCGTCTTTTATTCTTTCGCTTTAAATAAATATCCAGTCCGCTAAAATAATTAACCAAAATGGACAACAACATCAAAAACAAATAGATCGGTTCTCCCCAAGCATAAAAAAAGAGACTCGCAAGCAAGAGTAACACATTCTTGATGCGACGTGGAGCGATATGGTATAATCCTAGCACAATTGGCAAAAATATTATTAAAAAAGCAATACTATTAAATAGCATCTATTTTACTTCCTCACTTTTGCAATGGCAAAACCCAACATACCCCTTATAAGGCTGATGTGAAAATGCGTCGCAATTCCTCTGCGTTGGGTCCAATTGCCAAAAATATGTAGTTTCCTCTCACTGTAAATTGAGCCTGCTCAATGAGTTTTGCCTGCTCAGGCAAATAAGTTGAAAAATCTTGACCACGAATGCTCAGCCTCGCCTCTACAATCCTAGAAACTTCCGCTGTTTGTTCTGCGTCTCTGGCCTTAATGAGTATCACTTCCTCCGCCGACAAATGAAAGGTGGAAACAAACATCATCGCACCCTCAAAGTCACCGGCATTGTAACCAAATATTCGCCGAAACCTCTGTTCATCTACTTGCTCCAGATCTGATTCTGCCAACACGTGTTCCAAAGGCATTGCCACTTCTTCAAAAGGTCTCGTGCTGCCGCTAACTGCATTCAATAAAAATGTAATATATAAAATCACCGCCACAAAAGAGGCATATTTAAAAATATTGATAATCTTTAAACGCACCCTCATCGTTCCGCCACCTCGCGCATACTTTCCGCCCACTGTTGGTAAAACGCAGGCACAAAATGTATACCATCTTCCTCATACAAATCAGCCCGCACCATATGGCTATTATCCAAAAAGGCAATCTGCCGGCGATAAGCAAGGTCTTGCAAACCCTCATTTAAGGCAGGAATACGTTCAAATACAGCTTGTTCCGCAAGGACATCTGCACGTACCGGAAAAATAGCATTCACAATAATAACCGTCTCAGGCAGTGCTGTACGAACTTTGTCAATGACCTCTGCGTAAGAAGCAAGAATCTGGTCGTTGGTCAGCATACCTCCACTTAAATCATTCATACCCAGTGCCAAATAAATAATCCGTGGATTAAGCTCTTGTAATTGTCGGAGCTGATTACCAATATCTGACAAACGAGCACCTGTCGTTGCCACTACACTGGAGGGATTGAGGACATCATAAGCCAATAAACCCTCAGCAATAGAATCTCCCAGCACCACATTTCCATCAAAAAATTCTTTTAAACTAATGTCACCATTTTCAGCCCCATTGCCCATTTGTCTATCTTGTTCTTCCAAGCGTTGGATTCTGGATTCAATGGCATTGATATCCGCACTTTCCACCTGCATAATCAGCGCCAAACCCTCTGTAATATCAGCACGCCGTCCTGTCACGGAGCCAATCCATTCAACCATCACAATCACAAATAACAAAGCAGCTACGATTATCATTGCGGCCCGTATCTGTTGTTGTCGTCTTTTTTGCATATTCTACATCACATCTTTCCTATTTCAACCTAGAAATTTCATTAGGATATGTCTGTTTTATTATATACTTTTTAACTAAAAAGTCAATGTGTACTACTACTTCCTCGCTTTTTATGCTATGATTATGTTTGTATTTAAAATGCCTTTATAAAGGAGAAACGATGATTCAAATTCGCTTAACCGCAACCAAAAGCTTTATGTCCAAACTTTTGCTTTCTGATCACTTTGATGATTTTCAATGTATCGAGGGAGAAATCATCACATTCAATACATTTCATATAGATGGTTTTACACAAAAAAGCTATTATGAGGAAAATGCCAATCTACCTGAATATTCTCCTTGGTCCACATTAAAAGGATTTGCCTTAGACCTTATCAAAGGCAAACGGCCCCCTGTCAGCTTTAAATTTATTTTTCGTTTGCCCCAGCACAATTTGCAACATCTTATCACCGATTATCATTTGGACTTTAAACCAGAACATGTGCAGGGACTTTATTTAAACATCCGCTATGAAGCAGATCTTTTGCTGTGTACCACCGGTACCGCAAGCAAAACTTTTACTTTGGACAAATCTCTAGAGCAAGCATGGGACAAAGAGGCCTTACACCTTTTTGATACCTTGGACATCCCTTATGAACAAGAATAAACAAATACACCCTATCCATCATTGAGGTAAATACGATGACTACAAAAACAAAAAAAACCCTCGAAAAAATCGTCCATGATTTGGCAAATATGGACTATATCCGAACAAGTGATGTGCCTGAAATTCAACTATACATGGATCAAGTCACCACTTTTATGGACGCTCGTTTGGCCTCCACCAAACGCGGAGAAGAGGACAAGGTTTTAACCAAAACCATGATTAACAACTATGCCAAAAACCATTTGTTGCCTCCGCCCGACAGAAAAAAATATTCCAAGGAACATATGTTGATTCTGATTTTTATTTACTATTTTAAAAGCATTCTCAGCATTCGTGACATTGACAAGATTCTAAAACCCATTACCGACCGATACTTCAATGGCAAAGGTGCCATCACCATCACAGAAATTTATCAAGAGGTCAGCACCAATCAATCTCGAAAGGTGATGCGGGAAGAAACCTCAATTGAAGGTGCCCTGAAACTAGCCGAAAACACCTTTACGGATGTACCTGCCGAGGACCAAGAATATCTACAGATATTCTCTTTGATTTGTAGTTTAAGCTTTGATGTTTACATGAAGAAAATATTTATTGAAAAAATCATTGACCAATTTTCTCCGGCACCGGATGAAAAAAAATAATGTCATCCCAAAAAGGCTTTTAACTTTTTTACATCTGTGGTAATTACCAATTCTTCCGGAAAATTGCAATAAGCAAACACATCTTTTATATTGTCGAAGTTACCGACTGCCGACTCTACGTGCGCATCACTACCTGTCGTCACCACGGTTTCATATTGTTTGCATAAATCCAGCATCGTCAAAATATTTTCTCGTGTATGTTCACGGAAACTGGTCGGTGCCAAAGAAGAATTGTTGACTTCCAGCAATGTGCCCGTTTCCTTTGCTGTTCTCACCAAAACTTCATAGTCAGGTAAATAACGGCTATCATCCGGATGCCCGATGATATGTATATTGGGATTTTTCATTGCCCCTACATAGGCATTGGTATAGTCTTTCATCGTATAGTTTTTATTTGTAAATGTTATTTTATCAAAACCCTCACCAAAACAAGGCCCATGAATACTAGCAATGATGATATCCATTTGTTTTAAAAGTGGCTGTGGCATATCTATCTCACCTAAAGTATTCATGATGTTTAACTCTACCCCAAAAAGAATAGGAATGCCATAATAATCACGAGGAATCACCCGTAAATTGTGAAAATAAAATTCATGAAAAGCGCCCGGCAAGGAAGGTGCATGGTCCGTGATGGCCAACATTTGAAGATTGCGCCGTTTTGCCGCCTCTGCCATCTCCCGAATCGTGCTATATGCATGACCGCTGGCTAAGGTATGGGTATGGGTATCTATTGTTATATTCATATATTTTCCTCTTTCTGGTGAAACAACACACAAATATAGTATATCATTACTTTACGATTGTTTCAAAGAATGATATACTTGTGGTCATGAAAGTATTTTGAGCATTCACCTTTGTTTTTGAAAGTGAGGTAATAGTGAGATGAAATGCCCGGTGTGTGAGCATGAATTAGAGATCCTAAAAAAACAAACTGCAATCAATCGAAATGGTGATCCTGTTATGAGCAAATACGCAGTTTGCCGTGACTGCAAAAAACAGTGGAATTTAAGCAACAAAAATACAAAAAATAATCCTGTTTCAAAACCATCTACAAACACGGAGAAAAAAAGTACATCCGGCACCACTCAAAAAACGGGTCGCCCTAGTACACATAACAAAGCAAACTCACGTTTAAATTCAAGCTCATCAAGAAGCAAACCATCACCAAGGTCTCATTCCGGTTCATCACGTCCCACATCTTCTCACAGGCCGTCAAACCCGGGAAGAGGAAAACAGCGTTTGGGAAGTCAGGCAAAATCCTCGCCGCCTGCTCACTTGGCCGAGCGAAAGAAAAAAACATCTGCACCACAGGTAAAAGAACAAGAAAAGGTATTCTTTCGAATTCCACGTATCATTCTTGCCATCTTTTCTATTGCCGCATCCGGTTTTGTCATTTATGCGGGCATTGAAAATGGTATGACACGGATTCAAGAAGGGACACCCATTAGCATCATCCAAGGAAATAGCTTGCAAGTACTGGCATTTTTTATCGCTTATATCTATCTGATTACTTCCGCTTGCTTTTTTATCACAGGTATTATTTTGTTGATTACGCAAAAAAACAACGGAAAGGTGGCATTTAGTCTACCCATCGTTCTATATCTTATCGGAGCCATTTCTGCTTTTGTAGGACGGGACGATCACCTTATGTTATCGGCTGGGATAATTGCCGTGATATTTGGGCTAGGATTGGCGATATTGTTGTTTTTAAAAACACGGGCAGAAGAAAATGCCTTTTATGACGATTAATTCGCCTCGGAATGTGGCTCAGTTTGGTAGAGCGCTGCGTTCGGGACGCAGAGGCCGCAAGTTCGAATCTTGTCATTCCGATTGAAACCCTTATTTTCATAGTTTCTACCATAAATTACCCCTGCTTTCTTCCAAATTACTGGTATCATATACATAATACTTTTCATTAACTTCAATACTATGTCCTACTGTAACTTTACGCACCCCTTGACAAGTTGCGTGAAGCCTGTTATACTACCAACGGTATATCAAAGGTGCTATGGGCAATCTGCCTCTAGCACCTTTGTTGAATTAATTAGTTTTGCACTGATACTAGTTTGTTACCCTCCACTTACTACGTTGAAGTGAGGAACATCTCCCTCATGATATACTTTTGATTGAAAGGTATATTCAATGGATACCCGTATTAATAAAGATATAATATAAAACAATAAAAGGAGAGAATCAAAATGAAAACAAAACTGACTGTACTTATGATTTTGCTATTTGCAATAACACTTGTCTTTACTGCCTGTGGTGGTGCCGATTCAACAGAAACATCTACACCTGCAGAGGCTGAGACAACAGAAGCCGATGATAATGAGGTTGTAGCAGAAGGCGACATGCCTGTGTTTCAAATTTATTCAGACAACGCTTTTCCACCGTTTCATATACTAGACGTTGCAACCGGAGAATTCACCGGATTTGACGTGGACTTGCTTGAGGCCATAGCGGCCGACCAAGGATTTCGAGTTGAGCGCCATCACGTTGGCTTCTCAGCCGCAATGGGTGCTTTGGAGGCCGGACAAGCTGACGGTATGATTGCCGGCATGTCGATCACTGACGAGCGTCGTGAACGTTTTGACTTCTCTGACGGCTACTTCCAAGCCGGACAAATTTTGGTGGTACCGCTAGATAGTGACATTCAAGGTTTTTCTGATTTAGCAGGCGAAGTAGTTGCTGCAAAAATCGGTACTGTGGGTCTAACCTTTGCAGAAGAAATGGGCGAACAATACGGCTTTGAGGTCATCGCATTTGAAGATTCACCAACCATGTATTCTGCTGTTTTAATGGGTGAAGCGGCCGCTGCAGTAGAAGATCGACCCGTGATAGAGTTTGCTATTTATGAAAGCGATCTTGCTTTGCAAACGGTTGGGGAGACACTAAATCCTCGTTACTACGGTTTTGCAGTTCGAAAAGGGGAGTTTCCAGAACTAATTGAAATGTTTAACCAAGGTTTAGCGAATCTACGCGAGTCTGGCTACTACAATGAGATTTTAGCAAGATACGGTTTAAATTAAAACTTGGGCAACGACAAAAATTTCCGATTCCATATAGCAATTTTCTTGCTATGTGGAATCATTACTGAAAAGGTATAATACGAATGAATTTTGATTTTGCAAGAGTATTTCAAGAACTAACCCCGCTGTTGTGGGATGGCTTTCAAACAACGGTATACGTTTCTATCATCTCTATTGTGCTAGGCATGATGGTCGGCTTACTTTCCTGTTATTTTCGGACTTGCCGATTTCGCATTTTGCGCTTTTTAGCAGCCTCCTATGTATGGGTGATCCGCGGAACACCAATGATTGTACAAGCTTTCTTTTTCTTCTTTGGGCTCAATCAAGTGACACAGGCTATGCTAGGATTTCAGTTGCTTAGTCGAGATATGGCAGGCATTTTGACGGTTACTTTGAATGCCGGGGCATATTTTACAGAAATTTTCCGAGGCGGCATTGCCGCTGTAGACAAGGGCCAAACAGAGGCCGCTCGCAGCTTAAGCTTGCCGCAGAGTCGAACGATGTTACGGGTGGTTTTACCGCAAGCGTTGCGTATTTCTTTGCCGTCTATGGTAAACCAATGGATTATTTCAATTAAAGATACCGCAATTCTATCAGCCATTGCTGTAGGCGAGTTAATGAACCGAACACAGGTGTACGCTTTTGGAACCTTTGTGTTCTTTGAGTCGTTTATTTTTGTTGCAGTGTGGTACCTAGTGTTGTTATCAGCCTTGATGATTCTTTCAAATCGCTTGGAGGCACGAATGAATTATGACAAAAAAAATTAGAGTTACAAACTTATATAAAAGTTTCGGAGAGTTAGAAGTGCTACGCGATGTGAGTTTAGATGTAGCTGAAGGGGAAGTAGTCTGTGTAATCGGTCCATCTGGTGGTGGGAAATCTACCTTTTTACGTTGTATCAACCGCTTAGAAACTGTAAGTGGTGGTGAAGTGCAAGTGGATGATGACATAATTACCGACCCAAAAACCGACATCAATAAAGTACGTGAGCGTATTGGGATGGTGTTTCAAAGCTTTAACCTATTCCCGCATCTGACGGCAAAGAAAAATATTATGCTAGCACCGGTAGATCGCAAAAAAATGACAAAAGCTGAAGCAGAAGAAAAAGCAATTTCCTTGCTTACCCGTGTAGGCCTATCTGATAAGGCAGACAACTATCCGCACCAGCTATCCGGTGGACAGAAGCAACGGGTGGCAATTGCGCGTGCACTTGCAATGCAACCGGAAATCATGTTGTTTGACGAGCCAACTTCAGCACTTGACCCTGAAATGGTAGGGGAAGTGTTGCAGGTAATGCATGAACTTGCCAAAGAAGGTATGACTATGGTAGTTGTGACCCATGAGATGGGATTTGCCCGCGACGTTGGAGATCGCGTGATTTTGATGGCTGACGGGCAATTGGTCGAAGAAGGTAAGCCGAAAGATTTTTTTGCAAACCCGAAAGAACTACGGACACAAGAGTTTTTGAGTACCGTGCTGTAATATCAATCACCCCCCTGCATTTATAGGGGGGTCTTTAATTTGAGTATATGGAAAAATTGGAAAGGGGGCTACTGCAAAATTCTATTTCGCAATAGCCCGGTGTGAATATCAGTTATTCACGCTTGGGTAAATATGTAACTTTATATGTTAAGGAAACCATAGCACTAGGGGTTAGTCTTACTTAAAATCCTATGGATTTCCATAACAGCAAACTATGCTTCCTTAATCTGGCAAACCTTGCATAACAGTCCACTCAATCACAGCTGTATAACTACCAACTCTTACCATTTCACCAAAGGTTTCTACCATCAAACCATTGTTGGTACTATTCCAAGGTCCTGAAATATTTGTGCTCTCTGGTGGAAGAAGCGTACCTGGTGTATTCGCCGGTGTATGGCTATGAAATACCACAGCCGATTGTGGGGTTAGTATACTACTCATAAATCCACCCACACCATCTGCATGACGGCGCACAAGTCCATTTGGCAACTCGTGACTCATTGCCATATTGTATAAATGAATCGGCTCATCACATTCACAAAATGCTTCACTTTCGCCACATCTACTAATCAATATAGCTTCCACTCTCCACGCATCACGGTTTAATCTGGTATCTGTTACAACGATATCCGTATGTGGAAGACGATTGCCAAAGCGTGCGCCTGCTCCGACATACATTGTTCCAAAATCAATTACATTCGGTCCAGATATGGTTAAGGTCCCTGTATATTCGACCAATCGCATGACGGCTGCTGGAATGATTGCATCATGGAATGGTATCGGATTGATTCCCTGAATATTTCCGTTTACAAAATGTCCATTTAAAGTCAATGGTCTTGTGGTGCTCCCTCCGATCCAACCTGCTGCAATCCCACCTGCTGTACTGGGCAAACCGTTGTTTGGTGCCACTGTAATTGGACTATTTAAAATGTCATATAAATTATGATTAATTCCAAAGGGTGTTTCCGGACGCTGGGTATACGGATTCACGCCGCCCATACCACGTTCATCACTTGCATGAACTCTCACTTCTTGTCCATGAGCCAAGGTAACACCTGCTAATGAGAATGTAAAAGCACCTGTAATACCATCTGCTTGTACGGTACGCACAACGTTTGGCACATCCATAACCCAAGCGTTATTCACCGATACCCGAATGATTGAAAAAGGCTCCGCTGTACCCGTGATGTTTTCTGTACCTGGTGCAATGGTGCTAAGGGCCGGTGCCAATGTAACCTGTGCTGGTGGCATTACATCTCTGGTGCGTTCTATGTTGCTTAAAATATCTTCTGTCCTAGATGGACGTCCTCGCCCATCATTGGCCAACGTTCTACCACCAGACCAACGTCTTGCGCCAATTACTCCTGCCGTATATCCCTCACCCAATAAAGCAGGCGCATTATCCTGTTCAAAGACAACTTGGAACAATCCCTCTTGTATTGGGTCTACGCCAAACATGGCACGTTCATCTGTCGCACCCTCTCCCGTATGAACCACATTGCCATCAACATCTTCAAATTCCACTTCTACATACACTTCGCCAGGCCAAGCATCTCTCATAGACAAATTGACACCGCCTACAACATCAGGGCGACCTTCTCCCACTGATACATGTCCATAGACCCGTCCATCTGCATTGGTAGGAATACGCAACCAATTGATCACAGCTGTTGCATTATTTGCACTCAAGCGCCCAAAATCGGGAGTCATAGCTCCAAACTCTGTTTGGAAATCTGCGTCTGTTGCCGAAACAACTGTATTAAAGTTTGTACCTGTTACATTAAAATCAAAATTTGTCCAAGCATAAATGGGTTCCCCCTCAAAGGTATCTGGATCCATTGCCCAAATCGCTAAGTCTGTATTATTTCCTTCAAATAACGAAGGGTTACCTGCTGTATGTATGGATGAAAATACGCGTCCGCCACCATTGTTACGGAAATCAAAATACAAAGGCTCATCAATACTAAAATGAAGTCTTGCACCTCTAAAAATCGATTGACCCACTGGCCTAGAACCTGTTGCAGTAAAAACGGTTTCTGGGCCTGCTTCTACACGAACAATACCTGTCGTATCATGTCCGCCCAAAGCGATACTAGAGTAAGAAAAAATATCTACTTGACTATAACGATCTTCCAATACAAAAGTATCTGTGCCACCAGCCTGTTCTGCGCGAGATGTAAAGAATATGCCGCCTCCCATCGGACCCATGGCATTGCCCCATTGATTCACTGCCGTATTGTCATTGCCGTTTGCTATATAATTACGAACGCTCAAATTTCCGCCATTTCGGATACGTACATTGTTTGCCTCACCACTAAAACGAAGACCTTGACTTCGATTCTTTCCTCTGGATGCCGTGATATACACAGTTCCACCATCAATATCAAATGTTGCCCGTCGAGCTGCCAGAAAACGCAACGTTGACTGTCCGCCACCTGCGGCTCCACCTGCCCAACCAGGAACACCCAAACCATAACCATGAGAAATAATACGCATCAATCCATTTTCTCCGACCACAAAATTAAAATCATCACCAAGAAGATGCATTGCCGTATCTCGCGCACCGTATACGCGCAGTGCAGCACCATCATTCACCGAAATGCTAGAATTGTCTCCTGCTACATGCATACCACCACTGCCTTGGTCAATTGCCGCCCCATGGGCAAATATATTTAATTCTGTACCAACCCCTGACAAAGCGATAGAATATGTTTGGGTTAAATTCATATCTGCTCGTACCTTATTGCTTCTCAAGTCAACACGAGGTGACAACAATAATGCAAATCCACGTTGATGATTGTTGGTCAAATTCATAACGGCACCTGTTTGCATCACCAATGTATGAGAGGAACGAGACACAAAAGCACTCTTGTGAGCCTCGATGTCAACTTGTGCCCCCGGGCGCAAAATTGTATTACCAATCAATCCATTGATTCCATCAGAGCGGACGCCACTAATTTCCGTCGCCCACGCTGCTACATTCCCAGTACCACCAGCTGGTGTCCCAGCTCGTGTTCCTACATTTCGTATATTTAAAATGGCTCGCTCACCAATATCAATAGTTCCACTTCCAGCAATCCGAATGGCGGCTCCAGAGCCACCGCCCGATGTAGTATATAAACTAGAATCCTGTTCCATTCTAAAATCTCTAATAAAAATATGATGGCGATTGTCGGTTGTACCATCACCGTGCATACCCAAACGGTTTCCTGTCCCCCTGACCACAACTGTCCCAGCTTGTGCATCCACCAACCCCCCCCGGTTTGTTTCTGCATTGGCTCCTGTATTGGTGGTACTTCCACCACGCCAAGTCATAGGACGATCCCAACCATAGGTCATTCTAGTCTGACGCTGTGTTGTTCCCTCTACTACAATTCCTGTTCCTGTTTGTACATCACCATCTAACACAACGGTCCAATTGGCATTTCCTGTTCCCGCTGTAAAAGCATAACCCAAGGCTGCTCCCGTTCGTGTAATTGTAACATTTTCTAAAATCAATGTTGTCGGTCCTGAAACCGTACCCAAACTAGCAATATTATTTGCATTGGTCACCGTAATGGTATAACCATTTCCATTAATGCGAATATTACGACTCAAAGCCGGCACGGAATTGGCTCCTGTTGTAAAAGCAACACTAATATTGCCGCCCAAATTAATGGTTCCATAAGTTCCTAACAAAGCTGTTCGAAATGCTGCTGCTGTGGTAATTGGAGCCGATTCTGTCAAGGGAGAAATGGAAGTAAGAACAGATTCAACATCCACTTTATTTTCTGCCTGATTTTCAAATTCCAGCTCTAAATCATTCGCCATAAGGTTACCACTTGCAACTACTTGGATTCCTCCTATTATAATTAGAAATGTTAACACCAACCCAAATACCCTTTTGGGAATCGCCCTACCCATCTTCTGTAAATTTCTTTTCTTTCTCCTTTTACCCATAACACTTTCCTTTCCGTTCTAACTCTCTTACTCATAACATATTTTTACAGTTTATCAGTATAAGGAAAAAATCCGTAAAAACAAGGGCATTGTACGAAACGTCAAAAAAACAGTACGCAACGTAAAGAAAGCCCTTACCTCCCACCAATGATATATGTTATAATTAGAAAAGTGCTCAATACAAAAGGATATGTGAAAACAGAAAATATACAAGGAAATCTTATGAATCAGGAACATCCCCCCATTCAAAACAAAATATTAATCTTACTGCTGATTCTCCTTGTTCTGATAGGAGGAAGCCAGCTTATTGTGAGCGGTCGTTTGGCTATGCCTGTTTCGAATTTAGAAATTGAAACCACAGCAGAAACAGAAACTACTGCAAGTAGCGCTGCACAACTTCGGGCGGCAATTGAAAGCCCAAATCAGTATTCCCTCATTCACATCAAAAATGATTTTTCTGTTGCTTTTACAGCAGGATCCTTCTCCGTTCCCAGTTTAAATCGTAGCCTTCGCATTAATGGGAATGGACACACCATTACAATCATCAATGGAAATAGCATCGCTACCTTAGGCGACATTTCCGGACCCGAAACCTTGATTTTAAATAACATTCGCTTTATACGAACATCTACCACTTTGGCTTACGCATTTGCAGCTGATCCTACCAATGCCAATTGGACCGTTGTATTAGATGGTAATGTACAAACAGGAACAGGATATGTTATAGAGAACATCGAAGCCCAGCGCCATACCAGAATGACCTATGGCTGGGATCGTCCTATGACTTGGCGTGATGGAAGTACCACGCATACATGGTGCAATGGAGAAACAAATCGGGGCGGGTTGATAGATGCACAAGCTGGAACAGTTGTAATTAGAGGTAGGGGAAATCGCTTAGGTATGCATGGTAATGGCGCAACAGACAAGCGCCATCACATATGGACTAAAAATTTCAAAATGGAAAAGGACTCTAGTTTATATACCACATCCGGTGGCGGCTCCGGAGCAGCTATTTTGATTACTGAAAACGGAATCATTGACATTGGCGAAAGGGCCATTTTAAATATACGAAATGTAGGAACACGGACTGTAACTGTTGCTACTGGTAAGACTTCTGTTATAGATGGGATTTCATCTGATGGAATCAATGGATTGATTTATAGTACAACCTTACATTCAGGAGCACAAGTTGATATTGAAGCACAGAACAATGCCTTTGTATCTCGTTCCTCTCATACATTGGTGATGGAAACTGGATCGGTTATGAATTTAACCAACAATCACAGTCGAGGATTTGCCCTTTTGCTATCACCCCGTATTGATTTGGTGATGAACAAAATACGGGAATATATGGATTTAAGCCAAACATATTCGATTCATTTGTCAGGGGTCGGTACAGAACTAAATATATTTGCCCATGGAGCGGCAATCGATCAAGCCAGTGGCGGTATGCATATAGCAGGAGACAATTCTAGTATTTTGATAGACAATGGTGCCGCGCTGCGTGTATACGGCGCACGAGATACGGCCATGCAGCTGCGTGGTGACAATTTTGATTTTACAGTCAGGGAAAATGGATTGGTGCGTGTTATTTCTCATGGCCATGGTTTGGGTGTTCCCGGTTGGGCAGGTGGAGTCGCAGGTAGCGGGCAGTCAACGCTACGTTTTCTAGCAGCTCGACGAGCAACCTTTGAAATAGACGGAGGCTCTGTGTATATCACAGCATCCAGAGAAAAAAATCGGGGGCAAGCTCTTCGTTTTAGTGGTGAATCTAATGGTGTGTATGTTCGAAATGGCGGAAGTTTGAGCGTTCGTAATTATATAGCAAACGGCAATGACAATACAGCAGTGAATCAATGGGGCAATGCCATGGGCCCAATGGGAGGTGGCATATTTTTTACATCTCGCGCAGAACATGCTGGTGGCACAGATACTTTTGTATTGGAAGATCGTTATAGTCAAGTAGATATTTTTTCTTACTCTAGCATCGCTTTGGGTGGACATGATACGGCAGGTATTGTTCGTGTAGAAGCAAACCCAGAAACCGTTTTTACTGCAACAGGTTCTAGGCCGGTGGGGCAATCGATTTTTCGAGGTGCAAGGCTTCATTTTAGTATTGATGAGCCTCTGTATTTTGATTTCCGTAACAATGGTGGCGGACGCGTATTTTCATCTATACATACAGCAGGCAACCCTTCGTTATTTGAAGGGAATAATACAGACTTAGCGATTTGGGCAATGGATCCGGATACCTTTGAGGGGGAACCTATTTATGCTTGGACAAATTTTGATTTTAATGTAACGGGCACAAATTTTAATACAGTTGTTTCGGCAACAGACGCAGATTTCCAAACAGAATTTGGAGCTATGACTCCCGATTTTGGACGTTTGAGTGCAAATAATGATCCCGCAAATCTGCAAAACAATATAGAAAATACCCCGTAGAAAGGAGCGCAATCATGAACCAAGCTTTAAGCTATCCCCTTACATTTTACATCTATTATTGGATTCAATTTGCATTGCCTCTTTTCATTGTTGCAAACATATTAATGCGAACTTATAAGCCACGCTTAAAAGAAAGCCTCTACATCATGTTCGTTACCCTATTTATCACTACCCTTCGTACTGTGCCTGCTTTTTTTGGTATTTTTTCCACAATACCAATACCCACCGTGGACTTTTCTTATGATAACCTCTCTTATATATTGCATAGGGTACTCATCATTTTATTTTTATTCTTCTACATTTATAAACTAAAAGGCTATCCTGTAAAAAAAGCAATTATTTTAACCATTTTTACAGACTTATTTGTATTTACTTCCTATTTTTTAGGGCTTTTACTTCGCTTATTGCTAAACATTCCTGCGACATATTTTAACCCCTTGCAGCCTTTACTTGATTTTCTCCATGCTTTCCAAACCCTTGTGCTTTCTGCCTTGTTTGCGTTATTATTCGTCAAAGGCTTTGGAAACTTACGAAAACTGCTCCAGACAGATCAGCATTTACAAACGGTTCTTATGATTGGCTCTATCATAACCTGGCTTAGCTTTCAAATTATGTCCACCCTGTCCTTTATGCTAGAGGACGGCTACATCAATACATGGTCACGCGCCCTCCTTATGGGCTACACAATTGTTTCGCTCACCGTCTTTTTTCTTTATATAAAATATTTGAAAGCAAAATACAATACACAAGAAAAAGAGTCTGAACTAAAAAATTTATTATTTTATGTCAACGAAATCGAACAACAGCAAACCACCATCCGAAAGTTCAAACACGATTATCAAAACATCCTACTTTCCATCGAAAGCTTTTTTGATAGCGACGACTACAGTGGACTCCAAGAATATTATTACAATAAAATAAAAACCAGCTCACAAACCCTGACACAACAAAGTTTTTCTTTAAACCATTTGAGTAAAATACATGTGAAAGAAATAAAAAGCATTCTAGCCGCAAAATTAATACAAGCACAAACAATGGGCATTGATACCAATTTTGAAGCCAACGAAGACATTGATTCTATTTTTACAAACTCCATTATTTTGGTACGCATATTGGGCATTATATTAGACAATGCCATTGAAGAATTAGATGCGTTAGGTAAAGGGAAACTGCAAGTCGCCTGTTTCAAACAAAATGTATCCGTCACTTTTGTCGTGAGAAATACATGCCGAGACCATATTCCACCCCTTCATGAACTCAATCAACTAGGTTTTTCTTCCAAAGGAGAGGGACGTGGCTTAGGCCTCACTAATTTAGCAGACCTTGTCCATTCACAGCCAAACTTAACGTTACAGACTAGCTTGTCCAAAGGATATTTTATTCAAAAATTGTATATAGGGGAACTATAATGTTAGATATATTGATATGTGAAGATGATCCAAGACAGCGAGAACAAATTCAAGCCACAATTACACATTATTTGAAAAAACATCACCTAGATATGTCTTTGGTCTTATCCACTGGCTGTCCCACAGATGTTTTAGACCATTTAAAAAGATATCCAGATACAAATGGATTCTATTTTTTAGATGTTGATTTGCAACATGAAATAAATGGTATTGATCTCGCCACTCGCATCAAAGAACAAGATAGCCATGCAAAAATCGTCTTTATCACCACCCATGACGAACTTTCTCATTTGGTTTTTAAATACAAAATAGAAGCCATGGACTATATCATCAAGGGAAATAAAGAACTCAAAACAAGAGTCGGCGAATGCCTAGAGGTAGCTCATACACGCTACATAAACCAAATGACCACTTTAGATGAATGTTATTCTTTTGAATCTGCAGGTCAAGTATGGAACATTCCTTATTCTGAAATACTTTTTTTTGAAACAGATTTATCCACACGCCATCGCATCATCCTGCATATGAAAGAAAGCCAAATCGCTTTTCGCGGTTTTATCAAACAAATTGCCAAGGTGAACCCTTCTTTTTTTCAATGTCACAAATCCGTTGTTGTAAACACAGAAAATATTAAGCAGGTTCACAAAGCTTCACGAACAATCGAAATGATAAACGGAGAAATTGTTTCCGTTTCGAGTCGCAAAATCGCTATACTAATTGCGCGCATAAAGCCTTAATTTTGTTGGTTTGAGAAAATCGGATAAATCCGATTTTTTCATTTTTTAAACAATTTTATTTCCCGATTTCCCTTTCTAATTTTTAATAAGGTACAAAGTAGGCAAGCCCACTTTGTACCTTAAAATAATATAAACGAGAGCAAAGCCATAATCGCAATGCTCTCGCAAGATAATAATTTTAAAATAGTACTCCCATGCCGTTCATAGTCCATGGGTAAAATATAATAGTAGATGGGGTCATACTCATCTAATAAAAATATACCAAACAATATTATTTTTGTCAACATTCCTTTTTACGCTCCAAATTCTAAGGCGAATAGCCCCTATGGGCGCAACCAGTTACTTTCTGGTTTAGCTATTAATCTTGCATTATTATAAGCCATCTCCAAAGTAAGACATGTTCTACCCAAATATTTTGTCTCATCCTCATTTTTAACACATGCAAGTGCTAGATCTGGAATTCCTGCGTTTTGCAGACAAAGAGGAACCAATAGCTGTATTCTCCTATTATAATACTGGGGAACAGCAACTTTATAGTTCGCCTCTAACATTCGTGTCGCAATCTTTATAGCTCCATCGAAAAGCTGCACTCTCATGCTACTAGTACGAACAATTGCAGGCATACGTTCTATATTTTCCAAATCACCAAAAATATGATCGTATTGCGGAATAATATCAAGTCTTGTATCAAATATTAAATCTGAATTATCATTAAAATAATTTGCTCTCTCAGGCAATGGATTTATCCCAAAAGAACTCAATTGATATTCATTAATAAAATTTTCAAGATACCATTTTTGTTGATCTTCAACCCTATTTTTAACAAAGTATGCGTATATAGGTTGGAAATATATATCAAATAGCCCAGTATTAAACACAGCTTTTTCTTCATCAGTATAGATTTTATTTTCCTCTTCTAATCTTCGATATGTATGCTCTAAATATTTTTTTAAAATCCTATTATCATTGGCCTCATTAAAACTCCATTTTTCTGGGGATAAAATAGATAACCCAACTAATTTCGAATTATAGTTACCACAATATGCAAAATCAAATAAACCCATAAAAGCCTCCTTTGCAAAAAATTTACAGTTGTGATAACGATTATATCATAATTTAAATGAAACTGCATGATACTATTTCTTATCAATATTAACAATTAAAAAAATGTGCTAAATATTATTTTGTATTACTAAAAAATATTTTGACATTTCTATCTTTTTTTGGTATTATAGCATTAAGAAAATAACGAAACTGTAAAACATTTGTTAATTATTCACGATAAAACAGATCTAAATAACACAAATAGGAGAAATCAAAATGACAGTTCATTATGTAGGCGTTCTTATCGGTTTAGCACTTAGCATCATCCTAATATCACGAAAACTCAGCCCCGTTATTTCATTATTTCTAGGTGCCGTTGTCGGTGCTTTAATTGGTGGTATTAATTTGGCACAAGCACTACAGTACATTATTTCCGGATCCGGCAGCGTTATGAGTGTAAATGTACGAGTCATCGCCGGTGGTGTTTTAGCGGGTGTACTCATTGAATCCGGGGCTGCGGAAACCATATCCCGAACCATTGTAAAGCGCCTTGGAGAAAAGCACGCTCTCATGGCATTGGCTCTTGCAGGGATGATTATCACTGTATCCGGTATTTTTATAACCGTTAGTATTGTTATGTTGGCACCCATCGCATTATCGGTTGCCAAACAGGCAAATATCTCCAAAGGTGCTGTGCTTATGGCAGTAAGTGGTGGTACCAAAGCCGGAAATATTGCTTCGCCCAACCCCAATACCGTAGCCATTGCCGAAGCCTTTGGATTACCGACCAATGAAGTGATGATTGGTGGCATTGTCCCCATGATTTTTGGTGTCATCGTATCCATTCTTTTAGCCGGTCTCATCAAACGCAAAGGCACTATGGTACAAGCCGAAGATATCTCAGAATCCTCGAAAGAAAACAAGCAACTACCTTCCTTTTTAAAATCCATCACCGCTCCCATTGTAGCCATTGTTTTATTAATGATTGGTCCTTTTGCAAATTTAATTGGAATTGGCTTTTTACAAGATTTTGAACTGGACGTGTTTTTTATCCTTCCGATTGCTGCCGTTGTTGGAGCATTGGTTATGGGAAAAGGAAAACACATCCTACAATATGCCAATGCCGGTGTAACCCGTATGATTCCTATCGTTATGATTTTGATTGGAGCCGGCGCACTGGGTGGCATCATCATTAACTCCAATTTACCATTCCAAATTCAAAACCTTTTAGATAATGCCGGTATCTCAGGACTTTATCTCGCACCACTATCCGGCTCTTTGATGGCAGCAGCGGCCGCTTCTACATCTACAGGCGCAATTTTGGCAACCAGCTCTTTCGCAGAATCAATTCTTATTTATGGTATTGCTCCATTAACTGCCGCTGTAACCATGCACGCAGGTACGCTATTTATTGATGTTATGCCCCATGGAAATATCTTTCTTTCCAGCAAAGAAGCTTACAAACTAGATCTAAATGAGCGGCTCAAAATTATGCCTTTTGAGATTCTTGTAGGTGCTACGCTAGTCATTGTAGCAGTCGTCATGTTTGGTTTTATTTTCACTTAAATAACAATACATATGCAGTGTGACCACTCGCCAAGCGAGTGGTCACAACTTTATCTCTAATCACTTCCATTTCTAGTTCCCAACCATTGTTGCAAAATCTAAATCCGGATCTGCATAATCATCTACATTATAAAGATCAATAATCACGGTTCCGGCATCAATAAAATCCGGAACGTCTTCTCCATTCATCAAAGCAATGGCTGCATCCACTGCCATATGGCTCAACAATACAGGGTCATTGGATGCGGTCACCTGATAATCACCTATTTGAATCGCCAATACAGCTTCCATCAATCCATCGATTCCTGTCACTAAAACATTCTCGATATTTTGCTCTCTTACTACTTGAGCCGCACCCAATGCCATATCATCATTATGGGCAAAAATTGCAACGACATCCACACCATGCGCCTGAATCAAATCCTGTGTTGCAGGAATCGCTCTTGAACGGTCAAAATCACTAAATGCTGATTGTACAATGGTAAGACCCGGTACACTTTCCATCGCAGCATTGAATCCATCCCGCCTTGCCATCATTGTTGTAGAACCGGCTGCACCTTGGATTTCTAATACTGTACCTGTCGCATCTATTCCACCAAGCAACTCAATCAAACGATTTCCGACCAAATAGCCCATATTATAGTTGTCACGGCCTACCCAAACATCTGCACCGGAAGCCACATTCATATCAATTGTAATAATCGGTACACCGGCATCATTGGCTGCTCGAATGCCGGCAGACGGACCCTCCTCATTCACAGGGTTAATAATCAAAACATCTATGCCTCTTTGCAACAAATCTTGAATATCCCTGTTTTGTTTTTCAACATCATTATTTGCGTTGATTGCAACTACCTCAATCCCTTTTTCGGCGGCATAATCTTCAATAATAAAAGTCATGTTCGCAAAAAAAGGGGTATCCGCAGAACGATTTGAAAAACCGATTGTAAACGTATCACCGCCTGCTTCTGTCATTGCACCGCCATTTACCTCCGCGTCAGTTGCAGGTTCATTGCCATTTCCACCACATGCTGCCAATGTCAATGCCATAACAGCAGTTGCCAATAGTGCCAAACATTTCTTTTTCATAATTTTCTCCTTTTCTTGTTTGTTATATCAATACGGCCAATCCGTATTATATACTTCATCCTACTTTGCCTTACTTTTGGAAACATATTTATTCAATAACAACGCAAATATAATAATCAATCCCTTGGCAATTCTTTGGTAAAAAGAAGGCAAACCCACCAAATTCATGATATTGGTCAAAATCTGTAATAACAATACGCCACCAAAGGTGCCAAATGCACTACCAATTCCACCACTTAAACTGGCTCCGCCAATAACGCTGGCAGCAATGGCATCCAGCTCTGCACCCGTTCCGGCTGTTGGTTGTCCCGTGGACATCCAAGATGCTGTTAAAATCCCTGCAAAACCTGCCAATAACGCTGTAATAATATAAGTAGCTACATAGTTTATCCTAGTTTTAATACCAGAAAGTGTTGCCGCTTCTTTGTTGCCGCCAATGGCATAAAGAGAACGACCAAACACGGTATATTTTAAAATTAAAGCAACCAAAACTGTCAAAAGAATCCAAAAAATTGCACTCACCGCCAAGCGTCCGCCAATGAAACCACCACCAATAAAATTGAAACGCTCACCAAGACCAAAAACAGGATTTCCATTTGTAGTCAAAAGGGCCGCTCCACGGGCAATCTCCATCATTGCCAAAGATGCAATAAAGTCCGGCAATTTAAAGTAAGATGTAAGGATACCCGTCATCAGACCCATAACGAAACTCACCAATAAAGCCGCAATTATGCCAATGATAATGCCGCCATAACTACCATCAAAATGCAATACAATCATAGAAGCGACCATGCCGGAAAATGCCAATACAGAACCAACCGACAAATCAATACCACCGATGATAATCACCAAGGTCATACCCAAGGCTACAATACCCGGGATAGATGCCTGCTGCAACAGATTAAAGAAATTGCTCACCGTCAAAAAATTAGGAGACAAAATAGAAGCAATCACAATAAAAACCAACAGCAAAATCAACAAATTATATTTTTTTAAAATCATATTCATGCTTGGTTTCATTGGGCTACCCTCCCTGCAACTGATGCATATAGTATTTGTTCCTGACTAAAATTCACTTTATTGGATGACATAATCTGTGCTCCATCATACATAACATGAATGTTGTCACAAATCCGAAGCAATTCCGTTAATTCAGAAGATACAATCAAAACACTTTTTCCTTGCTCCACCATTTCCCGAATCAGCTCATAAATCTCCTCTTTTGCCATAACGTCAATCCCTTGGGTTGGTTCATCCAACAGTAAAATATCACAATCCTGCATCAACCACTTGGACAAAATAACCTTTTGCTGATTGCCACCGGATAGATTATTGGTGATTGTTTTTACAGATGGTGTTTTCACCTTTAACCGTTCTTTATAATCCATACATTCCATATCAATCTTTTTATAATTAATCCTACCTTTTTGTCGAAACTTCCGCAAAGAAACCATGGACATATTTTCCCAAACCGGCAACATCAAAACCAAACCTTGCATTTTTCTGTTTTCCGGTGCCAAACCAATTTTATTGCGAATGGCCTCTTCCGGGCTTTTGAAGTTTACTTTTTTATTGTAAATCCGCATTTCTCCGCCGGTAATCTGCGCCAAACCAAAGATAGATTGTAATACTTCTGTCCGTCCGGCTCCTACCAAGCCATAAAGTCCCAAAACTTCACCTTTATGAAGAGTTAAATTGATATTGGAAACCCGATAATTGCTCATATTTTTCAGCTCCAATACCGGATCGGTGGAAACTTCATGTACCTCTGCTTCCTCTTTTTGAATCTGAGAAATCTCAATACCTGTCATATACTCCACCAATTGGTCCTCGTCAATCTCATCCGTTCCTTTACAGGTTACAAACTTACCATCCCGTAATACCGTAATACAATCACCTACAATAAAAAGCTCTTCCAAATGATGAGATATATAAATAACCGTGACCCCTTTTTCTTTCATATCCCGAATCACCCGAACCAGAATTTCGAATTCTGACTTAGAAAGAGTCGAAGAGGGCTCATCCATAACAATCAGTTTTGCATTACATGCAAGGGCTTTCATAATCTCCGTCAGTTGTCTTTGCCCTATATTCAGTTCAGATACTTTTGATTTGGCGTCTATTTTGATATTTAAACCATCTAACAAGTCTTGGGTATTTTGATACAATCGTTTCCAATCTACATTCCCCATCCTAGTACGAGGATATGTATTCATATAGACATTCTCTGCTACGGTCAACTCTGTAAATAACGAAAGCTCTTGATATACCATGGCAATTCCGTCTTTTCTTCTTTGGGTGGTTTTATTGGATTTCAAAATTTTACCATCAAAGAAAATTTCACCCGTATCTTCTGTGTACGCCGCAGATAAAATTTTCATCAAAGTTGACTTACCTGCCCCGTTTGCGCCGATTAAGCAATGTACCTCTCCGCGCTTTACTGCAAAATCAACCTGATCTAATGCTTTTACACCCGGAAATGCCTTATCTATCTTACGCATTTCTAAAATGTTTTCATTTTGCATACCTTATAACCTCCACACAATCTTCATAAGTTTCGATAAGTTGTTTTACATAAGTCTAATCAATCATGCATCTAAAATCAATACCAATAATCACCAATTTAATCTTCTGTTTTTTGTGAACTATTTATATATTCACTATGACTTTATTCTATTTTTATCAAATATTACTATAATTTTCTCAATTTTATTGTTATAATTTTATTGGATATGCATAATTTTTAACTTCATCTTTGTTACGTAATTAACATAGCATAACTAATTTTTATAAACTTTCTTTGATTTCTTATTTTTTATCTTTACAATATCATTAAAATATAGGCACTTATACAAGTAGACCAAATTCGTGACATCGTTTTTATTCACTATTAACAATTGACTTATTTCACAAGAAAAAATATACTTATGTAAACTAAATTTACGCAAGTCAAAAAAAGAAAGGAAAACAAGACTATGAATAATCTACCAAAAAAAATGAAGGCAATTGTAGCTTATGCACCCGGAGACTATCGTTTTGAAGAAATCGAAACCCCTCGTGCCGGCGAAGGAGAAATGATATTGAAAGTAGAAGCCTGTGGTGTATGTGCCGGTGATACCAAGGCTTTTGCCGGTGCTGAAAGCTTCTGGGGCAGCAGCACACAACCCGCCTATATCAAAGCGCCTATGGTACCCGGACATGAATTTGTAGGTACCGTTGTAGAAATGGGTCCCAATGTAAAAGGCAATTGGAAGATTGGCGATCGTATCTGTCCGGAACAAATCGTCCCTTGCGAAGTATGTCTCTTTTGTACAACAGGACGTCACTGGATGTGTGAAAAACATGATTTATTTGGTTTCCAGCACAATGTAAATGGTGGAATGGCTGAATACGTTCGCTTAACCAAAGAAGCGCTCCCTTATCTTGTACCGGCTGATATGCCCATTGAGCAGGCTGTTCTCATTGAACCTTATGCTTGTTCCTGGCATTGTGTCAGAAGAGCACAAGTCACCACTTCAGATGTCGTTGTTTTGTCCGGCTCCGGAACATTGGGACTCGGTATGGTCGGCGCATTACGTCAAGCTAATCCCAAAAACCTAATTGTACTTGATATCAATGATGAGCGTTTGGCAAAAGCCAAAGCATTCGGTGCTGATATTGTGATGAATCCGGCCAAAGAAGACGTTGTTGCCCGCATCAAGGAAATGACCGGCGGTTATGGTTGTGATATCTATATTGAAGCTTCCGGGCATCCCTCTAGTGTAAACCAAGGCCTAGCAGCCATTCGCAAAATGGGGCGTTTTGTTGAATTTTCTGTATTCGCTGAAGATGTTATATGTGACTGGTCTATTATTTCAGATCGAAAAGAATTGGATTTGTTGGGTGCTCATTTAAGCCCATTCTGCTATAATGATGTTATTGAATGGATTGGCAATCAAAAGTTACCAACAACCGACGTTGTAACCCACAAATTTACTTTTGCAGAGTGGGAAAGAGCTTTTGAAATCGCTAAAACCGGTGAAGACGGAGCCCTAAAAGTAATCTTGACACCATAAATGGATTCATTCACGAAACTTTAAAATTTATTAGGAGGAAAATCATATGCAACGAATACTCAACAACCCTGACCATATCGTAGATGAAATGTTAGAGGGCTTTGCGAAAACCCACAAGGATATTATTGTCAAAAGTGACATTCCCAGAGTGGTAAAATCTACCCATATAAAAACAAATAAAGTTGGTATTGTAACCGGTGGTGGTTCCGGCCATGAACCTGCTTTCCTTGGTTATGTCGGCAAAAACATGGTAGATGCCGTTGCCGTTGGCGAGATTTTTTCATCACCAACAGCCGCCGCTTTCTTAGGTGCTTACAAAGAAGCCGATCAAGGAAAGGGTGTCGCTTGCTTGTATGGAAATTATTCCGGCGACAATATGAATGTGAAAATGGCTTCCAAAATGGCAAAAAAAGAAGGTATTGTTGTAAAAACGGTGGTCGCAAATGATGATGTTGCCTCTGCACCAAAGGAAGAACCAGAAAAACGCCGTGGTGTTGCCGGCGAAATCCTAATGTGGAAAATTGGCGGAGCCAAAGCTGCATTAGGTGGTGACTTAGACGAAGTAATCGCAGCTGCTCAAAAAGCCATAGATTACACACGCTCCATCGGCATTGGTCTCAGCCCTTGTACACTACCGGCTGTTGGCAAACCAAACTTTGAAATCAAAAACGGAACCATGGAAATCGGCATTGGCCATCACGGCGAACCGGGCATTGAAGTTTCCGGTTTGGTTTCTGCCAAAGAAATGGCCGCTAAAATGGTAGAATCGGTTGTACCTGACAAACCTTTTAAAGCCGATGATGAGGTTGTTGTTTTGGTTTCCGGTCTAGGTGCCACACCTATCATAGAACTTTATGTATTGTATGATGAAATCGACAAATTATTGGCGCACAAAGGCATCCGTGTTTATCGCTCTTATGTCGGTGATTACTTCACTTCTTTAGAAATGATGGGTGCGACTTTTTCTATGATGTTGTTGGATGATGAATTAAAAGAACTCATTGACCTCCCTGTTAATACAGTAGGGATGAAACAATTTTAAATACAAAGGAGATAACGCATTGATGAATACGTTTCAAAATAAAGACGGAAAAAATATATTACTTAAAATGGTAACTGCCATCCAAGAAAACAAAGCCTATTTAGGTGAAATAGATGGATTAATCGGTGATGGCGACCATGGCATGAATATGAACAAAGGTTTCACGCTTTTTAAAGAACGCTTTGCGAATCAAGCGTTCTCTTTTACAAAAGGTATGGAGGAATTGGGAACCATTCTTTTTTCAGAAATTGGTGGCTCTATGGGACCAATCTATGGTACAGTATTAATGGATACCGCAGAAGCCGGCGAAAACTTACAGGATATCTCCCTAACTAATTTTCATCATATGCTAACAGCCGGATTAAACGGACTACAGGAAATTGTAGAAGCTAAAGTTGGCGATAAAACCCTGATTGATACACTCAGTCCTGCTGTTGATGCCTTAAAGGATTCCATTGATAAAAACTTAAATTTTGCTGATGCTCTAACGAACATGAAAACCGCTGCTGAACTCGGCAGAGATTCCACTAAAGATTTGGTCGCAAAATTTGGACGCTCCGCCCGTTTAGGAGAACGTTCCAGAGGTGTTTTAGATGCTGGTTCCGTATCCTGCTGTCTTATTCTAAATGCCATGGCAGATGGTATTTTAGAACTTCTATAGATTTTTAAACAAAAAGGGGAAAGAGCCGAATGAATATGTTATCAAGTAATGGGGGTGTTGCTTCCACCATTATCAAAGAAGAAAATAGAAGAAATGTATTAAAATGCATTTATAACCTACGGCGTTGCACCCAACCCCTTGTAAGCCAAAATTTGGAATTGAGTCGACCGACTGTAACCCAATTATTAAATGATTTAACCAAAGAGGGACATGTCCTAAAACAAGGACATGCCGAATCTACCGGTGGTCGCAAAGCCAATATGTATCTATTTAACAGCAGCAAAAAAGTCGCCATTGGCCTGGAACTTTTGGCCGATCGTTATGAGCTGATTGCAATTGATTTATATGGAGATATGTTAAAATATGAGAAAAAAAACAAAACTTTTTCTCATACCGACACATACTATGATACGGTTTCTGACTCTGTCAATCGTTTCATCCATGGCTTGGAACTTGCTCCTGAAACGATTCTTGGTGTTGGCATCGCCTTACAGGCATTGATTTCATCAGATGGAAAATCTGTGGTATATGGAAAGATTTTAGGTTGCACCGGTTTGGAAATCACTGCATTTACGGAACGGATTCCCTATCGTTGCATTTTTAATCACGATGCTGAATCTTTGGCAAACATTGAATTATGGAAAGATCCTACTGTTCACAATGCTATCTTTTTTAATGTGCGCGACAATTTAAGCGGAGCCGTCATCATTGATGGTGACTTCATCCGAGGGGGCGAACTAAAAAGTGGTGTATTTGAACATATGACCATGATTCCGGATGGTTTATCTTGCTATTGCGGAAAAAAGGGCTGCGTCAATACCTATTGTTCTTTATCGGCCTTATTAAAACAAGACGAAGATATTGACTTATTCTTTCAAGAACTGCGTGCCGGAAAAGAATCCTACAAAAAACGCTGGGAAAAATACCTCCGGCACTTAGCCATGATCATTGACAATCTGCATATGTTTATTTCCAGCGATGTCATCTTAGGTGGGACTTTATCTAAATATTTGATTGAAGAAGATACAGAAAAAATCAAAAATATGATCAATAAACGCTCTGCATTCCCCAGTCATGAAAGATACATAAAAATAAGCTGCGGCGCAGCATACCCTCTCTGCCACGGCGCAGCCATACCTTTGCTCAACGAATATTTAAAAAAGATTATGCGATGATAAAACAAAGGGGAAATTGCAAAATAGATGTGAATCCATCTACGATGTAACGACCCCTTTTGTTCTTAACGAAAATACGCCACGCCTGATTCAAATATCTTCAAATCCTGTGCACCATGAATATTAATTGCCAATGTCTCACCTTTTCGCTCAGAATGTGCCATCTTCCCAAAAACACGTCCATCCGGACTTGTAATCCCCTCAATCGCCCCATAAGAACCATTTACATTCCAATCCTCACCCAATCTTACAATACCATCTAAATCACAATATTGGGTCGCAACTTGCCCTCTACCAAACAGTTTATCCAACCATTCCTTGGGTGCTACAAAACGACCTTCCCCATGGGAAACCGGATTGACATAAACACCACCCAAATCCGCACCTTGCAACCAAGGGCTTTTATGAGACACTACCTTGGTATAAACCATCTTAGAAATATGACGACCCATGGTATTGTAGGTCAACGTTGGTGCATGTTCTGTCTGTCTAACAATCTCACCATAAGGCAACAATCCCAATTTCATCAAAGCTTGAAATCCATTGCAAATGCCCAAAATCAAACCATCCCGCCGGTTTAATAGTTTTTCCACCGCTTCTTTTAGATATTCATTTTGAAAAGCCGTTGCAAAAAATTTAGCGGAACCATCCGGCTCATCCCCTGCGCTAAAACCACCTGGAAACATCATAATTTGGCTTTTTTCAATTGCCAAGACATATGCCTTGATTGATTCATGAATATCGGCACTGTGCAAATTTCGAAACACCTTGATTTCCACATTGGCACCGGCCTCTTCAAAGGCTCTTGCACTATCATATTCACAATTAGTCCCCGGAAACACGGGGATAAACACCGTTGGTTTTGCCACTTTATTTTTACAAATATAAATGTCGGAAGGCTTATAGTCCGGTATACTCAATATCACATTATCCTCTTTTTTAAGGGTGGTCGGAAATACTTGTTCCAAAGGACTCGCCCAAACCTCTCTTGCTCGCTCCAAAGGGATACACACATCTTCATAAAGAAACACCTGCTCCGCTTTCACTTCTCCAAGCATCGTATAACTTATCTGCAATTCCGCCATTTGATCTGCGGGCACTTCTGCCACAATGTCACCAAAGGCAGGTACAAACAAATCACGCTTCTCTATCGTATGCGCTATTTGCAAACCAAATCTATTGCCAAAGGCCATTTTACTCAATCCGGTTAAAACACCATGTCTGTCTAGGGCATAAGCCGATACGATACGTTTCGCCAAAACATCCCGGTGAAATTTACCATATTGCTCCATCAATTTTTTATAATTTGGCAAATCATATTTATCTTTTTCTATTCGCAACCAAAGCAACTTATTACCTGCTTGTTTTAATTCAGGGGAAATGATATCTTTGCTCTTTGCCATATTTACAGCAAAGGAAACCAATGTAGGTGGTACATCAATGTCTTGAAAAGTACCTGACATGCTATCTTTTCCACCAATTGATGGCAAACCAAGGCCCATCTGAACCTGATAAGCACCCAGCAATGCTAAAAAAGGCTGACTCCAACGCTTTGGATCTTTAGACATTCTACGGAAATACTCCTGAAATGTAAAACGAATGGTCCGATCATCCCCACCAGTCGCCACAATCTTAGCCACAGATTCTATCACCGCATAAACTGCACCGTGAAACGGACTCCACGCCGATAAATACGGATCAAATCCAAAACTCATCATAGAAACCGCATCGGTTTTCCCCTTTAACACAGGCATTTTTGCTACCATCGCTTGTGTTTCCGTATCCTGGAATTTCCCACCATGGGGCATCAAAACAGAACCTGCCCCAATGGATCCATCAAATAATTCCACCAAACCTTTTTGTGAGCAAACATTCAAATCTGCAAGGGTAGCAAGCCACTTTTCTTTTACATCAATATGTTCCGCTTTTATGAATAAACTCTCTGCCCGTTCCGGCATCTCAACCATAACATCTGTCTCTTGATGCGCACCATTGGTATCTAAGAATGCACGAGAAAGATTGACGATTTCCTTATCTCTCCATAACAATACCAAACGTGGCGCAACAGTCACCACCGCCACCTGTACGGCTTCTAAATTCTCTTCTGCCGCATAGGCCAAAAAGGTATCTACATGCTTTGGATTAATCACAACTGCCATACGCTCCTGAGATTCGGAAATCGCAATCTCCGTCCCATCTAAGCCTGCATACTTTTTTGGCACTTTATCCAAATCAATCCGCAAACCATCAGCCAGCTCTCCAATGGCCACAGAAACACCACCGGCACCGAAATCATTACATTTTTTGATTAATTTACTTACTTCTTCTCTTCGAAACAAACGTTGTAATTTTCGCTCGGTAGGGGGATTTCCTTTTTGTACTTCTGCTCCACATTTCGCAATGGACTCTGTTGTATGCACTTTCGAAGAACCTGTAGCACCACCACAACCATCTCTACCGGTTCGCCCACCCAGCAAAATAACAATATCATATGGCGAAGCTGTTTCCCGCACCACTGCTCTTCTAGGTGCCGCGCCCAATACCGCTCCGATTTCCATACGTTTTGCCACATAATCCGGATGATAAATCTCCTTGACCACACCTGTGCTCAAACCGATTTGATTGCCATAAGAACTATAACCATATGCTGCCTCACGAACAATTTTCTTCTGGGGTAATTTCCCTACCATAGTTTTATCAACAGAACATGTAGGGTCAGCTGCACCGGTCACACGCATGGCCTGATATACATAAGTACGCCCTGACAATGGGTCACGAATCGCACCACCCAAACAGGTCGCCGCACCACCAAAGGGCTCTATTTCTGTAGGATGGTTGTGGGTTTCATTCTTAAAATTCAGCAACCACTCTTCTTCTATACCATCTACTTCAATGGGCACCACAATACTACAGGCATTGATTTCTTCTGATTCTTCTTGGTCTTTTAACTTGCCCTCTTTTTTTAATTTGCGCATAGCCATCAAAGCCAAATCCATCAAACAAACAAATTTGTCCTCACGTCCTTTGAAAATTTCACTATGATCCGCCAAATATTGACGATAAGCCGTCTCCATAGGCTCTTTATAAAAACCATCCGCAAAACGAATATCTTTTAATTCTGTAGAAAACGTAGTATGGCGACAATGATCAGACCAATAGGTATCCAACACACGAATTTCCGTTACGCTAGGATTACGCTTTTCCTCTGTCTGAAAGTAATTTTGAATATGCAAGAAGTCTTCAAAAGTCATTGCCAAACCCAACGAATCATAAAGTGCTTCCAAATCCGTTTTTTCCAATATAATAAAACCCTCAAATATCACAACATCAGCCGGTTCATCATACTCCAACGCCAGTGTCTCCGGCTTTTCCATGCCAATTTCCCGGGAATCAACCGGATTGATGCAATGATTTTTAATTGCAAGCAATTCTTCTTCGCCGAGAGAACCCTCCAATACATAAGTCGTCGCAGATCGAATCGTCGGTTTTTCTTCTGCCTGAATAAAACCAATACATTGTTCTGCCGAATCCGCACGTTGATCAAATTGCCCCGGCAAATATTCTACCGAAAACAAAAACGCATCTTGTGCCACGGGAAAAACCTCATGATACAAAACATCCAAGGGCGGCTCCGCAAAAATGCCTTGGCAAGCCTGCCGAAAGGTTTCTTCACTCAAACCCTCTACATCATAACGGTTTAGTATACGAACCGTTTTCAACCCATGAATATTCAAATAGCTTTTTATTTCTTTTTCCAACCCTTGGGCTTGAACAGCAAATTCGGGTTTCTTCTCTACATAAATGCGTTTTACACTACTCATAATAGCTCTAATCCCTTTCGAAAACCAACTCTGATTCCTATCATTGTTTCTATTTTAGCATGAGAATATTTCATAAGTATAATGAATAAATCTTACGTCGTTTTATCAGTTGACGTTATAATTGCCTGTTGATTTTTATTCCATGTTAGTTTGTGAAAAAAAATACTCGCTGCCAACAACACAACCAAACCAATGCCAAATATAAGCAACACACGCATAATCATGTCATAAAACAATCCTTCCGGCAACATCCGTATCATATAGCTTGTAGCAGGATCAAATAACCATAAATCATTGTCAAAGAAAATCTCATGGAATACTACAAAAGCGTGGCTAAAATCAAACATAAAAATCAAAAACAAAGCAATCCCTGCCAAGCCTATCATACCCATGGATATCCAAAGAGAACGAGGAATCACTTTTTTATAATCCACTCTGGTCAAAATAAGAACCAACAAACTAACCAGAAATATATCCGTAGCAATACTACGTATTTCCAATCCGCCCAAAAATAGTTCTTTTACTTCAAACATATGAAAACGATCCTGATAACCAAAAAAGTTTTTCGCTTCTCCACCTATTTTAGTCGTGACAAATAAATCCTCCCGCTCACCAATCAAATAAGCCATCATCTCGCGGGTCACGTACATCACGTCTTCCATCTCCATATCCAAATCCGCTAAAACATGATACCGCTCATAAGTACGCTGATACCAATCAAAATCGCTGTACATGGCTACCTGAAAACTGGTAATAAATATAATAACCAACAAAGAAAATGACAAAATCAGCCCTGCCACCCATTGTATTATTTTCATTTCATATGCCTCCTAAGCTTCTTTTTACTACATTTTCTATTTTACTATGATTTTGCTTTCAATGGAATGGGTAATAAGATATAATAAATAAAGTGAATTGTAACATCTGTTTTTAGGAGGTCCGTGATGTTTGATATTAGTTATGAATTATATAAAGTCTTTTATTATGTGGCAACCACTTTAAGTTTTTCTGCAGCATCCAAAGAACTTTTCATTTCCCAATCTGCTGTCAGCCAATCCATTAAAACCTTAGAACTTAAAATCGGCAAAAAGCTTTTTGCCCGTAGCACAAAACAGGTTTCTCTCACGGCGGATGGAGAAATTTTATTGCGGCACGTTGAACCTGCTGTTCGCCTCATTCAAAAAGGCGAAACACAATTGGCTGAAACTTCAGGGGCGGGCGGACAGATTTGTATCGGTGCCAGCGATACCATTTGCCGTTATTTTCTCGTGCCCTTTTTACAAAAATTTCACGAAACTTTCCCGAGTATCCATATTAAAATCATCAACCAAACCTCCTTAAAGTGCGTTGAACTCTTGGATTCCGGCCAGGTTGATTTGATCATTGCCAATTATCCAAACAAAAACATAAGCAGCACTGCGGCCACTCATAAAATCAAAACCTTTCAAGATATTTTTGTTGCAGGAGAAAAATTCAGCGAATTAAAAAACAAAAAAATCAGCTTTGAGCAACTAAGCAATTATCCAATTTTGTTGCTGGAGCGTCAAAGTACCACCAGTGCGTTTTTACACCAAGAGTTCCAAAACCAGCATCTTGACCTCATCCCGGAAGTGGAATTGGTGAGCAATGATTTATTGATTGATTTGGCTAAAATTGGACTCGGCATTGCCTTTATCCCTGATTTTTGCCTCACAGACAAAGAGGACCGGCTCTTTGAAATCAAAACCAAAGAAACTGTCCCCAAACGCAATTTAATTATCGCTTATAACGAGCATATGCCCATTCCAAAACAGGTACAGGCCTTTCTCGATTTATTTGAATTATAAATTTTGTTATTTTAAATTATGTTTCATTAACACTGCTTTCGGATCATCTGAATGAAGCAATTCCGAATAGCAAGCACACTCCTTTATAATAAAGGTTTTGAATATTTTCCGTATAATGATATTGTAAAAATAAAAATACGTATGCAATGGTAGTAGTTTTGCACCTATTTCCAATTTGGGACGATAGTATGTTTGAGAAGTATACAGTCGTCTCTTTTTTTGTTGTAAACAATAAATAATATTTTCATACAACAGATGGTAATACAGATTGTACTCACGATTGCATTCATAATCCATGCCTATGCGCACATTAATCACATCATGCTCATTTTCCAGCAACTGAGCAAAACCGATGATTTTACCGTCTACACGTGCGATGAGCATCTTACACTTATCTCCCAGCTCCATGCCACATTGATAAAAATAATTTGAAGTCAAAAGTTCATGTTTAATTTTTTGCTTATTCCTTGTCTGACAATACAAATCATAACACCTTTGATTCTCCGCAATACTAAGTGAATCCCCACTCACTACTTCTATGAATAAGTCCTCTTTTCGCCGATTCATTTTATTTCGCACATTGGCACGCCAATTTCGCTTTAATCCCATCAGATAGGCATCAAAACAAGTACAGTCATCCTTTCGTTCTTTCTTACAATAATGGGGACAACCACTTACCTTACTCAACTCAATATAAGTGCCCGGCATAATATGAACATGTGAAAATTTTTTATGAAAATAAGTTGAAGCATAATTTGAAATATGATCTTTTACAATAACTAATTTGATATGCTTCTTTTTCAGAAAAAGTAAGATTTGTTCTACCATCTCTTCCGCAAGATAATCCTCCTGCCCCCGATAAGCCGCATCAATATGAAACATATTATATTCTGCTACAGGAGAAGAAATAAATGCAGCTCTAAACTGAAAAGGGAAGATGTTATATAATTTTTCCGCAAAACCAGAAAGCAAACCATGACAAGAAAACTGTCTATCTATGAAAAAATATGTCCAAGCAACCATCGCATCATCCTTTTTTGCAATTGCAAAAAAGCCTTCGAAATCACTGGCTATATTTTGACTCATGATCTGCAAATACTTGGTTTCATGTTGTACATTGGAATCATGAATCAAAGCATCTAAACACGCATGATCAATTTCATCGCTATAATTTATAATTTCTACTTTTAGATTATCCTGCATAAGGCAATCCCTCTTGGTTTTTTCAAACAATAACACCAATCTCATTATACGCAATCTGTCCAAATACAACAAGATAAATTTTTTAGCACTCACCTATTGACACTGCTAGTAATCTCTGATATAGTACATTTATAACAAGTAAATCAAGTAGCATTATAAAATGTATTGAGGAGGAAAAAATCATGTTATTCACAAATACAAACCTTTATAGCAATTTTGCAAGAAGTCCTTTTTATAACCGGACGTTAAACACAAGTACAGCAGCTTTGATGAGAACTGACATTCATGAAAAAGACGGACAATATCAATTGAACATTGACTTACCAGGTTACAGCAAAGAAAATATCAAAGCGGAATTAAAAGATGGTTATTTGACCATCTCTGCCGGTAAAGAAGAAACACAAGAAGAAAAATCCGAACATGGCCAAATTCTTCGGCAGGAACGCTATCAAGGCTTACAAAAAAGAAGTTTTTACATTGGCGACGGATATGCTGAAGAAGATATCAAAGCATCTTATGTAGATGGGGTCTTGAATCTAAATCTACCCAAAGAAGCACCAAAAGCTTTGGTTGAAGAAAAAAAATATATCGCAATTGCATAACGCCCCCAGTTTTCATTGATTTTCATCACTTTATTTCTGTCCCCATGACGTACCGGATTATATCGATAGGGGCACTTTGGGTTATTGCCAAGAGGAACTTTTGACAGGGAAAAGCCCCATACACAAGGGTTAGAAAACACCTTATTTATGGGGCTTAATGTTCATAATCTCAATTATTACGATATCGAAGTTTAGGGGTCATTACACAATAGTTTGCCCTAAGAGCTCGCCATTCTTCGCAATAATCTCAATCAATCTTTCCATATCTTGCGGATAAACTTCGCCAATGTTGCCGATACGAAAAGTGTCAGCTTGAGATATTTTCCCCGGATAGAGTACAAAACCTTTTGATTTAACAGCCTCATAAAACGGCTTAAAGTCAAATTCTTTGTTGGGGTAAAGAAACGAAGTTATAATTGGAGCTTGCATATTGTCGGGCAACAAGGTTTCAAACCCAATACCTCTCATACCGTTTACTAAAATACGATGGTTTTCACAATACCGAGAGTATCTTGCCTCAATACTACCTTCTGTTTCTAATTCATCAAGAGCTTGATAGAACGCACGAACAACATGGGTGGGCGAGGTATAACGCCATTTACCCGACTTATCCATCTCCCTCCACTGACCAACTAAATCCATACAAAGTGAGCGGGCATTTTCAGCACATTTTTCAAGTTCATCTCTTTTTGCAATTACAAAACCAAAGCCTGGCACACCTTGAATGCACTTATTTGACGAGCTTACAAGATAATCAATTCCTAGCTTGCTAATATCCATAGGGATGCCGCCAAAACTACTCATTGCATCTACAATCAAAGTTTTGCCATATCTTTTTACAGTTGCAGAAAGTTCTTCTAAGGGGTTAAGCATACCTGTTGTAGTTTCGCAATGCACAAACGCAACGTGGGTGAGTTTTGGGTCGCTTTCCAAAATCTTTTCAAGGTCTTGGGCTGTCGGTGCGGTTACTTCGCCTAAATCTATTTTAGTATGTTCGATATTCAACACGCTTGCCATTTCTGCCATGCGGTCGCCATATGCTCCATTTGTCAAAATTAGCAACTTGCCATCTTTCGGCAGAACCGTTCCCAAGCAAGCCTCAACCGCAAAAGAGCCGCTACCCTGCATTAGAACAACCGTATAATTATCTACATCCTTAGTAGCGAGAGCCGTCAATCTACGGCGTATGTTTTGCACGATACTTTCATTGTAATCTGCATCCCATGTACACCAATCTCGCAATAGTGCTGCCCGTACACCCTTTGATGTCGAAAGCGGCCCGGGTGTTAGTAGTATATATGGATTTTCTGGTATAAGATCAAGCATTTTCTTAGCCTCCTATGGTTGTTATTAGTTTTGGAAGTTCCGCGACACTTTCAATTACAAAATTTGCACCGCTTGCGAAATATCTCTGTCTTGCTGTTACAAATAGCTCATCTTTACGGCTTTGCGAAAGTGAGGCAAGCTCACTTTCTGATAATCCAAGTACGCTTGAACCGATAAGGATACCAACACTTAGGCATCCTGCCGCTTTGCCCTCTTGCATATCTGCCTCGGTATCGCCAATTTTCAGAACTTCGCTAATATTGGCACATCCTAATTCTTCAAGGTTGCGCCATATCATGTATGGATATGGTCTGCCTTTTCCGTCAACATCTTCGGGGCATACAAGATAATCGGGGGTGTATCCGTTTTCTTTTGCAAGTGGGGCTACAATATCCATCATTTGGCGTGTGTATCCTGTTGTAGAGCCGATTTTTATTCCCATTTCCCTTATTTGTGCAACAACATCCAGTACATTTGGCAATGGGATTGCGTAATTCTCCAACACGCTAAGCAGAGCTGGTTCAAATTTTTCATAGACAGCATCAATATCAGCCTCCATGTGCGGTTTGCCATACTTGGCTACCCACTCTGCGGCAAGCCGTTCGCCCGACAACATCATTGCTACATGAGTTCGCTTTGCAAGCCCCATTGGTGCGCGTGTTTCATCTGCGGTCGGGTTAATACCGTATGCCTTAAAGGCACTCATAAAAGCATCAACAGGGGCAAATGAACCAAAATCAATGGTTGTACCTGCCCAATCCAAAATAATTGTTTTAATACTCATGATTCTCTCCTTTTGGTTTTGTATTTAATAAATATCATTGCAAGCTCATACAGCAGACGTACCGCCACGTTTACAACCAAAATCAGCAGGCTCATGGCTGCGGCTTGGGCAATGTCGCCTGCCGCTTGCATATGTGCTATTGATATGGATGCGACTCTAAATGTTGGGTTATACAGGAAAACCAACGCAGAAATCGTCACCATAGAGCTAACAAAGTAATACATAAATATTTCAAGTATTGCAGGGAATGAAAGTGGTACGCTGACACGATAAAATAATTTCCAGCGAGGTATGCTCATGCTGTCAGATACGCTCTCAAACTCCTTGTCCAACTTTTTTAATGCGCCTGTCGCTGTTAAAAATGGCACAGAAAAGAAACTCAACACATTCGCCATCACCAAAATCCCTATTGTGCCAAAAAGAAAATTTAGCGGATTTGTCGGTGTGTTAAAGAACAATATAAATGATATACCTATAACCATTCCGGGCAGAGCCATTGGCAAGATTGAAAATAATTTGCCTATTTTCGTTAATGCAGTCAAACCGTTGGTTTTCTCCATCATGTACGAGTAGGCAAAAACGAAAACTGTACCAACAGCGGCGGTTATCAAGCTCATTGTTATTGAGTTGAAAAAGCTGCCTATACCCCCCTGTGCTGGATTAAACCTAAAGTTATCAAGGGTTAGTGTCATGTTAAAGGGATACAATGTTGTAAAAGCTCCAAGTGCCAATGCTCCTATCAAGGCAAAAAAGCAGAAAGCTATAACCGAACAAAGTATGAAAAAGAAAACATCCCTGCCTCTGCTCTTTTTTATGATTAACTTGGTAGATTTTGCACTCATAGCTCCCATATTGGCAACATTTGTAATTCGATTTACGATAAAAGCCATAATCGCAGGCGTCAATAACAAAGTTCCTATAACAGCACCCATGCTAAAATTAAACAATCCTGCAATCTGCGTATGTAAGTCCGTTGCAAGAACATTGAAACTGCCCCCTATAACCATAGGCGCGCCAAAATCTGTAAATGCAAGGGTGAAACATACGAAGATAACATTTATAAGCGTAAATTTCACTTCGGGCAAAGTTATTTTTATAAACCTTGTTAAAGGCTTTACGCCCATAGCCTCGACAGCCTCATATAATCTTCCATCAGCGTATTCGAGCGTTACAAAAAACATCAGAAATGCTTGCGGAAAAGTGTAAATGACTTGCGACAAAATCAAACCAATTCTGCCATACAGCTCTATTTCAAAGCCCATACGAGTGATTACGCCCTGCCGACCAAATAAGTATATTAGCCCTAGCGCATGAACGACCGTAGGGATAAATATTGGTATCAATGCGACATATCGAAAAAATGTCTTAAAGCGTATACGTGTACGGGTCAAAGCATAAGCATATAAAAATCCAAAGACAGTGCTAAAAAATGCTGTGACCAACGAAATATCTATGGTATTCCAAATTGACCTAAAAAGTGCTGGCGTCCTAAAATACGCTTGATAATTTTCAAGTCCTACAAATTCCTCTGCATTACTTTGAAACGCTCTTGCAAACAAGGAGAAAAGCGGAAGTACCATAATCATAACCATCATCGCCAGCATAAAACACAATACGATAAGTTGCCCTATGTTGATGCGTGAAATCCATTGTTTCATCCGCTCTATCATACCGGCTCTTCTATTATCAAACTGTCAGAATAGCTTGTTAAACACTTCTCCGGCAATCGCAAAAACATCGTTGCACCTTCTCTAAGATTCATGCTATCAAATTCTTGGGATGAAAGGTCAATGTAAACTTCTGACTTATCCCTCATTAACCCATTTATGCGAGTTAAAGCACCCTTAAATTCTATCGCTCTTATAAGAGCAGTATAGTCATGTTGCTCGCTATGCCTCACAAGACAAATTTTCTCAGGACGTATTGCTTGCTCACCTTTTGTGATTTTAATAAAGTTCATTGAACCAATAAACCCAGCGACAAATGGGGTTGATGGATTATTATAAATATCACGAGGACTTCCCGACTGTTCTACAACGGAATTATTCATAACAATAGCACGGTCTGCCATTGTCAATGCTTCCTCTTGGTCATGTGTAACCATGATGGTGGTAATGCCCAATTCCTTTTGAATAGATCGAATTTCACTACGCAACTTATTTCGCACCTTTGCATCCAAAGCCGATAATGGCTCATCAAGAAGAAGAAAAGATGGCGAGATTGCGATAGCACGAGCGAGTGCGGTGCGTTGTTGCTGTCCCCCCGAAAGCTGTCTTGGGTATTTATTGCGATGTTCAAACAAGTCAACCATACGCAATACTTCCAAAGCACGAATTTCCAAATCTTCTTTTGATGCTTTTGATTTCTGTTTCATTCCGAACAAGATGTTTCCTATTACCGTCATGTTAGGAAATAAGGCATATGACTGAAACACGATGCCGAAGTTGCGTTTTGCGGCAGGGAAGTATGTAGAGTCCCGACCATCAATGACTATTTTGCCGCTATCAGAAGTTTCAAGTCCGGCTATAATGCGTAACAGCGTTGTTTTTCCACATCCGCTTGGCCCTAAAATGCAAACCATCTCACCTTTTTCGACCTCGACATTTACATTATTTAGGGCAAACTGATTGCCGAATTTTTTGGTTATATTCTCAACTTTCAAAAAGCTCATACCGCTTTTTCCTCCCTTAGTTAATTTCTCTTGCCCACCGTGCTAAAATTGCCTCACGATTTTCAGCTATCCAAACAAAATCATTTTCAATAAGTTGGTCAACAGGGTTGCCTATATATCCGTCCATGTTGTTGCCACCACCTGTTGCTATTATAGGGAAACTTTCATTGTATAGAGCCATCGCCTCATCAGATATCGCCCAATCAAGGAATGTACGAGCAGCAGGATGTATGTTATCTTTTGCCATAAGTGCATTTGCCTCCATATCCCATCCGCTACCCATAGCAGGCCAAATAATTTCAACAGGCACACCTCTACGTTGTTGTGTAATACCTGCATAGCCAAAACTCACACCTATCACTGTTTCACCTGTGGCTGCCATTGTTGCTGGTGCAGAACCCGAATGTGTAAATTGGCTGATATTATTATTAAGTCTGTCAAAAAATTCCCACCCTGCATCCGTGTCACGACCGAAAAGTTGCAAAATTGCCGTTACTGTCAAAAAGCCTGTTCCCGATGACGCTGGGGCTGGCATTACTACATGACCCGTAAGCTCTGGCCGCAACAAATCTTCATAGCATCTAATATCGTCAATGCTAAGCCCAAGCCGTGCAAGCTCAACCGTATTAACGATAAACGCTGTTTCCCATGCTACATTTCCGACCCATGTTGGAGTTTCTTGTTCTGACCTAAACATTGGCAAAATGTGTTCAAGTCCTTCGGGTGCGTATGGCTCAAGCATACCCATACCCTCAAGCACCATCATACTGGATGCCGCAGTTCCCCAAACAAGGTCAGCTTGTGGATTATTAGCCTCTGCAATCAATCGAGCAGTGATTACGCCTGTTGAATCACGCACAACATTAACATTTATGTCGGGGTATCTTGCGTTAAAAGCCTCCAAAAATTGGGTTACAAGCTCGCTTTCGATTGCTGTGTAAACGGTTATTGTGCCGGATGTTGGGCTTACCTCTTGATTGCTATTGCCGCTACATCCCGAAAGCACAAACATAGTCATTCCGACAAAAATGACCAAGCTGGCTAACTGAATTTTCCAATATCTCTCAGCGTGTATCATAAAATCCTCCTTGCGTTTTTTTTAATTTCTTCTTACATGAACATGATACAACAGAGCTATGTAAGACTGAAAGCAGGGTTATGTAAAATCTTTGTAAGATATATTGAGGCGTGGCAAAGCCATGTGTTATAATAGGTATGAAGTCAAAGTGCATAGGTGAAAAGGATTATGAGAAAAAGAATTTTTGTGGTTGAGGATGATGCCGCCCTACAGGAGCTTTATACATATACATTGGAAAACGAATTTGACTGTTTTTGTTTTGGCAATGGAATATCCTTTTTTGATGCACTCGGAGCGCAAAACCCAGACCTTGTTTTGCTCGACATAATGTTGCCCGGCGATGATGGATTTGCAATATTGTCCCGCTTGAAAACCGAAAATACAACAGCTCACATTCCTGTGATTATGATTTCAGCCAAAGGTGAAGAAATTTCAAAAGTAAAAGGGCTAAATTGGGGTGCAGATGATTATATAGCAAAACCTTTTGGCGTACTGGAGCTTGTTGCACGAATTAAAGCTAATTTGCGAAAAAATGGAAATGCCACAGAGGGCATAGCCTACAAAGACATAGCGATAGACCTATCAAAGCATCAAATTTCTGTTAATGGAAATTACATCCAAACTACCCTTAAAGAATTTAATTTGCTATGCTTGCTTTGCAAAAAAGCAGAAAAGGTACAGGAACGAGAGGATATTTTTTTGAAAGTATGGGGGGATAGCTTTATGGGCGAAACCCGAACACTTGATATTCACATTAGGGAACTTAGAAAAAAGCTAGGAGACTCTGCAAGTGAAGCAGAAATCAAAACAATTCGTGGCGTGGGGTATATGCTTATATGAAAAAACGCCTTTTTCTTTTTACAACAATAATTTTGTTTATTGGGCTTGTAGGGTTTTTCATAACCTCCATTTTCATAACCCACAGAAACAACCTTAGCATCGCAAAAAGCACAGTCATTGAAACCACGCAAATTATTGCAGGGCTTTATTATGACGGCGTTGACTTAGAAGAATTTGTGAGTGTTGGGCGCACAACAAGGATTACAGTCATTTCATCATATGGTTTAGTTTTGGCAGATAGTCGCCCTGCAAAAAGTCAATTGACCGAAAATTACTTGAACCGCCCAGAGATAGCCGCTGCATTAAATAATTCCCCTGCTGTCTATGTGCGTTACTCGCAAACCCACAGCACAGACTTTATTTATTATGCTCTAAAAGTGGATACATCAGATGGATTTGTTTTTGTACGAGCATCAATTCCATCGTCCCAAATTGATGCTTACTTATTACAATCAATCCCCCTCTTATTCGCCTTGCTCATCGCATTTGCAGTTTCTTGTTTTTTCTTGGTGCGTAGCGTTACCAAACGCATTTTAAAACCCATTTATGGTATATGCCAAAAACTAAAGCTGCTGTCTGATGGCAAATATTCTTCCGAAATTGCTGGCGATGGGTATGATGAAATAAGCAAAATAACCAAAGAAATTGATGGTGTTGCTCTCGTCTTGCAAGATAACTTCAACACCTTGCAAAAAGAGAAAAACAAGCTATCCTACATACTCAACAGTATTAATGATGGGTTATTCGTTATTGATGGGTACATGGATATTACAGGCATAAACTCAGTGGCACTCAATATATTTGATGCCAATCCCGGTATCGAGGGTAGTGAACTCCAAAACCTAACAGACAATGCTGAACTTGCCGCAGCGATAGTTAATTGTACAAACCACCAAGAGGACTCCCTCTTTGAACTGGAGCTTGACGGAAAAACATATCTGCTCACAGTAAAACGTCTGTCCGATACGGAATTGACAATGGTTATGATAGCAGACATAACGGAAAAGCACGAAAATGCCAAGAGACGAGAAGAATTTTTTGCCAACGCGTCCCACGAACTAAAAACGCCTTTGACTGCTATAAAGGGGTTTAACGAACTGACTTCTCTTAACAACAAAGATGATGGAATTAACAAATATATCGCTGGCATTACTCGTGAAACAAACCGTATGATGTTTTTAATTTCCGATATGTTGAAGTTATCTGAATTGGGGAACACTCCAAAAACAAACCCTGTACCTGTTTCGCTCTCAGAGGCTATCAATGATGTGTGTGATACTGTTTCAGCGGCTTTCGAGGAAAAGTCTATTACTTTTGAAATAATAGGTAGTGCAATAGTAAATGCAGAACCAAATCACATATATGATGTCGTGAAAAACCTTGTAGAAAATGCAGTACGATACAACAAGCAAAATGGCAAAGTTTCTGTGAGAATCAAAAATAACAA
>WRBB01000007.1 GCA_009779895.1 Lachnospiraceae bacterium
CCTCTGGTGTTTTCACATTCACCGTTATTACTGTTCCCGCTACCATATTTTCACCAAAATTCTCTTTTAAAAATGGAAAAAAATCCATATGGTTTTTAACAAATTCATGCCTTTCATTGATAATCTTCATCACGGTTAATGGATTAATCATTTTGTTTTCTCCTTGAAATTAAATTGTTATATTTTTTATTATCGCTGTGAAAGAGCGATAATAAATTTCTTACTTTTCTTCTTCCACCCCTAAGTACTTACGCCAAAAGTCTTCTGTTACAACACTTGGTGCTTCATCACGATATCTTTTTACCGTCTTATCAAAATCTTTGTTTATCTTTCCTAAAACACCAAACATTCGCTTCAAAATCCGAAATACTTCTTTATAACTTTTTTCCGTCACAAAACCTTTTTGCGTATTATCATCATAATTAAGTACTGTACGCACACGATAAAATTTTGAAATATGAGGCGAACCCACCGGAACTGTAGCCTTTCTACCCGCCGGTAGCATCCAACCATTCAACACCAGTTTACGCCAAAGCCGCTTCACCTTAGTCTCACTGTAAAGACAACCCTCTACAAATTCATTATAAATCATCGACACAGGCAATTCTGATAAATCCTGAAGTTTATATGCAGACTGAATCACTTTGAGATTTAGCTCATTTGGATTTTGCTCAGCCAACCACTGAAAACCTTTGAAAAAATCTTCATAAGCATCCATCACCATATCCGCTTCCTTATAACGATAAATCAAACAATTGTACTTTATCAACCAAAGCAAATATTTCCGCAGAAACCTCTTAGAAAATAATTTCGAATACAAAGCCGCCAAAATAAAATCATTTCGTATCGTATAATAGTTTTTCAGTGAACTCCATTTTTTTTCAAAGGATTCGTGCCACAAACATATCCCATTTAATGTAAGCTTGGGCATATCTGCCATACGCAAATTATGTTCCACATCATCTCTTTGCACAAATAATGGCAAAGAAAGATTGTTGCGCAATTCTTCTTTCAAAGGCATACAGCAAAACCACCAACCCAAGTAATCAACAGACTCTATTATATCACTTCTTAAGACATTTTTCACCTTATTTATGTCCAAACCGTATTTATTGAAAATAATATAACCATCTCTCCAACTTTCACCGGCCGCATGCAATACATTTGGTTTATCCAACCTAAGCATGGACCCCCCCAACATAGCATTTTCCCACTCTGGCTTTAACATTTTTTGAAAAGCATATAAACGCTCCAAAGCATGTTGCGTAAAAACCACATCGTCATCCATCAATATCACATGGCTTGTACCCAAACACGCTTGATCTTGAAAAGCTTCCAAAATCCCACGGGTAAACCCACCTGAACCACCACTATTCAAGTTGTACACAACCTTAATATTTTCAGAAGATACCCCTTCTATATCCAATGTTTGCCCATTATCAGCGATATAAACTTGCAGATGCCCATGTAAGCATGATTTTTCATTCTGAAAAACATGATTTGTTAACATTTCCATGTTTTTTGTAATATAAGCCTCACGTCTATACGTACAGATACAAATCGCCAAATTAATTTCCCGTAGATTTTCCTCATCCACTTCTGTGATATATGCACCGCTATAAAAACTTGTATCTTTTAAAGCACGTAACTTAAACGCTAGGATTCCTTTTGGAAGACATGCCGGAAATGCTCTTTCTACAGACCCACTGCCATTTGATTCAATTTTTTCGGAATATAAAACATACTCCTCAACGGAACTGCCCCTCTCTCCCAATTCATAACGAGTCAACGATAGTTCTACACTCCCTGAAAAACGCAAAGAAACCCCTAAATTGTCCAATTTAGAGTATAACATCCATTTCTCATAAGAAAACGAATTGAAGTAAGTATTGAAATTCAGCTCACAGCCTCCACGCAGCTCCATCATCTCTGCTGTACTATCCAATACCGCAAGCATATTATTATAACGTATATACGAACTTCTCTCACTTTCACCAATCCCGGGAAACTGAATTTTTTGTAATATCATAGTAAGGAGCCCCCTCCTACTTAAAATCTTTAAATTGTATTTTCTACTCACTAATGTTTATTATATCAAATATCAGATAATTGTCTAGCCCCTTTACTTGCGAAGCACTTACCATAAATTCATCATATATACTAGCATTTGGAATAAAATGAATCGAAAAATAAGCCCAATTTATCTCTTCTTCATTCTCTGATATACGATGCCTATATATCACCTGGAACTGGTCGCTCACCGAATCTTTTACATGAAAACATAATTCCTTTGCTTCTGATTTCACTCGAAAACAAACACTAAGCTTATATACGTTTCCTCTTTTTAATGACTTAGACAACAAAGTGGTTGCATATCGTGCCGTTTTACGATACACCTCCCCTTTTACCTTTAAAGTTGTGCGCCCTTCTACCAGATGCGCTTCCCATACCTTTTTATCAAAATCAAATATGAAACGGTCACCACACCTTGACACTAAATTTTCGCCTTTACTATATGCATGATATATATCTTCTCTACTGGGATGAAACGCAACCTCAACGGCCTTTGAAAATGCTTTTTCCTTAACCGATTCCTGAAACAAATCCCGCTGCGCTGAGCAAAAATTCTGATTTCCCTTGATATAACCGTTTCCACCTAACCAATCCAAAGGGACCTCTTTTTTTACTGCGATAAATTCACGTGGTATAATATTCAAAAACAAATCACCGCGCTCACTATTACATAAAACCGCCGACACACCTCTACCGGAATCCAATCCCGGATCCCGATGAGAGATACCCCAAAAATCACCTAACGTCAAATCACCCGGTCTAGCTAAACCTTGATATTTGCATAACTCACAGTGGGATGCACACATGGTATGATTATGAAATACACGTTGATAAGCATCTTCTTTTTCACCATTTCGAAGATACACACTGCCATCTTTTCCCACCGCCTTAATGCAGGTACAATTCCAGCCCTTGCTTTTATCTCTAAATGTATAACTCTGTAAACCTTCCGGAAAAGAATCTTCCACATACTTTTGAAAAAACATTGCAGATGGCGCATGGGAGCACAAAATATCTACCAGCAATAAACGCTCATAGTCTTTTGCCAAGTACGCCCGAAGCCCATACACTTGACAAGGCGTTCCTGTAAACATCACAAATTGCCCCTGTTCCAATCTTTCTTTTATAGCCGTAAACACAGTACCCAAATAACTTTGCAAATACTTAGATTTCTGCAACAAATGCAATTCATCTTCACGATCAACAATCCTATGCGCAACCGTAAAATCATCTCGCCATGCCGCCCCAACAATACATCCACCCCAACGAAAAATCTCTTTTGCCAATAAAGTGAACATACCACCGCTAGAGCTGGCTTCTAGTATCTCCTGATCCGAAGCAACCATTTCATAGCAAGGTGGTTTTCTATTACAAGGATTCACCGGTAAAATCAATGCCGGGCATACCTTTTCACACTTACCACAAACAATACACTTTTTTTCTTCTATCACAGAACGATAATAGCCCCATTCGTCTGCCTCCAGATACAATGCCCCCATTGGGCACATATTTGTACACGCACTGCAAGCTGTACATAATTTAGAATCTAAAACAGATGTAATTGCTCTAACCGGCAGGGATACAGATAGCAACTTTTCCCTCGGTTGCTCCAAAGCTGCCTGCAACCATTTTTTTGAAGCCTCAACATTATGCTTTAAATTCTGATTTATCAAACCTATATCAACAGTTGTTAAAAACGTCGGATTTTCCATAATCAACTCCGGATCCGTAACCAGCCGTTCCGGCACACCCAACACATTCATCAATGAACTAAAACGAGAAATCCCCCGTTCTTTATTTGTGATGGCTGTAAAAGATTTTTCAAATATTGCGGCCATCGCCGCACCATGACAAGAATCTGTTATAACATATGCACTATTCTTTATAAAATACAACCAATCCTCTATTTGAAGATTTTCCACCACCTCCAAGTCTAATTTCTCTTTGTTTTTATGAAAAAGCCATGGAAAACCATCCAACATATTAATCAATTTAATACCTAACTTTTCAGAAGCATATAGCAATGCTTTTCGTTTTGCCGGTGTCGGATCAAGGATATAAGTGGCAATATATGGCTCTTTCTCTTGAAAACGTGATTTCGCTGCCAAGTCATCATATACTTTTCTATCTACTATAAAAACCGGATCGAGTACATGCTTTGCCTCTATCCCATAAACCTCTCGCGCAATGTCAACACCTTGATCTTCACGCACTGAAATGGCATTAAATTTTTTCATCAAATCTATCGTTTTTCTTTTTTCAGATTCAGGCATAAAATCCATGCTATGACCAAAAGAAGCGGCATAAGCAATCTTCTTTTTATTCGGAGCAACAAAATCAAAATAAAATGCTTTACCAAAATTGTGGCTAATACCATAATTCCAAACTTGATCTGAACCAAGAACAAAAGTATCACAAACATCATTTAAATCTTTTAAATCTTCTAAAGAATATGATTTACTGATATGATAATGCTCTTTTGAAAATCGTTGTGCATGTGTATCACCTAACTCAAAATCTTTCTTACTCGAAATGGATGGCTTATTTATCATTAACACAGAGTAACCTAAGTTTTCAATCGTTTGATTTAAACCATAATAAGTAGCAATACTACCATAATTACAGCCGTACCACACCCCAACTATTCCAACATCATATTTCTTCTTGTCCATAAATCAAAATGCCCTCTCAGTTGTTCTTAAGTATTTATCTCTTTAAATGATTGAAATGCCCGATTTATTTTTATCCAAAATACAGGCAAACGAATGCATATCATAACCATTACAAACAAACCCGCAAATGTCCTCTGCAAAGCAAGCTTTTCTTTTTTTTCAGTATATGCAAAAAAGAATTCCCGACCTTTGCAATAATCTATCATCGCCTGCAAAGAAGGATATAATGAAAAATATTTTTTTGCCCGAAAATCATACATCACCCGTAGCAACCATTTTTTTAACAGCTCTTTTCCCGACTCACAAAATCCATATATGGTATTTACAATCATTGCATTGCGAATATCATAATAATATATAAACGCCGACTGCCTATTTTCGTAGGTTTCATGCCACACTTGTATGCCATTTAACAAAATTGGTTTCCCACCATGCCGCAAACCATATTCTACATCATCACAATGGATAAAAAAAGGTAACGGGATCTCTTCCCGAACAAAAGACATCGGAAAACAAGCAAACCACCAACCACTATATTCACCTAAACTTTGATTCATTTCTAAAAGCCCGGATCGCTCTCGCATGTCCTGCTGATAACCTACATGCCGAACATCACCTTGATTCCAGCACTCTGCCGCCGTATATTGAACACACGGCTCCTCCAAGCTAAACATGCGTCCGGCCACCACCACATCCCGGTATTTTGGAAGAACAAAACATAACAATCCATAGAGCCGATAAAAGCTTTCCAACTCTACCCTAGCATCATCATCCATAAAAATCACATGGGTGATACCATCTCGCTTTTCATCTTGTCTGCTTTCCAGCACACCACGGGTAAACCCACCGGAACCTCCCGTATTAGGATTGTGGTATAAGTATATCCCTGCCTGTTCTATATTTTTAGGCAATTCTGAGGCATTGTCTACAATGCGAACGCACATGCCCCCATAGTAGGATGAATCTTTATCAAAAAACAAACTCTCTTTTATTCTTTCCAAATTGGCATACAGCTCTTGGTTACGTTGATAAGTACAAATAATCAAAGACAACTGTATCTTTCTAACCGCTAATTTTTCTTCATTCAAACAATAAGCCGCCTGATATAAACAAGTATCCGAAACCGCCTCTATTTCAAGAAAAATCAAACCCGTTTTCGCTGCCCCTTGAAAAGAAATCACAACATCACGAAATATATCTTTCGCATCTATAGAATTCTCTTGCAAAATCAGTTTCTTTTTTCCATCCCAAGCGCACAAACGAATGAAAAAATCTCCCTGTATCTTCACCTTTAAAACCCAATTTTGCTGGCCTGTGTACTTGTTCCAAGCCCAGCAATCAAAGCTATTCATATATGTGTCTGTCGAAACAATCGAACCTTTTTTAATCACAAAACATTCTTTTTTATTTTCCACCGGTCCAAGGCTTCGATAAAAAAGTCTTTCATCCATTTTTGCACTTGCTGAAAATATTACCCTTTGCAAAATTATATCCGCAACCTCAAACATCGATTACCCTTTCTCTGATTCACCGATTTCCTTGCGCAGTGCTGCCACTTCTTTCTTTAAGTTTTCAATTTCTTTTTTCATACCACCGATTTCATAAATTGCTGAGGAATTGAGAACCCGTGTTTTAATTTTATTACTTAAGCTTTTTTCTTTCAAAAGGTTGTCCATAGAATTCACCTTAGACATACCGGTAACTACATCAATCATCTGCAAAAAATAAACAAACGTATCTTCTACATAACTCAAAGGTGTCAGCTCACGTATACTGTGCTCACTGCTGTGAACAAAGTCCGGAAAACCTACTTTTTTGCAATAAGGCATATACTTATAAAGACAGGTATATAACTGATTGAGCCACTCATTCGCCTTACCAACCTCGTATTTCTCCGGGTGCTTATAGGTAGTCGCTTTGACATCATTGATAATTGTTTCCGCATAGCGGGATTCTATTACAATAATATTCCTCTCATCATAACCATCCGGATTTTCATCACTTTTTACAATAGACTTAATGAACTGATGATAACGCTTTTCAATGACTTCCATCTTCATATCAGCAAACCCATAAGGCTGAATCTTTACCGGCCCAACCTCTTGAAACAATGTATTTAACTCACTTTCTTTTGTCTCATCATAAACCATATGCATCTTTTTTTTACCATCATCCACCAAAAAACGGGATGATAATTCATCAGCCAAGTCAATCACCAAATACTCTGCTGTACTTTTCTTGAGCAATTCCACCGCATTCTTTCGCCCTTGTATACTAAACATACGTTTTTCATACGACGACAATGTAGTTTGCTGCATCCGATCCTCTTCTACAGAAAAAGATTTTTCATACAATGTCGTAATCGGAACATTACTAATACAACGATTAATCTTATAATGACCATTCAAATCATGGCGAAATATATCTCTGCTCACGTAACTTCCTAAAATATCCATTTCTATACTCATACACCCAAACTCCTTTATTCCGTATTAACCTGAAACGATTGTCCACCGGCTATCCGTAAAACTATTTTTAAATGCTTTTCCAATGCCAATACTGAAGTAATATAAGCATCACGACCGGAAATCGTCGAAACATTTCCCAACCGCTTCGTGTAGTAATTAGCAAAGTCTAAGACACCCTGCTGAATGTCTTTCGCCAAACATTCTTCCTTTTTCTCTTCAAATACAAAAGCAATTTGCCCATCTACGAGTCGAAACCCTCGAAAAGATGGGGACGGGGAAGAAAGTAGTAACTCTGCAAGAATATTGTGTCCTGCGCCCGGATTGTGCCACTTCCAAATATCTCGGTTTTTCTCTTGAGAAAATAAATAAGAAGAAAGCTTTCCGCTATACATTTGAGCTTCACTACTAAAACAATCCGTACTACGCAAAGAATTTGTGCCGGCCAACAAACCCTGTATTTGACAATCCAATTTCCAGACATGCCGAACCAAATAGTCCAATTGCATGGCACCACTACCTGCCCAACCTATATCTACCACTGCCACTCTTTTGCACCCTTGCAAAACATCACGATAATAGCGTCCCCCGGCCTCTATTTGCTCTTCATAATATTCTAACAACCGATCCCAATGCTTTTGCAAATATGCTTTTACATCAGCAGCTATTTCATCATTTAATTTACTCTCCTTTGTGTACGCTGCATTTTCCGCAACATATAACGAAAGCATAGGCAACAATTCCATTGATTCAAAAATACGATACAGACTATATCCTTGATTGACTTTTTGCGCAAGGAAACGTTTAAAAAAATCCTGCTTATTCTGCCTTGCACACATCTTTGTCCCCGCCAAACGAGACCAATAGACGTAAGTGCTTTGTTCTTGGGGATAAAGAACATCATAAACCTGCTTGATAATCTCTCCATCCCGTGCCAAAAATAAAATCTGATCTATGTTATTATTTCTTACATATGTATGAATCCACCGAGCATATCCTAATACAAATAAACCACCATATATAAAACCCAATTCGTAAGCCTTTGAAAACTGGGCGCGGCCGTTATGTATATAAGAGTTAATGACACCTCGATAAACACTGCCGGTAATTGTTGACATATCTATCGGACGATAAGGCAAGCCCAAATCATTCACATTTGGGTAATAGTAAGCACAAAAACCATGTTTCTTTGCCTGTTGGTAATCTGCATATTCGTTATCACCAACTTGAATGTAGGACAAATTTTCCCCTATGCTTCTTTTTACATGCTCATAAAGTTGACCGTCACTTTTTGAAATTCCATATTCACTAGAAACAAAAACCGTTTCGAAAAATCCCCCGAATCCGGCTTTCTCCAACAAAGCAGTCACTTGCGCTTTGCTAAAATACATATCTGAAATAGCTATCATGCGCTTATTTTTCTTTTTAAGACACTGAAGTACTTCCAACATATAAAGATTCGCAAAACAATATTTCTCTTCTACTGCGAACTCTACCGCACAACCCTCCGCCTGCGTTAAGCCTGCTTCTTCCTCCATCAATTGCCAAATATCTTCTAAACTTACTTCTCGATGACCTTTTTCTTTATACTTCAATTCACGAGCTTTCCGCTCTATTTCTATGCGCATTTCCGTGAAATTGAGGTAACCCAATTCTTCTCCCATAAAATAAAACAAATCAGAAGGTGTATCTACAGGGCGAAATAATAACGTATCAAACACATCAAAAGAAACCACATCATATTGAGTCAATTTCTGAACCAAATGCTCCACAGGCTCTCTTTTGTTTTGTATAGACTCACTCACATCCTCATAACGAAGATTCCGGCTATTCCCAAGGGAAATCTTTACATCATTTTCTTTTCTCTTGCCTACACCGTAACGAATTTGCAATCCCATCAAATAGAACCATGCCCATTTGCGGCCATTACTTCCTGCTTGTTTGCGAAAGGTTTTGTATTTTTTTTGAATCTGAGGGTTTCGATTGACCAAATAATGATATATTTTTTCTTTCATCAAAATCTCTCTTTCACTTGTTCATCCTTTCATAAGCTGCACAAACCGATGCCGTATCACCGTACATCATCAGCTTACTCTTCTCAATCCATATCGCACTTGTGCAAATCTCACGAATTGTTGAAGCCGAATGGGATACAATTAAAACAGTAGAACCACTACGAATTTGCTTTTTGATTCTAGCATTACTCTTCACCTTAAAATGTGCGTCGCCAACACTTAACACTTCATCTAAAATTAAGATTTCCGGTGTGTCTCTAATTGTTGCAACCGAAAACGCCAATCGCGATACCATACCCGATGAATAATTTCGAACCTTTTCATCCATAAATCCATCTAATTCCGCAAATTCTACAATTTCATCATATTTCTCATCTATAAATTCTTTGGAATAACCAATGATAGCTCCATTTAGATAAACATTTTCCCGACCGGTCAGCTCTCCATCAAAACCGGTTCCTAAAGTCAAAAGCTGAATCTTGTCCCGGTCAACCACAACACTACCCTCTGTGGGAGGCAAAGCACCGGAAATAATTTTAAGCAAAGTACTTTTTCCGGAACCATTGGTTCCTATAATACCAATCACTTCTCCCTCTTTTACACTAAAAGTAATATCATTCAATGCACGGAATTTATTTATATTTCTTTTTCTACGAATGATTCGAATCGCCAGCTCCTTTAAACTACTTGCCTCGTCTTTCTCACGCGTAAAATCCATGGATATCCCTTCTACTTGAAGGACAATTTTGCGTTCATCTACCAATCGAAAATCTTCAATATGATCAAAATCTTCATAGTCATCTAAAGAGCTTTTTTGATATTCATTTGCATCTTGTGATGTTTGCAGACTTCGGCGGCGGCGTTCCAATCGTCTCTCTTCATTACGTCGCCTAATCTCCTCTTTCTTTCTGGTACGATTAAAATTCATCTTCAAATAAAACAACGCAATCAGCACCAACACCAAAAACAACAACACAATAGTAAAAATCACTTGATTTCTTGTAGCAACAGAAGGGTTCGCTTCATGTATCACCGATGCTTCTGATGTAAGCCCTGCAAAATCTGTCTCCTCTTCCACGGTTTCCTCTTCTACAATTGGCGTTTCCGATGCTTCTTGGCGGTGAATGGTCAAAACATATTGAGCCGAACCGGTGACCGGACTATTCACCACAATCACTATCCTATTTTCACCAACAGACAAATTTCTATCCGAAATCTCTACTGTAGCTTCCGGATCAATGGTAGTGACTCCAATTTCAGGCATTTCAATTTCATAACCCACCTCAATGATGTAATGAAAAAGAGCCGAATCAAATTGCTCCAAATCATAACCATTGATATGAATGCCTCCCAATCTGGAACTTTCCGGTGCTTCAATACGTATCGGAGATGTGACAGACGGAAATTCACTATTAATACCCACATCTGTATGAACATTCACGTAGCGAATGGAGATAGAAGTATCACCTGCCATACGTGTGTGAAAATTTAACATTGTACTATAAGCACCATCAAACAATGGGCCAGGTGCTAACCGCACAACACCCGGTTCTATCAATTCCCCACCGGCTATAAACTCCAAAAATCTATCCTCAAATGTCACCAACATCTCTAATTGATTGACCGGATAAGGTGCTACAAAATGTATGCCTACTTCCACTTGCTCATTCAGATTCCAAAGATACCCTTCCGAACCAAAAGCAATGGTCTCGCCCTCTGCCTGAACCGTTTTGCTTGGCAAAAACACCAGCAATAATATAAGTAATATTAATTTTAAACTAAAACGTTTTTTCATAGTTACCCTCTATATTTTAATCAATATTTTCGTTTTATTCTTTCTCAAAACAGCATAACCTAATGCATACGCAAACACACCCCAGAAAATCATCTGAATATTCTGACCCACACTAGGAAATTCTTGCCACATCACCACCTGCCTGGCACTATGAATATAATTAAAAATCGGATTGGCTCGGACCACTACATCAATTACCCCGGTCAAGTCATCTACAGACCAGAATATCGCTGACGTAAAAAACAACAGCTGTGTAATGACCGCCCAAAGATGCTTAATATCTCCAAAAAACACATAAGCCGTTGCTAGAATAAAAGAAGTACCCAAAGCAAATAATAGGGTAAAAAAAACAATGACCGGAAAATATAAAACATACCAGGTCACCGACACACGGAAAACAACCAACATCAATATATAAGCAACCATAGAATACATAAAGTTTACAAAAGCAGAATAGGATCGTGTAAAAACAAAAACCTCCATGGGAAATTTCACTTTAATTAGCATAGGGCGATTATCCACCAACGTTGTAAGTGAAGCATTTGCCGCATCTGTAAATAGGCCAAATATCATCTGTCCCGTCATAATATAAATAGGAAAATGCGGAATTGCACGATCAAATATTTGACTAAAAATAACCGCCAAAATTGTCATACGCAACAAAGGACTTAATACACTCCAAATAATACCCAAAAAAGAACGGGAATATTTCCGCTTAATCTCTCTTCCAACCAATTCCCGTATTAAAAACATATACTGCTTTCTTTTTTGTTGCTTCTCCGTCAAACTTCCAACATCATCTATATATAACTCACTATACTTTCCCATTTTTTAATCTCCACATCACTGTAGTTCTCATATATAACAAACGTTTATAAAACCGATATTGCCACAAATAATACTTTTCTTTTTTCCCTATCCTTACAATACTGCCTTCATGCCAAGCACTCTCTTTGATTTTACTTTTTTTGACCCCTAACATGGTTACTATTTTATTGCAGATTCCATTGGCGGCCAGTTCCTTTTCGTTCAATTCAGCCGCGATACACTGGGCATAATCCTCAAACACATCATCGGAAAACGTAATTCGACCAAAACAAACCACCTCTGCCTTTGTTGGCGTTGCCATAAAAATCTTCAATGAGCGATACAAGGGCTTTTTGGCTTCCGTACAATCAAAGTCCATATCTTGCCGAAAGGCATCTATCAACAATGCGGTATAGGCCAAAACAACCTGTTTGATTTTATTTTGAAACTCTTTTTTTTCATCATCTATACTTAAATAAAAGGGATGATAACCTGTTTCTGCATCTCCATATCCTATCGTCATACCATGAGCCGCACTAAAAACCCCCTCAAACAACGAATTGCTGAAAGAGATCTTTTCTTCAATTCCTTTTGTGGGCGAAAAGTAGTAACAACTATAATCTGCTGCCTTTGCTCCAACCGGAATGGTATATAATCCCCAATAAAACCCCTTGATATCCTTTGTTCTGCCACCTTGGCGCAGTGCCTGATTCAAGCTCTTTTGGGTAGAACCTGTCCAGCCACTATCTACAATGGCACTCTCCACATCATCCAAAAGACCCGCTTGCCCCAAATAACCCATCAAATTGGGCAACATTTCTTTGGAAGAGACTTCCAAACACTGCAAAAATACCTGATTTTTTTTCAACGCTTCTCTTACATCTTTTAATCGGGCATAAGGTATTTCTTCATCCGGTCTCAAATCCAAATCCAAGCAAGCCAATACTAAATTTTGCTGCGCTTTATCTAAACCGGTTCGCTTTAAAATTACATGTAAATTTACGACAATACTATTGCGACAAATATAATCCAAAGCCGCATCTATATCCAAATGAAACAAAGGCGTACGCAAAGAATAGCGTGAACAATATAAATAATGGCAGGTAAGCGGCAACTGAAAGGTCTCCACAAGCTTCTCCGCAATTCGGTACATCAAGTACCCATCCCGCGCCAAAAAGTAAAGCCGCTTGATTTCTTTTCTAAGAGCCTGTTGAACCACCCATAAGGTAAATGTATTGATACAAGGTGCCAAAACGGACCAAGTCACACTCTCTAGCACATCAAGCTTTTTACTCCCTTGGCTTTCATAAACTTCCAATGGTGTCAACAAGGGAGGGTAAGTATTTAGTACATCTTTATATGTTCCATACCGTTCTAGCATCTCTTCACAAATTGTTATCACGTTTTTTCATCTCTCTTTATCTTCACCAACCATTTTGCTGGTATCAAAAACCCCAACAAAGGGCGGAATATATATGGTACCGTCCTCGCCTCCAAGATTCCCATCTTTTGAAAGCCCCAATATCGAACTTTCATCTCAGACACGCGGGCAGAACATGTTCGGCGCACATAAGACTTACTATCTTCACGATATACAAACAGATACTCTGTCATATTCCGTCCTTGATACCCCGCCATATGCAAGCGCATAAATAACTCATAATCCTCACAACGTCTCGTTATCTCCGCATTGTTATAACCTTTACAAGCCAACAAAACTTTTTTACGAAACATCACAGATGGATGAATATAAGGTGAATACTTTAAAAAATCTTTAGCATCAGGTGCTTCTTTCATCCTACGCACGCCCCAAATACTATTTCCATCCATCAAAAAAGCCGATGTACCCACCCAGGCAATGTCCTTTTGTTGCTCCATATAATCAAACTGCTTTTCCAACCGGAATCTCAGCGAAATATCATCATCATCCATCCGAGCAATATAATCACCTTTTGCGATGCGAATGCAATGATTCAAAGCCTTTGCCAATCCTTGGTTTCTTTCACTGCGTCCACAAACAATACGGAAATCCCGCTTAGACAATGCAGCTATCTGAGTTGCATATACCAAATCAGATCCATCATCCCAAATAATCAACTCCCAATCTATAAAACTCTGTCGAATCAGGGAATCAACCGCTGCAATCAATCGCTGCATCTGTGGGTTATACACCCCCATAATCACACTTACTTTAGGCTTTTTCATAAACAACTCTCATGATATCATTTGTATTTTCTTTTGCAAATTTTTGCACGCTTTCCCGGCAATACACTTGCATCTGCTTCATCCCATCCGATGATACATTTGCATAATACACAATCTCTTTTACATACTCGGCGGCGCTATTCTCTTTGCAAACAGAACCATTTTTTCTGTGTTGCATATACTCTCTTGTGCCACGGTTATCACCGGAAATCACCGGTACCCCCATAGCCAAAGCCTCAACAGCTACCATGCCTAACCCCTCACGCTTAGACGGAAACGCAAACAAATCCGCTCCAACCAAAGCGGTGCGCACATCTTGGGTATAACCACGCAGGGACACCATATCTGACAAATGCCAAACTTGGATTAATTTCTCCAATCTTTTCCGGAAAAATCCTTCACCATATATGCTATAACAAATTTTCTCAGCCAACTTCGGGTTTTCTTTTTTCAATTTTTGCAGCGCACACAACATCACTTCTTGATTTTTATTTTCATTTAACTCACCAACAGTAATGATATGAAATGCATCTGCCTTCATCCCCAATTTTTCTTTTTCTAAACCTTTATTATCATCAGGCAATCGCTGAAACGCACACAAATCCAAACCCGCACCGGGTATTTGAAACACCGCACCACCCGGGCGCAGCTGCAATGTTTTGCCTGCTTGATAATCCTCTTGGTTGATGGTAATTAATACATCCGTATACCGAGCCAATCCAGACTCAATCATCCGAAACACACTATTGTTCAACAAAGGAGCCCCTTTATAGAAATGAAAACCATGGGCTGTATAAAAGACCTTTACCTGATTTTGAAAACGACGGCCGGCCAACCTGCCCAACACACCTCCAACAGGAGTATGACAATGAATCAAACGAATCTGATACCGTTCAATCAAATCCAACAACTGCTTGTAAGCCCTTTTGTTCGCACGAAACATATAAGGGGAACGTGCAATATCAATATGATGCATGGTAATCTGCAACTCTTCTAGTTTTTTAAATTCAAAAAAATAATGTGGATCCTTTACATTTGATGCGTAATGGACCTGATAGCCCAATCCTTGTAATATACACACATTTTCCAATTCGAACTTATTTAAAAAGCCACTTACTGCTGTTATAATCATTGCGTTTTTCATAAATACTCACCCGAACACCAATCAGTATATCACAAATAAGCAAAGAAATCTACAAATCGACTCCCAATTTATACAAGCATACATTCACATATTTTACTTTATTTTTTATTTATGTGTATAATATACGTATAGAACAAAAGTAACAAATGGAGAATTCCAAATGATAAAAGAAACATCTACCCAAAATAAAAACTACGGGATTGCCGCAGATATTGGCACCACAACCATCGCCATGCAATTGATTGAACGCACCCATGGCAAACCCGTAGAACTATATACAGCACTCAATGGACAAAGAATCTTTGGGCCTGATGTTATCAGCCGCATCGAAGCATCCAACAACGGAGACCGTGTCCTTTTACAAAATCTTATCCACAAAGATTTGGCACAAGGAATCATGCAACTTACCAAACAGGGTAACATCAAACCACAAAAAATGATTCTTGCCGCAAATACAACAATGGTACATTTATTGATGGGATATTCTTGCAAAAACTTAGGTGTTTCGCCTTTTACACCCGTCAATCTCAAAACCATTCATACAACCAACCGAGATTTATGCAACGAAATTAACTTTGATTTCCCTATCATGATATACCCCGGTATCTCTGCCTATGTGGGAGGTGATATCACCGCCGGTCTGTACGCCCTTGGCTTTGACACAAAAGAAAAAGTTTCTATTTTGATTGATTTCGGAACAAATGGAGAAATCGCCATCGGTAACAAAGAACGCATCCTTGTAGCTTCAACGGCAATCGGGCCCGCCTTTGAAGGCGGAAATATAACCCACGGATGTACCGGTATGCCTGGTGCCATCCATCATGTCACTATTCAAAATGGAAAACCCATCCTTGAAACCATACAAAACAAACCACCCATTGGCATTTGTGGAACCGGTGCAATTGAAATCATTTACGAGTTACGAAAAACGCATTATTTAGACAAAACCGGATTACTCATTGCGGATTTCTTTGATGATGGTTATCCCATCACCACTTCTGCAAAAGGAAAAAACATCATCTTTACCCAAAAGGATATCCGTGAAATACAGCTTGCTAAGTCCGCTGTACGAGCCGGCATTGAAACACTTATGCGTAAATATGGCATTAACTACGACCAAGTAGAACATCTTTATATTGCGGGTGGCTTTGGTTTTGAACTGAACGCAAACAAAGCCGTTGGAATGGGCTTGCTGCCAAAAGAATGTCTTGCTAAAATAAAAACCGTAGGAAATAGTAGTCTAAGAGGATGTGTCCTTGGGCTATCCGATAAAAAAAAACAAAGCAGACTGCAACATATTGTGGATATCTCATCTGAACTTTATCTCGGTAATGATGCTACTTTTAATAGCCTTTTTATGGAATATATGTATTTTTAATAAATGAATCATAACAAAATTTAGGAGACTCTAACATGGAATGGAAATTAAAAACATTTGAAGAACTAACAAACAAAGAATTATACGAAATACTAAAAGCGCGGGAAGAAATCTTTATTATTGAACAAACCTGCATCTACCCAGACATTGATTCCAAAGATTTTACTGCATATCACTTGTTTTCAGAAGAAAATGGTATACTAACCTCTTACTTACGCATTCTGCCAAAGGGCATTCGATTTAAAGAAATCTCTTTTGGCCGTGTCATCACCAAAGAAAACTATCGCCGCAAGGGATTGGGCTTAGAATTGATGAAAAAAGCCTTACATTTTACCAACACCGTTTTAAAAGAGCAGAGCGTACGCATCTCTGCCCAAGCCTATTTATTAGACTTCTATGGTAGTCTTGGTTTTAAACCCGTATCCGAACTCTATTTAGAAGATGGTATCGATCATTATGAAATGTTATTTACGGCATCTAAAGATACCTTTCTTACGTAATCAATCTTTAATCAAGCGATGGAAAATGGTCTTGAATTCGTCTTCCATTTGAGAAAAAGCAACAAAACAAAAAACAGGCTTGCTTTGTAGTGGTTTGCATTCTCCCTCTGTATTTCTTCCCATGATTTCTTTAAATTCCCAGGGTAAGATGCCGTCGTCAATCTCATCTACCGCCAACGCCTCTTCGTTGGTCAAAGGTGAGCCTAAAAAATATTCATACACCACATTTTGCAAATGAGCTTCGATTTCTAAGTATGTGGGCAAATGCTTTTTAACCGGTCTGGTAATATCCGAAATATATGCCTCACTACCATCATGTAGTAAACAAGCCAATTGAATGCGTTTGGATAAACCTCTTGCCGCCGCTTCATTGGCGCAATTCACACAGTGCTGTGCCACCGAATAAAAATGTTTGAGATGCCCATTCGCGCGGCAAAGCATCGAAAGAGAACGTGCAATATCCACAATATTTAGTTGCGCCGGGTTTGGATTGGTTGGTGTGAAATGTTCACCCGTATAGGTTGTCATAAAATCCATCGTATCAACTCCTTTATCTTTTTACAAACTTCCAAATCAACCGGTATTTTGTAAGCCTGCTGATACACCGTTCACCGTCAACAATAACAATTGCTGCCAATCTTCACGATTGCTTTCATCCGCTTCCTTACGCAGGGCCCGTAACGCACGAACCTGTAGTAAGGAAAGCGCATCTACATAAGGCGCACGCAACTGCACCGCTCTACCAAGTACACGGCGTGTTTCCAATGGCCATCTGGCTCCTGTCACACGAAGCACCCACTTTCTGGTCGCCCTTAACTCTTCTAGCACCAATTCTGCCAACTCATCTCTATCTCCCAAACGCAAATACATTTTTCCAATTCGTTCATCAATTTTAGCCAAAGACATCTCTACATTATCCAACATGGTATTAAACAAAGGCCACTCTTGGAAAGCGATTTGCAATATCTGCAAGCCATCCTCTCTGGACTCTGCAAAGGTTTGTAAGGCTGTACCCAATCCATACCAACCTGCTAGATTGATACGTGACTGACTCCAAGAAAACACCCAAGGAATTGCACGCAAATCAGCCAAGGAATTCACCGACAAACCACGTTTGGCCGGACGAGAACCAATGGTCAATAAACCCAACTCCTCCAACGGCGTAACTTGTGCAAACCAAGTTGGAAAACCCTCTGTACGCACCAATACCAAAAACTTCTCCCTAGATACTTGATCCAAAGCCTTGGCCAAATCTGCATACTTGGCAGTTGTCTCTATGTTGCGTTTTTCAATGGAGGGCGCACCTGCCATCAATATAGCGGAAGCCACCTGTTCAATATGATTGGTTGCTATGGTTGGATCGCCGTAACGAGCCTGAATGACCTCTCCTTGCTCCGTCAATTTAAAGCGACCATCTACAGAGCCGGCCGGCTGCGCCAGCAAAGCTCTATTTGCCGGACCCCCACCACGACCCAAGGAACCACCACGACCATGGAATAAAGTCAGCACAAGTTTGTGCCCCTTTGCCCATTTTGTAATCCTTGCTTGGGCAGAATGCAACGATATCGTCGCAGATACCGGCCCCACATCCTTAGAGGAATCCGAATATCCCAACATAACCTCTATGCGACGACCATTTTCACTGAGGCGCTTTTGCACTTGTGGAATCTCTAACACTTTTTCTAAAATTTCAACAGAACCCTCTAAGTCCGCAAAGGTTTCAAACAAGGGAATGGCATCTATCACCGGACGCTCGTCCTTATCCGGAAAAGCATACTCTGCCAATTTATAAACAGCACTCAAATGCTCTGCCGTTTGGGTAAAGGATACAATAAACCGCCGTGCCGCCCGAATGCCATAACGAGCTTGAATCGAACCCAAAGCACGGAATGTATCTAACACTTCTTTTGAACGTTCGGATAAATCTTTGGCGTTTATCCCTTTTTCTTCTATTTCAGCCAGTGCTTCCATCAAAACTTGAGAATGTTGGCGCATTTCCAACTCAGCCAAATGAAAACCAAAAGAATTGACCTGCCATATCAAACGCTGCAACTGACCATAAGCTGCCCGCGGTGCACCTGCTGCTAATAACGAATTTTGCACCGTTGCCAAATCACCTTCCAATTTTTCAGCATTTGGATACGCTAAATCCGCATTGCGATTGCGGGTAGCCGCAATCCGCACTGCAATCATAGCCAACACGCTGCGATGGGTTTCCCCTGACGACTCTTCCGATATTTTGGCCGCACAAACAGGATCCATCTGCCACAGACGATTCCATAATGCCATCAAATCATCCGAGGGAGGCGTTTCATTGTTTGATACGGTAATCTTACGTGCTACATATTTTGCATGCCCCTCCAACGCTGTCAAAATATGTTGAGAAGCCGTGCTCGCCGCTTGTAAAGTCACCTCGGAAGTCGCATTTGGATTGCCATCCCGATCACCACCAATCCAGCTGCCCATCTTCACAAAAGGAAACACAACGGGTTTGGAATAACCTGCCTCTTCCCCCAAAATCCAATCATCCAATCGCCGATACACATCCGGCAATGCATCAAACATCGTTGACTCAAACACATCCATGACCATCTTAACCTCATCAATCACAGTTGGTTTGGCCGGTCGAAGAGGAGCCGTACGCCACAAAATATCAATTTCCGCCAAAAGTACCCGCTCTAGCTCTGCACCGGCAGTACCGGCAGGATTAATCGTGTCGCGTGTAGATAATAAATCCGTAATACGTCGAACGGCCCGACTCACAGAACGACGACGTGCCTCTGTGGGGTGAGCTGTCAACACCGGGCGAAATTCCATTTCATTCAAACGCCGAATGGCCTCTTCCCGCCCCACTTCCTTTGTCAGTTGCGTAAATGCCGCCGGAATGGACTCATCTACTGCCGGGTCAAAATCAGCATTGTCAGCTGCAATGCGACGCAACAAACGTACACGATGAAACTCTTCCGCTAAATTTGCCAAATGAAAATAAGTCGTAAACGCACGGGTCACTTGATGGGCACGTTCCACTGTAAACGTCTCTACCAAAGCTTCTGCCTCGGCCAATGCAATACCATCACCACCATGTTCCCAACTTCTTAAATCTTCTTTATAAGCCTGGACAGTCAACGAACGTAATTTTTCCACATCATCTAAAAGCCCCTGCCCCCCGGATTCTTTTAAAATCTTGCCTAGCAATCCACCCAACAAATGGATATCCGCCTGCAAAGGGTCAGGCACCCCATGCCCTACATCAAGTTTTTCATTTACCATATCATAAATCTCCTCACCTATAATAGCATTAGTATATCAAAGTTCAACCATTTTTAAAAGTTCATTCTACCGCACTTTTTGCTCTTTCAAAAGCATCCATTCCAATGTGACAGTATCCCGTTGGATTTTTATCTAAATAATTTTGATGATAATCTTCTGCTAAATAATAGTTTCGAAGCGGCATTACCTCTATCGCAATGGGTGCTTCATTTCTGCAATTTCCCCTAACCGCTCCATAATCGGTAAATGTTGGGTACATTCCCTCTCACATTTTCCACAAACAATACATTCCCCCGCCTGCTCACTTGGTATACCCCAATGAAATTTAAAACGATTGAGACATTCTTCCTCTTTTCCTGTCAATATCTTTATATTGTAAGCATCCATAAACTTGGGAATATCAATATCCACCGGACATCCCATACAATATCCACAACCTGTACATAGGTCATTTAAAGCAATGCCATCTTTGCTATGCTCTGCCACAATTTCATGAGCAGGGCGTTCTACCAGACCCTCCACCGCTTTGACCGCCTCGTCTACCTGCTCGGTGGTACCTATGCCATTTAAAGCTACGGTCACTTCCTTATGAGAAGCCACAAAACGCAAAGCCGCCTGTGCAACGTTTAAATCCGTACCCTCTGTCAAATAAGCAAAGGTTTCCGGACTACCCGGAATCACACCACCCCCTACAGGGTTCATGGCCACAACACCCATACCACTTTGATGCGCACTTTCAATGCCATGTTGGCGGAAACGATAATTCAAAGGATTATAACCAATCAACATACCTTTAAATTTTTGGCTGGCAATGACTTTTTCTATACCATCCCCTTCCATATGGGAAGAAAATACAATATTGCGAATCAAACCCTCTGCCTGAGCCTCCTCAAACCAACCATACATCGTATCATACAACTTTTCATATGCATCCAAATTTAAAATACACCACATATGATAATAATCTATATAATCTGTTTGCATACGCGTTAGAGATTTATCCAAACGTTTGCGAAAATCATCCCGCGTCGGATTTTCCCCCACCGTGCCAAAATTTGTTTTTGACGATAGAAAAATATCCTCACGATTAATCTGCTTAACCGCATGGCCTATGATTATTTCGCTTTTATCATCACAATAAAAAGGAGCCGTATCCCAATAATTGATTCCTTTATCCAAAGCATACAAAGGCAATTCCGCAAGTTTTTCAAAACGATTTTCTTTTACATCCGTTTCATTGAAACGCATCGCTCCAAATCCAATCGCCGAAACCATCTTTCCGCTGTTACCATATTCTTTATAATACATCATATGCACCTCTCCGTTTTTATTTTATAGATTCATTGTAGCAATTCTACAAAATAATCGCAAATTTAATTGCAAGATTCTATGCCCACCACATTTGTGAAGCTGCTTCATTCAGCATAACAGCCTTTAAATTTGTCACCGCCCGTTCAAAGCCCTCTTCAATAGACATCAATGGATCTTCATGCTCAATGCTCACAACATGATCATAACCATACAAACGTAAGGCACTCATCATATCCGACCAAACACTTAAACCGTGGCCGCAACCAACGGAACGAAACGTCCATGCTCTGGTGCTAAGATTGTCATAGGTTTGCATATCCGTTAAGCCATACATATTCACATTATCTTGGTCTATATAGGTATCTTTGGCATGGAAGTGATGGATGGCTCCCTCCTTGCCTAAAATCTTAATTGCAGCAACCGGATCAATGCCTTGCCACCACAAATGACTGGGATCTAGGTTTGCGCCTATGGCTTTGCAGGTTGCTTCCCGTAACTTTAATAATGTATAAGGAGTGTGTACCAAAAAACCACCATGTAGTTCCAAAGCAATCTTTACATTTTTACTTTCTGCCAGAGCACCTATTTCTTTCCAGTAAGGGATCAATTTTTCTTCCCACTGCCATTTGAGCACATCACCAAACTCCGTTGGCCAAGCAACGACAGGCCAATTGGGATATTTTGCATTTTCATGATCACCGGCAGTGCCGGAAAAGCAATTCACAACCGGCACATTACAAAGTGCCGCCAACTGAATGGCTTTCCGCAAATCTTCATCCGATTTCTGCGCAAGTTTCCCGTCGGGCGAAATGGGATTGCCATGGCAACTAAAAGCACTGATTATCAATCCCCTGTCACTGATTTTTTGCAAATAGGCTTTTCTTTCATTTTCATCTTCTAATAACAAATCCGTGGGACAATGATTGTTTCCCGGATAAGAACCGGTACCAATTTCTACCGCTTGTAAACCGGATTGTACGACTCTATCTAACATTTCTTCAAACGTTTTCTCACCAAAAAGAACTGTAAAAACACCTAATTTCATATTCGCTTACTCCTTTATGATTTATTATTATTAAAATATACAGGTTTCCCGGTTTTGGCAGATTCATAAATCCCTTCCAAAATCTGCGTGATTACCATCGCTTCTTCCGGCTTAACAACCGGCTCGGTATCATTTATAATACAAGCAATCCATGCGCGGGCTTCCATGAAATGTTCCGGCTCTTCCTGTCCTTCATAAAAAGCAACGCCATCACTACCAATGTTGATTTTCTTTTCATATAAGCACCCGTGCGCTTCACCATTAATCACCAAACCCTTTTTCATTTCAGCTCCTCCAGCAGTTCCAAACAAAGAAGTAATGGCTTCCCCTTCATCAAGGGTATTCAAGGCCCAACTGGTTTCTAAAATAATGGTTGCCCCATTTTCCATCGTAATAAAACCAAAGGCAGAATCTTCTACCTTAAATTCATCCGGATTCCAAGAACCAAAAGCATTGGCGGCATTTTCAGTGGATGAAAGTTTATGATAGACATTGCCTACCACATACTTAGGTTTATAATTGTCCATCATCCACAAAGATAAATCCAACGCATGGGTGCCAATGTCAATCAAAGGCCCGCCGCCTTGTTCTTCCTCATTTAAAAAAACGCCCCAAGTAGGCACAGCTCGGCGGCGAATCGCATGGGCTTTGGCGAAATAAATTTCTCCCAGTTCATTGTTTGCGCATAAGGTTTTGAGATATTGACTATCAGGCCTAAAACGATTTTGATAACCCACTGACAATTTTTTACCGGTTTTCTTAGCCGCATCTACCATGGCTTGCGCTTCTACAGCCGTTTTAGCCATGGGCTTTTCACACATAACATGTTTATTGCTTTCTAAAGCATCAATCGCAATCGGAGCGTGAGATTTGTTGGGTGTACAGATATGCACCACTTGAATCTCTTCATTTGCCAACAAGTCTTTGTAATCCGTATAAACATTTGCCCCGGTAGCACCAAAGCTATCCCGCGCCTTTTCTGCGCGTTCTCGAACCGCATCACAAAAACCAACTAGCTCCACCTCATCCAGATTGGCCAACGCCGGCATATGCTTATTCATACCAATGCCACCGCAACCAATGATTCCAATTTTTAATTTCATTATAAAATATCCTTTCTGTTATATATTTGTTTTTTTTACATGATTAATCATGGAAGAGACTTTGGCATTTGCATGAATAGTATGAATTATGACACTAGGATGTGCCTTGACATATACCACATATATCTCATGTGCAAAAGCTTGCCCCAAATCCTCCACATCTGCAAAATCCAACACAACCTCCTTGAATTTATCAAATCTACTATACAATCGTCTGGCCTGAGATCTTGCAATCGGATACCCATATTCACAAATTTGCTTAATTGGTATCTGCGTTTTCACAAATCCGTCATCACTGGATGAAAACATATCAAAAACCTCCTTTGCTTCCTTATGTGAACTATTCAACATTCCAAGCAAAACGAAAGTTCCTTCTCTCTTACTTATTTCTATATCAATCTTTGATAAATCATGAAGTGCATCCTCTATATTATCATGGGTAAATAACGTTTCATCAGACATTATAACAAAAGTGTCCATAATCCTCGAAGTGAAAAAAATACCCTCACCCGAATGACCTTCTTTTGCTGTTGTAAGCTTTCCTTTAAACAACTCAACCGCAGCGTCCCTCACTGTCACCTCAATACCTTGTTCCGCCAATATATATGCTTGAATTTTATGAAAAATTCCCACACCTTTATCCATAATTATTATTTTAGTATTCAAAGCATTTCTAATAAATCTACATGTAATATAAGCCGACCCAGAATGCTCTATCGCATTATTCATCATTTCCATAAATGAATATGCCCATATTTTTTCAACATTATCCGGTAAACCTTTCAATAAAGGCAAAATATCTCTAAAATAAATCGCATGCTCTTCTAAATGCGCACTGTTGTTATATGTAAAATTCTTTTCAGCAGATACTAACTCATACAAACATTTTCGATTACTGCCGGTAACCACTTTATGCTCCAATAATTCTTTTAAATATCGCCTGACAGTGGTGTGAGACACATCCATTGTAGATGCCGTTTTCGTAATCATATTCTCCGCATCTTTTTCAACCTGTTCTAAAATATAATTTATAATGCGTTCTTTTTTTTGCCTTGTAAACGACATTTTCCACCTTTCTTTGAAACTTATTTTTTTCTACATGAACTATATTTTCTCTTTTTTTAACTATATCATAGGTTTTTCATCAATTCAAGAGCAACTCCAGTTCTTCCTCTCCTAAAATATGATATGTCACACTTTTTGTTTTTCCCGCAGCCACTACCTGCACTTTATCACCAACTCGCTTTGCTTGAACTTTCATCACTTGAACCCTTAACAATTAAATTCTCGTTTTCATCCCCTAAAGTACTCAATTGTTTTGATAAATCTATAATCTGGCTATCAATCACCATATCAAACATAAAACTTTGATAATTTTTTAATCTCTCATTGATAACGATTTCATGCTGCTTTGCATTTTGATCCACCAAGGCCAAAGACTGCTCTAATATACTGTCATAATAAGTAAAATAAGCAATGATACTTACCAAAATAATAGGAATTACCGATATGAAAAAATACAATCCAATCAATTTACTTTTAAGCGTCCAGCCCTTATTCTTTCTTCTTCGCAATGATTTTTTCCTTTTCCGCAGCAACCAACCTGGTTTCAAATTCTTTTTCATTGTAGTATACTGAATTTAATAAATCAAGGCGAAAGGATGGGAATACCCATGAAAAGAAATATAATTACAATTGATGAAAACAAATGTATCGGTTGCGGGCTATGTGCTTCGGCTTGCCACCAAGGAGCCATTGGTCTTGTAGATGGAAAAGCAAAACTGCTACACGAAGATTACTGTGATGGACTTGGGCGGTGCTTGCCGGTTTGCCCCACAGAAGCAATTCGTTTTGAAGAACAAGAAATTGAAACCGTGACCGTACCGTCTGATATAGAAAATAAACAGCCGGATACGTTGGCATGTGGTTGCCCCGGCACAAATGCAAAGGCAATCAAACGAGAACACACGCCCGAAAAGATACAAGTAAAAACATCAGCAAATGAAAGCCACCTCAGTCAATGGCCCGTGCAGATAAAGTTGGTACCACCAAATGCACCTTATTTTAATAACGCTCGTTTACTCATTGCCGCTGACTGTGCCGCCTATGCCTATGGTAACTTTCATAACGAATATATGAAAAATAGGATAACAATCATTGGCTGCCCCAAATTGGACGATGGAGATTATGCAGAAAAACTAACAACGATTCTACAACAAAACGATATAAAATCTGTAACGATTGTTCGAATGGAAGTCCCCTGTTGTAGCGGGATTGAACATGCTGCAAAGACTGCGTTGCAAAATTGCGGGAAGATGATACCATGGCAGGTCGTAACCATCTCAACAGATGGAAAAACGATAGAAAATTAAAGGAATGATTTACATAGTACCCAATCCATTGATTGTTATATCTCTATTATTCCTCTATATCCTCACCATACGTTTACAACAAGAAGCCACATACCCATCATGTGTCACTATGATCAATGTTTTCCCAACCCTATTTAACCCCACCAATAATTGTAAAAGCAAATCTCGGTTTTCCACATCTAAAGATCCTGTTGGTTCATCCGCCAAAATAAGCTCACAAGGTTTTAACAGTGCTCTCGCTAATGCCACTCGTTGTTGCTCTCCGCCGGATAAAGCATACACTTTTTGCAAAAGAAAGGATGCGGTTAAACCAACATCTTCCAAAGCTTTTTCCATCATTAACAACTTCTCTTGCTTTGTTGCTTTTACATACGTTAAGGCAACTTCTAAATTTTGTTTTACATTCAAATGATCAATCAAAGCAAAATTTTGATATAAATACGAAATTTTATTACGCAAATAAAACTTCTGTCTTTTAGAAGAAACCTCCTCCCCAAAAAGTTTAACTACTCCGGCATCCGGAGAATCCATCAAACCAATTAAATTCAATAACGTAGATTTTCCGGAGCCACTTTTTCCAACAATGGCAACAGACTCTCCTTTTTCTATTTCCAGATTATATTTTTCAAAAACAACCTTTTTCTTATACCTTTTTGTAATATCTAACAGTTGACAGGCAAACATTTTTCAACCTCCTTCTTGCAAGAGCTTTTGACCACTCTTTTTCTCCAGATAATACAATATCAATATAGATAATAATAATTCCATACTTAATATTGTAATTGCAACCATAAAAATAATCGGCAAATTCAACGGATACATGAAATATTTACAAATTAAAAACGATGCCATTATTTGAACCACTGACATTAAAATCAAATAATAAAAATACTTTTGATTTATCTTTCCAAAGCTATACCCAAAAACTCGCTGCACCGCATATATTTTTTTATTGCTATGAAATAAAATGAAAATATTTTGCACCAGCAAAAGCAATATCACCATGAGCAACACAAACAATACAAATACATTCCTCCAAACATTTTCTCTAATATCCGCCAATTGACGAGTCATTAACTCATCTACTACAATTAAATGCTGTAAATTATGTTCCAGCTCCAACTTCTCCAATGTTGGCAGTAGCAATTCATAGGTATCTTGAAAACTGCCGCCTTGCAATTTCACTTTCAATGCGTCTCTGACACCACCACCTAAAACCAATTCCCGCTCTACTGCCAAACTATTATTTTCTGTAATCACTCTAATAATTGGATCATGTATAAAATTTCCATTGTCTAAAAACACCTCCGGATTAAATGAAAATACTGACTGCCCTTCTTTTAGCCAGAGTATTGTAATTTCAGTGGTTTTTAAATATTCCGACACAGAAAGTCCATATACATTTTCGTCAATATCTAACCGCCATTCTTTTTCTTCTTGGAAAAACGCTCTGATTTTCGTCTCTTCCTCTTTGTACTGCTCCGGTATCGCAACCAAATAATCTTGATTTTGCTCTGAGATTATAATCTGCTCATTGGCACTATCATAAAGAGGGAAACGCTTCAAATAATTTGGATTAACCGTAATATATCTAACATCTACTTTATCATAAAGTAAAGAATCAGGCTCATACGACCTTGCATTTATAAAAAGTGAACCCATTGCATTTAGTACCGGATATAATTCTTGATTTATTCTTACATCCATTTGATATATTTCTTTTGGTTGGGCATCCCCTGTATACAAAGGATAAAACATCGCATAATCACCACTTATTTCCCATTTTTGAAACATTTCTTCTTTTATATTCCACTCACTATAATCTAACCATGCGCTAGAACCAACAAATAATGCCAAAACAGAAATACATACCTTAAAACAGACATTTATAAGTAACATTGTCTTTTTATTGGATTTATTATTTAATCCTTTATATGCAGGTGTTTGCGCAATAACAAAACAAGTTAAACCAGAGGATACTAAAATAGCCAAACATAATAGCACTTGTTTATATATTACTTGAAATAAAAAATACATTTCTCCATAAAAAATCGAAATCACCAAACCTACACCTACAATGCTTATGCATATCATACCAAAGGCAGTCATAATCCATCGCCCTACAACTTGATACCAAATAAGCCCACCGGATAAACCATTCAGTTTCAGAATACTGATTTGTTTTTGCCTTACAACTACATAATACATAAGCAAAATAACAAGAACCACAATCATAAAAAACAACCACAGCTCCACTGTTTGGTTTAAATCAATAGGAACTTCCATCATCGTTTGACTTATAAAATCAGCATAACTAAGTGGTGCTCCTATATCAATGCCTTTCTCCTTAAAATATTGATTTAATCTTTCTGCAAAATCCTCTAAAAACATCTCCAAACTTATGGGCGTAGCAAGTTCAACACTATAATACCCATAAGTAGGGAGAGATTCATATAATTGCTGAAAAGGAAAAATATACACGGAATATCCTGTGCCAAAACTATTCACAGCTCCCATTTGCTCTTGCCCATCGAGCATCTCCCAAAAATCTGTTTCTTTTACAAAATAAACATACTTAGAGATTACCATATCCCCCTTTTCATCATATAAGGTGCTTGTACGAAAAAGATTTGATCCTCTAGCCTGTGCCGTTTCAGTCAACATCGTATTAATTAATTCCGGATTCGCAAACATCAATTCATTTGGAATATAAAAAGGTTCTGCAAATCCATTTTCAAAATGACGTATCTTTTGCATGGTCGAGGCACTGTACGCCTGATAACTATGCCATAATAAATAAACTGAAATGGCTACCATGATTATCACAATAAACTTTCTCATAATCAAATCCTTTCTATGATAAAAAATAACCTACTAAAAATATTATCTAACATCATAATATGCATACGCCGTACGATTTATTCTTCCAATCACCTCTGACTTTGCCCAAATATTTCTATTTTTCCAACCACTTGTACCTATTTTCCCATCTAAAGTTACAGTTGTACGAGATTGTTTGTTTGGATGCATATACTCTGAATATGCTATTTTATAATTTTTTGACTCAGAAAGATAAGTACCATATCTCCATGTCCCACCCTCTTTCTTTACAGTGATACGCGAAAAAGGTGTCACTTCATCAGGTATATAAATTTCATATTTTCCTATTGTTTCAATACTTACCACTCCTTTCGCTTTCTCATCCATCTGAATATCCGATGCATAAACATTATTCACCAATAAACCTCCACTCCAAAAAGATATTGCCAACAAAGATACTACCGCTATTACTTTTATTTTCTTATTTCTCATTTATTGTAAGTTCCTTTCTTTCTGCTAATTAATTATAAATTTCTACTAAATCCACACTACCTTGCTTCCACTAAATTTTCTTTAAATATTTTATCAAAAAAACTTATTTTCCCCTCACCTCCATACCATCTATATCTATTTCATCTTCTTTGGAAAACCTTGCTACAGAACCTGCATAAATTGTAGCATTGATTATCTATAACAGAGGAGAAGTAAAGAGTTACTTCTGAATACCTCCAATCCAATTATACATCGGTAAGCAATATGCGTAAAGGGGAAATTCTCCCCTTTACGTATCATCATTGCAAGGGCTATAATTTTATCTGAAGTATTTACAAACAAGTCTACAAAGAACTAGTCAATGCTACAGTTTGTGCAGATTCTATGGCAAAATTTCCACAGCAAAAAATTATATAGGAGGGATGTCCATATTCAAATTTATCATGTAACAAAAAGTTAACTATTATGTTATTTAAAGGTTATTGAGGTGTAGAAAGGATTTTAAAATGAAAAATGAAAAAATGAAAAAAAACAGTATAAAAATATTTACAATGTTATTATGTTTAACATTATTAACTAGTACAACCATTTTTACGAATGCCCAGAATGTAAGCCCTCCGGAAAATGAAGGAGCAAAAATGAACTTTATAAGTATTGATGATGAAACAGGTATAGCAAATGATGGACTTCCTATAAAGCAAAGCAGAAAAGTGAGCGGTACGATATGGAGCAGCACTTGGTATGCAGGAACGAATTTAAAGGTTGTCGAAAAAGCAATTGCGACAGGTGAATCAAATATAGAAAAACGATTTGTTAAGTACCTAACAGGATCTTGGGCAAAAGCAGAAGATTACTCATGGAGCAAAAGCAATTCTGCATCATGGAGTATTTCAGCTTCCGCAACTGCCGAGGTAGCGAATGCCGTCCGAACATCTTTGGGATTATCCGCTTCAAGAACGACAACTTATAGTGTTACAGTCAAGATACCAGCGATTAAAACGAAATATAGTAAACTTGGTTTTGCGAATGATTATTTTAGACAAAATTATAAATATACAATGACTGTCGATGGGAAACAAACACAGTCTCATACAGGCTATATTGATACACCAACTAAAAATAGCTATTTAATTGTTTATTACCAAAAATAATAACTCGCATCTTTTATTTGTATTTTACTGATAAAGTGTACGAAAGGATAGGAAAAACTTATGAAAAAGATATGTATTACCGTATTATGTGTCTGCATACTATTTACAGGATGTGCTGTCAAAAGAGAAAAACGCGGATTTTTCGCTTGGATGGATGGATATTTAGCTATGGCACAAGGAGAAGAATTTGGCATTGCCTTGACCTATTTTTTTGAACCCGGCAATGCTCCTTTTACAACAGATGAAATTTACAGTCTATCTTTTGGGGGAGTAAAACAAGTAGAAATAGTGAATTTTTCCATTACTTCTTTGGATTCTGATATGCCTTTACAATATGCAGCATATTCTTTTGATTTAGATATTAAAGCTATGGAAAAGGGCGTTTTTAAGACTGATACCTTAGTGGCTACAATGAGCAACAATTCCTCTATTACTTTTCGAATTGGAGAATGGGTTTTTGATGTTGAAGAATTCGCATTACCTCCGGAAGCAGAAAATAAAATTAACGTGTGGAGTTCACCGGCAGCCGGAAGTAATCCAAGGGTATTTGCATATGCTTATTCTATTATTGATGATATAAAAATAAAGGAAATTTGGCTATCAGAACATGTTGTTTTATCAGAAGAGAATGGTTTACCACTTTCCAATGAAATTGAATTACCTCAAATCATAAATGCCCCGATTAATTTTATTCGCCCCAAAATTATTCTTGATACTGGCGGTGAGGAGATGGTTGCTTTGGGAATGAGTTACTATAGTGGAGCCATAAATATACAAAAAGATGTTTTAGAAAAAAGTAAAGAACTGAACGGCAAGTAAAAACACCATTTCATTATCAAACTATTTTTTTTAAGCATTGACTCTTACGTTACGTTATAGTTTATAGTAAAATTAGTTTCACAGAAAGAGGTGAGAACAATGAAGCTAAAAATTAATGAAGTAGCCAAACTTACAGGCATAACAGTCAGAACACTCCATTATTATGATGAAATTGGACTGTTATCTCCAAGCGAAGTTACTGAAGCAGGCTATCGTCTATATGATGAAAGGGCATTGCATTATCTGCAACAAATACTATTTTTTAGAGAACTTGATTTCCAATTAAATCAAATCAAAGAAATAGTTACCGACCCCACTTTTAATGCGAATGACGCGTTAAAAAATCATCAAGATTTATTAACTAAAAAACGAGATCGTATTGACAAGTTAATAAAACTTGTAAAAAAAACAATTAAAGGAGGAACTGGTATGAGTTTCAAAGAATTTGACATTTCGGAAATTGAAGCACTGAAAGAAAAGTATGCCACAGAAGTTAAGGAGCATTGGGGGCACACAGCCGCATATGCTGAAAGTACAAAAAAGACCAAAAATTATGACACAGCAAAATGGAATGAACTTCAAAAAGTACAAGACAGCATTTTTCTTCGTTTTGCTGAAAGCATGGGTAAAGAACCCAGTCATACAGATATCCAAGCTCTTGTAAAAGAACGGCAAGACTTCATCACAAATAATTTCTACGTTTGTTCAAATGAAATGTTACAAGAACTTGCTCAAATGAATTTGACAGACGAAAGATTTAAGAAAAACATTGACAAATTTGCTGATGGTTTGACTGAATTCATTGCAAAAGCTACAGATATTTATTGTAAGCAAGCGTAATGGATAGTAGGTCAAGGAGCAATTTGACGGTTTTTAATTTTTGTTGATGATGGAATGTACTTGCTTGTGATATACTCCCATCTTTGACACTTGTATAAAGGTAAAAGATGGGAGTATAACAATATTCTTATGCTTAATCCACTTAAAATGAAATCTCCGCTATTTTCACCGGACGTCTCTCTTCCACCGACTTTTTCGCCGCCAAACCCATCAACACCGGCTTCAATCCATCCATTACCCCAAGGGGTGTATCTGTATCATTCACAATGGCCGAAATAAAACATTCCACTTCTTTGGCAAAGGATTCCATATAACGCTCCAAGAAAAAATACAATGGCTTTTCTCCTATCACTCCATCTACAGTACTTAATACCGCTGTCGTATTTGTGTCATTCGCTGTCGCCACCATACCTTTTGCACCAAAGACTTCTGCTCTTTGATCATAACCGTAAACCGCTTGCCGTGAATTATCAATCACAGCAATTGCGCCGTTTGCCATTTTAAGCGTAATAACCGCAGTATCTACATCTCCTGCTTTTCCAATTGCAGGATCAACCAAAACAGCCGCTTCTACAAAAATTTCCTCCGCATCACAACCGGCCAAAAAACGCACCATATCAAAATCATGAATGGTCATATCCAAAAACATCCCACCAGACACGGCTGCATATTCTGCAGATGGTGGCTCAGGATCTCTGGAAGTTACACGAATGATGTGTGGTTCACCAATCTTACCCGCTGCAACCGCTGCTTGTACAGCCGCAAAGTTATGATCAAAACGACGATTAAATCCTACTTGATATTTTACGTTTGAACCCTCTAAAGCCTGAATAACCTCTTTGATTTTTTCTACATCATAGTCAATCGGTTTTTCACAAAATACATGTTTGCCCGCATGGATTGCTTCTACAGAAATATTGGAATGGGTATCTGTAGAAGAACAAATCAACACCGCATCAATTTCCGGATCCGTCAAAATTTCTCTATAATCCTTAACTGCATGTTCTATACCCATGCTTTTTGCCCATTCAATCATTTCATCATTCATAAACGGATCCGCTATGGTTTTCACTTTTGCATAATGGATACGTGTACCAATGCTGGTTGCATGTACTTTTCCAATTCGGCCTGCGCCAATAATACCCACTGTAATCATTTTTTTCCTCCTCTATAGGCTTGCTTTATAATCCTGTTTTTTCTCCAATGAATGTTCTTGCTTTTACAGCATATACAAAGGGATTTGCCACAGCAGGGTCCTGTTCTGCCTCAACAACCATATAACCCGCATAATTACTTTGGGCAAGTACGGCAAAAATCGGGGCAAAATCCAAACTACCATCACCCGGCACTGTAAAAGCTCCTTTTCGAACACTTTCCAAAAAGCTCCATCCTTCTACTTTTGCTTGTGCAACCACTTCTTGGCGAATGTCCTTTAAATGAACATGCTTAATCCTGCTTGCATATTTTTGCACCATTTCCAACGGATCTTCACCACAGTAAGCAAAATGCCCTGTATCAAATAACAAATGAACATATTGCGGATCTGTATGCGCCATCATCCGCTCTACTTCAGCAGCATTTTCTACCACCGTTCCCATATGATGATGGAACGTCAAATAAATTCCATACTCCGTTATGGCAATTTTCCCCAACTGGTTCATACCCGCACAAAATATAGTCCATTCTTCCTCATTCATTACATATTTGTCACCAAATATGGCTACATTTTGTTTCCCTTGCGTACTATAACTTTGCTCAGAAACACCAATTACCTTAGCGCCTACCGCTCTTAAAAATTCTAATTGAGTCCGAAACGCTTTTTCTACCTCCGCAAAAGGTCGGGTAATCAGAAAACACGAAAACCATTGGTTACAAATTTCCATACCACGAATATCCAAATATTGTTTCAACACCACCGGATCCTTGGGGTACTTATTTCCCACTTCCGAACCGGTAAAACCGGCCAATGCCATTTCACTCACACACTGTTCAAAGGTATTTTCTTTGCCCAACTCCGGCAAATCATCATTGGTCCATCCGATTGGAGCTATACCTAACTTTACTTTACTTTTATCTAACATCTTTTTTTCTCCATATCTTATAAATTGATTAATTCTCCCGTTTGCCAAGATTTTCTACATGCCTCAGCAACAATCGTTGCTTGCAAACCATCATTGGCCGATACCTCCGGTTGTTTTCCTTTGTTGATACAAGCAACAAACGCTCTCATTTCATCTATAAAAGCCTGTTTAAAACGCTCCGAAAAATTTTGAGACGTAGGTCGAACCACACCATGCTCATTGCATATCGTTACCAAATTTTTCTCCGGATGATGTGCCAAAGAAATTGTTCCCTTTGTTCCAATCAATTCCATTTCCACATGATAACCATGGACCGCATTTCTACCTGCCACCAAAAAAGCAATGGTCTTGTCTTGCATTTCCAACATAGCCGCTCCCGTTTCCAATTCTCCAGCCTCATCCAACTCCGGGTAAGCCGCATTTTTACCCAAAGCCCAAACTCGTTTTACCTCTGTTTTGGTAAACCAACGCAACAAATCAATATCATGAATGGACATATCCGCAAAAATACCGCCACTATTGCTTCTTTTGGCAAATTTCACAAAACTTTCCATGCCACTACTTGGGTCAATACCATAACAGCGTACCACCGTCAAATCGCCAATTTCACCCGCCTCTACCAATTCCTTTGCATACTGGTAGGATGCATCATAACGACGCATAAAACCCAAAAAGAAAACCTGATCAAAATGCTGCTCTATAGTTGTGATTGTCCGTTTGATTTCATCCACATCCAGACCAATCGGTTTCTCACAAAATACATGCTTGCCTGCCAAAAGAGCCAATTGTATTTGTTCCAAATGAAAACCCGATGGAGACACAATCACAACGCCATCAAGTTCAGGGTTTTTTATCATATCCACATAAGAGGAATACGTATCTTTTACACCCAACGTTTCTTTTGCATAATCCAATTCTTCCGGCACAATGCTGCAAGCAGCAATCAATTCACTGCCGGGAACATGCCATGCAATATTTTCACCATGAATCCGTCCTAATCTACCCAATCCAACAATTCCAAATTTCAAACGCTTCATCTTTTATTTACCTCATAAAAACCCAAACATCAAACATTCTATCTTTCTAATCTTACCGTTTGCGATTCTTTTGCATATCAATCACAACCGCACCCACAATAATCATACCTTGAACAATTTGTTGCACATAAGCATCAATACCCAACAAGGTAAACCCATTGGTCAAGGTTCCTAAAATCAAAGCACCCACTACGACACCCCATACTTTGCCAACGCCACCGCCATGGCTGGTTCCACCAATTGTAGCCGCCGCAATCGCTGTTGTTTCAAACATCGTACCTGCTGCCGGTTGAATGGAGCCACCGGTTCTACCAATAAAAATCAAAGCCGAAATCGCCGCAAACACACCGGGAATTACATAAACCCAAACCAAAGCCCTTTTTACTTTGATACCTGAAATCTCCGCCGCTTCAACATTACCACCAATGGCATAGACACTTTTGCCAAAGGTTGTAAAGTTCATCAAAACCCAAATAAAAAATACACATATTGCATAAATAACCACCGGCATAGGGATATAACCAAAAATCCGCTCACCAAACATATTAATCGACGGATTGATATTGCTGATTGGCCTACCCTGCGAAACCATAAGGGCTGCTCCACGAAAAGCAATCTGGCTGCCTAATGTAGCAATAAAAGGCGGAATAGACGTATAAGCTACCAAAGCACCATTAATAAAACCAATCAAAGCACCCACCAAAATTGCCACAATGGCCGTCACAATCAATGGCGGCATCCCTAAATTCGGAAACACTCGATCCACAGCATCCGGACTTTGACTAATAATACCGGCGACGATTCCGGCAAAAGCCAGCGTAGAACCCACAGATAAGTCAATCCCCTTAGAAACCAAAACCACAAATATCCCCAATGCCAAGATTCCAAAAATTGCAGATTGCGTTAATAAATTCAAAATATTATTTAATACCAGAAAATTGGAGTTCATCAAGGATAAACCTACAATCATAATGACCAAAACAATCATGATTAAATAATCTGATAGTAGCTCTTTTATACCTCTTGATTTCATCTTCTCTATCACTTTCATTTTTATATTACTCCTTTGCAATTCCCTTGAAATCATTCTTCTCTTCACTGGCGTAAGCAAGCACCAATTCTTGACTGACATCCGCGTTATCTAAAATACCAGTAACCTTGCCCTCATGCATCACCACAATCCTATCACTCATTCCCAAGACCTCCGGCATATCTGAAGATACCATCAAAATGCACTTACCCTCTGCTGCCAACTTGGAAATATTGCGATGAATCTCTGACTTTGCACCCACATCAATACCCCTTGTAGGCTCATCTAAAATCAAAATATCCGGATCCGTTAAAAGCCATTTGGCAATCAAGGATTTTTGTTGATTACCACCGCTCAAATTCATAATCCTCGTTTCACCACTTGGTGTTTTTACCGTAAGTTTTTTAATATATGCATCAGAATCTTGTTTCATGTTTTTGACTTTCAACAATCCTATCTTATTTGCATAATCCTTAATGGAACCAGATAAGATATTATCACTTACCGACAACATCGGAAACAGCCCCGTCTTTCGCCTGTCTTCCGTCAAAAAAGCAAAACCATTTCTAATTGCATCTTTTGCACTTTTATTTTCTATTTCTTTGTTATTTAAATAAATTTTTCCTTTTACTTTATGCCGTACCCCAAACAACGTTTCCATTACCTCTGAACGACCTGCTCCAACCAAACCGGCAAAACCCAAGATTTCACCTCGACGCAAGACAAAACTTACGTTATCGAACACCTTGCCATCTGATAACTTCTCTACTTCTAAAACAACTTCACCCAATTCCACGGTCTCTTTGGGATACAACTCATCCAACGCACGGCCTACCATAAAACGAATCATATCATCTGTTGTTGTATCAGCCACGTCACGATCCGTCACATATTGTCCATCTCTAAAAACAGTTATGCGATCACAAATTTCCTTTATTTCTTCCAATTTATGAGAAATAAAAACTACGCTTCTACCCTCTGCTTTCAGTTGGCGAATAATTTTAAATAACTGCGCCTTTTCTTTATCTGTCAAAGATGACGTGGGTTCGTCCATAATAATTAACTTGGCATCGTAAGAAATCGCTTTCGCAATTTCCACCATTTGCATCTTCGCCACCGTCAACTTCTTGATTTGCATGGTTGGGTCTACAGAAAGACCAATACGATCCAATACTTCTGTGGTCATTGTAGCCATTTTTTTATGATTCACAAGGCCCAATGCATTTTTCGGTTCTCTACCAAGCCAAATGTTTTCCATGATACTTCTTTCACGAACCGGTGTCAGTTCTTGATGTATCATAGAAATACCCCGCTCAATGGATTTCAAAATACTATTATCCTGAAACACCTGGCCATCAAACCAGATTTCACCGCCGCTTGGTTGGTACATACCAATGATACATTTCATTAGGGTAGATTTGCCAGCACCATTCTCACCCAACACACAATGCACTTCACCCTTGTTAATTGTCAAATGAATTTTATCTAAAGCTTTTACGCCGGGAAACTCCTTTGACATGTCCGTTATCTTTAGTAAAACCTCTCCATTTGCCATAACCTTTCTCTCTTTCTTTATCCTAAAAATCCTCCCAAAATTTCCAAGCTGTTTTATGTCTTTTCGAGAGGATTTTTCTTATATTTCTATCTGAACTCGTCGATATTTTCTTGTGTTACCAATCGAAAATCAACCCATCTTACACTTTCTGGTGGCGCATTTCCTTCAAACACTTCAATCAAAATCTCCATGGCACCACGCCCTTGTCCCACTGCATCTTGAAATACCGTTGCAACCAAACCGCCATCCGCAACCGCATCCAAAGCATCCGGTGTTGCATCCAAGCCGATAATTAAAATATCTTCACGATTGTTGCTTCTTGTGGCCTGCAAAGCACCAAGTGCCATCTCATCATTGTTGGCAACAATTGCATTTAACGTATCACCAAAAGTAGAAATCCAGTTTTCAGCCAATGTAATTGCCAAATCTCTTTGCCACTGCGCTGTCTCCACTGCCAAAATCTCAATATCAGGGTATTCTTCTTCTATCACTTGCTGAACACCCTCTGTACGACTTACAGCACCTTCATTTCCCAAAATACCCATAGCAACCGCAATACCACCTTGCCCCTCAAGTAACTCACCGATAAATTCCATTTGCATGATACCACCGGTAATCTCATTGGAACCTACATAATATACACCCGCAGGCATATTGTCTTCTTCACCGGCAAAGGGATTTCTATTGATAAAAACAAGAGGAATGCCCGCCTCTGTTGCTGCTCTTACAATCGGATCCATACCACTGGTATCCACAGGGATTACCACCAAAGCATCTACCCCGTTTTGAATCAAGGTATTCACCGCATCTTGCTGTGTCAACAAATCCTCTCTTGCATTTTCCACACGCACTTCAAAGCCTTTTTCTTCTGCCGCTTCCTGCGCTGCATTTAAAATAAAGGTTTGAAATGTATCATTTAAATTGTTAATCACATAACCAATCACCTTATCCTCACCTGCTCCCGAACCGCCGCCTGCACATCCAATCAAGGATAATGCCATAACACCAGCCAATACTACCCCAAATAATGTTCGTAAACTTTTTCTCATTTTAATACTACTCCTTTCGTTATACATCTGTGCATATTATGCGCATGATTTTTAAAAATACATGCATAATTTTCTTCTAAACACATAATAGCAATCCTTTTTTCGAATGTCAAATATAAAGTTTCACCTGTTTTTTAAGCATATTGCACAGATTGTAGTTGATTTATTGCGCATAATATAATTTTTATGCGCAAATATTGTTAAATTTTAATCAATTTTATGCACATTTCATTGACTTATTACCCGACATGCTTTATGCTATATAATAGAATCTCATTTGGGAGGTATGATTTCATGATAACAACGCAGGAACTTGCAAAACTAGCCGGTGTCAGCCAATCAACCGTGTCGAGAAGTTTAAACAACTCGCCGCGCATTTCCGCTACCACCAGAGAAAAAATACAAACACTAGCGAAACAACACGGCTACAACAACAAAAAAAAGATGCGCTTTTCTGCACATCCAAATAATAACAATCGCAACGGCGGCATCGCCATTGTCATTGGTGCCGACCATATGCGGGCACCTTTAGAATTGTACTTAGAATACCTAACCAATGAAGTCATTCATCAAATTAACCACCATCAGTATTATGCTACTATTTTACCCTTTGATGCAAGCAACGAGTCCTTACAACACATTCAAGCCACCATTGACAACGGAGACATCAAAGGAGTCGTTATCATCTACCACGATTATCAAACGGCATTAGAAAAGTACCTGACTGCGATTCATATACCGCATATATACACCCAGTATTTCTCACGAACGATGAAAAAAAATCTAAACATCATAGACGTTGACCACTTTACCGGCGGCGCACTTGCTACAAACCATCTTATTTCACTGGGGCATAAACGCATCTGCACTCTAACAAACAGCGGCAGTGACTTCGACGAACGAACAGACGGGTATCTGTCTGCCTTAAAAAAACATGGTCTGCCCATCCACCCCGAGTGGATTATCCATACCGGAAACACTTATGAAAACGGTTATAATACCATCACCAAACATTGGGACGCCTTACAAAATTGCACTGCTTTTTTTGCACAAACCGACCTGGTTGGAATCGCTGTGATTAATTTTTTAAAAGACCAAGGATTTTCGGTTCCTGCGCAATATTCCGTCATTGGCTTTGACGGTATTTCAGAGGGCGCTTATTGCCGTCCTGAACTCACCACTATTTTACAACCCACCTTTGCCATTGCCGAAACCAGCCTAAAACGACTGACTTATTTAATCGAACACCAAGACAACGGCGCTTCACATTCTTTTGTGCCACCTCAGCTTTTTGTACGAAAGTCTACAGCAAAGGCCGTAGAATAGCATCTAATCTGGCAATATCAAGGGGTTTCGCAAGAAACCCTTGAAAACCGTGACGATAAAACATTTCTTCCGTTTCTTTTGTTGCATCTCCCGTCAAGGCAATCATCGGTATTTCCTTGGCATATAAACTACCTAGTCCACGGATTTTTTCTGCCGTCTCCAAACCATCCATTCCTGGCATATTATAATCCATAAAAATCATAGCATACATGAACTTTTCCTCTTGCATTCGCACAACAGCTTCTTGCCCACTCGTCACACAATCGACTTTGATGTTTTTATGACGACCAATTAAAACCCGTGCCATATCAAGATTTGTCTGATTATCATCTACCACCAACATTCTCATATCAGTGCTACCCGGTACAGACTTTTTCACTTCTTGCAATTCATCTCGCACCCACTTTCTCAATATGCCATCCAATTCTGCAATATCAATGGGTTTGGCCAAAAAACCTTGAAAGCCATGCTTACAAAACATTTCTTTGTTTCCGCTAATCGCATTTGCCGTCAAAGCAATCACCGGTATTTCCTCGGCATATGAACTACCCAGCCCACGAATCTCTTTCATCACCTCTATACCATCCATCTCCGGCATCATATAATCCATAAAAACCGCAGCATAGATTGGCTTAGCGTTTTTTATTCGCACGATGGCCTCTTGCCCGGTCGTCACACAATCGACCTGCAATTTATAACGTTCTAGCAAACCTTTTGCAACGTCTAAATTCGTTCTAAAATCATCTACCACAAGCACGTTTGCATAACTTAAATCAATCGGTTGTAACTTACCGGCATCATCTCTTTTTTCTTCTATATACTGAAATTTTTGTAGTTTCTCAACAAGCGTAGCACCCAACGTTACATCATTTACAAAACCTTGTTTAATACGAACACGAAAGGCACTTCCCTTACCATATTCACTCTCAACCTCTATGCTACCATCCATCAGCTCTACCAATCGTTTGGTAATAGACAAACCCAAACCGGTTCCCTCAATTCTACGATTCGCCTTGGTATCCACTTGGCTGTAATCCGTAAATAATTTCGCCATATCAGATTCACGGATACCAATTCCCGTATCACACACCGCAATATCCAACCAAACTTGATTGCGCCCTGCCATTTCCGCCCGAATACATAGAGACACCATTCCTTTGCGGGTATATTTTAAAGCATTGCTCAATAAATTGTTTAAAATCTGTTTCACTCGCAAATCATCACCATGTAATGTAGCAAATAAAGATGCTTCTATATCCAACGCAAAAGTAATGGGTTTTTCGCCAATCCGAAGAACATTTAAGGTAATTGCATCATTGATTAAGCTCGCTGTATCATAATCCACCGGCGTAAGCTCCAATTTGCCCGATTCTATTTTGGAAATATCTAAAATACCATTCACAATACTAAGTAAGGTAAGCCCTGCCGTCCTGATTTTCTTAACATAATCAGAATGATCTTTGACCGTATCCTCCATTAGCATCAAATCCGTCAAACCAACTACGACATTTAAAGGCGTTCTCATTTCATGGCTCATATTAGCCAAAAAACGACTCTTGGTAAGGGATGCCTCTTCTGCTACCTTACGCAAACGATCCACTTCGTCATAGGGCTTTTTAATGATAATCGCTGCAATCAACGAGGTAATCACACCCAAAACCAAGGCAATTGCACCAATCAAAGTCATACCACCCGGCACCTCCCGCAGCGGGCTTTCCGCTTTTGGTGTCACAACACCCAAAAACCAACCCTCATTAGATGCTGTAATCGGGCGAAAGGCCACAAAACGCGGTTCCCCGCCGATGCTATAATGCCCAATCCCCCGCTCACCGGCCAAACCACGCAACCGCACCTCAGCTGCTCCTTCATAGGCACTATCCACCTTAGACAATTCAATCAGGTTCATTCGTGTATCTACCCAATCCCGATGATAATTTACAATCATAACCCCCTCTGCATCATCCACAAAAACATGACCGGATTCATAAATGCGAAACCCATCCATCAGATCATTGAAATAATGGCCGGAAATCGCCACCGCCAAAACAAAACCATCACGCATAGGTGCTGACACATACATCACAAGCGGGCTATAGGCAACACGTTTTGTGGTTGAAATGCCTTGATTTCCCGCAAATGCCGACTCCATAAAAGATTCTCTATACAAGCGCTCCGGCAATATAATATCACCAAAGGATGCAACCAAAGCCGATTCACTATAAATAGCCAAACTAATAAACACAGGGTAGGCTTCATAAAAATAAGCCAATACCGCTTCCATATCTTCACCGACTTGATACACCAAATCAACATCTCGCGCCGCATCAGCAGTCATCATTTTTAAAATACGTATTTCTGCCGATAGATATTTATCAGCCATATCCGCAACTGCCAATAAGTCATGCTCAATTGAAGTGCTTAAATTATTTCTTAAAAAGCGCGTTCCCATGGCGAGACTAAACACAATAATCACAACGGTAATCGCTATAATTGCTGCAACAATGCGAAGATACATCGCCTTATGGGCTTCGTTTCTACGTTTCAACATCCGTCTCCCTCCTTGCCTCCTTTATCGCTTTGGCAGCACATGCTACCGCCTCCGCCACTTTTGGAACCACTGCTTGATCCAAAGCACTTGGAATAATATAATCAACGGACAACTCTTCTTCTGTAACTTGGGCAGCGATTGCATAAGCTGCTGCCAACAACATTTCTTCATGAATCACACGAGCACGCACATCAAAAGCACCCCGAAAAATACCGGGGAATGCCAAAACATTATTAATTTGATTGGGAAAGTCGCTGCGTCCTGTACCTACAATAAAAGCTCCATGAGAAATTGCCGCTTCCGGCATAATCTCCGGCACGGGATTGGCCATCGGAAATAAAATCGGTTTCTCATTCATGGAACGAATCATCTCTCCTGTCACAATCCCCGGTGCAGATACACCAATGAAAACATCCGCCCCTTTCATCGCCTCTGCCAAACCACCTTGCAGTTTATTCACATTAGTAAGCTTTGCCATTGCAGCATGAATCGGACGCAAAGCATCATCACCCGCACAAAGAATCCCATAGCGGTCACATAAAATAATATCTTTCAAACCAAGGGATAATAATAATTTTGTAATCCCAATCCCCGCGGCGCCTGCTCCATTAATCACCACACTTGCCTCTTTTGGACTTTTACCTGCAAGTTTTAAAGCATTCAATAAAGCCGCCAATACTACCACCGCCGTCCCATGCTGATCATCATGGAAAATCGGAATATCACAGCACCCTTGCAATCGTTCCTCTATTTCAAAGCAACGTGGTGCTGCAATGTCTTCTAAGTTAATACCGCCAAAACTGCCTGCCAATAATCGAACTGTATTTACAATCTCATCTACACTTTGCGAACGAATACAAAGGGGAATCGCATCTACACCGGCAAAAGCCTTAAACAAAGCACATTTACCCTCCATAACCGGCATACCCGCCTCTGGCCCAATATCACCCAAGCCCAAGACTGCCGAACCATCCGTAATTACCGCCACCAAATTGCCGCGCCGTGTCAATTCATAACTTTTATTGATGTCTTTTTGTATCTCTAAACAAGGTGCCGCAACACCCGGCGTATAAGACAATGACAAATCATCACGGGTTTTTAAAGGAACCCGACAAATCACCTCTATTTTTCCTTGCCACTCTTGATGTTTTTTCAGCGATTCGGTTGCGTAATCCATTCTAAAAACCCCCTTGATTTCTTTGCATTCCTTAGTCTCATTACTACTATTATATAAAAATATCATATTCATATTTTAATGTCAAAACGAAACAGCGAAAAAAAGCCTTGGAATATAAAACGTGCTTCTGATATGATATATAATAACAATTACCCGAAAAGGAGGTTTCGAATGAATCATCATAAATATAGAAATACCAAAGGTATTGTAGCAGTGGGATGTATCGTTACCGATGTTTGCTATACCATAGATAAATACCCACGCAAAGGAAATCTCACAAAAATATATAAGCCTTTTCTTTCCACCGGAGGGCTTAGTAATATCGTCATTGATTTGGCCAGACTGGATAAAAATCTACCCATTACTGTAGGCGGAGTCATCGGCACAGATGAACATGGCGATTTTATTTTAGAAAAACTGGGACAGTATCCGAATGTTAATCTAAACAATATCATTCGTCGTGGCCGAACTTCCACAAGCTATGTTATGACAGAGGCTTGCAGCAAAGAACGAACCTTTTTCTATGACAGTGTCGGCAACGATGAACTTAGCCCAAAGGACATTGATTTTTCAGCTTTAAAAGGAGATTTTTTCATATTGGAATACCTATTGTCTTTGGATGCTTTGGATGCTTTTGATACCGAATATGGCACCAAAAGTGCTTATGTCCTGAACCAAGCCCAAAAAGCCGGTATGAAAACTTTTGTTGATGTGATTTCCGAGGAAAAAAAAGAACGCTATAAAACAGCAGTGATACCCACTTTAAAATACGTAGACTATTTTACTTGCAATGAAATCGAAGCCGGCTCCATTGTTGGCACAAAGCACCATGATGATGCCGGTATTGATGACAATAACATGTTTGCTACTTTAGAAAAAATCCGAACGTTTGGAGTGAGTGAGTGGATTGTGATACACGCACCATCCTGTGCCTTTGGTCTAAACTGCAAAACAGGCGAAACCTTTAAAAAACCATCGGCTTCTCTGCCAAAAGATTACATCAAAGGTACCATCGGCGCAGGGGATGCCTTTGCTGCAGGTGTGGTTTATGCTGCATACAAAGGACTTGACTTGGAAACAGCTATGATAGCCGGCATTCAATGTGCCGCCCGTGCGCTTGGGCAAATCGACAACAACCTAGGTGTGATTCCTTTTGAACAGATGATGGTTGAGCAACTTTAAACATCATTGCAACAGGCAAAGTCACTTTGTACAGTTTCTTGCATTTTTTTTAGTTACTGCTCACATTGTATCATTCCTTTGACTTCGTTATACTTTTACCTAGGGTTACATAACCTCAGATTACTGATACTAGCAAATAAATTTAAGGAGACTATATTAAAATGGCAAGTTTATCACTAAAAGACATTCAAAAAATTTATCCCAATGGATTCCAAGCAGTAAAAGACTTTAATCTGGATATTGAGGACAAAGAGTTTATCATCTTTGTTGGTCCTTCCGGTTGCGGAAAGTCTACTACACTACGTATGATTGCCGGTTTGGAAGATATTTCCGGCGGTAGCCTCGAAATCGACGGCAAAGTTATGAATGATGTTGAACCAAAAGACCGTGATATTGCGATGGTTTTCCAAAACTATGCGCTTTATCCTCACATGACTGTACGTGACAACATGGCCTTTGGTTTGAAATTACGTAAGGTTCCAAAAGCTGAAATCAAAGAAAAAGTAGAAGAAGCCGCTCGCATTCTTGATCTGGACAAATTGTTAGATCGTAAACCAAAAGCCCTTTCCGGCGGTCAAAGACAACGTGTGGCCATGGGGCGTGCTATCGTTCGTCATCCCAAAGTTTTCTTAATGGATGAGCCTCTTTCAAACTTAGATGCCAAATTGAGAGTACAGATGCGGATTGAAATCTCAAAATTACACCAAAACTTAGGTGCAACGATGATTTATGTTACACATGACCAAACAGAAGCCATGACACTTGGTACCAGAATCGTCGTTATGAAAGACGGTATTGTGATGCAAGTGGATTCTCCAACAAACCTTTACAATACACCAAACAATCTGTTTGTTGCCGGTTTTATCGGTTCTCCACAAATGAACTTCCAAGATGCGGTCGTAGCAGTAAATGGCAGTGATGTGACTTTAACCATTGGTGATCATGTATTAAAAGCACCTGCTTCCAAAAAACAAGCCTTGATTGATGGCGGTTATGACGGCAAAACGATTGTTTTAGGCATTCGTCCGGAAAACATTCATGACGAAGAGTCTATTATTGCTGCAAATCCTGATTCTGTTATCACATCAAATATCAAAGTTTATGAGTTATTGGGTGCGGAAGTTTATTTATACTTTGATGTAGAAGGCACACAAATGACTGCACGTGTTAACCCACGTACAACACTTAGAACCGGTGATGATGCAACATTTGCATTGGATATGGAAAAAATCCATCTCTTTGACAAAGAAACAGAGTTGACGATTACAAACTAATACCTTAAAATGAAATAGTAGTAAATGGAGGGGCTGTACTACACTGTACAGCCTTTTTATGTGCAGAGGATCAAAAGATAATTATGACAATAGAGATAGAAAAAGCATTATCTGAACTAAAAAAACTAACCGGAACAGATTTTGAAGTTTCATCAAACTCTGCTGCCAGCCCCGCAGAAACTTTGACACAACTTCGTTATCTCATTACAGCCTATCAAGAGAAGTACAACAAAACAGACTTCCTGGTTAGCCTGATGCATGGTCCTATTCCATCCTATGATTTACAAGAACGAGCCAAACGCTTACACATTGACCCAAACATAGCTCGTGTTATGCTTCTGATTGAGTTAAAATCAGCATCTGAACTGGCTACCGCCACAGAAATTTTAAAAAATCTCGTGGATTCTCGTACAAAAACCTTGTTTGTACCAATTAACAAAAACCAAATCGCCCTTTTAAAACCAATCAAAGCCAAAGAAACCAATGAACACATTCGTATGTTTTGCCATATGTTGACCGATACCCTAAATATGGAAGCGCTTGTATCCGTTCATCTTTCCTATAGCGAAACATTTCATTCTTTACTAGATCTGGCAGAAGTTTATCGGGAAAACACATTGGCCTTACGCATTGGAAAGTTATTTCACTCGGATAAAAATGTTTTTCCCAACAACAAACTAGGCGTCGGGCGATTAATTGGTGCATTGCCCCTGAACGTTTGCGAAGATTTTATCACAGAACTATTCGGAACGGATTTACCGGAAATCATTGACGATGACACCCAACGAATCATCAGCAGATTTATCCGCAACAATCAAAACATTGCAGAGACTGCAAAGCAGTTACATATGCATCGAAACACACTTATCTTACGCTTAGAAAAAATCGAAAAAAGCACCGGCCTTGATCTTCGTCAATTTGAAGATGCCATGACCTTAAAAATTGCTATGATGGTAATGAGTTATTATCAAACAGAAAGGAAACAAAAAAATGAATGACGCATTATATGAACACATCGTTGCCCGCAAATCCGGCCCTTTAGATTTGGTTAAGAAAATAGGAATCATTGTAGCTTTGGTTTTACTTTTATTCATACTATTTTCTATTCCCACAGTTGGTACATTCGCTCTGATTATTGTAGCCGGCTTAGGGTTTTTGGCATATCAATTTGTTTTCACAAAATTAAATGTTGAGTATGAGTACGCTTTGTTGAATCATGATATTGATATTGATATCATCTATAGCCAACAAAAAAGAAAACGGTTGTTAAGTTTTGATTTCCAACAAGCCGAAATCATCGCTCCCAAAAACTCGCCTCGATTAAACGCCATTAACCCGGAAAAAACTTATGATTTTACTTCACGGGCCGCAGATGCAAAGACTTATGCCATCGTGATTTCTTTGGAACGAAAAAAAGTCTGTGTGTTGATTGAGCCGGATCAAGGTATGATTAATCATATGAAACCTTGGATGGGAAGCAAATTTTTTCTTGATTAAAATCGAACATCGCAATGAAGTTAAAAAAACAAAACTTCATTGCGATGTTCTTAAATTTATGACAAACTAGCGAAACGCTAGGTATTTGCAGGCCGCCAGTGCTGCTACAGCCCCATCTGCTGCCGCCGTAGTCAATTGCCTCACCTCTTTGGTGCGACAATCACCGGCTGCAAAAATCTGTGGATGTGATGTCATACAATCTTCTGCGGATAACACAAAACCGTAACTATCCAAAGACACAATCCCACCAAATCTTTCATTGTCCGGCACTTGCCCAATCGCTACAAATACACCGGACACGTCAATAGTGGACTCCGCTTCCGTTTCTTTGTTGACCAAAACCAAACCGGTTACTTCTGTTTCTCCTACAATCTCTTTAATGGTACTATTTAAAACAAACTCTACATTTTCTTTTCCTCTTAAAACTTCAACCAGACTCTCTTCCCCACGAAACGCATCCCGGCGATGAATCAAATAAACCCGATTGCAATAGTTCGACAAAAATTCTGCATCTTCCAAAGCAGTATTGCCACCACCATTTACCGCTACATCCAACCCTCTAAAAAATGCACCGTCACAAGTAGCACAATAAGATACACCCGCTCCAATCAACTCCCGTTCTTTGGGAATACCTAACTTTCTAGGCGTAACCCCCGACGCAATAATAACCGTTTTGCAAGATATTTTTTCATCCGCCGTCTGTATCACCATCACACCATCTATTTCTTTGATATCGATGACCTGCGCCTGCTTGGTTTCCGCCCCTTGATCCTTGGCCTGCTTTAATAAAGCAAAAGAAAATTCCGCACCACTGATACTAGCAATACCCGGGTAGTTTTCCACATGAAGAGAGGAAGCAATTTGACCACCAAAAGTAGTACCCTCAAATATAATCGTCCTTTTACCTGCACGTTGACCATAAACAGCAGCCGTCATTCCGGCAGCACCACCGCCAACAATTCCAATGTCATACATCTTCATTCCCTTTCCTTTTGAACGGGCGACTTTACGTCGCCCATAATCATGTACAAAGCGGGCAAGCCCACGTCAACACTTCCTAGCCTTCAATCCCGTCTATGTAGGCTTTGATGTTTGAAGCATTGCTCATTTTTTGTACACCCTTTTCATCTACAACGACCAGCGTAGGTGCTTGTCGTACACCAAATTCTCTCGCCAAATCTATATTTTCTTCCGCATCTACCGTTTTATAAACAATCTTGGCAGCATTTAAAGATGTTGCGGCAACCTCACAATTGGGACAAGTCTTGGTGGTAAATAACAATGTCTTGGAACCATACGCTTCCAAATTGTGCCCTTCTTCCTTTGCACCGGCTACATTGTATACTTTTCGTTCTTTATATTCCTGAGACTTACCATCATTCCAATTCTTCACAGGGCGATAATATCCTGTAATACGACTATACACTTCTGTTTCTTCCTGGCAAGTCGGACAAACCAACTCCTCACCCCGCAAGTAACCATGGTTTTTACAAATAGAATAAGTCGGCGACATCGTATAATAAGGCAGTTTATAATTTGTAGCAATGGCACGCACCAAATGGGCCGCCGCATTCCAGTCCGGTAATTTTTCCCCTAGGAATGTATGGAATACGGTACCGGATGTATAAAGGGTTTGCAATTCATCTTGAATATCCAACGCCTCAAATACATCATCCGTATAACTAACAGGCAAATGAGAACTATTGGTATAATATGGTGTACCGCAATCCTCCGCCGCCGTAATAATATCACCAAAACGTGCTACATCATGTTTTGCCAAACGATAAGTTGTCGATTCCGCAGGTGTTGCCTCCAGATTATACAATTCACCATACAATTCTTGATAATCAGACAAACGCTCACGCATATGATTTAACACTCTCTTGGTAAATGCCTGCGTTTCTGTATGCGTCATATCTTTTTGAATCCACTTAGCATTTAAAGCCGCTTCATTCATGCCAATCAAACCAATGGTGGAAAAATGATTGTCAAAGGAACCTAAATATCTCTTTGTATAGGGATACAATCCTTCTTCTAACAACTTAGAAATAACTTGTCGCTTGGTATGCAAAGAACGAGCTGATATGTCCATCATACGGTTCAAGCGCACAAAGAACTCCTCTTCCGTCTTTGCCAAATAAGCAATCCGTGGCATATTAATGGTCACAACACCAATGGAACCGGTGCTTTCACCACTGCCAAAAAATCCACCGGATTTCTTACGCAACTCTCTTAAGTCCAAACGCAAGCGACAGCACATGCTACGCACATCACTTGGTTCCATATCACTGTTGATATAATTTGAAAAGTAAGGTGTACCATACTTGGCTGTCATCTCAAATAACAAACGATTGTTTTCATTGTCCGACCAATCAAATTCATTGGTAATGGAATAAGTCGGAATCGGATATTGGAAGCCACGTCCTTGTGAATCTCCCTCTATCATGGTTTCAATAAATGCTTTATTGACCATGTTCATCTCTTCTTGGCAATCACCATAGGTAAAGTCCACCTCTTCCCCGCCAATAATCGCCGGTAAATTGGCCAAATCATTCGGTATCGTCCAATCCAATGTAATATTTGAAAAAGGTGCCTGTGTACCCCAGCGAGAGGGAATATTTACACCATATATAAAGGACTCAATGCATTTTTTCACATCACGATAACTCAAATTGTCCACTCTCACAAAAGGAGCCAGGTATGTGTCAAAAGAAGAAAACGCTTGTGCACCCGCCCACTCATTTTGCATAATACCTAAAAAGTTGACCATTTGATTGCAAAGAACACTCAAATGCTTTGCCGGAGCCGAAGTAATACGCCCCATAACACCACCAAGACCCTCTTGAATCAGCTGTTTCAAAGACCAACCTGCACAATATCCGGTCAGCATAGACAAGTCATGAATATGAAGATCCGCACCTTTGTGTGCGTTGTTGATTTCATCATCGTATATCTCAGATAACCAGTAATTGGCTGTAACGGCGCCGGAGTTACTCAAAATCAAACCACCCACTGAATAAGTAACGGTAGAATTTTCTTTTACACGCCAATCCGTAATGCGCACATAACTATCTATAATGTCTTTATAATCAACCATCGTCGCATTTAGATTACGAACTTTTTCTCTTTGTTTTCGATAAAGAATATAGCTCTTGGCAACATCAGCATAACCCGCCTTAATCAACATAGCCTCTACACTGTCTTGCACATCTTCTACCGCAATCAAATTGTCTTTGATCTTCGGCTCATAATCTGCTGTCACTTTCAACGCCAATAAATCAATAATATCTTGGTTATGATGGCGTTCACAAGCATCAAAAGCCGATTTAACCGCCTCTCCGATCTTGGCTAATTGAAACACGGCAATCTTGCCATCTCGTTTTAGAACTTGATACATCTTTGTATTCTCCTTCCTCTTCCCACCAATATTTCACTCATTATTTTTCATGGTTCTTTTATTCTACACGTGACCGGGTAGAAAGTCAATCAAAAAAACAACATCTTGTGATTAAATATTTATTAAAACACAAGATGTTGTTTTTATAAGGTTTTTTATTTTTCAAATAACATCTGCTTTTTTCTTAATTTACAATAAACGGGCACGCTTTTCCCGTTAATACATCCATCAAATTTTTCACCGACGCATTTGCCATATTTTCCGTCGCTTCCTTCGTATGGGCACCGGTATGAGGTGTCAGCACCACATTATCCAGCTCAAATAAAGGAGATGCTTCAGGTGGCTCTACCGCAAAAGCATCTAAGCCCAATCCACCCAATCTACCACTTTGCAGAGCTTCATAAGCATCTTGTTCATGCACCAAGCCTCCCCTTGATGTATTCACAATAATAACACCCGACTTCATCAACTGAATGGTTTTTTTATTAACATAATGTAAGGTTTCGTCATTGAGCGGAATATGCAAGCTAATTACATCTGACTCTTTCATCACATCCATTTGCGTACCATTTTCGATTTCATGTTCCCGGCAATAAGATTCATCCATAAAAGGGTCGTATGCGATGACTTTCATACCAAAACCCTGACCGCAACGAGCAACCACTTTCCCAATGGCACCCAATCCCAAAATCCCCAAGGTTTTGCCTTTTAATTCCATGCCACTGGAACGCACCCATGCTCCGGATTTCGTCTGTTTATCCAAGTAAGGGATCCGCCTGGCCAACGACAAAATCAAACCCATTGCCAACTCTCCCACTGCTTGGGCATTCACACCCGGCGTATTTGTAACAGGTATCCCTGCTTTCTTTGCCGCTTCAATATCCACACGATCATATCCGGCCCCATAACGGGAAATCACTTTTAAATTCGGAGCCGCTTGTATTACCTTTTCTGTCACAAAATCCAATCCCGCCAAATAGCCGTCACAATCTTTTAATAATTCAATTAATTCCTCTTCCTGCAAAGGTTTCCCTGTTGGATTAAACACCAACTCTTTGGCAAATTCTCGTAATTTCTCCATTGCGTCTGATTGATTATTCGAATGCATCGATGTAGGTGTCACAAGTATTTTCATAATAATTCATCCATTCCTTTCTCTAGTGATTGTATAAACGCACAAAATTATCATGTGTCATTTTTTCAATTTGTGCCTCGGTAATACCGTATTCTCGCAACAAAGGAAAAAAAGACGTAAATAAATAACACAACCCAATCCCCTCGGGATGATATGCTTTTAATCGCTCCCTTGTTGTATCCAAAGAACAAAGTATTTGATTGCCATAACCAGCATCTATCAACTCTTTTATAAGCTTTGCTTCACTTTCATCATCATGATACTTAAAACGGCCAATGGTATCAAACTCTAAGGTAATACCTTTTTCCAAAACCGGCAAGTAAAATGACAAAGGCTTTATTTCTCTATCCATATGACAAAACATAATCTTACGCGGGTTGATGCCCCATTTTTGTAAATATCCCAGCAATGCCACATGATCCGCTTCTTGGTCAATATGAACTTTCATAGGCACATCACAATGTATCGCCGCTTTTGCCGCCGCTTCAAAACACTTCAGATATTGCGGTGTCAATCCAATTACATCAAGAGCTGTCTTAATAATACCGGCACGTAAACCGACAACCCACTCTTTTGGTGCCTTGCTATCTATATCTCGAAAAACGCCCACTTCCAATTCATGCACATAAACATCTTTTAATTGTTCCAAAGAATAAGTAAATAACCAGTGATCTTTTGGATAAAAAGCATGCTTATGAAAACCTGTCGAACAAATAATATGGACACCCGTATCTTTTGATATTTGGGCCAGTCCCTCCGCTACCCGATTGCAACCACCCGGTTGTGCATCTACGAGGGTGTTACCTCCCATGCTTTTAAAAGCACGCACTTCAACCGTACTCTTATTTATATCATCAATACAAAGAGCCTGATTTAATGTTGCAGATACACCTTTGCTAATCAATAAGTGTTCATGGCTTTGGCAAAAGCCAATTTCATCCGGTGCTTTTGCCCCATTTACTGTTATGATTTTTTTCATCTTTCATCACCTGCGTGGATTGTCTACAATCACAGCTTTTCCGTCTTCTTCCACAATCATTTTACGATAGCCGTTCTCTTCAATTGTGCCATAATCATGACCGGCATCTGCATCAAACGTATAAAACAAAACCAAAGGCTCTGAACCCGTATTTACCGTTCTATGTGAATATCTGCGCGGCACATAAACCGCATCCCCTTTTTTAAGAGGTTTCTCAATGGTATCTCCCTCCGGATTTTCCATCACCATATAACCCGCACCCTGTAAGGTATAATATACCTCCGCCGTTTCCAAAATCGTATGAAAATGACCTTTTGTCATATAATACTCATTCCCGATTTTTCCGGGATAAATGACTGTAGTACCAAAAGCCAAATCTCCTTTTCGTTCCGGCGCACCAAGTTCATGAAACTCATAAATCATCGGGTCTTCTTTTTTCAAAATCTCTGCTGCTGCATCCGTATCTAAAAAGATATCTTTCACAACAGAAAGAGGACGTTTTGACGTTACCGCACTGTCTGATTTTCCTGTATCCAAATCAAAATCTACTACAAAGCCATCATTCCAATTAAAGTGATTCATCCCACTGCTTCCTTTCTCTGACACAACATCTATCTAAACACTTTTTGCAATTTCACTTAATTTTTCCAAACACTGTTCATCTATATCTATATGAAATACTTCCGCAATCACCTGCGTCCAACCATGAATAAAGTAAATCCAACCGTCTTCCACAAACAAACGTCTTTCCTTGGCTTGTGCTTGCGCTTGATACATAAATATCAAATCACCCCTATAATTGATTTCCCAAACCAAACTATCCATAGGAAACACACAAGCATCCGTAAGAGGGGAACCCGGCATATCCTTGCCTAAACCCGTTGCGTTTACAATCAAAGAACGGGGTTTTAAGCTTGCTAATGTCTTGTCATTATCCACCGGTGTCGGATTGTGTGTGTACTCCATTTTTGTTTTTGGATTCAAACCTTTCAAATGCGCTTTGGCCGACTCTAACCGAGGTATACTTCGATTGGCCAATATGATTTTGCCCGGTACATTACTTCCAAATTTTTCTTGGGTCAAATACATACTCATAGCCAAACTACTGCCACCGGCACCTAATAAAAGTACATCACCATCAAAATCTTTCCAATAATTTGCCGGCACAAAATGCTCCAACGCCAAACCACTGGAAATCGGATCCTTTGCATGGGCACAAAAATCATTGCCCTTTTTCGAAATACAAGAAATCTCATTTAATGCCGCTGCGTAAGGATCTATATATGTAAACATATCTTTACACGCATGAAACAAATCGATCTTATGTGTTGTCACTAAGGCTCCCAGTGAAAGAGGGTCATTTTTAATAAAATCTACCGCCTCACGATAATCTTCATCCGGACCATGAATAGGAAGATCAATGCCTTTTATCACGGCATCTTTCAAATCCAGGGCACGCGCCCATTCCGGAAAAACGCTCATAATAGAAGATTTTGCTGTTGTAACTCCAATAAAATATAACGTTGGTTGTGTTGCCTTTTTGTATTTTCCCATAAAAACATTTTCCTCTCTAAATTAACTATTATCAACCCATCACTTAACCACAAAACTTCGTGAAGAACGATCTGTATTAATCGCAATGGCAATTAAAATAATGGCACCATATACAATGCTTTGCCAAAACACATTCACGCCAACAATATTCATACCATTTTGAATCATAGCAACAATAAACACACCTAATATTGTATTTAAAACGCTTCCTGCACCACCCACCAAAGAGGTACCGCCAAGCACTACAGCCGAAATAACCATCAAAGTAAATGCTTCACCGGCAGTAGGGGCGGCACTTCTCGCTTTTGCCATCAAAAAAATGGCACCCAAAGCCGTACAAAATCCATTCATCGCAAATACGGTAATTTTAATCCGGTCTACCGGAAGTCCGGCCAGTCGAGCTGTTCGTTCATTGCCACCAATCGCATACACACCACGTCCAAAAGATGTTCGTGTTAACAATATATAATAAACCACAATCACAATAAAAGCAATAAGCAAAGGCAAACCTAATGGACCAAAAGAAATATTATACCAGTTAATGGTTGCCCAAAGTGGCTGTGGTAAAAAAACAGATGCATTTTGAATCAACAGTGCTGCAGATGCCCAAATAGACATAAACGCTAAGGATGCAATAAAGGATGGTGCCTTTGTTTTTACATGAATCAATCCCAATAAAATACCTGAGACAATCGCCGCAATTAAAGTCAACAGAAATGCTACGATCGCTGCAACCACCACCATACCCGGATTTGCTTCAACCGTTTCTAAAAAACGCAGCAAAATTGTAATAACCAACACGTTGGCCGCAGAACAAAGAGCACCTATCGAGAGATCTATTGATCCTAAGAGCAAAACCGGTGTCATACCTGCCGCCATAATCATTAGGGGAGCTGTGTCACTTAACAGGCTATTGATGTTCGCCGCATTCAAAAAACGAGGCTCTATCATTGTAAATATCGCTATCAACAAAACCATTACAGCAATGCTGAAATAGGTATTAAAATACTTTCTCTGTATGGCTTTCATATATTTATTCTCCTCACACCTTTTGCTAAACCATTAAGCTTACTAAATCAACCTGGCTCGGCTTCTCTCCAACAGCCGCATTAAACTCTCCGGTGATTAAACCGTCTCGCATGACCAATACCCGATTGCTCATACTGCTACACTCTTCTAAGGTATCTCCCAGCAAAATGACAGACTTACCCTCCGCAACAATATCTCGAATCAAGTTATAAATTTCTTCTTTTGCACCAACATCCACGCCTCTGGTTGGATGATTTAATATCAATACATCCGCCTCTGATACAAGGGCACGAGAAAATACTACTTTCTGTTGATTTCCACCGGAAAGCTGTATCACAAGCTCATCTCCACCATTGGTCTTAATATTCAATTTTTTAATCCACTCTTTTGCCTGTTCCCCTACACGTTTTCGAGAAACAAGTCCATTTTTCTTTAACAGTTTTGCATTGGAAAGAGCAATATTGTCCTCAACCGACAAGCTTCGAATCACACCCTCTACAAGACGTTCTTTGGGAATCATCAAAATACCATCTTTCAAAGCATGTACGGGAGCACTATATTTAACAGCTCTACCCTTTACCGTCAACGCACCGCTTGTAGGCTTCTCATCTCCACAAAGAACCGAACATATCTCTTCCTTTCCGGAACCTACTACGCCACAGAAGCCTAAGATTTCTCCCTTGTGTAATTTAAAACTACAATGCTTAAATTTACCCCAAAGCCCTAAGTCATTGGCTTCTAAAATCACTTCATCTGATGGCTCTGATTGCTTTTCCAACTTATAATACTCTGTCGTTGTTTCACGACCAACCATCAACTCATACAATATACGTTCTGTCGCCGCTTCAACCGGCATGTTCCCGGCATTTCCACCATCTTTATACACATAAACACGATCTGAAATTTCCAATACTTCATCCAAACGATGCGATACAAAAACTACAGAATGGCCTTTTGCTGTTAATTTACGTATCTCAACAAAAAGTCGCTGCGTTTCTTCTTCATTTAAAACAGAAGTCGGTTCATCCAATAAAATCAGACATTTTTCATCACCCTCTTTTTGCTTGGTAATATTAACCACTTTTGCAATTTCAATCATCTGTCTCGTTGCAAAGTTTAAATCAATCACTTTCTTTCTAGGGTTAATAAAATCACTACCCACCTCAGCCAATACGCCTTTGGCATCTTCATACATCTTCTTCCAATTGACGATACCAAACTTTCTGAAGTCTTTCTCATGACCAAAAAATATATTTTGCCCAACGGATAAGCTAGTAATCAACGACTGCTCTTGATATACCATACCCACACCCGCCGCATTTGCATCCAAAGGATTTTTGGGTGAAAACGCTTTTCCGTGCATCATCATTTCACCGATATCCTGCCCTTGCACACCAATAATAATCTTAAGTAACGTAGATTTTCCGGCACCATTCTCACCGATTAAGCCAATCACTTCTCCTTCATAAACATCTAAATCAACACCCTTTAAGGCTTGTGTTTCATAAAAGGATTTTTTTATGTTTTTTGCAGAAAACATTAACTTTTTTTCCATATCCGCTCCCCTTTCGAAACATATCATTTACTGATGATTGTGGCACCACGTTTTACTGTCAAAATCACAGCAATCAAAATGATTGCACCCTCTATACCGGTTCGAATATGAGGATTAATACCAACCATGGTCAAACCATTAAACAACACCGTCATAATCAATACACCGATAAGCGTATTTACAACACCACCTTTGCCGCCGGAAAGTGCCGTACCACCAATTACAACCGCAGCCTGAGCCGGAAACATCAATCCTGTACCAATACCAACCTGACCTTGCCCCAAACGAAGCGCGCCAACCACACCGGCTACCCCAAAGCAAAATCCTGCTAACGTAAATACCATTACTTTCACACGGCTCACATTCACACCAACTGCACGTGGAACTGTTTCGTCAGTCCCCACCGCATAAACATAACGACCAAAAGGCGTATATTCCTGTATAAAAAAACATATTACAAATACAATAATCGCGACCCAAGCGATTGCCGGAATTCCCAAAAAACTCATTTGCGGAACACTCCTAAAAAATGGGTCTTCTATCGTAGGATGTATCCCACCATATGAAAGCATCCCTATTCCAATGCAAATATTCATAAACGCAAAACTTACCATAAACGAGGGGATTTTTAATTTTACATGCATCATACCAATGATAAAACCAATCAATACACTACAAAATATCGCCAAAACCAATCCCCAAATACCTAAGTCAAATTCCGTTCTTGTATTTAATAGAAAAACACCTGCCAATGAACCTGCCATACCTACAGTTCCATTAATGGATAAATCAATACTACCAATCATAATAACAAAAGTAAGCCCCAGAGCTACCATCAGGGGAATTGACATCTGATTTAATAGAGCTACTAAGTTACCAACACTAAAAAAAGCATTCCCCATAATCGCTGTGAATACTACAATCATCACAACCAATACCAAAATTGGTGTCCATTTCATCAAACGCTCTTTTTTATGATCCAATTTAATCTTTGCGGCAAACTCATCTGTAATTGTCATTGTTTTTGCATTCGCTCTAGCCATTTATCTCTCTCCCATTCTTTTACCAAACGAGGATTTCTTTTTTTGTATACACAAGGGTTGGAAATCACTTTTTATTTCCAACCCTATGTACATATTGTCCTATCTCTTTAAAGCGTGCAAACTATTCCATTGCAGATGCTCTTGCATAAAAGATATTTGTAAAATCAAAACTTGGTGCATTTTCTACAAAATCAGCAAAAAATTGCTCCACGTTATCTGTTGTTACCAAAACAGACGGTGTAAAGAACTCTCTATATCCTTGCGGCAATTCCTCTACATCAAGCAATCCTGTCCAAGCTGCATAAGCGATGGCCAAAGTATAACTACTTTGTAAGAAACCATTGGCTGAAACAGTTGCTACCGCATTTCCTGCTCTTACCGCCGCTACCATATCATCTGTTGCGTCAATACCTGTTACACCTACTTCTCCTAAAAGCCCTGCATTATCCAACGCTTGTAATACACCGGTCGCCATGTTATCATTGGCACACCAAATTCCACCTACATCAGGGGTTACATTTAACCATGTTTCTGTCAAAGTAAGGGCTTCCGCAGTCAACCAATTGCCGGTATCTTCATGTGCAACCGTGATACCCGGAAACGACTCCAAAGCTGCATCAAAGCCACGTCTACGATCGATTGCCGCAGTATTTCCAAGCATACCCTCGATTACAAAAACATTGCCTTCACCACCCATGTTTTCAAATAGCAATCTGGCTGTTTCATAACCACCCGTAAAATTATCCGCCGAAGTATGAATCACCCAATTTGGTGTAAAGTCCATTGGACCGACACCGTCAGGCTTGTTCCAAGCAGTTCCCATAAATCCGCCGCCCTCTGCCATCGCTTCTGCCAAGGCAGGTGCAATTGCAGATTCATTTGGATCCGCATAAGCGATTGCATTACCACCGGCTAGTGCTGAAAATTGGCGCATATTATTAATCTCTACGTCATTGGAACCACCTGAATCCAATACTTGCGTTGTATGCGCTTGCCCTATGCTATCTAACCATTCAGAAAACATATTCATACCCTCAATTTTCGTTACGATATATGGGTTGTCTAAGCCACGAATTGAAACGGCAATATGAAGTTCTGTATCCAATTTCTCTTGTGGAATCTGAGAAGGATCCAAAACAAAGCTTGACCAATCTGTAGCACCGGCATCCGGTGCTTCCGCCTCATCCGGCTCTTCTGCTACATCGGCATCATCCGCAGGAGCTTCCGCTACAGGTGCTTCTGTACCTGTATCACCCGAATCTGAATCTGTACAAGCAACTAAGCCCATCATCATCAACCCAACAACAAGTAACAATGCAATCATTTTTTTCATACCTATATCCTCCTTTTGGATTATCCCAGACATAGCAATGTTGCTATGTCATAACATTGTATTGATAAAATTATATCATTATCTTTTTAAAAAATCAATTAAAAAAATCAGCGATAAGGTTTATCCTATCGCTGATTTTTTTACGAAAACACTATTTTTGTACATCAATCAATACTTTCATGGTCGTTTCTCTATTTGCATCAATAAATTCATATGCCTCTTTATACTTCGCAAAAGGAAAATGCTTACTTACCAATGGAGCCAATTTCACCTTACCTTGATTCACCAGTTCGATTGCTTCAATGTAATGCTCATTGCGATACATCATACTGTTGTACAAACACAATTCTTTGTCATTTGCCAAAGCAAGATTTACAGTAGCCAACCCATCAAAAACTGCTACCACAATAATCGTAGAACCTTTGCGGGCATATTGAATCGCTTGACCAATCGTAGTATCATTTCCGGCACAATCAAAGATAACATCCGCTTTATCTGCGCCAAAATGCTCTGAAATGGCATCACCTAAATCAACATTTTTTGTATTGACGCAAATATCAATGCCACATTCCTTGGCTTTATCCAAACGGAAATCACTAATATCACTAATCATTACCTGGGCCGCACCCATACCTTTGGCCGCCTGTGCCAAAAGATTTCCAATGGGACCTGCACCCAATACCACCACCTTCGCCCCGGCAATATCTCCTGCTTGGCACACTGCATGAACACCTACTGCAAGGGGTTCAATCATAGCACCATCTTCAAAACTCATACCATCCGGCAACACAGTAACCTTTTCTGCTGCCACAAGAAAATATTCAGAGGCAGCACCTGTACATTGAAAACCCATTACTTTTAGTTCTTCACAAAGATTATATTTTCCATGACGGCAGGGGTAACATACACCACAAACTTCCTGGGGTTGAATGGTCGCTCTTTGACCAACTTTCAAACGTTCTACGCCCTCACCCAATTCTACAATCTCCCCGGAAACTTCATGGCCTTGTGTCACAGGATAAGACGTAAATGGATGCTTGCCATGATATACATGAATGTCAGAACCACAAACACCAATTTCCATCATACGCAATAAAACTTGCCCTTTGCCCGGTTTTACATCTCTCACTTCTCGAAAAGTAATAACACCCGGTGCTGTCATAACTTGTTGTAACATAATATCTCTCCTTTTCAAACGCCTTAAGGTTCAATTTCCAACAAACTCATCGTTGCAGGTAACTCATGGGCTGTATTAACCTTGTCACCACCGGTCACACAATCAAAACAAGAAACCGCAATCTTTCCGTTCCACACACAAGGCTCACCCGGTTGATCCAATTCACCATTTACACCATCGGTATCCGGGCTTTGCGCAATTCGTGTCACCTTTCCACTCGGATCAATCTTCGCAATGGCATTGACCACAAAATCTGCCACATATATATTGCCGTATTCATCAATCGTCATACCATCTGTGGAACGTAAATTCTCCGGATCCTTTGCAAAAGATACATTTTCTTTGATGCTGCCATCCGGATTAAAACGAATCTTAAATACCTCACCATCACCAAAATTACCCACATATAGATTGCCTGCTTTATCAAAAACAATACCATCCATACCATACTGATCATCCGGATTGTAAGTTTCGTATGTGACAAAAATATTTTCATCTTCCAGCGTATTCGTGATTTGAATGTTTTCATCATCCAAATGAAAACGATAAACACAACTAAGCAAATTGCCGCTTTTTGTTTTCACTTTTGTTAACAAACTTTGCGTCACATAAATATAATCACCTTGAATACGTATTCCATTGGGATGTTCCATACCATCAGCTACTACCGTAGTTTTTTCAATCACATCCCCATTCATACGAACACGAATAATCCGACCTTGAAACGCCAAACGCGCATCATTTCCCCAGCCTTGATTGTCTACAATATACAAATCATCATCGGGGCCATAGGCCAAACCCATGGCACGAGCCTCTCCCGTTTTCTCACTCAGGGGTACATCAAACCACTTTCTTACATTACCCTTTGTATCCACCTTACAAATACAACTCGGTTTTGACATATCAGCAAAATTGGGACAGGATAAAATCAAATTTCCCTCTTTATCAATCTCCATGCCATCCGGTGTAACAGCATACTCCTCCGGCAATAAACATAATAATTTTGGTTCTTGCACTTTATCGTACCTCCTTGACCTTACTTTTATACACAGCTAAAGCAACCATCAATCACCAGATCACTACCGTTGGTAAAGCTTGCTGCATCAGACAGCAAGTAAATAACACCACCTGCCAGCTCTTCCGGTTGACCATAGCGTTCCATCGGTGTCAAATCCATCCATCTGTCTTGCCAATCTTGCCTCACATGGCAAGTCAATTCTGTATACATATAACCCGGGCTAACGCTATTCACACGAATACCATCTTTGCAATACTCTACTGCAAGGCTTTTTGTCAAATGAATCACGCCTGCTTTTGAAGTATTATAAGACGCCTGCTCTTGCGGCCAATTCACAATATGACCTGACATAGATGCCGTATTTACAATAGAACCTTTTTTGCCATTTGCAATCAAATATTTTGCAAACTCACTGGCAACATAATATACACCATTTAAGTTTACATCAATTACTTTTAACCACTCCGCAGGTGTTACTTCTTTTGCTGATTTATGAAGAACAATGCCGGCATTGTTAAACAACAAATCCAATGTTCCCATCTCTGCGCCCGCTTTTTCAATCGCAACTTTCACAGCATCCGGATCTGTCACATCCACTTCAAATGCAGTCACTTTTTTGCCTGTAGCTTTTGCAATCTCATCTGCCGCTACCTTAGCTTTCTCTCCTTGCACATCAAAAATAGCAATCTCTGCTCCAACCTCAGCTATCTTTTGGGCAACTACCCTACCAATTCCTTGCGCACCGCCGGTTACAACAACAACCTTACCCTCTAAAGAAAACAGTTTTTCCAATGCAGTCATTTTAAAAATCCTCCTTCACTTAAAACATCTTTATTATCATTTCCATTGTTACACACTATTTACAATAAACGGACATTCTTTCCCCGTCAATACATTCATCCAATTTTTTACCAATATATTCACCATATTTTCCGCTTATTCTTTCTTTTCTCATTTTCATTATTATCTGGCGGTATAAGCACCATCCACAGACAAAACCGCACCGGTAGCATAAGGCATACTATCATTGGCAAAATGCAAGCAAGCATAAGCAATATCCCGTGGATTCCCCATTTTCATCAAGGGTCTATCCGAACTAAGCTCTATCAAAGTCGCTTGTGGATCCGCTGAAGAATCAATTATATTTTGTACCAATGGCGTTAAGACTCGCCCCGGACACACACAATTCACTCTAATATTTTCCAAAGCATAGTCAACTGCCATACATTGTGACAAAGAAATCATTGCCGCTTTGGAAACATTGTATGCAGTCTGCCCGGCAATCGCAGCCAATCCCGCTTCTGACGCTATGTTAACAATAGAACCGCGACCATTTTTTTGCATCAGAGGAATCGCATACTTACTACATAAAAAAGCACCATCCAAATTAACATTCATAATTTTTTGCCACTGAGAAAAGTCCGTTTCACCAACCTTACCCGGCGCAAAAATCCCGGCACAATTCACTAAAATATCCAATGTCCCATGGGCTTTCGCAATTTTTTCAAAAACCTCTTTTACCTGATTTTCTTTGCCGATATCAAGAGCAAACACATCCGCTTGTCCACCAATTTCCGCTTTTGCCGCCTGCAATTCATCTTGGTTTATACCAAGCAAAACCACATATGCACCTTGGCTACGAAACAACTGTGCCACTTCTTTGCCAATACCGGAAGAACCACCGGTAATAGCAGCCACTTTCCCTTCTAAACAAAAACATTCTTTCATTGGGTTTCCTCCCTCTTTTTTACTCAAACTTCCGCTTTCTCCAAGCATCCAAAATAACAACTAAAATAATCATAGTACCTAGTATCACCCTTTGCCAAAAAGCCGATACATCCATTAAATCCAAACCGTTATTCAAAACACCAATCGTCATAACACCAATTACCGTTCCACCAACGCTACCAAAACCACCGGCCAAACTAGTGCCGCCTAAAGCCACCGCAGTAATTGCATTAAGCTCCATACCACTGCCCATTAAAGCATTGGCTGAATTTATTCGTCCCATTAATACAATCCCGGCAATACTACAAAAGAAACCACTAATGGCATATACAACAATCATCGTCCGCTCTACTCGAATACCTGACGTTCTAGCGGCTTCTGAATTACCACCAATTGCATAAATATTACGACCAAAAGAAGTTTTACTAAGCAATACCCAAGAAATAAGTGCCACAGCCGCAAAAACAAATACACTAATGGGGATTCTCCCGGCATGCTGACTTCCAATCGCCAACATGGATGCCGGAATACCGGTAATGGGCATTCCATCTGTAATCAATAAGGCAATTCCACCGGCCGCAGTCATCATACCCAATGTAGCAATAAAAGGCTGAATTTTTCCGATTGTAATCACCAAGCCATTGATTACACCTAAAGCAGTTCCGCAGACAACCCCCAAAAGAACTGCCAAAGGTGCCGGCACATTTCCCGCCGTTGCGGCCACTGCCATTGACGTTGCTGCTACCGCCATCAAAGAACCCACAGACAAGTCAATTCCGGCAGTCAAAATAACCAAAGTCATTCCCATGGCCATCACACCCAAAATAGAAGTCTGACGAATAATATTAATAAAATTAGAAACTTGCAAAAAGTTTTCATTGGCAAAACTCATAACAATAATCAATAATAACAAAATTAATATAGGACTAAACTGCTGAATAAAAACTCCAACGGATACCCCCTGTTTTTTTGTAGCTTCCTTTGTCACACTAACACCGGTCTCACTGTTTTGATTAGACATTTTGTACTCCTCTCCGCTTATGATGAAATATGCGCTTCTTCACCCGCCATTTTCTCAAATATTTTCTCCTGCGTACAGCCCGCAGCGGATAACATTGCTGATACACGGCCTTTTTGCATAACCATAATATTATCGGAAATCCCAAGAAGTTCCGGCATATCCGACGAAATCATCAACACACTATCACCCTGGGCTGTCAGACTATTGATTAACTTATAAATTTCTACCTTAGCACCAACATCTACACCTCGAGTCGGATCATCCATAACAAACAATCTTGTCCCGTTACAAATCCATTTGGCAACTGCTACTTTTTGTTGATTTCCACCGCTTAGGTTACGCAGCAATTTATTTTCCGACGTCGTTTCAATCCGCAGCTTTTCAATATAATCACGTGCTTGTGCCCGCTCTTTTCTGCGCAAACGAAAACCAAAATTGCTCATGCTTTTTCTTTGCGCAACACTAATATTTACATACAAAGGCATATGCCCAATCAGCCCGCTTCTTCTATCCCTTGTCAACAAACCAATATGATTATTAATGGCATGAACCGGATCTTTCACTTTGTATTCACTACCGTTTAAATATATCTTTCCGCCCTTGATTTTTCGCAAACCAAAAACCGCTTCAGCCAATTCACTATTTCCGGCACCAACCAAACCTGCTACGCCCAAAACCTCACCTTTTCGAATGGAGAATGAAACATCATGAAAATTTTTACCATCTGTTAAATGCTCCACACGTAACATTACATCATCTGTGACCGCCGGTTCTTTCGGATATTGATCTTCCAAATCCCGCCCCACCATCATTTTTATCAAATCATCTTTGGTAACTTGCTTAATATCTTCAACTGTCTCACCGATTACTTCACCGTCACGCAAAACAGTCACCCGATCACCGATTTCAAAAACTTCATCCAGCTTGTGGGTAATATAAATAAATGAAACACCTTGACTACGTAACAAATTTATCGTTTCAAATAATTTTCTAACTTCCATTTCTGAAAGGGAGGAAGTAGGCTCATCTAAAACAATCAATTTGGCATCTTGATAAATAACCCGAAAGATTTCCACAAGTTGCTGTAACCCCAAATCATATTTTGAAACTCTTTTGGTCACATCAATGGGAATGTCCAGTTTTTCAAAAACCTCTTCCGCTTTCCTTTTTGCCATTTTCCAATCAACAAAAACCTTACTTTTTTTAGGCAAATTACCCAACCAAATATTTTCCAGAACACTCATATTCGGAGCCAGGGACAACTCCTGGTATACCATTCCAATTCCCTTTTTCAGAGAATGTGCCGGCTCACGAAATTCACACTTCTGGCCGTTTAGCATGATTTCACCGGAATCCGGACGATGCACACCGGATAGCACTTTCATCAAAGTTGACTTACCGGCTCCATTTTCGCCCAGAAGAATATGAACTTCTCCGGCTTTTACACCAAAGTTTACATTATGCAACACTGTTGTGCCGTAGAATGATTTTTTTATGTTTCGCATTTCAAGCATATAATTTGCCATAAAAAAACCCCTTTCTTTTACTCAAAACTAAGTCGATAAATACATTCTGCCACAGTGCTAGCTGTGGCAGAATGCAAATTGCACCAATATAACTTTATATCATCTATCTATTTGCTAAGATCGTTTCCCAATCAATTGGGCTTAAAGCCGGCGTTGGAAAGAAATTGTCAGCATTTGCATAAGTTTGGGTACGAGGTCCAATATCAAAACGCTGTGGCACTTCCTGCCCTAATGATAACATAACTGCGAACTGCATACTATACCATCCCCAATCCGGGAATCCATGCCAAATTTCAGCTATAAAACGACCATCACGAATGGCTTCGCCTGATTCTGTTGTTCCACCTTGACCAATAACAGCTACTTCACCCTCTAGTCCGGCATTTGCAATACCAATCGCAGCACCAAAAGCCATCTCAGAACTTGGGGCAAAAATCAAATCTACATCATCAAAATTTTGCAAAATATTTTCTGTAACGTCTACAGATACTTGTCTATTCCAATCACCCGGAAGTGTTGTCAAAATCTCAATATTCGGGAATTGATCTACAACTTCTAAAAATCCATTCACACGAGCATTTGAGAAATAATCTCCGGCAAGACCTTCAATAATAGCAACGCGACCGGATACAGAGTCACGATCTAAATCAGCATAAAAATCTTCCCACCATTCCAAATTCAAATTCGTATCAACAGGTACATCCACCTCTTCACCGGCACCTAAAACACCGGGAGCACCTAACACATCAACCGCTGTCCAACCGGAAACACTAGCTGCCAAGAAGTTGTCAAAACCTACGAAAGAAGCTACTTCAACACCCTCAATATCACTCATCATATTAACCATAACCAATGGAATACCGGCTTCATTTACTTCTCTTAGAGCCGGTGTAATACCATCCACATCTGTAGGGCCAACAATAATAACATCTACATCCTGTTGAATAAAGTTTTCAATGGTTGCGATTTGTTCCGCAATACCGGTGTGATCTGTTGGAGCACGTTCCACTATTTCAATCGTAATTCCGTGCTGTGCTGCATCTTGCACGGCATCATCCATAAATTGTGATACGGTTGCCCAAACACCGGTAATATCAGGTGGTGTCCAGCCAATTCTAACAACCAGAGGTTCATCCGTATCTGCGGGCTCTTCCACAACCGGCTCATCTGTATCTGCCGGCTCTTCTACCGATTCCTCCGCCGCTCCATCATTTACTGTTTCATTTGTTGCGCCATTGTCACCGCAACCAACTAATAATGATGTTGCCATAACAACCGTTAGTAAGAAACCAATCACTTTCTTTTTCATAAATTATTCCTCCTTTGTAATGTCTTTATGTAACTACATTGAAACGTAGTTAGTTTACAATGACTATATATTATTCTCTAACGATTGTCAATATTTATTTGTATAGATTTTCAAAGATTATTATGTTATAATAGAATCTGCCTATGTATTGACATAGTGACATTAGAACACATTCTCATGGATGGAGGTTTACCAAATGAAAACATTAATCGTAAACAAAGATGGAACATTAGCAATTCAAGAAACAAAAACCCCAACATACGGCAAGCAGGAAGCCTTAGTAAAAACAATTGCCTGTGGCATGTGCGGAACCGATGTTAAATTGATTCACAAAGCATTCAAAGGTTTTCCCGAAGATGTCTACCCCATTATGCTTGGACATGAAGGAGTTGGTGAAGTTATTGAAATCGGTGAAGATGTAACAGGTCTCAAAAAAGGTGACAAAGTACTTCTTTCTTTTGTTGATGCCAATGAAGATTTTGGTTCCGGATGGGGCGCTTTTAGTGAATATGCCATCGTAACGGATGCATTGGCTTACGAACCCGGCACCGCACCCACCGTCGCTTATGCACAAACCGTACTACCTGATGATATAGACCCGATTGATGCGGTTATGATTGTAACGTTTCGAGAGGTTTTAAGCACCATTCGTTACTTTGGCATCCAACCCAATGAATCTATTGTTGTTTTTGGTTGTGGACCGGTTGGAACTACTTTTATTAAATTCTTAAGTCTACTCGGATGTAAAAACATTATTGCTGTAGACATTATGGATGAAAAACTTAAAATCGCAGCCGAAAACGGTGCTACAAAAACCATCAATAGCAAAGAAGCTGATTTGGTTTCTGAAATTCGCACCCACTTCCCGGATGGTGTTGACTACGCTCTGGATGCCGTTGGGCTACCGGCCGTTGTCAATCAAGCCATGCCATTGATTAAAGATAGAGGAAGCGTTTTGGTATACGGTGTTCCTGAAAAAGAAGAAATCACCATTGATTTTAGCAAGGCTTCTTACAACTGGAATGTCATCTACCAACAAATGCCGGAAAAAGTGGAAGAAGGCGAGGCACACGAACAAGTTCTTGCATGGATTCGCTCAGGTGACTTAGTCTTAAAAGACTATATTTCCGATTACTTCAAATTTGATGATTCCGTCAAAGCCTTTGCAGAATTTTTAGATAAAAAACTACTGCAAAAAGGCATCATTGTATTTTAATTTTTCTTAAAAGGAACGGGTGGGTTATGAACAATATACATAACCACCCGTTTTTATTATGCTCCACCCAACATATAACGTTGAAACTCCAATGCTTTTTTCACTTCTGCGTCTAGTGCACTTTCACAAATACCTTTTGAAATATCTCGCCAAACTTTAATATCACGGCCAACACTTCCACCCATTTGAATAAAAGGCTCCATTACAACATTTCCCCGGTAATGAATATCAGCCAAAGCTTCACCGATTTCCCGCCATGGCATACGCCCTTTTCCGGGTAACATCCGGTTACATTCCCCGGTATGTAAATGCCCCAAATACTTACCTGCATGTCGAATTGCACCACCAATACTTGTTTCCTCAATATTCATATGGAATGTATCAAGCATCAACTGAACATTGTCACACCCTACCGCTTCACAAAAGGCAACGCCCTCTTCAGCCGTATTAATCAAATAACCCTCGAATCGATTCAAAGATTCCATCCATAACATAATGCCATATGGGGCCGCCATCTCTGCCATGCGCCTCACACCCTCTATGCTATATTTCAAGTCTTCTGTTTTGTTAATACCCGCTGCATAATCAACCGGCCAATAAGAATACAATCCACCACCAATCGAATGGATGTTTAATTGCGCCATAACATCAAACAACCTTGCATACCACTCAAAAGCCTGCTCTCGTAGATTGCCCTCCGGAATCGCTATATTATGATGTGGTGCCGGGCCATAACCTGCTGTCAACATAATATTGCTTGACTCTGCTGCATGACGCATATTTTGAATTTGCTCTTTACTATACGCAACCAAAGGCTTTGCACCGATTTCCAATATATCAAATCCCAAATCAGCCACTTTTTGAATATACTTTATATAATCTGCTTCCCATTCCTGCTCCCAAAAAGCATAATAGATACCATGTTTCATGCGCATTCCCTCCGTACTATACTGTTTGTTCTTGTTTTGACGTAAGCACCTGCAATAATACCGCTGCAATGATGATAAACCCTCTAATGACATCTTGCGGATAAGATGGTACCGCCATCAGGTTCATGATATTGCCAATCAAAGCCAATACCAAGGCCCCAATTACCGTTCTAAACACAAAACCGCGGCCACCGGCCAAACTAGCACCACCAATCACGACTGCTGCAATTGCATCCAACTCTTGTCCCATCCCAATGGTAGCGCTACCTGTAGACGCACGCGCAGCAATATAAACACCACCCAAAGAAGCCAAAATTGCTGATATCGCATAAACAGAAACAATATATCTTTTTACACGAATACCGGCAAGTTGCACCGCCGTACTATTACTTCCTACCGCAATCACAATACGTCCGTATGCTGTAAATTTTTGGATCAAGAAAAATATAATCACAATAATCACACTAATGATAATAATCGGGAAATGAAAATTTCGATTTACCAATAAATCCAAAGTCCCTTCATCCACACGAATCGGACGCCCTTGTGTTAAAATAAATGCCACGCCACGCGCAATGGTCATCATAGCCAAAGAAGCTACAAATCCTTGCATCTTGGCATATGCAACCAATACGCCGGTAAACATACCTAATAACAAAGCCGCACACATAGCAATCAAAATAGCCGGTACAAAATGTATGCCATAATTCATAATCAGAACCGCTGCAAAAGAGGAACCAAATGCCATCAAGGAGCCCACCGATAAATCAATACCACCTGTTAATATAACAAAAAGCATTCCAATGGCAATAATAACGGGTGCCGATTGTTGCAAAGCAAGATTTCGAAGATTCATCGCCGTGAAAAAATCCGGCGATAGTATTGTACACACAATCAATAACACCAAAAAAATGATATATGTATTATATTCAATTAAAAAATGTTTGATTGGATTACCTTTTTTCAATTTTGTCATCTTTTAGACCCCCATTGCAGATTTAATCAAATTATCTTCTGATAATTCATCACGCGTCAGCTCTCCTGACACAATCCCTTGCCGCATAACAATAACACGATCGCACATGCCGATGATTTCCGGCATTTCCGAAGAAATCATAATCACACCTACACCCTTTTCGGCCAGTTCATTGATTAGTTTATATATTTCCATCTTTGCACCAACATCAACACCTCTTGTTGGCTCATCTAAAATAATACACTTACAATCTGCCGCAATCCATTTTGCCAAGGCAACTTTCTGTTGATTTCCACCACTTAAACTATTTACATTGTCTTCCGGCGAACCATATTTTGTGGAAATACTGCCTAATATCTCTTTTACGTATTCTTTTTCTTTTTTATGATTTACAATGCCAAATTTATTGACTGCTTTGTGCATTGCGGCCAATGTGGTATTAATCCGAATGCTTTGTTCCAACATCAATCCCTGCTTTTTACGATCTTCCGACAACAGCCCAAGGCCCTGCTGAATCGCTTGCTTTGGCTCTTTGAATATAATTTCTTTCCCAAAATATGTAACCTTGCCCGATTCTTTCGGATCCACACCAAATAATGCACGCATCGTCTCTGTACGCCCCGCTCCGACCAAGCCACTAAACCCCAGCACTTCGCCTGCACGTAAACAAAAACTTACGTCGTTTACTAACTTGCCTGCATGTAAGGCTTCCACCCGAAGAATTTCTTCTCCTATTTTTGCATGTCTATCCGGAAAGAGCTGATTCAATTCACGACCAACCATCATGGTGACTAACCTATGTTTGTCTATTTCATTTGTATTCACACAGCCTACATACCCGCCATCTTTTAATATTGTAATTCTATCACTTAACTCAAAGATTTCTTCTAAACGGTGAGAGATATAAACAATACTCACGCCCTCATTCTTTAATCTATTTATGATTTCAAATAACTTTTGTATCTCTGTAAATGTTAACACAGCGGTAGGCTCATCTAAAACCAAAACCTTTGCGTTTCTTGTCAAGCACTTACAAATTTCAACCACTTGCTGATAGGCCACACTTAAACTTCCCACCTTTGCACCCGGATCAATTTCATCAAACCCTAGTTTGCTCAATTGCTCTTTTGCAAGTATTTTTAGCTTTCTCCAATTTATAATACCTTTTCCTGTTGACAGTTTATCAATCATGATGTTTTCTGCAACCGTTAAATCCGGTGCCAACATAAACTCCTGATAAATAACTGCAACCCCTAAATCAATGGCATCTTTTGGCGTATTGATTTTCGCCAACTGCCCCTCTAATAATATCTCACCTTTGTCTTTTTGATAAGCACCCGAAAGTATTTTCATCAACGTTGATTTTCCGGCCCCGTTTTCTCCAATCAAAGCATGTACTTCACCGGGCTTTATTTCAAATGACACTTCATCCAGAGCTGTAACACCTCCAAATTGCTTCGAGATATGCTTCATCTCCAACCTACTATTACTTTGCATAAACCAAGCCTCCATATCATTCATGATTATAACAACAAGCATGCTTGAAGTATTCGCTATGCACGAATTTTTCAAACACGCTTGCAAATTACTTTATAACATTAAGTAAAGCTTAGAATCCATAATCATAATAGTCATCCACGTTTACAATTGTAACCGCTGCCGGATTTGTCAATGTTGGACTTGGGAAACTCCACATATCCACACCATCTTCCAAAATTTGTCTTGCAATTTCAGCTCCAACCTGAGCCACTAAATAAGGACTATTCAACCCTGTAGCAAAATATCTGCCCTCGCGAATCAAATCAAAAGCTCTTTTTGCTCCATCCGCCGCTGCAACGATATTCACACCCTCAATACCTGCGTTATCTAATGCAGTCATAGCACCAAATAGCATTTGATCATTTTCACCCAATACAGTTGTCAAATCACGGTTCGCTGTGATTAAATCTTCGGCTGCTGCAAGTCCCTCTTCTTCCGTCCATGCACCCCAACCTTGTCCTCTCACAATGAAATTTGCATCTTCATTGGTTGCGCTACCTGTACTTTGCAATTCATCTTCAAACGCTTCCGCCAAATCCCATGCTTCCGCTTCACTCACACCTAGCCTACCCTCAATGATACCGGCAAACAAACCCACTCTTCTCTCACGGCCGGCAACATTTCCACGTGCACCGCTTAGTATGATTGACACAATCTCTTCATCTCCACGCTCGTCTGCGTAAGCCAATCCCACAAGTCTACCGTTTTGCAGATTATCTGAGTACACCGTTGTGATTTCTCTGGCACCCTCTCCAACACCACTGTCCAAATTGATGACACCAATCCCAGCATCTGCTGCTGCATTGATGCTTGGAATAACCGCATAAGGCTCAACACTATTTACAAAAATCAAATCCTTGCCTTGGGTGATGAATGTTTCAATATTTTCCGCTTCTCTTGTTGTATCATTGTTTGCGTCTAATACTGAGATTTCCCATCCAAAACTTTCTACTTCTTCAATCAACGCTTCTACCAAACTGACAAAATAGGGAGAATCTTGTACTTTAATTGCGAATCCAACCCGAATCGGACCATCGCGCTCTGTATCATCTCCCGCTGTGCCGGCATCATCTGTTGTATCGGCACCTGTATCCACAGTATCATTGCCACCTCCGCCATTTCCGTTGCCTGCACATCCGATTACCAGAAATGCACTTAAAACTACACAAATAATCAATGTTAACGTTTTTTTCATAGCTTTTTCCTCCATAAGATTTCATGTCTTTGCTTTTTATAGCATAAATTATCCGGATAACTTTCACAACTGACATTTTTTGGAATACAGGGTACATTTTTTTGATATTTGTAATATTGCACAAAACTCTGCTCAATTCCTACTTTCTTTATCATATAAACATGAATAATCTTTCATATCTCCCACTTCATAACATCAAATTCATCTATACAGCATAAACTTTTTATGTTATAGTTGGCGAAAACAGGGGAAATTAGATAAAGAGGTCATTATGTTAAAATTAATCATCGTAGATGACGAAACAAAAGTCTGCAAATTAATCAAACATCTCATTGATTGGGACGCTTTCGAAATTGATATTATTGGCGTAGCCCATAATGGAAAGCGTGCTTTTGAAATGATTCTAAACGAACAACCGGACATTGTAATCACCGATATACGAATGCCCATTTGGAGCGGATTGGACTTAATCAAAGCAACCAGAGAAGAAGGACTACATACGCATTTTTTAATTACCAGCGGTTACAGTCAATTTAAGTATGCACAAAACGCCTTACGATATGACGTAGAAGATTACCTTTTGAAACCTTTGCGCAAAAAAGATTTGGAAATAAGCATTCAAAAAATTATTGAAAAACGAAACAAAACCCAAGCGCATTACAAAAAACAACAGGAATTAGAATCTACCATCAACCAACAAAGCAAAAAAATAAAAGCCAATTATTTAACAGATATCATGCGGACTGAAGATAAATCCTCGAATCTATTTGATATCTCCTATGTAAATACAGAATATACCTGTCACTTTATACCGGAATGTTTTCAAGTAATCATTATCAAACCTATGCTTCCCGTCTCACATGCCGGGCAAGAAGCAAAATCGCTCTTGTATTCCAAAGTTATCAGTCTCATTAAATCTAAACTTGAAGAAACATTACACGAATTCATTATAACAGGTACACAAAACGGCATCTACCTTTTGGTCAATGACAGCGCAGAAAAAATAGATGAATTGCCCAAGTTTTTCAAAATGATTAGCATGGAAGTCAGTACATGGCAAGAATTATTTCAGGATGTTAAAACCTATTTTATTTTAAGCAGTGTAAAAGATTCCTTTTCTAAGCTAGAAACGGCTTTTCGTGAAGTAAAAGCACAAGAATTTGATTATTTACTGACGGATAAATCCAACATAATTCCTTTTCATCCCAATGCAGCCAAAAACTCTATTGTATCCGATATTTTGGACAATACACTGCGTAAAAACTTGAAAAATGCGCTGGAAATCGTGGACACAGAGCAATTGAATAATATTTTTGCAACTTGCATCAAACATATCAAACACCACGAACAAATCAATGGAGATGCCCTTTATAAGGTCTATTCTACCCTCAGCAATTGGTTTTACTTTAATATTCTTGACAAACATAACGATATGGATATTACCATTTACCTAGAACAATTAAAACACAATTTTTCTCACAGCCAAAACTTACAAGAACTCTTTGACAATGCCCATGCAATTATGCTTGCATACCTTAAAGCATTCAGTGAAACCAAGGAAAGTGAAGGAAAAAAACCCATTCGAAAAGCAAAGGCCTATATTCACGCTCACTTTAATGCGGCCATTACTTTGGAACAAGTCAGTGAATATGTTGGATTTACGCCTGCTTATTTTTCAACTTTATTTAAAAAAGAAACCGATAAAAACTTCTTGGAATATCTCACTGAAATACGCATGGAGCACGCAAGGGAACTGCTCAAAAACAGCGAATACAGCTTACCTGAAGTTTCTGAAATGATTGGATATCATGATTCCAAATATTTTTCTAAACTATTTAAAAAAATGATTGGTTTAAGTCCGCATGAATTCAGAAAATTATACAAATAACAGCAGGAGACACACTATGAAAAACCGAAATGGAGCTCTTTTTAACAGAAGTGTCCTCTTTATATACTTACTAAATTCCATCATCCTCTTATATGCCATTACATCACTTTCTTTTCGTCCTTATGAGGAACATTATAATGCGACCCCGTGGTTGTCCTTTGAAATACTTATCATCATTGCTTGTTTGCTTTTGTTTGTTGTCACTTTCTTTTTGCTGATTGTTCCTATGCAAAAAGTACGAAAAACATTCAAAGGCTTAAGTGAACAAAATGATTATAGCAAATCACTAAAAGCCAATGAACATATACCGGCAGAAATAAATGAATACATTTCAGAGCTGCAAACGGTTCTTAGTGAACAAAACACCGGGTATCAAAATAAAGAAGCAGAATTTTTGGCACTACAAACCCAAATAAATCCCCATTTTCTTTATAATACTCTGGAGGCTATCCGCGGCGATGCCTTAGAAGCAAAAGCAGCAAGCATTGCTGAAACCACAGAAGCTTTATCTGTTTTTTTTCGCTATACCATTACAAATACCAATCATCTTGTTACCTTAGAAGATGAATTGGAACATGTAAACAATTACTTTATCATTCAACAATATCGCTTTTTAGAACGTTTGGAGCTTGTTGTCTATTATCCCGAAGATAAAGAAACCCTGCTGAATCTAAAAATACCAAAATTGATTCTACAACCCATTATTGAAAATGCTATTTTTCACGGTCTGGAAAACAGTGCCCACGGAGGGGTGATTGGCATTTACATTGAACACACCGCAAAAAGGCTACTCATTACCGTTACCGATAACGGCATCGGCATTTCAAAAGACTCTGTCGATCGTATCAATGAACGTATGCAGCATACATTCATAAAAGAAAATAATCAAACAGGCACACACGAAAATGGCATTGCACTACAAAATGTAGCAAGACGAATACAACTATTATTCGGCCTGGAATATGGTATTCGTTTGATGAGTGTGGAAGGTGCCGGAACCCAAGTACTTTTTACTTTGCCTAAAGTTACAGGCCATTAAAGGAGGATTCTATTTGCGGAACGAAGTATTACGGATAGAGGCATGTAAAATGAGCAACACAAATGCCAAATTGAGAGATATCCACTTAAATTTCTATCAAGGTGAATTGGCCGGTATTATCTTTGATAACATGGAAGAGAAGCATTTATTTGTTTCTATCTTTGAAACCTATAAACCAATAGAATCCGGTCGTATCTACATAAATGATGAACAAATAAATACACAGAATTTAAGAAAAATCGTCAGCAAACACATCTCTTTGATTGGAAAAGAAAGCACACTCATAGAGGCTTTCGAAGTGTCTGAAAATCTCTTTTTTAACAACTTTGATTACAAAAATATATTTGTCAAAAAACGCAGTGCCCGCCTAAAAACCGAAACATTATTTCAAAAATTTTCCATTTCACTTTCCTTAAAACAACAAGTGGCAAAACTTACTTTTTCTGAAAAAATCATGTTGGAAATTTTAAAGGCTTACGTGCAAAACCATACCATCATTCTCCTTTATCAGTTTACCAATCGCATCGATAGAGAACATCTGAAAAAACTAATTGAACTGATGCAATTAATGATTCGTGAGGGCATAACCTTTATTTTGTTGGATTCATACGAAGAGCATATCATCAAATATGCGAAACGGTTCTTCCTTATCAGCAAGGGACGTACCAAAGGTTCCTACAGCCAAGATACCTGGAGTCATGAAATGTTGCATACTTTAGGCATGAATCGTATGCAAGAGTTTCCCACTTCTCACAACCTGCCGGAAGCAAATGGCGTACCCATTTTAGAGTTTCATCACGTTACGACCGGGGCAATCAAGGATCTAAATCTTACCATTTGGCAAGGGGAATTTGTTATTCTCAAATGCAAAGACGACGGTGCCATTGATGATCTTACACAACTGTTCCACAATGAAAAAAAATTGCACCAAAATATAGGCATTATCAATGAAAACGCCCTGGAAACTATGCTGGCAAAGGACATTACACTATTGGACAACATCATGTTGAACATGTTTCAACGCATACCCTCCTTTTTACCTTGCACACGTTATCATCCCTTTATTATAAAAAATCTAGAAGAATTTATCTCTCCCGCTGATTTATTAAGCAAAGCCGGGGATTTGTGCGCAGAAGTACAATTAAAGGCACTATACTACAAATGGTTACTCTTAAACCCAAAGGTTGTGGTATGTATCAAACCTTTTTCCGTCGATGTCAACCATGCGCCGGAATTAATTTATAATATGATTATGACCCTTATCAAACAGGGCATTGCAGTACTTTTTATTACCGCAAACGAAAGTGACGCTGATGAGCTGAAAGGGCGAAAAATCAGCATAGAACGTATCACAGCAGAAACTTAAGGGGCTTGCTTATCCTATCCGCAAAACCCCTTTGTTTTTGAATTACATTTTTCTATACAAGTCTTTTAGGGCAAAGTAACAATCATCAAACAATGTCTTCACCGGTTCATACGCTTGGACCGCTGCTTGGTCCGGCTCATGAGCCGCCTTTATATCAATAAATCGGTCAATCGCCGTAAAGTCTTTATACAAACCGATACCTACCCCGGCATTCACAGCTGCCCCCATGGAATTTGCTTCTTCTAATAAATTCGGAACTGTGATGCGTGCATCATAAATATCCGCCATCATCTGACGCCAGATATCTCCCTTTGCTCCGCCACCTAATACCATAATTTCATCAATCTCAATGCTACCTCGCAAAACATCAAGAACAATGGCTAAATTCATGGTAACACCCTCTAAAACACTACGAAGCATGTCTCCATGGTTGTTCTCCGGCTTCAAGCCAATAAAGGCACCTTTTGCATAAGGATCCCAACGCGGTGCCCGTTCACCCAACAAATAAGGCAAGAAAATAATACCATTTGCACCAACCGGGCTCTTCGCAATCTGCGCATTCATATATTCATAAGGAGAGGTTCCATGTTGCTTTGCGTCATAGCACTCCATTTGGCAAATCGTTTCCTTGATCCAATTATAAGCACCACCGGCATATTGCATGGTGCCATTTGGCGCGTATAAACCGGGAATCATATGCGCCCAAGTTACCGTTCGCATTTTTTCATCAAATATCGGTTCTTCACTTGTGGTTGTGATCCAAGCGGATGTTCCCATACAACTATAGGTCTTACCCGGGCTAATGGAACCGGCTCCAACATTTGCCGCAACACCATCACCACCGCCTAACACAACTTTGGTACCTACAGCCAAACCACAGCTTTTTGCCGCTTCTTCCGTAACACCACCGGCTACAAATGTAGACGCTCTAAGCTCCGGCAATTTATCCATATCAATTCCGGCATAACCCATCAATTCCTCTGACCATTTGAAATTTTTCAAATCAAAACAACCATTGCTATTGCCGTCGGAATAATCCGTATAAAACTTTCCTGTCAAGCGAAATACAATATAATCTTTTGCATTTAATATCTTATGCGTTTGCTCATACACTTCCGGTTCATTGTCACGAATCCACATCAATTTTTGCACGCCATAAGAAGCTGTATTTCTATGTCCTACAATATTATAATAATCCCATTGTGAAATGTGGTTTTCAATTTGATCTGCTTGCGCAATGGCACGCTGATCTGCCCATATCAAAGAAGGACGCAAGGGTTCACCTGATTTATCTACACACAAACAACCCAGCATTTGACCGGAAAAACTAACTGCCACAACATCAGATGCCGCAACATTTTTGGATTGTAATAAACTCTTTGTTGTATAGCAAACAGCTTTCCACCAATCGTGGGCATCCTGCTCTACCCATGTATTGTTAAAATAATTGGTATCATAAGAATACACCTCACTACCAACTAATTTACCCATTTCAGTAAATAAGGTTGCCTTGTTACCTGATGTACCCAAATCATGGGCAATGATATACTGCATAAATTACCTCCTTTGGTGTTTCAAAGTCTTACTTTTCTTATGTTCCTACATTCCGTTTTTGCTTTATACCTACATTGTGCATCCCCAAAGAGTTTTTACTTTATAGAAAATCAAAGCAATCTTCTATAAAGTAAAATAATACGCCTTATTCCGGACTTACCATAATTTCAAATCTACTTCGATCACCCGGATACCTAGCCAAGGAATACTCTAAGGGTACCCCTAGCGCATTATAACCGGTGGACACAAAAAACTGAATCGGTTTTCCCACTTTCATTTTTAAATTGGAAGCATCTTCTTCTGTCGCTTCCACTGCTTCCACAATACGGCGCACTTGTAACACACGACATGCATCACCGCCAAGGGCTAATTGATGATATAAAGACTCTTTTGTGAAATCCTTATCCGCCAAAAAACTACAACGAGAAAAGGGCAGATACGTCTGAATGGTCACCACCGGCTCCTTATCCGCAAAACGGCGGCGATACAAGTAAAGCACCTTGTCCTTTTCCTCTATTTCCAACACTTCTGCTACTTCCGCACTTGCTTCTTGCACAGAAAACTCAAACACCTCCGTAGATGGTGTAATGCCCAAACGGTTCATTTCATCATTAAAAGACTCTAACTTTTTCGTAAACCCTTGCCCCACTTTTGGATAGGATACAAATGTACCTTTGCTTTTAATCCGATAAAGCCACCCTTCTTGCACCAACTCTGTAATTGCCTGGCGAACCGTCGTACGGCTAATCTCAAAGCTCTCACTTAGCTCATTTTCCGTCGGTATCAAATCCCCGCTTTTATATGTACCACCCTTTATTTCTTTCATAATCAATTCTTTTAACTGGAAATACAATGGTACCGGAATGGATTTATTTAGTTTATTATGAATTAACGACATCCTAATCACCTCGTTTTGTCTCTTTATACCTACATTGTACAACAAGTGCCTATAAGACGCAAGTACCTTTCCTAGTCCCTTGTAAACGCTTCCGTTATTTGATTCAAACGTTCCATCGTTTCATCACTCATATCCCAAAGACAACTCTCTACATTCTTCATCAGCTGATCCACGCTAGAAGCCCCTCCAATAATAGAAGTTACCTCTGGTTTTTGCCGTAACCAATTCAATGCCAACTGAGACATGGGACGACCAATTTCATCGGCAACTTTTTTAATTTCATTGGCCGCATCCAAATATTTATCTATCGCATCCCCTGCAAATTTTGGATTTGCATTTCGAATATCGTCTTTGCTAAAATTATTAGCCTGAGAAAATCTACCGGTCAACAATCCTTGGAACAATGGACTATACGGCAAAAATACCTGCCCCCATTTTTTCACATTCGGCAAAACCTCTGCCTCCGCCTTATATTCCAAAGGGATGCCATGATAGCTGGAAGTATTGCGTTCCAACATATTATACAAGGATTGTTGACACGCAACATCCGTATAAGTCATCATCTCTTCTACATCTTTTTGTGCAAAATTGGATAAACCAACATATCTGATTTTGCCTGCCTTACGCATTATATTCAAAGCCTCTGCTGTTTCTGCAAGGGGAACGTTCGAATCCGGCCAATGCATTTGATAAATATCAATATAATCTGTCTGTAAGCGAAGCAAACTTTCGTCTATCTCCTTTAAAAGGCTTTCTTTGGAAAGATTGTTTCTTGTGACTCGATTTTCATCCCAAAGCAATCCGCCTTTACTGGCAATCAAGACCTTATCCCGCTTTCCTTTTAATGCCTTTCCCAAAATTTTTTCACTTTGATACCAACCGTATACCGGTGCCACATCAAAAAAATTGATGCCTGCATCTATGGCAACATGAACAATTTCAATATATTTTTGCTCATCAAAACCATCCCAATCTCCACCAAAATTCCAACACCCTAAACCAATCGCAGAAATTTCTTCCTGCACCTTACTTACTCTTTTGTAAATCATGATTTCTTACCTCCTCGTTTCCTTTGTATTTGATCTAGCAATACCGCTGCGATAATCAACAAGGCAATAATAATTTCCATGATAAAAGAGTTCACACCAAGAAGCGTTCCGCCCTGGCGAAGCGTACTCATAATAATCGCTCCCAAAAATGCCCCAATCACAGAACCTTGCCCACCGTTTAGGGAAGCACCACCTACCACAGACGCTGCAATTGCATCCAATTCATATCCTGTCCCCGTTGTAGGGGCAGCATTGGATAGTCTGGACGTAATCAAAATCCCGGCGATTGCACACATAACCGCCGAAAAAATATAAGTACCATACACGGTAAGTCTAATATGAATGCCGGAAAGCCTTGCTGCTTCTTTGTTACTGCCATATGCATAAACATTTCGCCCAAATACCGTTTTTCGTGCAATGAATAAAGCAATCAAGGACAATAAAATCCAAACAATCGCCAACAACGGTATCCCCAAAGGATTAAAACGGGCAATTGCCAAAAAATTCTCCGGCAATCCGGAAATCATACGGGCATTGGTCATGAGCATCAATGTGGCTCGAACCAAAGACATCATACCCATAGTCGCAATAAACGGCGGAACATTACCATCATAAATCAACACACCATTCATTGCCCCAATTGCTGCGCATGCCAATATTGCCAATATAATCGCAACAGGAATCGAAATATTATTTGTAACCATCAAAGCAACTACCGTTCCCGAAAAACCCAAAACAGATCCAACAGATAAATCAATTCCGGAAGAAATAATCACAAAAACCATACCCAATGCCACAATTCCATAAATGGAAGTTTGCCGTAGGAGATTCATAATATTTGAAAAGCGAAAAAATACCGGTGTTGCAACAGCAAATATGATAAATAATAACGCAAGCACAGCAAGCAAAAAAATTTCCGTTTTTCCTACATGAAACTTCACCTTTTTTATTTGATTCTTATTTGAGCTCATATCTTCTACTCCCTTTCCAGTTTCATACCGGATGCAAGGCGAAGTACATTTTCCTCACTATACTCACTTTTATCCAATATGCCCATTTGTTTTCCCTCATACATCACAAGCAAACGATTTGATAATCCCATCACTTCCGGCAAATAAGATGAAATAATCATGATTGTTTTCCCTTGACGAATCAATTCCTCAAACACCTTATAAATTTCTACTTTCGCACCAACATCAACTCCAACTGTAGGCTCGTCAAAAATAAAAAAATCACTGCCGGCCGCCAACCATTTTCCAATTACTACCTTTTGCTGGTTACCACCTGATAAATTGCCCGCTATTTGATGAATACTCGGTGTTTTTGTTTGCAAAACGTCACAATATTGCCGGGCAATTTCATCGCCCTGCTTTGTATTCAAAATACCATATTTTGCAATATTCTTAATCGAAGCCATATTGGTATTTTCTACCACGGATAACCCCAATGCCAACCCTTGTTTTTTTCTATCTTCCGGCAATAGAGCCATGCCGGCGGCAATCGCAGCGGATGGTTTTTTTACACTCAAATTTTTATGATGAAATGTTACCGTTCCTGTATTTTTTATCTTATCTCCAAAGATTGTATGGACAATTTCCGAACGGCCGCTACCTACCAAACCGAACATGCCAAAAATCTCACCTTTTTTTACATCAAAATGAATGTCTTCAAACTCTCCTGCCCGCGACAGGTTTTCAACCTGCAATACGATTTCACCCGGCTCCACATGCTCAATGTTGTACATATCTTCTAGCTTGCGCCCAACCATCATCGTGATTAAATCATCTTCCGTAACATTATTTGTATCAACCGTTCCAACCAATGCACCATCTTTTAATACCGTGATGCGGTCACTAATTTGAAAAATTTCTTCCATTCTATGAGAAATATATAAAATCCCTACATTTTTATCTTTTAACATCTGGATAATTCGAAATAGCTCTTCTGTCTCCTCTGTTGTTAACTGAGCCGTTGGCTCATCAAAAATTACAAATTTGGCTTTTTGATGCAACACTTTCCCAATTGCCACCATTTCTTGTTTGGCTCTCGTTAAATCAGACATAATTTCTGTCGCACCCACATCAATACCCATAGAAGACATGATTTCATCAGTTTCTTTATTAATTTTTTTATGGTTTACCATTCCAAATTTATTTTTTGGTAACTGCCCCATAAACATATTTTCCGCTACCGTCAAATGTTGTGCAAAATTAATCTCCTGATAAACTGCGCTTAATCCCAAACTCTGCGCATGAATCGGATTTTTAACATCTATTTTCTTGCCCGCTACAAACACTTCTCCTGCCGTCTTTTGATGTACACCCATCAAAATTTTTATCAATGTAGATTTACCTGCTCCATTTTCACCAACAAGTGCATGAATCTCACCGGCACTTACATCAATATCAACATTATGAAGCGCTCTAACACCCGGAAATTCTTTTGTAATACCAATCATTTTTACAATTGTTTGGTTTGCCATTGAACTCTCCTTCCTGTATACAAAGGCGTTACTCCAATTTGAGTCGGAGCAACGCCTCAGCCTTTTTAATATGCGTTCATCTTATATCTAATGTACAATATGTTGGCTCAATAGCTCTTGAATGTCAGCATCATTGATATTTTCTGCCGTAACTACATTTACAGGAACTGCAACAGATGCCGGCAAGGAAGCACCTTCCCCTTGAATTGCTCTTACTACATCAAGTACCCCATTAAAGCCCATGCCCCATGGATCTTGCACAACCATACCGGTCAAATTTCCTGCTTGAATAGCATCCACTTGCTGCTGATTTGCATCAAAAGCATAAGTAATAATGTCTTGACGTCCCGTTTCTTCAATTGCCAATGCAATACCAACACCCATGTGGTTATTATCACCGAAAATACCAATTAAATTTGGATTCGCTGCGATTAAATTACCGGCAATATCTGTTGCTCTTGCAATATCATTATCCGCATATTGTGTTTCCAGTACATTGATATCCGGAACCAACTCTTGAATTCTATCAATAAATCCATTTGTACGCGCTACGTTTACACCCGCACCTGCCACGGCAGAAATCACAACTACATCCATACCGGATGGATCAATTCCTTCACTTTCCCATTGCGCAACCATCAAATCCGCTGTTTCAGCCGAAGCTGCCGCATGGTCTGTTGCTAAAAAAGTTACAACGTCACCTGACGGAATATACTCATCCAAAGCCACTACAGGAATACCCGCAGCTGTTGCTTCTTCCACTGCATTTACAACTGTTTCACCCGATGTTGCCGCAATCACAATCCCGTCCGGTCCAGCTTGAATGGCATTCTCAAAAATCGTTACTTGCTGTGCAATATCTAACTCACTTGGTGGTCCATCAATTGTAACACGGATCATACCATCGCTTTGCTCCGCAGCTGCCAAAGCACCCGATGCTAAAATTTGCCAGTAATCAGAATCTGTTGCCTTGATAATAACTGTAATATCAAAGGGGCCCTCTGCCGCATCCTGTGTTTCTCCGGCATCAGCTGTATCTTCTGCCGCTGTATCCTCCACCACTACATCTGTTGTTGTATCCGAAGTATCATCCCCGGTACAACCAATCAATAATCCTGCTACTAATGTTAGACTACATAATAATGCAAATACTTTTTTCTTCATTCATTTTCCCTCCCTAAATGATATACAACACTACTTACTTCTTTTATATCTGACACATTTTAGAACATCTCCAAATGTGCTGATACCTTTTCATCCGTTTAAGGGCTACGTCTTTCTGAACCCTTTAACTGTAAAACACAAGGAACCGTATATACAACATTGTCCACTGCCTTTTTATCCGTTAACTCCTGTAACAGACGCATTGCCGTCTTTCCCATTTCATTGGTATCACGCGCAACGCAACTAAAACTATAATCTAAAATATCCAGTATATCTATACTATCAATTCCAATCACTGCAATGTCTCTGCCAATGCGCTTTTTCTCTTCTCGCATGGCTTTTAAAAAACCCAAACTGGTTAAATTGTTGCTGGTAATAATACTATCCGGCATATTCCCTGCCGCAATCATTTTTTTTGTAAGTTTATAAGATGTTTCAACTGAAAAATCTCCAACAAAAACGTACGCTTCATCAATCGGTTTACCGGCCTCTTCCATTGCCATCAAAAAGCCCTGGTACCGCTCCCTTGCAATCTGCAATTTTAAATCGCCCGTGATGATTCCAACCGTTTCACTACCGGCTTGAATCAATTCCTTTGTCGCCAAATAACCACTTTTCTTATTTTCATAAAACACACCGCCCCAGCGACTCTTATTTAGGTGACGGTCTAACAATACAATCGGGACTTCAAGATCATCAAAAAGGGTCTCCAATACACGACGTTCTTTCAAATTACGCTCTGCTGCCGGTGTTAAAATCAATCCTCTCACTCGTTGCTGCGCCAAAACCCGCAATGCTCTATCTTCTTTTACCACATCATTGCCCGTATCACAGCAAATCATCGACCAACCCATTTGGTCACAAACCTCAGAAATACCACTTAATACCTCTGCAAAAAAATGATTTGCCATCTCCGGAATCACAACACCTATGATGTTTGTTTCCTGCCTCGATAAACTCCTTGCAACTACCGATGGGGTGTATCCCGTTTCTTCTACCACCTTGTTTACTTTGTCACGTACCTCTTGGCTCACATAACCATTGTTATTTAAAACTCTGGAAACTGTTGATTTCGAAACCCCGGCCATCTTTGCTATTTCATAAATATTTTTCATATTATTTCACCGCTTATCGTATATCATCGAATCTTTAAACAATAGGATACGCATTATAGTATATATAATGGTACCGCTCCCATGCCAGAGGTAAAAAATATTAAGCAAACTTGCAATACTGCAAAACACCTAAAATAACTTTAATCAAACGATTTTCAATACAAATGAAACAGACCGTATCTTTAGTATGGTACCGCTCCCATCACTTATGTGATATAATTGTATAGCACATCTTTTATTATGTCAACAAAAAAAGTCGACTTTTTCAAATTCTATCTCATTTGCATAAATTTCCCCTGTTTCTTTTATTTATTCTTACCAATAAAATAAAAATCCAAAGATAATCAATCAGCTCCAAATGTCAAAAAATAGAGCACTTACTTACCGCTACACATTGACAACGCACATACACCTAGTATAATGTAATGTAGTAACATTAAGATAAAAGCTTCAAAAAAACTTTTTTTGTTTCATGGAAGCACACAACAAAGGAGATAAAATGAACGATATATTACAAAAAATCCAAGAAATTGGTATTGTTCCCGTAATTGCTCTTGATGATGCAAAAGATGCCGAACCTTTGGGGGCCGCACTCAGTAAGGGCGGATTGCTTTGCGCTGAAATCACATTTCGAACTGCCGCCGCTGAAGAATCCATAAAAATTATATCCAAGAAATTCCCGCATTTATTAGTTGGTGCCGGCACCGTCCTTACCATTGAGCAAGTGGATAAAGCTGTTGCCGCCGGTGCTCAATTTGTTGTGAGTCCTGGTTTTAATCCAAGAATTGTTGCATATTGTGTGAAAAACAATATCTTAATGATTCCCGGTTGCTCTTCCCCAAGTGACATCGAATTGGCCTTGGAGCAAGGTATCAATGTCGTAAAATTCTTTCCTGCTGAACAAAGCGGCGGATTGGAATATATCAAAGCCATTGCCGCACCTTATGTTGGAGTGAAATTTATGGCAACCGGTGGTATCAATCCACAAAATGTGAAAGATTATCTGGCCTATAATCGAATCGCCGCTTGTGGCGGAAGCTGGATGGTAAAATCTGATTTAATTAATCATGGGAAGTTTGATGAGATTGCTACACTTTCGAAAGAAGCCGTGGAAATCGTAAAAAATAGCCGAGCATAAGTAGATAGTAGACCATGTATTCTGCTTTTTAAACATCCGCAAACGGAGACGCAACATTTATACTAGGAGATGGAAAAATGGAACTACAAAAGATAACTTGTGATTTTAATATATGTAAGGTATCGCATATTGACCAAATCGATTTTACGCAAGAATTTGTTTTTCTGTCAAAAACTTCTGACGAGATTTCTCTTGTTTGTGAAACAAAACATACACCCCCCAACATTACAAAATCTGAGCCTGGCTGGAAAGCTTTGAAAGTATCGGGCGTACTAGATTTTGGAATGATTGGGGTCATCGCAAAAATTTCAAACCTATTGGCAAAAGCTGAAATTAGTATATTTGTTGTTTCGACATACAACACGGACTATATTTTTTTGAAAGCCGAGGATTTTAATAAGGGCGTTCAGGTGCTTATACACAATGGTTATGTTATTGCGTAAATTAAACTTTACTGTTTCACGCAATAAAACCACTTCCAACAACCGCGAGGGCGGATGATGTTTTCCCCTTTCGTTACGTTACTATTACAATCAGAATCGCAAAACTGCCAAACGTTCAGAGGAAATTTTCAAGAACTGTATCCTCTAGTATCTTAATGTGCGTTTTATTATTGCAAATAGGACATAATGTCCACTTGTCCTTAATAGCAACACAAACCATCATAATATCGATTTTTTTGTGTCGTTACTCCACATTGAATGTTCCACTTTCCATTATGCTCTCATTCAGTTCATTTCCGAAGTTTTAATATAATCCCTTTTTCATCAGCTATGGCTTGAAATAACCTCGCCGCAATTTCAGATTTTTCTTTCAGAGGAACTTGCGGGTCTACTTCTTCTCTAATCTGCGCCATGATTGTGTTTATATCCTGTAATTGCAACAAATTAACAGCAAGGCAATAAAAACTCTTGCGGCGACCATTATCGTAATTTGCCAATAATTTTTCCAATATTTTAATCTTGACATTCAGTTCTGCTTCGTAGGTTTCCAGACCAATTTCTTTTACCTTTTGCACATCATGAAATATATTCATATGTGTAATAAATGAATCTTTCTGACCCTCACCGTCGTATTTTTTGCATGGATACTCATCACACAAAAAACAATATTCCACCCCCTTGCGTTGACAGCAAGATAACATTCCACAACCACAATGCGCCGACGTAAACCCCTCGCCACCGCAACCGGGGCATTTAGAATCACCGACAGTATAATATCGTTGACATAACCCACAATTTAACCCACAGGCTGAAAATAGAGGGTTTTTTCTTACTTTATATTCCATTTTTCCTCCGTCCAATGCTTTTCTTTGATGACTTTCGTATTAAAGTGTATCAGCAAAATAAGACAACAGGCTGTCATGTTTCGTATTGCTTTATAGCTTGTTCGAGAAAATTTTTCATTCTTTCCCTCATAGATTCGGGAGATATGATTTCTGCTTTCTCCCCAAATTGAGTAAAGACACCTAAAACCCATTCAACATTTTCAGTTTCAAATGATGCGATAATATTTCCGTCACTATCTTTGTGTGTATTCTCAATTCCGAAAAAATCTATTGCGAGAAATTCAAGAGAAGTATCCATGCGTACCGTTATACGTTCCCCAGCAGCATTTACAAAATCTTCTTTTAACTCTGGTATTTCATAATCAAGCCGTTCTTCAAAATGAATATTAGCTAATCTTATCTCAACGATACGATTAAGTTTGAACACTCTGAAAGCATTGCTTTTTCTACAAAAACCCGAAAGATACCAATTTTCCTTTTTGAATATCAACTTGTATGGCTCTATGGCTCGTTGACTATATCCATTCCCGCCGTAATACATCATTTCTAACAACACTTTAGTTGCAATAGCTTTTCTAATCGTTTTAATTTTTCCTATTAACTCACTATTATAATTCCATGCCGCGAAGTCAATAACGATGTCATTTTCTAAAAGCATTTTATTATCATTGTTAAGCCGTAATTTCGCAAGAAGTGTTTTTATATTTATGTTGTCCTCAATAGAGGTGAGACTATTTAGCCCTGCAAAAATAAGGCTCATTTCATCTTTATTTAAGGCTGTTTTGTTGTATCTGAAATTATCTAATAGATATACGCCCCCACCTACTCCTTGTTGGGTTACAACAGGGAATCCGGCACTTGATAAATCCAGTAAATCACGGTGAATCGTCCGAACAGAAACTTCAAAATAATCAGAGAGTTCTTTAGCTGTGGTTTTTTTGTTTTCTAGCAGTTTGCATAGGATTCCAAACATTCTATTAGTTTTCATGACCTCACCATCCTGGTGAAAATTCTATCAAACAAGACAGCAAATGTCAACTTTAATGTAATTTTATATTGTACTATATGTACTTCCACATATCCTTTCGTCAAAACAATGAAAGAAGCGCGTGAAAGTCTGGGCTTGTAAAGATGATTTAAGGACAAATAGAAAAAGACCGCAACCACAATATTTTTGCCGAGTTGCGTTCTTTTTTTGCTCTTTTACTCTTTCGCTCGATTGATTAATGATGCTTTCCCGGTTAATGGCGGTCATTTCCTAGTAATAGTAACTACTCAATTTCCTTTGGAGGCACTTGTTTTCGCAAGACACACCAATTCTTCTTACCACATTCGGGACACTTCGCCCATCGGACTTTATGACTGCCCGTGGTGAAGAAAGCACGACGAATCTCAAAGACTGCATCACAGTTAGGGCAAATAAACACGGTGTTTTTAAGTTGAAAAGCTGATACAGTAATGCCGAATACAGCCATCGCCAGATACACACCAAGTGCCCACCACAACTGCGACTTTACCATCCATACCATAAAAGCGCATCCTACGACTGATACGGCCACGACGGCCATGTAAATCAACGCCAGTTTTTTTGTGTTACGGGAATTGTTTTTCTTTTCCATCATGTGCTCTACGTCAAGAATTGTATTCGCCGGGTTGGTGGCTTTTCCTGCGATGCTTTCTTTAATGATGGTAACCATTTCAAGCTGTTTCTGCCGTTCGCCAATTTCATCAGACAGCGTTTTCATTTGCTCATCAAGAAGTATGGTTAGAATCTTTTCCGAAAGTTCACTCTTCATAACGCTCTTGATTGAATCAAGCGACAGCCCGATTGATTTGAGTGTGCAAACAATGCGTAGTTTGGTTAAGTCATCATCGTTGTATATTCGTCTGCCGCCTTCGCTTTCGGCAGATGGGTGCAATACGCCTTTTTGGTCGTAAAATTGCACCGTTCGCACCGAAACATCGCACAGCTTTGCCATTTCTCCGGTCGTGTATTTTGACATAGATTTCACCTCCTTGCATCTAACTTTACAGCATTACGTTACGTCGCTTGCAATAGGTTACGTTAGGGGATTTTTCAAAAAATCTCAATCACTCCATATCCACTGTTCCCGAAACGCCATCCAGTGCCCCGCTATACAACTTCACGAACCATGCTCCATTCGGCAGGGTTTCTTGGCGAATTTTCATTTTTCGTATTCTCATTACTCAAAATCTTCTCATAGAACTTTCACCATAAATATTTCCGTGGGCTGAGGGAGCGGTGTGCCGTCCAAAAACAGCGCGCCTCTGTCTAAATATCCGAGTTTTCTATAGAAATGCTGTGCCTGCTCGTCAGCCTGCGTCGAAATCATCACCATTTTATAACCAAGCTCACGCATTTCGTTTTCCCATAACAGCATTGCTTGTCTGCCATATCCCTTGCCTCGTTTGGAATCATTGAGAATAATAAGCGTAAGGAACGGCGTGTTGTCCCAAAATATATTGTATCGCATTACGCCAATAGGCTTATCGCCATCGCTGATTATATAGCCGCATTTGTCGCGGACTTTCAATTCAAACTCGGATTCGCTAAAGTGATTGTCTAATGTGAACCAGAACACTTTATCACTCTCAGTAACATATCTGATTGCAGCTTCTCCCACTGTCTTTTGGAAGTAATCCTCCGCAAGAATAGCGTACCACACTTCATCAATCCACTCTTTATCAACACGCTCCCAGAATGCTTTACGGTGCAGAGCTTCCCGCCGCATACCGATACGCTCCATGACACGGTACGAGCCGTAGTTCACAGCGGCGCACGGTGCTTGAATACGACCAAGTTTTAAATCCTCAAAGCCATATCGAATCAACTCGCGTCCAAGTTCCGTTCCGTATCCGTGCTTCCAGTAGTCTTTATGTAAAATCCACCCGACATCGCCCATATAGCCTACTTCCGCAGGATATATGCCGCAACTGCCTATAACAGCATTTGAGCCTTTAAGAACAACGGCAAAATCGCATCCCTGTTTTGCCTGTGCCAAAAATTCTTTGGTTTGCTCTTCCGAGTTCGGTCCCCAAGCCATATAGCGCGTGTTTTCAGGATTGCTGCCCCATGAATGGGCAGCTTTAAAATCATCAGTGGTAAGCGGGCGCAGTATCAGTCTTTCAGTTTCAAGTGTAGTTTCGTTTAATCTCATGTAATCATTCCCTCATTTCTCTTCATAGTGTCAAATTTAACACTGACTTTTTGTTTCTAATCCTTTATTTTTCTAAGGGTTTCACCTGTTTTTCTATAACAATAATATACTTCTCCCATTTCCTTTCACCTATTCCTCAAAAGGGGTGTCCCAGCCATTGGCTTCCATAAATTCCCGTAACTCCGTTTGATATCTAACCCTGTCTGTTATTTCAAATAAACCCATTTCTAAATCAATGGAATGGTCAGGCTGAAATAACATTGCAACAGAATTTTCCCCTCGAACCGCATCCCAATAATAAACAGCTCTACCATAATTATCTGTTCGCAAAAAGAATGTATTGCCAGTTATTTGCCTATTACTTGCGGTTGAACTTGAAAAAGCTTGATGATGTACTTCAATCAATCTACTGTTTGAGATAGGACCACTATCTCTATGACGAGATATCCGCACTCTAACAAACGCACTATCATCACTCATTGGTTGATTCCAACTATTTGTTTTTTTTAAAACTTCTATGTCTTCAGGGGAAAAACGCAAATCATAATCCCTAGAAGTTAATATGAAATTATAATGTTGATAAAAATAAGCATAATCCCCCTCCACTTTTTGTACGATTACCCGTCCGGCAATACCATCGCCCTCACCATAGAAAAAAAACATTCTTCCGTAATCATCCTGTTCTGTCAAGCTAACACTCGGTTGACCTGTTCCACGCGCTTCCAACCCACGTCCTCTTCTACCTAAAATAGAAGCAAGTGCTACCGAATACAATTCCGGATGTTCCCCTACGTATTCAACCCCTCTTCTTCCAAAACATCCCGCCAAAAAAATTATGGCGCACAATACCAATGCTATTCCTCTCCACTTACTTCCTAACCGCTCTCTCATTATGGACACTCCTGTTTCAATGCAGAAAAATCATGAAGTGCAAAATCCTGCGCACCACCAAAGAAAAGTCGTACAACATCCATACCACTTAATGAATACAAATGGGCAAAATATTCCAAACCTCGCAAAATACTTTCCGCAGTATGCGGAACATGCCGAACACCATTTCTTCCGTATAACCCACATATAAACCCACAAAACAAATCCATACACATCTTAAATCACTCCTCAAAAGGGGTATCCCATCCATTGGCTTCCATAAATTCCCGTAACTCCGTTTGATATCTAACAGGGTCTATTATTTCAAGCACTCCTGTTTCCAAATCAAAAGAATGATCCGGTTGGAATAAAATTGCAGTATTTCTACGAAAATACACCGACCTACCATAATTATCTGTTCGCAAAAAGAAAATATTGGCAA
>WRBB01000008.1 GCA_009779895.1 Lachnospiraceae bacterium
ATAATTGCATTTACGTACAGAGGGGAAGACTATTTCTTTTGGTATTATTTATCCGCGACGGAATTTGGAGAAATTATTTCAGAAAATATTGATATTGAAGATTTTATATTAGGAGAAGTCATTACACTTTTTGATATTCAGATTGTGAGATAATTGTATTGCGAAAGTTTTTGTAAAAGAGTGGGAGAAAGTTTGTTGGGGTGTATTTTACGAAGAGGGGCAAAGGGATTTAGGTTGAAAGAACTTGTGGTGCGATAGATGAGCGTAGCTTGTGGTATATTAGGAAGAGATATTTTTTTCATGTTTTTTGATCTAGTAGAAAGGTAATGGTAATTATGTTTAGAAAAATTATAAAAAGTGCGTTATATAGAGCAATAATGGCATACTTAATCACCCTATTTACTGGATTTGGTGGAATGCTTTTATTGTGGAAAATACTACCTAGAGACAATACCTTATATGGGTTATTTCATTACAGGGCAGCATTTATAGGTGATTCAGTATTTCTTCCCGTACTAGTTGCAACTTTGGTTTATTATATTGCGAGATCTGGTAACAGACTTAGTGAACAGGGGCTAAATTTTACGAGGAGTTTTAGAACGCTTTTATTTACTGTTCTTGCAATAGTAATAAGTATAGGAATGCAGCTTAGCTGGTTATTAGATGAAAACATTACGCTTAATTGGACAATACCACAACCAGGATTATTTAATGTGGCGGGGGTGTATCATGCGTTCTTTTTTGTTATTATAATTACAGTTATTACTTATCTTGTTGGGAGAGCATTTGATTTTAGGGGTGAGTTGAAGAAGGCTGGATACAATGATTTGATGCCATATGAAATAGTGAGTTTCTTTCTTGTCTGGTTTTCGGTTTCAGGATTCTTTAATATGCTCGGTCTTGACAATTTTTCTCATACTAGGGGATATTTTAGTTCTTTAATCGTCATATATGTAGCGTGTATATTTTTTGGTTTTATCATATATGTTGTTTTTAGCGGAGGAAGCAAACCAATTCAGAGCGAAGTAATATGCATAATAGCTGGCTCTACAGCTGCAATGGGGATAGGAATTATGATGATTGAACCAATGATTATATCTGGGAATATAGCTGTGGCAATAATGGCATCACTTTTTTCGCTATCATTCATAAAAATAGATGCGAAGAGATTAAGGAAAACGAGTGTACTTGGATTTCTTGTTATGATTTTGACGGGTTGTGCCACAATAGGAGCAGTAAGTGCAAACAATATTGGGATATTGATTATTGCCCTTTTTGTTCCTATTTTGATTTGGGTTGTTCAACTTATTAAGAATGATGATAGTGTAACAGCAAAGGATTATCGACCATATTTATTTCGGGGGCTTGCCCTTCATGGGATTACTATATTTACAATTGGATTTACCCAGTACACTAGAACATATGGTGTTGATGTGAGCTATATTATGGCTTTGTTTGAAGGGATTTTGGTTGGTGTTGTTCTTTTCTTTACTGTTAAATCTACTTTTCAGGCTGTTATTAACAAGGAAAAGGAACGTAATGAAAGTGCAATGGGTTTTTATGTTTCAAGTGAAAAATTAAAAATAGAAGAAGATAAGCTAAAAAAGGTAAAAATTGTTTCATATATTTGGTTGATACTTATGGGTATTGGTGGATTAGCATATTTGGGATTGGAATTATCTCAATTTATAATCTGGCCAAGTAGTTATAGTAGAATTTCGATTAGTTTTGTGGAATCACAGCAAAGCTTGATTGTGGCTACCTCATTAATTGTTGTTTGTTTAATTATAATACTGTTGATTGGAAATATAAGAGGGAAGAAATCGAGAGGATTATGTATTACGGTTTATACATTTATGGCAGTTTTGTATATAGCATTAGTTTATCTAGTCATGGAATTAAGGGGATTATTTTATTTGAGTTTCAATATTACAACGGTCTTTCTTCTTTTCCTGTCTGCGGGCTGTGCATTGATGATGGGGGAATCGTTCTATTCAAATGTTATTAGGATAAGGGGATATTGTGAGGAGAGAATTAAATTAAAAATGGTTATAAATAAAACTAAATATGATATACTTACATTTATTGCGGCAACAATCATTATGATAGGGACTTTTGCAGGAGTTTTAGTATCAACATTACCCACGCAAGATATGTATGGTAGTCGTGCCCAATCTGTTATGTGTACAGTGGTCGGGGTGTGCGCATTGATTATTCTTATTTTTGTGGTGCCAGTTGTGATTGCAAGAGTTGTGTTAGTAGCAAGTAATGAGGAAGAAAAGGAAGAGTTGATATGCCAAGTTGCGACTACTAAAGTTATGGAGGGTGTAATGCAATCTGGCTTTCTCACTTGCTTAATAGCTATTCTAGGTGGATCAGTGATAATTCAGTTTGTGTCATTATCAACAAGTATTCTTGCCCAAGTTGTTGGTATAACTATGATATTTTTTAATGTTTCTTGGTTGCTTTGGTTTTGTATGCAGAATAATGTTAATCATCTTAAAGAGCAGAAAAGGCTAACTAACGAAAGACTTAAAACCTCACATGGTGATATCAATGTGGAGCAATATAAGGGATTAGCAATACATATCAGAAATCAAAATGCAGTAGCAGTGTTTGCTCTGTTGTTATATAGTGCATTTATTCTTGGGATTTTGTTTTTTCTTCGCGAGATAAAGAAAGGGACGGACGATGATGACGACATATTGGGTGGTCTGTTTCCGGGGAAAGATTTGATGCTTGCTCCTGTGAAAGCACGGGAAGTAGACAAACAAGAAGAGTGATTTGATTCAATAAATCTGGAAATATCTTGTGGGTATTACCTTTAACACTATAAAATAAGCAAACCGCTGTGTAACCCCTTGCAATACAAACGATTGAAACAACCGAGATTTTGAACAGCAACGCCCATGAGCAGGGATATAATTTTCCGCTTCATGGGCATTTTTGCGTTTAAGCGGTGGAAAAATAAAATGTATATAAATTTTATTACATATAATTGTTGAAAAGAAAGTTTATTTCATGTATGATTTAAGCAAAGAAATTACAAAGAAGGAGGAAATAAAAAAAATGAGTATCATTAGAAAAACATTTGAAAATGGAGCGGGTATTTTGCATTTATTACCAACTTGGATACCAAGACCTTTTAATCGTCCCGGTAAAAGATTACGTTTACATCCGGATGATTATTTTGCCATGGGAATGGAGAGAGGTGCGATTGTGGAGCGTTGGTTTAGTTCGGTGACCTGTGCGGAAACAAAAGGTGCCGGTAAAAATGAAGGTATGAGTTATGTAAGTACAGATGGTACACAAGAAAACAAAATATTATTGAAAGAGTTTGTAGATGAGCTAAAAGCAGATTTGATTGGGACGGAGTTAATTGAGAAATTTGGTACATGGCCTATGTACTCCAAATTATATGATTATGAAATGCCTTTGTTCCATCATATTCATCACGGAGAAGAGGCAAGTAAGCGCGTGGGTGTAAAGCCAAAGTTTGAACATTATTTCTTTCCAAAACAATACAATCAATACCTTGGAACGTTGCCGGTTAGTTATTTTGGTTTTGATCCTTCGGTATCAAAAGAAGAAGTATTGGGTAGATTAAAGGATTATACAAAAAAAGATATTCGCATTACAGAATTATCCAGAGCCTTTCGTCTTGAATTGGATACTGGTTGGTATACGCCGGCTGGGGTGGTTCATGCGCCGGGTTCTTTATGTACTTATGAGCCACAGTGGAATAGTGATGTGATGGCTATGTGGGAAAATGTCGTAAATGGCGAAGTATTTTTGTATAAAAGTTTAAGTGCTTATTTGCCGGAGGAAGATAAAGATAATTTAGAAAAAGTTTTGGAAGTTGCGGATTGGGAAATCAATACAGCTGGTGATTATCGTGCGCGTTATTTTAGAAGACCGGTTACGGAGCAGAAGGGCGATGGTTATGAGCAGCAGTGGATTTGCTACGGAAATGATTATATCGGTGCAAAAAAGCTGGAAGTGGAGCCGGGGAAATCTGTTTTGATTCAAGATGATTGTGCATATGGTTGTTTGGTGATTCAAGGGTATGGGACTTTGGGTAAATTTGATTGTGAAGCACCACAGATGATTCGTTTTGGTCAGGTGACGGCAGATGAATTTTTTGTGAGTAAAGAGCGGGCGAAAGCCGGCGTTAATATTGCAAACCATTCAAAATACGAGCCCTTGGTCATTCTAAAGCATTTCGGGCCGGATGGTAATATTTTGCCGTTAGAAAATGCATAAATTATTTATTTTCAATAAAGAAATGAAAAAATTAGAGAATAGATTCGGCAAAATCACCAAAATTTAAATTAAATTTTATTACATATGCATATTGTAAAAAATATTTATTTCATATATAGTTTATGTAACAAATATTTTTTCATGATTCAATTAAAGGAGGAACAGTGTTTATGAAGAAAAAGCTATTCGCATTATTGACAGTTGGTATTTTATCATTATCTTTACTGGCCTGTGCAGGAAATGGCGGCGATGATGCCCCGGCCGATGAACCTGCGGTAACAGATGATGCAGCGACAACCGACGAAACACCGGATGATACCGATGCCGATGACGTTGCGCCTACTTCTGATGTTACGTTGGAATTCCAACAATGGTGGGGTGTTGAATTGCCGGAAGGATTTTTGGCAGATCTGGTTTCAAGATTTACGGATGAAACAGGTATTCAGATTGAGTTGTTGAGTAATCCTTTTGCTGATACCAGAACCCAGATTATGGCGGGGGCGGCAACGGCTACGATGGCGGATGTTGTAGGATTAGATGGTTCTTGGGTTTATGATTTTGCCAACCAAGGTGCAATCTCAAATTTAACGCAATTGATGGCTGATATTGGTATGGATGATAGTGAATTATCAGCGCAGGTTCAATTTGAGGGCAATACTTACATGATTCCTGCAACAAACTTTGCTTATCCGATGTTTGTGAATTTGGACATTTTAGAAGAGGCAGGCATTACTGATATGCCAACTACATGGTCAGAGTTTATAGCGGCTTCTGAGCAAGTAGTTGCAAATACAGATGCCAGCGGCTTTGCCATTCCTTTAGAAGCAAGTTCTCCCCATGGAGTACAAAATCAATATTTGAGTTGGCTTTGGGCATCCGGCGGACGTTTTATGGAAGATGGCAGACCGAATTTAGTAGGCAATTCAGATTTGATTGCAACGACGGAATTTGTTAAAGATATGTTTGATAATGGCGTGATTGCGCCGGGTTCTTTTACCATGAGAGAGCAAGATATGGTTGAAGAGTTTACAAACGGTCGTGTTGCTTTTATGATTAGTTCATTGGCTCACTTGTTTATGATTACAGAGGGTGCACCGGATATGAATATTGGTTTTATAGATATTCCGGTTATGGATGGTTATACCGGTCAAAGTGGCATGACGGTTGCAAACTGGGGCTTGGGTGTTGCTGCTAATAGCCCTCATCAAGAAGAAGCGATGATGTTTATTGAATTTTTGTTAAGCCCTGAAATCAATTCAGCTTTGGTTGTTGCAGCGAGTGCTTTCCCGGGTAATGTAAATGCAGATCCGGATTACTCGGCATCACCACCGTTGTTCTTAGATGCGTTTGAAATTTTCCAAAGGAATTTTGCAATCAATGAGTTTACAGGACTTCCAACCGCTGAAGATTTGATGCGTAGTATGAATGAAGAATTATTGTTGTTCTTAGACGGTGATACGGCGACAGTAGGAGAAATGCTAGAGGCGACGCAGGCACGTTGGGAGCCGGTATTTAACTAAAACAAGCAACGGTACAAAGGAGATAGAAAGGTTATGAAAGCCAGGGCAAAGCAGATAGACGTTTTTAACAGGAAAAGCACGCCATATTTATATTTGTTTCCAACATTACTTTTGATGCTTACCTTAATCGTAATGCCGATTATTATGGTAATTGGCTATTCCTTTTTTGATAATGTGATTGTGATTGATTCTCCGGAATTTGTTGGTCTTGCGAATTATATTTCCTTGTTTCAAGATAGTACTTTTTGGGTATCTATTCGCAATACAGCGTTTTTTGTTGGTTTTAGTGTACTTTTCCATTTGATTTTGGGCATGACCTTTGCTATGCTTTTAAATACCAGATATCTTGGTAATTTAGGCAAGGCAGTATTTAGAGTAATCTATGTACTGCCTTGGGTATTTACGGCATCGGTTATTGCGATTTTATGGAGATTAATGCTTAGTCCCAGTGGTGTCTTAAATTATTTGCTGGAATCCTTTGGTTTAATTGCTGCTCAAGTGGAATGGTTGTCAAACCGACAATTTGCTTTGATGTCGGTTACATTTGTGAATATATGGGCCGGTTATCCATTTTTTATGATTAGTATTTTAGCCGGATTACAAGGTATTTCCTCTGATTTATATGAAGCATCTGCAATTGATGGGGCAAATGCCGTTCAACAGTTCTTTCGAATTACAATTCCGCAATTGAAGCCGATTTTAATTAGTTTGATTATGTTGGATTTTGTCTGGACGACGCAACAATTTGCTTTGATTTGGATGTTGACTGGAGGCGGGCCGATTAATGCTACTGAAATGCTAAGTACATTTATTTATAAACAGGGATTTACCAGAAATCAATTTGCTATGGCATCAGCAAGCGCTGTAGTAATATTGCTCATTTGTACTGCAGCCGCTATTTTCTACGTAAAAGTGCAGAAAGCGAGGGATTAGGATGGTTGGAAGAAAAAAATGGTATGCAAAAGTAGTGATTATAATAGCTTTGGTGATTGGAGCATTTTTTGCTGGTTTTCCTGTATTGTGGATGGTGCGCAGTTCTTTTTTGCCAAATCCACAGATTTTTGCTCTGCCGCCTATTTGGATTTCTGACACCTTTAGTTTGGATGCCTATCGGGCAGTATTAACAAATCCGATGCAAATTAGATTTTTCTTAAATAGTTATTTGATTGCAATGTTGGTTGTTGTTTTTACTTTAATCGTGGCAATTTTAGCTTCTTATAGCTTTAGTCGTTTCAATTTTAAAGGGAAGTCATTTATCAATACATTTATCATTAGTGTACAGGCTGTGCCACCGATTACTTTATTGATACCTTATATGAGTTTGATTTTATTTCTTCGTATATTTAATACTTATTGGGCTTTAATCTTGACTTATATGCTCTTTACTTTACCTTATGCCATTTTGATGCTTACCGGTTATATGAATACCTTGCCAAAAGATTTGGATGAAGCGGTTTTAATTGATGGTGGTTCCAGGCGGGTTGCCTTATGGAGGATATTGGTTCCAACGGCGATACCCGGTTTGGTTTCAGTAGGTATGTATACATTTATGTTATCTTGGAATGAATATTTATTTGCTTTGGTTTTGACAAGAACCAATGACATGCGTACTGTTCCCGTGGGCATTAATTTATTGATGGGGCAGCATGCTTTTGAATGGAACCAGATGATGGCCATGAGTGTTTTGGGTTCTTTGCCGGTTTTGGCTCTATTTCTATTTTTCCAAAGATATTTTATTGCCGGGATGACTTCCGGTTCGGTGAAGAGTTAGAGATGCAGCAGGAGGAAAATATGGAGTTAACACAAAAATATTTAAATTGCTTTGGGGCGATGTCTTCGCTGATTGCAGACCGCACAAAGGAAAAAAAATATATCGCTTTGGGTTTGGCGAGCAATTTAGACTTGATTTGTGAATTTGATATTGCTATTCTAAATCAGATGATTGATCAATATTTGCCGGATGCAGATTTAACAAAAATGAAAGCGTTTCGGTTTATTTCATCAATGGAAGAGTTGGTTGAAACCTTTGTCTATTATTGCTTGCATGGTTTGGGTGGTGAAGCAGAGATAGAAAATGCAGATTTAATTGAAAAGCATTTCAAGTGGAATCATGCCATAGGTGGTACGGGCGTACAAGCGGCTATGGCATTGGCCGAGCTGGGATGCAAATCCGTCAATCATTTGACGGACGATTCAAAGGAAGTTTGTCAAGTGTTGGCCTCTCCTTATGTGTTTGTCGTTGACCAAAAAGGAATGTTAACATCAACGATGGAGGCGCAGCAGCTACAAAAACAGGAAATACATTATGTGATTCAATTTAGAAAAGGCGAAGTGTTACAATCGGATGAACAAGCATTTGAGATTCCGGCTTCGAACCGTTTAATTGTGGTGAAGATGACCGTAAATAAAATCGTACCTTTTTATGAGCCTTATTTTCGGTTTATTGAAAACAATGCAAAGCAAATTACAAGTCACGTGATTTCTAGTTTTAATGAAATATCGGACTTGCAAATATTAGATCAACGCTTGGAATATTTGGGTAATCATGTAATCAAATATCGTCAGGCAAATCCCCGGGGTATTGTCTTTTTTGAGGAAGCACATTACCATAATGATTGTGCGCGTGTATTTTGTATGGAAAAGCTATATCCAAAAGTGGATATTGTTAGTATGAATGAAGAAGAATTGGTGCATATTTCCAAGATGCATGATATGGTAGTAGAGATTGAAAATATTGTGTCTTGTGTTGAAGCACTTCAAAAAATTCGGGAAATATGTGGTGTGCAAAAAGGAATGGTGGTTCATACAAAAGATTATGCCATGTATGTCGGCAATCCGTTGGAAATAGATATGGAGGCCGGTTTGATATATGGAAATATGATAGCAGCTGCTAAGGCGATGCATGGTTCTTATGGCACAAAAGAACAAATTGCAAAGTTGTTGGAGTTGGAATTCAGTGCAACCGGTTTGCGGAAATATTGTGATTTGCAAAATAGTAGATATGCCGCAAAAGCTGTTTTAGTACCTAGTAAATATATGGATAAGCCCCCGTTTACAATTGGGCTTGGAGATTCCTTTACAGCTGGTCTCCAATTGTGCTTTACATAAAAATGAAATTTTAACATCAGGAGGAAACAATAATGTTAATGAACATGAAGCAACTGTTAAGAGTAGCCAACGAAAATAATTTTGCAATACCGGCTTTTAATATCTCAGATTATTCTATGTTTAATGGGATTATGGATATTAGTGAAGAGGCGAATGCACCGGTGATTATTGCAATACATCCGGACGAGTTAAAACATATTGGTACGGATATGCTGGTTTCTATCCGTGAGAAAGCTTTAAAATCTAAATTGCCTGTTTGCATTCATTTGGATCATGGTGATTCCATAGAGCAAATTCAATTGGCGATTCAAAATGGATTTACTTCGGTCATGATTGATGGTTCTTCTTTGTCTTTTATGGATAATGTAGCACTGTGCAAACGTGTTGTTGCATTGGTGGAAGGGATTGATGTGTCAGTGGAAGGTGAGTTGGGAACGATCGGTAGCACAGATGCAGAGGCGGAGGCCGGAGCAGATCAGATTATTTATACGGATCCTGCGGATGCGCAAAAATTTGTGGAACGCACAGGGGTAGATACATTGGCGATTGCAATAGGTACCTCTCATGGTATCTATCCACCGGATTTTGTGCCGGAATTAAAATTAGATTTATTAAAAGAGATTAAGGAAAAAGTAAATATTCCTCTTGTATTGCACGGGGGTTCCGATAATTCAGATGTAGAGATTGGTGCGTCTGTTACCTTGGGAATTAATAAAATCAATATTTCCAGTGATATTAAGGTTGCATATTATGAGAAAATGCGTGAAGTGTTGCAGGATAAAGGATTAAGAGAACCAAATACAATACAGCCTCCTTGTATGGAAGCAATGAAGAAAATTGCATTACATAAAATAAATCTATTCCAAACAGCCGGAAAAGCGGATTTATATTATTAGTGTCAAACAAGTACATTTATGTTAAAATGGGTATGGATATCTTTAGATATTTATAAAATTGAATGTATTTGAGGTAAAATTATGAGCGACCTATTGGGCCAATCAGTTTTAGAGACAATTAAAAAAAATTATCACAATGTATTTCCGGCGGAAAGAAAGGTTTTAGATGTCGTTGTAAAACAACCACAAAAGGTAGTGAATATGAATGTGTCAGAGCTTGCGCAGGAAAGTGGAGTAAGTGATGCTACAGTGGTGCGTACTTGCAATCATATTGGTTATAAAGGTTATTATCATTTTCGCATTGCTCTGGCCAGTGACGTAGGGCGGAAGATGGTTCCTGATACCCAGGAAAACAAAGGGGAAGATGATGCCTTGAAGCTGTTTAAAAGCTATTCGGAATCCATGATAGCCATTGGAAAGGCCATTGATTTGCAGGCGTTAAAAAAGAGTGCGGAGCTGCTGATCCAGTGTCGACAAGTTCATATTATTGCAGTGGGAAATACCTCTCACTTGGCACAATATATGGGATTTCGTTTGGGAAGACAGGGCGTGCGTTCAACTTTTAATGCCGGGGCAGATTTTTTTATGAATCAAATCAATTTGGCTGACAATGAGGATATCATAGTTGCCATTTCACAATCCGGAAGTTCCAAAGATATTGTCAAAGGCATGGAATTGGGTTCTGAGAAAGGGCTTCTTTCGATTGCGATTACCGATTATTTATATTCCCCGGTAGGAAAATTGGCGGATTATGTGTTGGTGTCCGGTGATGGTTTAGGCGGTTTTGCCCCATATTATTATGATTATGCTCATTTGCGAGAAACGGCAGTCATTGATGCTTTGTTGTGCTTTGTTATGAACAAAGAAAGGATTAACGAAAAAAATGCGTACAAGCCGGAGATATTGATGGCAGATACGAAGCTATAGAGAAAAAAGGATAATTACTCTCAGATTTGTAATCTGGGGGTAATTCTTCTATTGTATTACTTTTTATGAAAAGTTTTCAAAAATCTGTAATGTTTTTTGCGTAAATAGAGTTTATCTTATTATATCAAGTGATTTTTTGTTGGAGAAGGGAGAGGTATATTGTGATGTGGAATAAAATAAAAAAGGTAATGTTCGTGATGCTGGTATGTTTGTTGTTCAGTGCTTGTGCCGGTGGTGGAAATGTTGCAATGGATGCAGAGCCTGATATTGTTATGTGGGATGGTAGAGGTGAAGGGGATGCTCTTGAAAGGACAGTTGCTTCAAACGTTTTGGGTTTTGGTGCCGTTGAAATGGCAGAACTGGAAAACGAAAGCTGGGATGATATGAGTGGTTATGCGCAACCGGTTCCTCCCATTGGTGAGATTGATCCGGAGTTGATAGATGGTGGAGCAACAAGTGATGCGTTTTTGATTCACCGAGCTTTTGCAGAGATGATAACAACGGATTTTGATCATGCGATTGTGGCTCTCAATGAACTGATTGAACAACATGAGGGTTTTATTGAAAGCTCCAATATCAATACGGAGAACCGCCAACAACATGATCGTAGGGCGAGTTTTTCAGTACGGGTGCCCTCTATGCGGTATCAGGCATTTTTGGATAGCGTAGGCGATGTGGGTACATTAACTTCGATTAATACCAATGTAACCAATGTGACAGCCCAGTTTGCGGATCTTGATTCTCGTTTAAATTCTTTACGTGCGCAGGAAGAACGTTTGCTTCTGTTGGTTGATGAAGCACAAAATATGGAAGATTTGATTTCTCTTGAATTTCATTTAGGTGAGGTGATTCGACAAATAGAATGGCTGACCACCGATAGAAATCATTTGGAAAGTCAAGTCAATTTTAGTACGGTTGATGTCTCCATTCGTGAAGTTACAGCAGCAGAAGAAGGGAGGGTTGATTTGTTTGGAAATGTTGGCTTTTCTGATATCGGTGGGATATTAAATGATTCCATTCGGGCGATGGGAACCTTTGGAACATGGTTGGTAATTATTATTGTGGCGGCTTTGCCTTGGCTGTTGGTAGGTGGCATCATTGCTATAATTGTGATTGTTTGTGTGAAACATAGAATCAAAAAAAGAAGATTAAAAAAGGAAAAGCAGTTAAAATGATAAGGGTATTTCAAACGGGATGAAAAGTATTTGACAAACATTAAAAATTCGATTATTATGGAACTGCATTCCAAATTAATCGAATTTTTGATTGGAGAAAATGATGTATATTCCCAGACATATTGAAAAAGTAGTAGAGCGTATGTCAAAGCGTAAGGCAGTATTGGTTTTGACAGGGGCGAGACAGGTTGGTAAATCAACAATGTTTCAGGAAGTATATACGGATTACAATTATGTGACACTGAATCGTCCTTTGGTACGAGAAAGTGCAAAAGATAATCCCTCCTTATTTTTTGAAGTCAATAAACCGCCTGTGATTGTGGATGAAATTCAAAAGACAGCAGAATTATTTGATTATATCAAGGATATTGTGGATGAAAATAAAGAGAAAGGGCAATTTTTCTTAACGGGTTCTCAAAGTTTTACACTGATGAAAAATGTAAGTGATAGTTTGGCGGGAAGAGCAGGGATTATTAAATTGCTGGGGCTTTCTTTTCGTGAATTTAATTTGAATTGTTATGATAAGCCATTTATACCAATTGTGAAGCATATGGAAGAGGTGGAGCAATCAAAAATAAATTTGGATTATCATGTGGTGATTTCTTTTATTCACAAAGGTTTTTTTCCGGAATTGTATGAAACAGAAAGCAATCTTTATGATTGGGCAGATTATTATAGTTCCTATTTCCAAACCTATATAGAAAAAGATATCAAAGATATTTTAAATATCCGGGATGAATCAGCGTTTATTAAGTTTGTGAAAGCGGTAGCATCTTTGACAGGAGAAGTGCTGAATCTGACAAAAATAGCAGAAGTATGCGGCAAAGATGTAAAGACGGTAAAATCATGGTTATCTATCTTGGAATCGAGTGGTTTAGTGTATTTATTGGAACCGTATTATAATAATTTAAATAAACGTATGGTAAAAGCACCAAAACTATATTTTTTAGATACAGGTCTTGCTTGCTGGTTATTGGGATGGAACACCCCGGAGCAGATGGTAAATGGAGCGATGTGGGGGCATATTTTTGAAACTTATGTGTTTGTGGAAATTTTGAAAACTTATTATAACGATGGAATTGTAAGACCACCGTTGTATTACTATCGTGATATTGATAAGAATGAAATTGACTTAGTGATAGAACAAAATGGTACGCTTTATCCTATTGAAATTAAGACTACCAGTGATCCGAAGAAATCAATGATAAAAGCATTTGGGAAATTGGCAAATATTCCGGGGATGAAAGTGGGAACGGGAGCGGTGGTGTGTTTAGCAAAAGAGCGTTTGCCTTTGATGGAGCATGTATGGATATTACCGGTGGGAATGATATAAAGATGAGCTTTGGAAAATGAATGCCAAACCTGAAATCAAAAAAATGATTGAGGAATTTAATTAAATGTAAATTTTGAACAAATAATTTAAAATAATCCATAAAATTTTGTTGAAAAATTATTAAAGCTTTCGAAAGATTAAAATAAAACATGTAATTATTAATAATATGGACAGGTTTTTCTTTTCTGTTTTGCTAAGATAGTGTATAGTAGGTAGTGATGGGTTTTTTAACACTACAAAATACAGAAGGGAAGTAACACAAAATGACCTACACATTATTATTTATTTGCTTTGGTGCTGTGGCACTAGGTATTATTTACATTGTTCATCAATTTGTTAGGATGAAGAAACAGCCTGTTAAGGATGCAAAGGTAATCGAATTACAAGGTTACATCAAAGAGGGTGCTATGACCTTTTTACGAAGAGAATACAGTATTATTGTATTGTTTGTAATTGGTCTTGGTATTTTGATTGCCACCTTTTTAGGAGCTGAGCCGGATGCCGGTTTGTTTGCCGGAAGTGCGATTGCTACGGCAGTTAGTTTTATCATTGGTGCAGTCTTTGCTATGTGCGGTGGTTTTATTGGAATGCGTGCTGGTGTTTTGGCAAATGGACCAACAGCGCAAGCTGCAAAAGACAAAGGGATGGCAGCGGCTTTAAAGATTGCTTTCTCAGGTGGTTCTATCTCCGGTTTGACACTGGCTAGTATAGGTCTTTTTGGATTAACCGGTTTGATTTTGTTTTTCACGCATGTGATATACGGTACAGATCAGATTAGTTTGGTTATTTCTGTTGTAACGGGTTTTTCTTTGGGAGCTAGTTTTGTAGCTTTATTTGCTCGAGTTGGCGGTGGTATCTATACAAAGATTGCTGATGTTGGTGCGGATCTTGTTGGTAAGGTTGAAGCCGGTATTCCGGAAGATGATCCGCGCAATCCGGCGGTTCTTGCGGACAATGTTGGTGACAATGTTGGTGATATAGCCGGATTGGGTGCCGATTTATATGAGAGTTATGTAAGTAGTATCATTGCGGCCGTTTCACTGGGTGCTTTGATTCCGGTGGCAGCCATGGGACTTGGAGGTTCAGAAGAATATTCAGTGATTGCAAGGGTTCTTTTCCCCATGTTGGTATCGGCAGGTGGTATCTTGGCTTCCGTGATTGCTGCTATTTCTGTTCAATTAGGTGGTGGTAAAGATCCGGCCAAAGCTTTGCAACGTGGTTTGCAAGTAGCTGCATTATTGACCTCGGTGATTACATTGATTTTAAGTTTTGTTCTTTTTGAGGCGTATCAAATTCAAGCTTTCTTGGCTGTTTTCTTTGGCATAGCGGTTGGTGTTGGTGTTGGTTTAATTACCGAATACTATACTAGTGATAAATATAAGCATATTCAGTATGTTAAAAAGATGTCGGAAACAGGTGCGGCAACAAACATTATTGGTGGTTTTGCCACAGGTTTATTTTCAGCTTGGCCGGTAGCTCTTTTGATGGCAATTGGTATTATTGCTGCGGCTTTGGTAGGCGGTGATAATAATTCCATGTATTTCATGGCTTTGTGTTCTGTTGGTATGCTGGCGACCCTTGGTATGACAGTGGCAATTGATTCTTATGGTCCGATTTCTGACAATGCCGGTGGTCTTGTGGAGATGTCCAAGATGGGAGATGAAGTTAGAGCAATCACCGACCATCTGGATGCTGTAGGCAATACAACTGCTGCTATTGGAAAAGGCTTTTCCGTTGGTAGCGCTGCCTTTACGGTAGTTGGTTTGTTTGCTACCTTTGTAATTCGTTTGCGGTTGTTAGATGGTGGTGCAGAAATACTTTCCCATTTTACAATTTATAATCCGATTGTTATGGCGATGGCTTTGATTGGAGCAGGTGTACCTTACTTATTCTCGGCTTTTTCGATTAAGTCTGTTGGTAAAGCAGCCAATGAGATGGTTGAAGAAGTGCGTCGACAATTCCGTGAAACCCCTGGGTTGATGGAAGGCGAAGAAGGCGTAAAACCTGATTATAAGCGTTGCATTGATATTTCCACCAAAGCAGCGTTACGCGAATTGGTTATGCCGGGTCTTTTGGCTGTGATTGCCCCCATTGCTGCCGGAATTCTTTTCGGTTTCGTAGGATTGGCCGGTTTGTTATTGGGCACGTTTGTATCGGGAATCCTATTGGCATTCTTTATGGGGAATGTTGGTGGTGTTTGGGACAATGCCAAAAAATCATTTGATCCTGTAAAATATAAAGGTACAGAGATTTTTAATGCAGCTGTAATTGGTGATACAGTAGGGGATCCTTTGAAAGATACAGCGGGTCCGGCGATTGATATCTTGGTTAAGTTGATGACAATTCTTTCAGTTGTATTTATACCTTTATTTGCTTCTATTGGTGATGGAATGGGATTGTTGGGAAGATTTTTCTTCTAAACGGATATAAGAAAATAAAATTTGAATGATAAATTGGCAGTACCTTTGTGCGTTATGTGCAGGGCACTGCCAATTTTTTCTATGGAGAATTGTGAATACTAGCCAAAAAAATATGGAAGAAAATATGAAAATTAGTAAAAGTCCTTGACTAATATTTTGTTGTGCTGTAATATTATAGACATTATTTAAAAACATTTAAAATAAAAATGTAAAAAACATAGAATAGAAACAATGAAGAGCAGAAAAACATTTAAAATAAGCCAAGATAAGGGAAAAGAAACTTTTTAAAACAGTTTAATTATAGAAAGAATGGTAGATGAAAATTTATTTTACAATAAGGGGGGAATGATGGCGAATCAGAAAACTGATCAGAATCCATTAAAAATATATAATACAAATTTGGTATTAAATGTCTTAAAGGAAATGAAAACTGCTACTCGCGGGCAATTGGCTCAAAAAACCGGACTTAGTCAACCGACAGTCAATACGATTATGCAGGAACTTAGTGACAAGGGTATTGTGAGTCAAGGTTCTTTTGCGGCATCAGCAGGAGGTCGCAGGCCACAATGTTATTCTTTGGAAACAAATCATTTACGAGCGGTGACCATTCGGGTACTTCGACATAGTTTAGAATACCGGGTGATGACAGCTGACCAAACGGTGATATTGCGAAATGCATGGACTTTGACAGATGATATGAGTACCTTAAAAGGGTTACAGATGTTGTTGCAATCTCTTTTAAAGCAAGACAATAATATTCGTGTCGTTAGCCTTGGGGTTCCTGGGGTGGTTGGTTCCGGTGGTGTACTACAGGCGATTCCTCAGATACCTGATTTGGAGGGGGTAGCACTGGCTCATGTGTTGCAGGAGCAATTTGAGATTCCGGTTTATGTGGAAAATGATGTTAATTTGGTAGCACTTGGTAGTGTAGATACGGGTGCGGGTTCCACTTTTTCGGACATTGTCTTTGTGCATATCGGAAAAGGGGTAGGTGCCGGTATTGTGATAGGCGGCCGAATTATCCGAGGATTTTCCCACTTTGCAGGTGAGATATCCTATATGGTTGATCCTTATGCCGGCCACATGTGTGGTGAAATTTTTGAAAGTCATTTGTTTCAAACAGAGTGTATTACAGAGCAGGCTCAACTCATTTCCGGAATGATGGTCAATATTATTTGTTTGCTTAATCCGCCGGCAATATTTTTTGGCAGCAACTTAGCATCAGCAGAAATGCTTTGGCATGTTCGTCGTGAGTGTGAAAAGCATCTTCCTCTTTGGACTTTGCCGTCATTTCAATTGATAGAAGATTTAAATGTAGCATATGATAAGGGTTTGTTAGCTTTGGTTTATGATGCTTTGACACAGTCACAATAGCAAATATTGAGGGATTGGTTTATGAAACATAAAATTTTATTGGCAGTAGATGCCGGAGGTACAAAAACAGAATATTGTATAAAGTTTTTGTCTGATGGGAAAGTGTCTCGTTATCTATATGGTGGTTCTAACTACAAATCTGTTGGATTGGAAGCAACACAAGCAAACTTGATTGAAAGTTTTTTAGAAATTTGCCGCAAAGAAAACATTCGCCCAAGTGAGGTGCAACGGGCAGTTTTTGGAATATCCGGTTGTGACTCAGAACAAGATATACAGGTTTATAATCAGATGATAAGTCGTACCGGTCTGCATGATAAAAGGATTAGCTTGTATAATGATTGTGAGTTGGCCTTTCAGGCGACAACGGATGCACCGGGACTTTGTGTGGTAGCCGGAACAGGTTCAAATTGTATGGCATTTCAAGTTGATAAACCGATTGAGCGAGCCGGAGGTTGGGGTGCATTTTTAAGTGATGGCGGAAGTGGATATTGGATAGCTAGGTACATATTGGAAGAGATGTTGCTTTTTTCAGATGGCATTGGTTCAAATCGGGCGATTTATGAAAAGATTGCTTGTCATTTTCACATTAAAAATCAGTTGGATATAGCTGCTTGTTTTACTGCTTTGAGTGTTTCTGAGATAGCTTCGGTGGCTCGCGTTATTTTGGATTGTGCAAAGGATGGAGATACTTATGCACAAGAAGTATTGCATTTGGCACATGTGCAATTGTGGAATTTAGCGATAGCTTTAGTAAAGCGAATGAAATACAAACAGGATGAGGTGTTGGATGTAGTTTTAAATGGAAGTCTTTTCCGTAATACATGGTTTTTAGAAAATTTTTGGCAAGGGCTAGTAAGGCAAATAGAGAATCCTTTGCGTCAACATCTTGTAGCTACAAATACGACAGAAAATGCCATGCGTATGGCACACAAATTGTATGACATCGAAAACAAGCAAACATAAGGTTTGTTTGATATAAAGAAAAGGAGGAATACCATGAAAAAACGATTAGCAATGTTAGTGACCCTCGTAATGACTGTAGGCCTATTAGTGGCTTGTGGTGGTGGGGGCACAAACGAAGATCCACCAGCAACAAATGATACCACTGAGGAAACACCGGTGGCCGGTGACGGTGAAGTGTTTCGGGCGGCATTTATTACACAAGCAATGTCAAATGAGTCCCAAGCGTTCTCTTGGAGAGAGTTTGAGCGTTTGGCACCGGAATTTGGTTTTGAGATGACGGTGTTTGCCGGAGAAAATGAACCAGCTGTTGAATTTGATGGCGTTTTGACAGCGATTGCCAATGGATATGATGCAATTTTTGTGAATCCCAGTAGTATTGAGGGAATCGTACCTGCATTACAACAGGCCAGAGATGCCGGATTGATTGTTGGTATGTTTTCATCTGTGCTTCCAGAAGAGCATCAAGAAGTGCAACATTTCTTTGTAGGTTCTGATGATTATATGGGTGGTGTTCAAGCAGGTGAGTTTGTTTCTGCGAATTTCCCGGATGGAGCAAACTTTGTTGAAGTAGGTGGGCAAGCTGGCCATAGTGCGGCAAATGATCGTCACGACGGTTTCCGGACGGGTATTGCAGATAACATTGTTGAGTTAGATTCACAATTTGCACCAACCGGATGGAATACCCATGAAGCCTTGTCAATTATGGAAGATTTTATTGTAATGTATGGAGATGAAATTGATATTGTGTGGTGTCATTGGGACAATGGAGCTAGCGGTGTGATTGAAGCTTTACAAAATGCCGGTATGACAGATGTATTTGTGATTGGGGTAGATGGCAACCGAACTGGGTATGCCCAAGTTCGCAACGGCACACAAGCTTTGAGTGTTGGTCAGAGTTTCACCAATATGGCAACAGAATCACTTCGATTGGCACGTGTGCTTTTAGAGGGCGGAACAGTAGATTCTATTAATTATATTCCACTTGATATGGTAACGATTGAAACGATTGATAATTTTGTAGAGCCGGATTGGTAAAAGGCAATGAAGACTCCGAGTCGGTTTATTCCGGCTCGGAGATGCTGTACTTTTTTATGTTGGAAAAAGGGAGAATGACTGTGGATACAAAGAAAAATGAGGTCATATTATCAATTAAAAATGTGAGTAAATCATTTCCTGGGGTTAGAGCACTTGATGATGTTTCTGTTGCATTTAGCAGAGGCACTGTGCATGGGGTGGTTGGTGAAAATGGGGCAGGAAAATCTACACTTATGAAGATTCTTTCTGGGATATATACCAAAGATGCAGGAACGGTAGTTTTTGATGGAGAAGAAATAGAGCATACGACACCGGTTCAATCTCTAAAAAGAGGGCTCAGTATTATATATCAGGAATTTAATCTTGTAAATACATTAACAGCCGGAGAAAATATTTTTCTTGGTCGTTATGCGGAATTAAAAGGTATGCGCAATATTCACCGGAAAGCTCGGGCTTTGCTAGATAGTATAGGCAGTACAATCAATACAAATAAGCTTGTAGGTGATTTGAGTGCGGCTGAAAAGCAGATGGTGGAAATTACAAAAGCACTCTCCTTTGATTCAAAACTTATAATTATGGATGAACCAAGCAGTAGTTTGACTGCCGATGAGCTGAAACGGCTGTTTGTAATCATAGATGATTTGCGCAAAAAAGGGGTTACAATAATTTATATCAGTCATAAATTGGATGAAATTTTTCAGCTTTGTGACATGGTTACGATTATTCGTGATGGAAAAATAATTGATACAAAATCCATAGAAAAATTGACAAGAAGTGATATGATTGCCAAAATGATTGGCCGTGAAATTGAAAATGAATATCCGGAACGCTCCCGTTGTGTAGGTGAAACAATTATGGAAGTGCGAGATATTCGAACGCGGAAGCTAAAAGATATCTCTTTTGAACTAAAAAAGGGTGAAATTCTTGGATTTGTGGGTTTGGTTGGAGCAGGGCGAACGGAAATCGTGCGTGCGATTTATGGTGCAGACAAAGCCAAAGAACTCAAAATATTTATCAATGAAAAAGAGGTTAAAATAAAAAATCCTCGGGATGGGAAACGAGAGAGTATTGGACTTTTGCCGGAAGACCGTAAGTTGGAAGGTTTGGTTTTACCTTTTTCGGTGCAAGCAAACATTACCATGTCAAGTTTAGAGGGCATTACAAAATTTGGCTTTATTCGTAAGGCAAAAGAAAAAGATATTGCTATACGGCAAATTAAAAATCTTTCGATTAAAACGCCTTCTCCTAATACGAAAGCAAAGACGCTTTCGGGTGGTAATCAACAAAAATGTATTATGGGACGTTGGCTGGAAATAGATCCTGACATCCTTATTTTGGATGAACCAACACGAGGCATTGATGTAGGTACGAAGTATGAGATATATCTGTTGGTTAAGAAAATTGCGGAAAAAGGTGGCTCTGTTATTATGATTTCCTCGGAGCTGCCGGAGGTACTAGCTATGAGTAACCGTGTGTTGACTATTTGTGAAGGGCGCATCAGTGGGGAATTTAACCCTGAAATAGATTCGGCTCATGACATTATGGATGCTGCAATAGGTTAGGAGAGGTAACGATTATGATAAAACAATCACAAGGCGCAAGATTACGCATCGTAGATTTTTTGTTAGAATATCTTGTTTTGATTGCCATTGTGGCATTGATACTTATAACAGCCATTGTATCACCGAGGTTTTTGACGGTGGACAATTTTATAAATTTAATGCGCCAATTTGGACCTTTGAGTTTTGTGGCGTTGGGAATGACCTTTATTATTGTAGGAGGTTTTATTGATCTTTCTATACCCGGAATGATTTCATTGGTAGCAATGGTTACTTTGATGCTCGTAGATACAATCGGGGAAATTCCGGCTTTGATTATAGGTTTGCTGCTGGGTACGACTATGGGTTTTATAAATGGTATGATACTGGTGATTTCCGGGGCTTCAACCCAGGCCAAGGCTCTATTTATAACCTTTGGTATGAGTTTGATTTATCGTTCGATTGCTTTGATTATTACAGGTGGTTTTCCGATGAATTGGGGCACCTTGTTTGAGCATCCTATGCCAGTTACCAGAACTCTAGGAGCGGGCACTCTTGGTATCTTGTCTCATTCTTTTATCCTGTTTCTTTTCTTTTTGGCAGTGCTTTTTATTTTTCAATCAAAAACCTTTCTTGGTCGAGCGATTGCTTATACCGGCGGCAATTTAAATGCCGCTGAATTGGGTGGTATTCCCACCAAACGAATTATGATTTTTATTTACGCTTTATGTGGATTTATGACTGCTGTTGGCGCGATTGTACTGTTTTCTCGGGTGTCTGTTACGGTTCCGACTGTTGGTACATTTTTTGAGAGGGATGCGATTATGGCCGTTGTGGTTGGCGGAACTTCGCTTCTTGGTGGAAAAGGCAGTGTTCTTCGTACAGTCATGGGTGTCTCGCTTGTAATACTGATGTCCAACTGTATGAACCTTATGGGCGTGAATACACATATGCAAGAGGTGGTTAGAGGTGCGATTCTGGTATTGGCCGTTTGGCTTGACCATCGTAGGCATGAAAGGGGTTAGTGTTTGATGAATAATAATGTACAGATAATGAGCAGGCATACGGTGAAAATACTAGGCAAGCAGAAGGCTGTAATAGCAATCCTGTTTATGCTTCTTGTGATGCTTTTTACGGATTCGAACTTTTATACCGCAGGCAATCTGTTTAATTTATTAGAGGCGGTTTCAACAAATGCAATTATTGCTTTTGGAGTGACGTTAGCGGTAATATGCAAAGGTTGTGATTTGTCAGTGGGTTCGGTGATGGCCATGTCCGGAATTATTGCTATTATTTTAATCAATGGTGGGATGCATATGGCTTTGGCGATTATTCTTGCTGTTTTGTCTGGTGGTTTGGTAGGTTTTATTAATGGGTTTTTGATTGTGCAGCAAAAATCGGAGGCCTTTATTATTACTTTGGGTATGGGGATGTTGGTTCAAGGGGTGGCCTTGTTGTTGACAAATGCCAATCCGGTTTCGGCTTCTAATCCGAGTTTCCAGAGAATATCCGGTGAAAGTTGGCTTGGGATACCAAATATAGCCTTGTTTATGATTGTTTTAGGGATATTGACTTTTTTGCTTTTGCGATTTACTAGTTTTGGCCGAAATTGCTATGCTCTAGGTGGAGATTATGAGGTTGCAGAGCATTCAGGTATCAATGTGATCAAAACCAAATGGTTTGCTTTTGTGCTTACAGGTACTTTTGCAGCTGTTGCTGGTGTTTTGGCGGCATCGCGAATGAATACGGGTTTGCCGATTGCCGGCGTTGAAATTCCGTTGATGGTTAACTGTGGGGTGGTGATAGGGGGAACATCTTTTGCTGGTGGAGTGGGTGGTGTACCACAAAGTTTTATTGGTATTTTTGCCATGTTCTTGCTGAGAAATTGCATGGGCATGTTGGGAATCCATCCAAATGTTCAGATGTTGGTTTTGGGAATTATGGTAGTGCTTATTATCGCATTAGATTGTTATGCTATCAAACGCAAGAAAGAAGATGTTTGATGTTTTGAAAAAAATATGACTATCAATCAGCGGTGCTTTCAGCTATAATGTTAAAGTAGTGCTGATTTTTAATGCTGGAGAAAAGAAATGAGAGAAAAATTTATTTACAGGAAATTAGATGCAAAGGATGAATCCGAGTTATTTCATATAATGGATGTAGTACTCGGTGGACTGGAGCGAAAAGAGCTTTTTATTCCCTATTCGGAAGAAGAAAAAAAATGTGTGTTTGATTGCAATTATGCCTTTCATTATGGGGCTTTTGATCAGGAAAAACTGGTTGCAACCAATGCGATTTATGTAAGTGAAAACTTAATAAAAGATTACTATACTATTTTAAATATAGATAAATCGAAGAAAATCGGTGAGTTAGGTGGTTTTTTAACTTTGAAAGAATATTCCGGCCAAGGACTTATGACAAAGTTATGTGAAATACAATTAAGTGCGGCCAAGGAATTAGATTTTGATTATATAACAGCAACGGCGCACCCGGAAAATGTGAGCAGTTGTAAGATATTGGAAAAAGTAGGGCTGGTTTTTTTTGATACAATTACAACCTCTAGTGGATATCTAAGAAATGTATATTGGAAAAAATTGAATGGAGAAATTTAATAGAAAGTTGGGAAAAGTTCTGATACTCATGTTAGCGATTTTTTTGTTATATGTGAGTATTGGTACGATTGAAGTTTGGCGATTCGGTCAAGTAGATGAAACCAGAAGAGCAGATGTAGCTATTGTTCTTGGAGCTAGCGTTTGGGGCAACCAGCCATCACCTGTTTTTGCGGAACGTATTAATCATGGAATATGGTTATATCAAAACAATTATGTAGAGTATCTTATTTTTACGGGTGGTGTTAGTGAGGGAAACCAGTTTTCCGAAGCTTTTATTGCCAAGGAATATGCACATCAACAGGGCGTGCCCTTAGAGGCGATTTTCATTGAAGAGAAGTCGGCTAATACGAGGGAAAACATAAATTATGCGATAGAAATAGTGATGGCAGAAAATATGGAGACGATATTGTTGGTGAGTGACCCTTTGCATATGCGACGTAGTTTGCAGATTGCCAGAGATCGTGGTTTACAAGTATATTCTTCACCAACAAAAACAACAAGGTATACAAGTTTGCAAACGCAGATACCTTTTTTGATGCGTGAATCTTTTTGGTTTACTGCGCAACGATTATTTGGATGGATGATATAATATGCCGTGCTGTTGTCATATTATCTTTGTCATAATATAGTTAGTATAAATATTAAATGAAAGAGGTAGAACGTAAATGGCAGATTTACTGAAAGATATGTACAATCAAGACACATTGGGGAAATTAGCAAAGGAAATTAAGGTGGTTTATTCATCTTTTCAAGTGACAGATTTTCTAGCCTCTGTTATGGATGAAACATGGGAGTCTTTGGAGTTAAAGGCACGGGGACATCATATATGTAAGAGTCTAAGAAAATATTTGCCTGCGGATTACAAAGAGGCAATTCGTATCATTGATCAAGTGATTGTGGATTATGGTAGTTGGTTAGAGACCGGTGTGGCTTGGGTATTTATTGATTTTGTTGAGTTGTATGGACAAGATATGGAACATTGGGATGTTACGATGGATGCAATAGAGCGATATACCGTTCATGCTTCGGCGGAATTTGCGGTGCGCCCGTTTATTATCGACCATGAAGGGCGGATGATGGCGCAGATGTACGCTTGGTCAAAACATGAAAATGAACATGTTCGCAGACTTGCCAGTGAGGGTTGCCGCCCGCAACTTCCGTGGGCGCAGTCATTGCCGAAGTATAAAAAAGATCCAACCCCCATTTTACCCATATTAGAGCAGTTAAAAACAGACCCTGCTTTTTATGTAAGAAAAAGTGTGGCAAATAACCTTAATGATATTTCCAAGACCCATCCGGATTTGGTGGTGAAAATGGCGCAGGATTGGTATGGTAAAAATGCAGACACAGATTGGATTGTAAAACATGCTTGTAGGACATTATTAAAAAAAGGCAATCGTGATGTGCTGGCAATTTTTGGTTTCCATGATGTGACTGCCATTGCTGTTAATGACTTTGTCATGGAGCCGGTAAAGCTTAAAATCGGCGAAGAGATTCATTTTTCATTTACGATTTTAGCCAAGCGGGCAACCAAAGTAAGGTTGGAGTATGGCATTGACTATAGGAAAGCCAATGGAAAACAAAGCCGAAAAATTTTTCAAATCTCCGAAACTGCATTAAAAGAAAATGAAAGAAAAACTTATACAAAAAAGCATTCCTTTGCGGATTTAAGTACAAGAAAACATTATGTAGGCAGGCATGGAATCACATTGATTGTAAATGGGGTGGAGCGTGGAACCTTGGAATTTGAGTTGGTATAAATACATATAAAAGAGATATAAAACCCACAGGGAGCCGTTTAATCCTTGTGGGTTTTTCACCGTAACGTATTAGGTTCGTTTTTTTATTTCTTCCATTTTCATGGCTCGTACTTTCAAAGGCAATCCAAAGAGATTGATAAAGCCCTCTGCATCGTGGTGATCGTATAAATCGCCAGTGGTAAAGCTTGCGAGTGATTCGCTATATAAGGAATAAGGCGAGTTCGTTCCGGCTTTTATGATATTCCCTTTGTATAGTTTGAATTTGACTTCACCGGTTACATATTCTTGTGTCACGTCAACAAAGGCTTGGATTGCATCTTTCAAAGGTGTAAACCAAGTACCCTCATAAACGATTTGAGCAAATTTGATACTGAGATGTTGTTTGGTTTCAAAGGTAGCTCTGTCCAAGATTAATTCTTCTAATTGTTGATGGGCTTTCATTAAAATAGTTCCGCCGGGAGTCTCATAAATACCACGTGATTTCATACCGACTACACGGTTTTCTGTGATGTCAACGATTCCCACTCCATGCTTTCCGCCCAGAGTATTTAATGCTTCAATGATTTTGGAGACTTTCATTGCTTTGCCATTTAGGCTTTTTGGTATGCCGGCTTCAAAGGTCATGGTTACATATTCTCCCTCGTCAGGTGCATCTTCGGGGGGAACACTTAATACCAACAAATGATTATAATTTGGTTCAGCAGCTGGGTCTTCCAATTCCAATCCCTCATGGCTAATGTGCCATAGATTTCTATCCCGACTATAACTTTGACCAGCGTTAAAAGGTAAATCAATCCCATGTGCTTTACAATATTCGATTTCATCTTCCCGTGATTGCATCGTCCAAAGGTCAGTCATACGCCATGGGGCAATGATTTTTAAGTCAGGTGCCAGTGCTTTGATGCCCAATTCAAAACGAATCTGGTCATTTCCTTTTCCGGTCGCACCATGACAGATGGCTGTAGCACCCTCTTTCCTTGCCACATCAACCAAAACTTTGGCAATCAAAGGACGTGCCATGGATGTTCCCAGTAAATATTCATTTTCATAAACGGCACCTGCTTTTACGCAAGGTATTACAAAATCATCACAAAATTCATCAATCACATGTTCAATATATAGTTTTGTTGCGCCGGACAGTTTGGCTCGTTCTTCTAAATCATCCAACTCTTCTCCTTGTCCGCAGTTGATGCAACAGCAAATGACATCATAATCAAAATTTTCTTTTAACCAAGGAATAATCGCTGTGGTATCCAGTCCACCGGAATATGCCAAAACAACTTTTTCTTTATGCATGGTAAAACCTCCTAAGGAATTCAATGTTCATAATTATACATGAAAGCGAATAATTATGCAACGGAGAGGAATAGAAAAAGGAAAAGGAAATGTGAAACTTTTGTGAAAAGCGGTATAAAAAGAAAAAAGTGCTGAATGGATGGTATAAATCTGTTATACTGGGTAAGTATGACAATGAATCAAGTTTTTTCAGGAGCACATAGTTTTTATGTTAAAATTAAAAAATATACGAAAATCATATCAAACAGCTGATTTTGTACAGGTTGCTTTGAATGATGCATCCATTGCTTTTCGTGACAATGAGTTTGCTGCTATTTTGGGTCCATCCGGTTCCGGTAAGACTACCATGTTAAATATTATCGGTGGTTTGGATCAATATGATTCAGGCGATTTGGAAATTGAGGGCATTTCTACAAAGAAATTCAAAGACCATGATTGGGATACTTATCGAAATAATCGCATCGGTTTTGTTTTTCAAAGTTACAATTTAATACCCCATCAAACGATTTTGTCCAATGTAGAATTGGCCTTGACTTTGAGTGGTGTTTCCATTGCGGAGCGTCGTGCAAAAGCGAAACAGGCTTTGGTAGATGTTGGCTTAGGTGCGCATACGCATAAAAAACCAAACCAGCTCAGTGGTGGTCAGATGCAACGGGTGGCCATTGCGAGAGCTTTGATTAATGATCCTGAGATTTTGTTAGCAGATGAGCCCACCGGGGCACTGGATACCACAACAAGTACGCAGGTTATGGATTTGTTGACGGAGATTGCCAAGGATCGTTTGGTCATTATGGTGACGCACAATTCGGAGTTGGCGGAAGAGTATGCCAATCGTATTGTACATTTAAAAGACGGAAACATTGTGTCGGATAGTCGTCCTTTTGACCCAAATGTAGATAGAGTTCATACAGGTAGAGAGATTCGAAAGTCCGGCATGTCTTTTATGACAGCGATACAGCTTTCTTTTAGTAATCTGATGACCAAAAAATGGCGTACCCTTGTTACATCTTTGGCGGGCTCTATCGGTATTATCGGTATTGCACTGATTCTTGCTTTGGCAAATGGTATCAATGCTTATATTCGCACTGTGGAAGAAGATACTTTAAGTTTATATCCGCTGACCATAGCCACTACAGGCTTTGATTTGATTGGCTTGATGGAGGGGATGGGTGGCGGTCATTCCGGTGATGCCCCTGAGCGGGAAGAGGGCACGGTACTGGAGCGGCGGGTCTTAGAGAATATGTTTGCAATGACCAGTCATAATGATTTAGGTGCATTGAAACTATATTTGGAAGCCAGTCGTAACACGATAGATCCTTTGGTCAATTCCGTTCATTATATGTATGATGTAACACCGCAAATATTCTTAAGTGATACCTCTGACGGACCGCAGCAGGTCAATCCGGATTCTGTGTTTGCTCCGCTTATGGGTGGCGGTCAGGATATGAACGCTATGATGGGAATGGGCAGTTTTGGCGGAAATGTATTTCATGAGATGCCGGGCGAGATAGAAATGTTTGAAAAGCAATATGATGTGGTGGCCGGACATTGGCCGGCACGTCATGATGAAGCTATGTTGATTATATCAGCAAGCAGTCGTATTTCAGATATGGAAATGTATAGCATGGGTTTGCGAGATCGGGAAATCCTGCAAAGTATGATGGATGCCATTATGCATACAGAGGATGCGGATTTAAGCAGTGATGAAGAATTGGCGACATTTACTTATGAAGAACTGTTGGCTGTAGAGTTTCGTGTGGTTCATTCCTTTGAAAAGTATCAGTATGACGAAGAGTTTCATGTTTGGGTAGACCGCTCCGGTGATGAGCGATTTATGCAAAGATTGGTCAATGATAGTATGCCTCTACGGATTGTAGGGATTGCCAGACCTAGTCCAACGGCGACGGCGACAGCTTTGCCGATGGGGATTCATTATACGCCTGATTTGATTCATCATTTGATGCGTGAGGCAGGTGCGTCGGAGATTGTACAAGCACAAATGCGTGACCGTCGCGTCAATGTATTTACCGGGCGAACATTCCGGGAAGAGGCGGAGAATCCGGATTCGGCCTTTGATTTTGCACGTCTGATTACCGTTGATGAAGCGGCTTTGGAAGAGGCCTTTGCGATTGATTTGGAGGCGTTCGCCTTTGATTTTGATATGGATGGTATGGAATTTGATTTGGACTTAGATGGGTTAGATATTGATTTTAGTGGATTTAATCTTGACCCCAATATGTTTCAATTTGACTTAGGTTCTTTGGGCAATTTAGATATGAGCAGTTTTGCAGATTTTAGTGATTTAGATTTTGGAGACTTAGATTTAAATTTTGACCAGATAGATGTTCCTTCTTTTGAAATAGGTGACATGAGTGATATTTTAAATGACATTGCGGGTCAGTTGCATATTCCCACGGAAGCACTATTGGGAGTTATGATGCACGTACTGCAAGATTTTGCGGCAGAATTGATTGCCGATGGCATTACGGATCCGAATGAAATCATGAATGCTTTTATGGAATACCTGACACGTCCGGAGGTGCAAGACGCAATCAGTGCGCAGTTGGCACAAATTATTGCGGACTCTGATTTACAAGGGCAGATTGCGGATTTGGTGCAAGAAGCATTGGAAGAGATGATGGTTGCTTATATGGGACAAGTGATGGAGGCGGTGCAAGCAGAAATTGGAGCGCAGATACAGCAGGCTATGGAACATCTGATGTCTCAAGTTATGGCGCGGGCAATGACAGCAATAACGGAACAAATAAGAACGCTGCTTGCGGACCAAATGGGACAGGCTATGGGTAGATTTGGAAATCAGATGGAAGCCATGATGGGCGAAATGATAGAGGAAATAGCAGGTGGCATTGGAGGTCAGATGGAAAATTTGATGGGGGAAATCGCCAATCAAATGGAAGATGCGATGGCAGGTCTTGCGGAGCAGTTTGAAAACTTTGATCCGGAAGCGCTTGTGGATGCATTTCAAATTGAAATGGGAGAAGAAGAGATTCTGCAATTGATGATGGCTATGATGAGCCCAACGGAAAACAGTTATGAGCGGAATTTAAGCTTGCTTGGATATGCAGATTTAGCTATTCCCTCCCAAATCAATATATATCCGCAGAATTTTGACGCAAAGCAAGATATATTGGATATCCTAGACAATTATAATGAACGTATGGAAGCAGAGGGTTATCCGGAGAAAGTGGTACAGTACACAGATTTAGTTGGCGCGATGATGTCTTCGGTGACAGATATTATCAATATGGTTAGTTATGCTTTGATTGCTTTTGTGGCTATATCTCTTGTGGTTTCTTCTATTATGATTGGAGTTATCACATATATATCTGTATTAGAGCGAAAAAAAGAGATTGGTATTTTACGTGCCATTGGGGCCAGTAAAAGTAATATACGGCGTGTATTCAATGCAGAGACTTTGATTGTTGGTTTTGTTGCGGGTGTGTTGGGGGTATTTATTACCTTAGTAGTAGCGGAAATTGCCAATGTAATTGTGCTACAAAATTTTGATATTGTACGAATTGCACGTTTGCCGGCAGTTGCAGTGGTGGTATTAATCGGAACGAGCATGTTTTTGACTTTTATTGCAGGTTTGTTTCCTTCATCGGCGGCAGCAAGGAAAGATCCGATTGAAGCACTGAGAAGCGAGTAGACTTTGCTTCCCTGTTGGATTGCATTTCCATATGTATGTCATAAACAATTTCTTTCTGAAAGGCAAGGTTTTCATGAGTTCTTCATAATCATTTAGGTTTAAACCATTCAAAGAAACTAATTTAATCAGTCTTCTGTAACCTGCCGAATAAAGCAATGCCGGTATACTAGGTAAAATAGATATAATAGTTGCAGCAAATAATGAGTCTGCCATTGTAATGTTCCTTTCGTTAATGTCAACATACCATTTTTAAAGGCATAAAGTGACTAGTTTTCCCTGACACCACCATCACTTGCGATGACTTGCCCTGTGATCCATTTTGCGTAAACGCTATGCAGGAAAAGAAGCAAGTCGGCAGCATCGTTTGGGGTTCCCCAGCGTCCTGCCGGAAACATCTTGGCAATGGCTTTATAATCCTCACCGAAACAATAACCGGTGTCATTTGGACCGGGATTTATGCAATTTACCCTTATGTTTTTATTTCCAAGTAAGTGTGATGTTTGACGGCACAAACAAATAATTGCTTCTTTTGATACACAATAAGCAATTTCGTTTACCATTGGGCTTAAATATTGACCGCTGGTAAAAAGCGTGATTGCATTATCTTTTGTAGTATCCACTTGGTCAGCAAAAGATTGTATCATCATCATAGAGGCTCGAACATTTACAAGCAGATGCGGGTCGATATGTTCCGGTGTCCAATTTCCTATTTCGCCATAGGTTGAGTAAGCATGATTCAAAACCAACCCATCAAGAACGCCTAGTTCTGTGGCCGCTTCTGCAACAACTTGCTCCGCAACACCCGGTATCATTAAATCACCCGGTGTAAGTGCTGTTACATTTAATCCTAAGTCATGGAGTTGCTGGGCCAATATTTCCGTGCCATTTTTCATAGCAGATTTGTGTCCAAGGTTAACATCATAATCAGAAAAGCCATGGATGGCAACAGTGGCTCCTGCTTCAGCGAACCTTTTGGCAAGGGTTGCGCCAATGCCCAAGGGACGGCTTACGCCGGTAATTAAAATCTTTTTTTTGTTGAGGCGAATCGAAGAATTATCCATAAAAATGCACCTTTCCGTATATAAATTTAGTTATAATAATTTCACCACTTTACATAGTAAGTACTAGGTCCGATTGCTAGTTTTATAATATCCATAATCCAGCCGATACCAAACAATCCGCCAGTAAAGAGATATACAATACCCATACCGATTTTGCCCTCATAAAATTTATGCCCACAAATTGTAAAGATACATAGTAGCAAAGAAATCATTTTACGCTTTGTTACAAGATTGGCAGGCATATCGGTGATGTGTAGTGCTTGTTGCAATGCAAGTTGTTGCTTCATAGCCTGTTTTGTTAATAGTGCATCACTAAATTTTGAATCAATGATTTGTCGCTTTTCTTGGTATTCTTTATGTTTTAAAACCAAAAGGATAACGCCTGTAACAACAGCTAAGACACCTATGATATTGATGACAAAAACATTTGTAGTACCGCCAATAATGGAAAGAATAAAACCAACAGCAACCATAATGATACCGATGCGTCGCTTTGTGCTCCATTCAGCATATAAGGCTTGTACATCAACTTGAAGTTTTATGTCATTTAAGTGAGCTTGCTCTTCTTTGAAATCGGTTTTTTCTTCTGTGGTCATTTCAATATTAGAATCGCAATAGGGGCAATGTTTGCCTGTTTCATCTATAATATATACGGTTGCACTGCAATTGGTGCATTGAAAAGTTTCCATGTTTGTATTCCTTTCATTAATAGTATTAATTGTATCAAAATTATCCATTGAGCTCAACCGCTAAGTCAGCGGTTATTTTTTGATGATGTTATAACCATCGCTTTCCTCTAGTAATACATTTCATTTCGTAGTATAATTTATAGAAATGTTGAATTGTTGCAAAGTCAGAAATGTATGCGGGCAATATACAATATTATTTATTACATTACGAAAAGGAAAGTAGGCACTCATCTTGAACAAATATGACTATTATACCTCCGGCTGGAGTCGCAAGGAACTGATCACCGCAAAAAAAAGAATTGTTATAAAAGTCGGTACCACCACTGTTACCTATCCCGAAACCGGTTATATTAATCTGGAAAAGCTGGAAAAATTTGTCCGCATTCTGATTAATCTTCGTAACCAAGGCAGGGAGGTTGTTGTGGTTTCTTCCGGTGCAGTTGGTGTTGGCCGTACTGCTTTGGGTATGGCAAAACGCCCAAGGACTTTGGAAGAGGAGCAGGCTTGTGCCGCAGTAGGACAAAGCCGCTTGATGATGATTTATGAAAAACTATTTAATGAATATAGTCAATTAACTGCCCAGATATTGCTGACCAAAGAGTCCATTTCCAATGCAGAATGTCGAAATAATGCCAAACGCACTTTTGATTCTCTTTTGAGTATGGGGGTGGTTCCCATTGTAAATGAAAATGATGCAATTTCTGTGGATGAATTATCTTATGGGAAATTTGGGGACAACGACACTTTAGCAGCGCATGTTACAGATTTGGTGGAGGGTGATTTATTGATTTTGCTGTCGGATATTCATGGGTTTTACACAGATGACCCCAAGTTGAATCCGAAAGCACGTTTTATTCACACCGTATCTAGAATAGATGAAAATTTGGAGCAGATGGCAAAAGGTGTTAGTAGTGATATGGGTACAGGTGGTATGTGGAGCAAAATCCAGGCGGCTAAAATTGTGACGGCAGCAAAAGCAGATATGATTATTGCCAACGGCGAAAATATTTATGCCATCAATGATATTATGGCAGGCAAGCGGATTGGCACCTTTTTCTTATCAGATGAACATCAAGAAATATTGGAAAATGAATTAGCGCCTGACAGACCGGAATTTAGAAGAAAATCGAAAAGGAGGAAGCGTGATGAGTAACTATATCGAATCATTAGGAAAAAAAGCAAAGGCCATTTCAAGAGAGGTGGCAAAACTTACGATGGATGAAAAAAATGCAGGTTTGGTAGCGGTTGCAGAGGAATTGTGCAAGCAAAGCCAAACTATTTTAAAGGAGAATGCAAAGGACATTCAAGCGGCCAAGGATAAAGGTATTTCTGAGGCTTTGATTGATCGTTTGCGTTTGAGTGAAGCGCGAATTGTAGATATGGCAGAGGGATTGCGTCAAATATCTGCCTTAAATGATCCAATTGGTGATATGAGAGATATTGTGCAACGTCCCAATGGTCTTAAAATTGGTAAGATGCAAGTGCCTTTGGGGGTGATTGGTATTATTTATGAATCTCGTCCCAACGTGACGGCAGATGCTTTTGGTTTGTGTTTTAAAACGGGAAATGCAGTGATTTTACGTGGAGGTAGTGATGCTTTAAACTCAAATAAAGCGATTGTGCAAGCCATCTGGGCAGGTTTATGTCAAGTTGCCTTGCCGCAAGATGCCTTGTTGTTGGTGGATGATGTGAGCCGGGAAATAGCGACAGAGATGATGCGTTTGCACAAATACATAGATGTGTTGATTCCACGCGGTGGTGCAGGTTTGATTGAAAATGTGGTAGAAAACAGTACTGTGCCCGTCATTGAAACCGGAACAGGTAATTGCCATATTTATGTAGATGAATTTGCAGATTTGGACATGGCGGTTCAGATTATCGAAAATGCAAAAACGCAACGTTTGGGCGTTTGCAATACAGCGGAATCTTTGGTGATTCATAGAAAAATATTAAAAGAGATTTTACCTAAAGTGGAACAGGCGTTATTTAGCCACGGTATAGAAATAAGGGGTGATGCGTCAGTGTTAGCCTTGTCTAATCAAATCAAAGCTGCGACAGAAGAAGATTGGGGCATGGAATATCTGGATGGTATCATTTCAATGAGAGTAGTCGATTCTTTGGATGAGGCCATTGCGCATATCAATCAATATAATACGGGTCATTCAGATGCGATTATTACGGAAAATTATCATAATGGTATGAAATTTCATAGGGAAATTGATGCGGCGGCAGTGTATATTAATGCATCAACACGATTCACCGATGGTTTTGTGTTCGGATTTGGGGCGGAAATTGGTATTAGTACCCAGAAACTACACGCTCGTGGACCGATGGGCCTGGATGCTTTGACCACTACGAAGTATGTGATTTTTGGGGATGGACAAATCAGATAGTTGCATATTATTCAAAAAAGATGTATAATTATGCAATATTGTTTTTCAAAGGAGTAAGAGAATGGTAAAAGTAGGGATTGTTGGTGCAACGGGTTATACGGGAGGTGAGTTGGTTCGTTTATTAATAAACCACACAAAAGCAGAAATTAAGTGGCTCAGCTCCAGAAGTTATGCAAGTAAAAAATATGCAACGGTGTATCCCAATATGTTTGAAATTGTAGATGCGGTTTGTTTGGAGGACAATATGTCGGAGTTGGCAGAACAAGTAGATGTGATATTTACAGCCACTCCACAGGGATATTGTGCTTCTTTCATCAAGGAAGAAATTTTGAGTAAAACAAAGCTGATTGATTTGAGTGCGGATTTTCGTATTAAAGATGTGCATGTTTATGAAAAATGGTATGGCATCAAGCATCAAAGTCCACAGTTTATTGCAGAGGCGGTTTATGGGTTGTCAGAAATCAATCGGGCGCAGATACAGGAGGCTCGTTTGGTGGCAAACCCGGGTTGTTATACGACTTGTTCGATTTTGTCGGTTTATCCATTGGCAAAAGAGGGTTTGATTGATATGTCTACTTTGATTATAGATGCCAAATCGGGTACTTCGGGTGCGGGGCGTGGAGCCAAGATAGATACATTGTTTTGCGAAGTCAATGAAAATAGTAAGGCCTATGGTGTAGCAAGCCATCGACATACACCTGAAATAGAAGAGCAGTTGGGTTATGCCGCCAATGAAAAAGTTAGGTTAAGTTTTACACCCCATTTGTTGCCAATGAATCGGGGGATATTGGTTACAGCTTATGCCGGCTTGAAAAAAGACGCAACGGCTGTGGAGATTGCGAAAGTGTATCAGGATCATTATAAAGAAGAAAAATTCATTCGTTTGTTAGATTACGGTGTGTGCCCTGAGACAAAATGGGTGGCAAGGAGCAATTATTTGGACATTGGGTTTAAAATAGATCCTAGGACCAAACGGATTATTTTGATGGGAGCTATGGATAATCTTATGAAAGGAGCAGCGGGGCAAGCTGTTCAAAACATGAATTTATTATTTGGTTTTGAGGAAGACGAGGGTTTAAGATTGGTTCCCTCTTTTCCATAAAACAAAAGTTACAATGAAAATGCAATAGAAAGGCAATGCAAGATGATACGAACTATGACAATTGAGGATTACGAAGAGGTTTACCAGTTGTGGCAGAAAATCAGCGGTTTAGGTATTCGTAGCATGGATGATTCTTTTGTGGGTGTGAAACGTTTTTTAAAGCGAAATCCAAGCACCAGTGTAGTGGCGATAGAAGAAAATAAGATAGTAGGAAGTATTTTATGCGGGCATGATGGCCGGCGTGGTTGTTTTTACCATGTTTGTGTTGATACAGAGTATCGGTTGCGTGGCATTGGTAAAGAGATGGTAGTTGTTTGTATGCATGCTTTAAAAAAAGAAGAAATCAATAAAATTTCCTTGATGGCATTTGCTCAAAATGACAGTGGCAATGCTTTTTGGAATCAGATTGGTTGGTTGCAACGAAAAGATATGAATTTTTATGAGTTTGCTTTAAATGAAAAAAATATTACAACATTTAACCAATAAAGTATAGAAAACGGAGTATGAACGATGGAGATTATCAAAGGTGGTATTACAGTGCCGCAAGGTTTTGAAGCGGCGGCTTGTGAAGCGGGTATCAAATATCAAGACCGTTTGGATATGGCATTGATTTATAGCAAAAAACCGTGTCGGGCAGCAGGGGTTTTTACGCAAAATGTGGTAAAAGCAGCACCTGTTCTTTGGGATATGGAAATTATCAACAGCCGTAAAAAACCGCAAGCTGTGGTTATCAATGCGGGTACTGCCAATGCTTGTACAGGAGCGGCAGGATTGCGATGCTGTCAGGAAACCGCCTTGTTGGCGGCAGAAACGATGAAAATGGATGCGGATAGTGTGTTGGTAGCCTCTACGGGGGTCATTGGCATGGAGATGCCCATTGATAAAATGCAGACAGGTATTCGTATGATGGCGGTAAGCAAAAATGATTCTTTTGATACAGGTACAGAAGCGGCTAGAGCTATTATGACTACGGATACAAGAGAAAAAGAAATTGCGGTTCAAGTGGAAATAGATGGAAAAATTGTGACGGTTGGTGGCATGGCAAAAGGTTCTGGCATGATTCATCCCAATATGTGTACCATGTTAGCATTTTTAACCAGTGATGTTCTGATTTCCAAAAAAATGTTGCAACATATTTTAGAAACAGATGTGGAAGAAACCTATAATATGATTTCCGTAGATGGAGATACCTCTACCAATGATACGGTTTTATTTTTGGCAAATGGTATGGCCGGAAATAAAAAGCTAAAAGCAGGTACGGAAGATTATACAGCTTTTATAGCGGCGGTTCGTACGGTGAATGAATATTTAGCGAAAGCCATTGCGGCAGATGGTGAGGGTGCGACGGCATTGTTTGAAGTGACAGTGAAAGGTAGCAAAACCAAGGAAAAGGCTAAGACATTGGCAAAAAGTGTAGTTACTTCCAGCCTGACCAAAGCTGCCATTGCAGGACATGATGCCAACTGGGGTCGTTTTATGTGTGCTTTGGGTTATAGTGGAGAAGTGTTTGAACCAAGCCGTGTGGATTTATTTATTGAAAGTGCAGCCGGAAAATTGCAATTGGTTGGCAATGGTATGGCAGTGGATTATAGCGAGGAAAAGGCGACAGAAATTCTCAAAGAAGCAGAGGTTACTTTGCTAGCCGATATGAAAGAGGGTGTCGAGTGGGCAACGGCATGGGGCTGTGATTTGACCCATGGATACATTGACATTAATGCAGATTATAGGAGTTAATAGTATGAACAAACATATGCAACAGTCATTGGATAAGGCAGAGGTTTTAATTGAGGCACTGCCTTACATACAACGTTTTAATCGTAAAATCATAGTGGTAAAATACGGTGGTAGTGCGATGATAGATGAAGCACTCAAACGAAAGGTTATTGAAGATGTAACTCTTTTGAAATTGGTTGGATTTAAACCCATTATCGTTCATGGTGGCGGCAAAGAAATTAGTCACTGGGTAGAGAAAGTGGGATTAGAATCAAAGTTTAAAAATGGCTTACGCGTGACAGATGGTGATACCATGGAATTGGTGGAAATGGTTTTAGGTAAGGTCAATAAAAGTTTGGTTCAATTAATTGAAGAATTAGGTGTCAAAGCCATTGGTATTAGCGGAAAAGACGGCGGTTTGTTAAAAGTAGAAAAAAAATTGTCTGACGGTGAGGATATCGGTTTTGTAGGTGAGATTCAAGAAGTCAATCCTGATGTGATTTTTGATTTATTGGAAAAAGATTTTTTGCCGGTTATTTGCCCTGTAGGCATGGACTTTGCATTCCATACCTATAATATCAATGCAGATGATGCGGCTTGTGCGATTGCCAAGGAAATGAATGCAGAAAAGTTAGCTTTTTTGACAGACATTGAGGGGGTTTATCGTGATGCGCAGGATCCGCAGAGTTTGATTTCTGAATTGGCTGTAGAAGAGGCCTATGGGTTGATGGAAAAGGGTTATATCGGCGGTGGTATGTTGCCAAAACTGCAAAATTGTATTGATGCCATTGAGAATGGCGTATCTCGGGTGCATATTTTAGATGGTCGTATTCCCCATTGCTTATTGTTGGAAATCTTTACCAACAAAGGAATTGGGACGGCTATTTTAAACCAGAAAGAGGATAGGTATTTTGATGGAGAATAAAAATGTCAAGCAGGCAGAAGATAGTCTGTTACATGTTTACAATCGTTTTCCGGTGGTTTTAGATCATGGGAAAGGCATGTATTTGTATGATGATAGTGGCAAGCGGTATTTGGATTTTACAGCAGGCATTGCGGTATCTTGTCTGGGTTATGCACATAAGAAATTTAATCGACGGATCAAAGAGCAGATAGATCAACTCTTTCACACTTCCAATCTTTATTACAATGCAGCGACTGCCCAAGGGGCGGCGGCTTTAAAGCAGGTTTCCGGTATGGATCGTATTTTTTTTACGAACAGTGGAGCTGAGGCAATGGAGGGTGCTTTAAAAGCCGCAAGGAAATATGCTTATGCGAAAAAAAGCGGGCGTTATGAATGGATTGCGATGGAAAACTCTTTTCATGGCCGTACTTTAGGTGCGTTGTCCGTGACCGGTCAAAAGGCTTATCAAACGCCTTTTGAACCTTTGATTCCGGGCGTGAAATTTGCGAAGTACAATGACATAAAGAGTGTCAAAGCTCAGGTAAATGAAAAAACCTGTGCGATTATATTAGAACCCATTCAAGGAGAAGGTGGTTTAAATGTAGTAGATGAGGCATTTTTGCAAGAAATTAAAAAACTATGTGATTCAGAGGATATATTATTGATATTTGATGAGATTCAATGTGGTATGGGTCGGACGGGCTCTATGTTTATGTGGCAAAAATGGAATATACAACCGGATATTATGGCCATGGCAAAAGGCATTGGAAATGGTATTCCGGTGGGTGCGTTTGGCCTTAGTGAAAAAGTGGCGCTTCATTCTTTAAAACCAGGTGACCATGGCACCACTTATGGTGGAAATCCACTGGCCGGAGCGGCTGTTCAGGCAGTGATTGAGATTATGGAAGAAGAAAATATCCTTGCGAATGTACAGGAGATGGGTGATTATTTGACAGAACAGTTGGATAAATTGGTAAAAGAAAAGGCTTGTGTCATACAAAGAAAAGGCTTGGGTTTGATGCAAGGCTTGGAGTTAGATAAACCTGTTGCTGAAGTGATTCAAGGGGCTTTGGAAAAAGGATTTTTGGTGATTTCGGCGGGGCATCAGATTCTACGATTTGTGCCGCCTTTGATTTTAGAAAAGTCCCATATTATGGATATGATAGGGGTATTGGAGGAATTGCTATAAATTTGCGGTAAAAATGAAAATAGTGTAATAATAAAAGTAGAATTTTCCGATAAAATTTAGGAATGATACCAGTTGTATTTTGTCGGATAACTGTTATAATAGTAAGTGTGTTGGACGTTTCCTGTTCAAACACAGAGATGTACGGGTATATTAGGGGTGTTCTTACGGCATTGGACTGTGAGGATTTTATGCGAAAAAGTGCAATACAGATTTTACTTGTGTTAATGTTGTGTATGTTTTTTGTGACTGGATGTACAAAAGAAAGTAGTTCTGATTTTCTGATAGATTTAGATTCTGAATCTGATTCTCAAAATACAAGTGAGCAAGTAAATGAACAGGATGTAGTGGGTGTCGATGATGTATCATCAGTGTTTGTCTATGTTGTGGGGGCGGTTAAAAATGCGGGTGTATATGAATTATCTAAGTCGGCTCGTGTTTTTGAGGCAGTTGACATGGCGGGTGGAACCACAGAAACAGCAGCGGTTGCGTATTTGAATTTGGCACGGATTGTGGAGGATGGAGAGCGGATATATATTCCCACTTTGGAGGAAGTGTTAGCGGAAGAAATTCCTTTTCCATCAGAAGAATTTGTTGCGAGACAGGACAGCGGTGCAAATGATACTTCTGGTAAAGTAAATATCAATAAGGCTACATTAGAGGAGTTGATGACTTTGTCAGGGATTGGCGCGGCAAAAGCGCAGAATATTATGGATTATCGGGAAGCGTTTGGTTCTTTTTCCAACGTGGAAGATTTACAAAATGTATCGGGCATTGGGGCTGCGACCTTTCAAAAGATTCAAGACAATATTTGCGTGTGAATGTGGATAACGTGTGAAGAGGGAAAGCAGTATGAGTAAGAGGATTTTAGTAGTAGATGATGAGAAATTGATTGTAAAGGGTATTCGCTTTAGTTTGGAACAAGATGGTATGACAGTAGATACGGCTTATGATGGTGAAGAGGCTCTTGCTTTAGCAAAAGAAACCGAGTATGACTTGGTATTGTTGGATGTGATGCTACCCAAGAGAGGTGGTTTGGAAGTATGTCAACATATACGTGAGTTTTCTGACATGCCTGTTGTGATGTTAACTGCTAAAGGCGAGGATATGGACAAGGTTTTAGGATTGGAGTACGGAGCAGATGATTATATTACCAAACCTTTTAATATTTTAGAGGTGAAACTCCGTATCAAAAATATTTTAAGACGAACCAGTGATAAAACAACATCAAAAGCCAATCGTGTCATTGTAAAAGCAAATATGAAGATGGATTGTGACAATCGTAGTGTTTGGATTGGTGAACAAGAGGTCAATCTAACAGTGAAAGAGTATGATGTACTGGAGTTATTGGTGATAAATCCAAATAAAGTATATAGCCGTGAGAATCTATTGAATTTGATTTGGGGCTCAGGTTATAGCGGTGATGCACGTACGGTAGATGTGCATATTCGACGTTTGCGGGAAAAAATAGAATTAAATGCAAGTGAACCAAAGTTTGTACACACGAAGTGGGGTGTAGGCTATTTTTTCAGAGATTAGATCTAAGTTAGGTCAAAGGTTTAAATTTACCAGAAGTCTACGTTTTGAGATTGCTGTGCGTGTAGTTATAATTGCTATCGTATTTTGTGTGGTTGCGTATTTTGCAATTACTTCTATTTACGGTCATCTTGCCGGTATTCGCCGAACGCGGGAGTTGCTGGAACAGACGGAGATGTTGGTAAGTTATATTGTTGAAAAAGAGTTTTTGGAAGAGGAATTTTCGGAAGTAGTTTATGCCAAGTTAAATCAGTTGATTCGTATATATCAAGGGCGGGCAATGATTGTCAAAGCAGAGCAAGATGATTTTACGATTATCAAAGACACTGCGGGTTTATATCATTGCGACTGTTTTGATGTTACGATGTTACAACAGGCCTTGCAAAATAATCCAATCAGCCGACAAGAAAGAGGTTTTATTTATATTTATGTACCGATTTTTAGAGTTGCTGACCAGCCTGCAACGGATGTATTGTTTGTGATTGCATCAATGGAGTTTTTAGCAGAGCGCATGGAGACATTTCGTATAGTAGCAGGTCTGATTATTGTGACAGTATTTTTTTCGGTGTTTATGATTAGTTTTGTTTTGTCAGCCGTAGTTGTAAGACCGATTCATAAATTTACCAGTGCCATTGAAAAATTTTCTTTGGAGCATTTTTTTGTACAACCATTACATGTTGATACATACCAAGAAACCCAGTTGCTTTCCAAGGAGTTTAATAAGTTGGTTGGTCGCTTAAAGCAGATTGATGATTCCCGTCAAGAGTTTGTTGCGAGTGTATCTCATGAATTGCGGACACCGCTTACTTCGATGAAAGTATTATCCCAATCGTTGCTTGCGATGGAAGATGCTCCCATTGAATTATATCGGGAGTTTATGGAAGATATCATAAAAGAAATTGACAGGGAAAATGATATTATCAATGATTTGATTTTTTTGGTAAAAACAGATTCTCGTATGATTGCTTTGAATATAGAATGTATTGATATAAGTCAATTATTGGAATTGATTTTAAAGCGATTGCGCCCCATTGCAAAATTAAGGGGGATTCAATTGCATATAAAAGATATGGAGTCGATTGCAGCTGAGGTTGATGAAGTTAAGATGACCTTGCTTATTTCCAATCTCATTGAAAATGCGATTAAGTATAATCATGAAAATGGTTGGGTAGAGATATTTTTGTATCAGGATGAAAAGTCTTTTTATGTCCGGGTGGTTGACTCGGGTATAGGAATTAGTAAAGCGAATCAAGAAAGGTTATTCGAGCGCTTTTATCGTGTGGACAAATCCCGTTCTTCTGAAATTGAGGGTTCAGGCTTGGGTCTGTCGATTGCACAAAATGTGATTAATATGCATCACGGTACGATTGATGTAGAGAGTGAAGTGGGTGTGGGCACTACGTTTACTTTGTGTGTGCCATTAAAATATGAGGAAGAAATATGCTAAAACGACCTTTGTGTCTGATTGCTGTTTTCTTATTGGTGTTGCAAGCCATATTGGTGGGCGGATTTGAAATTGCGCAAGGTTTAAAGCCCTCCTATTTAGAGTTAAATTATCGGGAAAGGGAGAAAGTTTCCCTAATCGGTAAGGTTTATGACAGGGAAATAAAAAATAGCACTCAGCTTTTGTATCTAAAATCTATTTCAAGTTATCATTCAGACAAAGTTCTTATTTTTCTAAGAAACGAAACATTCCCGGAACAGAACATAAAAATAGGAGATACCATAGAAGTATTTGGTCGTATTGACTTTTTTGACGTATCTCGAAATCAAGGTAATTTTAATCAAAAGTTTTATTATCAAAAACAAGGTATTTGTGGACAAATCCGAGCGGAACGAGTTGGGCTTATTTCAACTCAATCAGATGTAAACCCAAGAGAGTTTTTTCTTGTTTTTAAACATGCATGGCAAAACCGACTCATAGAAGAACTGGGTGATAAGTATGGTGGTTTGTTGAGTGCTATTTTATTAGGTGAGAGAAATTCCATTGGACAAGAAACAAAAAATCTATTTCAAAAAGCAGGCATTGGTCACATTTTGGCCATTTCAGGCTTGCATATGTCTTTTTTTGGTATTGGATGTTACGGTTTGTTGCGAAAAACGGGTGCTTCTTTTTTGTGGGCAGGTTTGGCTGTTCTTATATTATTAATCTTATACACGGCTATGGTTGGTTTGAGTGTTTCTGTGATTCGGGCACTTTGTATGTTTGCCATTAGAATAGGGGCTGAAATCTTAGGTCGCAATTATGATGCAATCAATAGCCTAGCCATTTCTTTTCTTGCGGTTTTTTCTTGGCGGCCACTGTCTATTTTTGATGTAGGTTTTCTGTTTTCATTTGCGGCTGTATTAAGCTTGATTTTGTTACGCCCTGTTTTTAAGAAAATATTGTTTTCGACAAAAAAGCAATCTGTGAAAGATAAGATTATCATTGCCAATCTCAAAATGAGTTTGTCTGTGAATCTGGCAATCAATTTGATGTTATTTCCGATTCTTCTTTATTTTTATTTTGAATTTCCGGTCTATTCCATTTTGATTAATATGCTTTTGGTTTCATTGATGCCTATTATATTGGGTGCAGGTTTGATTGGATCGGCACTTTTGTGGATTCCTTTTGTGGGTGGTAATATTTTGCAGATAAGCAAAGGTATTTTATGGTTTTATGAAACGACTTGTGAATTTTTTTTGGCACTGCCTTTTAGTCGGATGGTAACGGGTCAACCAAAAGTATGGCAGATTGTGGTTTATTATGTATGTATGCTTGCATTTTATTTATATTTTAGAAGATTTCAAAAGGAACAAAAAGAGATAAACAGGCCAACAAGGCAGAAATTACAATGGAAAATGGCAATTTTCGTCTTTTTTATGATGATGACTTTATTTCCAATCCATTATTTCCATAAAGATTTGACCGTTACAATGCTGGATGTAGGACAAGGGGATGGATTTTTTATGCGTGGTCCAAAAGGAAATACATATTTGTTTGATGGTGGCAGTAGCAATGTGAATGCAGTCGGTTTGTATCGTATTACTCCATTTTTAAGTTTTCAAGGTGTGCATTCTTTGGATTATGTGTTTGTTTCCCATGGAGATACGGACCATCATAGTGGTATTGAAGAATTGTTGTTGAATCAAAAAAATGGAATAAAAATCAAAACGTTGGTTTTACCCGCAGCGGATTCACAGGATGAAAGTTTAAAGATGTTGGCCGGTTTAGCACGGGCACATGGCACACGTGTCAGCGTGATAGAGGCGGGTCAATCTTTGACGGAGGGTAATTTGGAGATTTATTCTTTGGGTCCGTCAAAAGATTATGATTTGCTTTCCAGCAATGATTCTTCTATGATACTTTCGATTCGTTATGGTGATTTTTCGATGTTATTTACAGGAGATATTGAAAGTAACGGTGAACAGGTTATGGTGAGACAGGGGTTATTGGAAAAGCATAAGGTGCTGAAAGTGGCACATCATGGTTCCAAAACCTCTAGTACAGAGATGTTTTTGGCGGAGGTGTCACCAAAGGTTGCTTTTATTTCTGCGGGGATTCAGAATCTTTACGGACATCCTCATGGTGATGTGGTCAAACGTTTAAAAGAGCAAGGCATTGTTATTTTTAATACGCAAGAGAGTGGGGCGGTTACCATTCGTAGTGACGGGCAGAAAATGAAAATTAGCACTTTCTTGCGGTAGAAAACAATCTATAGTATAATCATTAGAGGTTAAAAGTTTTCCAATGGAGGTTTGTGTATGGTAAAGGCTGTAGTTGGAGCGAATTGGGGCGACGAGGGAAAAGGTAAGATTACAGATATGCTGGGTAGTGCGGCAGACATTGTTGTTCGTTATCAAGGTGGAGCAAATGCAGGACATACCATTGTCAATCAGTATGGAAAATTTGCGTTGCATACTCTACCTTCCGGTGTTTTTTATGATAATATTACAAATGTGATTGGCAACGGAGTGGCGTTGGATATTCCGGTGTTGATAGATGAGATTGCGTCTATTATAAGCAAAGGTGTGCCCGCGCCAAAGTTATTGGTTTCCGATCGTGCGCATATTATGATGTCTTACCACAAAAACTTTGATGCATATGAAGAAGAGCGGTTGGGTAAAAAATCGTTTGGTTCGACGAAGTCAGGGATTGCGCCTTTTTATTCAGATAAATTTGCCAAGATAGGTTTTCAAGTGAGTGAGTTATTTGATGATGATTTGTTAAAAGAAAAAGTTATTAAAATTGCTGAGATGAAAAATGTTTTGCTTACCTATTTTTATCATCGTCCGGCTTTGCAACCGGAAGACTTATATAAAGAGTTGGTAGCTTATCGGCAGAAAATAGAACCCTTCGTTTGCGATGTGTCTTTATATTTAGATAAAGCGATTAAAAAGGGAAAAGATATTTTGTTGGAAGGTCAGTTGGGTGCTTTAAAAGACCCGGATCACGGTATTTATCCGATGGTGACCTCATCTTCCACATTGGCAGCTTATGGAGCGATTGGGGCGGGTATTCCACCTTATGCGATTCAAGATATTATTGTGGTTTGCAAAGCTTATTCCAGTGCGGTTGGAGCTGGTGCTTTTGTCAGTGAGATTTTTGACGAGGCGGCGGAAACGTTGCGGCTTCGTGGTGGTGATGGTGGTGAGTTTGGGGCGACGACAGGACGGCCGAGAAGAGTTGGTTGGTTTGATTGTGTGGCTTCTCGGTATGGTTGTCGTTTACAAGGTGCTACAGAAGTGGCTTTTACAGTATTGGATGTATTAGGTTACTTAGATGAGATTCCTGTTTGTGTCGGATATGAAATAGACGGTGAAGTTTTGACAGATTTTCCAGTGACGCATAGATTGAATAAAGCCAAGCCCGTTTTAGAGGTTTTGCCGGGTTGGCAAGAAGAAATTAGAGGCATAAAAGATTACGAAAACCTACCAAAGAATTGCCGTAGATACATTGAATTTGTGGAAGAGAAACTTGGATTTCCAATCAAAATGATTAGCAATGGACCAAATAGAGATGATATTATTTATAAACGGTAAAAATAAGCGTAACCAGAAAAAGGAGTATAAAGAACATGAGTAATGCAACACTATTAGAGCAATGGAGAGAGATTGCCTATAATACGGAAACAGATAAACGACAGTTGGAGCGTTTTTGGGCAGAGTATTTTAATATTGAAAAGGAGATTTACATACAATTGTTGGAAACGCCCGATGTAGAAGTGAGGGGCAGCGTGAAAGAGTTGGCAGAAAAATTTGAACTGCCTGTGTTGACGATGGTTGGTTTTTTGGATGGGGTGAACGATAGTTTGCAGAAAAAAAATCCCATTGAAGAAATGACGGAAGATACGGAGGTTGCCTTAGCCCTTGATAAAGAGTTGTTGTATAAGAATATGGTAGATGCAAAGGCTGATTGGTTGTATGAATTACCTCAGTGGGAGTCAATTTTCGATGAAGATACGAGAAGACAGCTTTATTTAGAGCAAAAGAAATCAGGTACGGTTCGTAAGGAGAAGAAAGTCGGTAGAAATGAGCCTTGCCCTTGTGAGAGTGGTAAGAAATACAAGCAATGTTGTGGTAGAAAAGCATAATGTTTGTGTATTGTATTTTTATGGGCACGTTAAGTGCCCTTTATTATATCCTGATTGCTTGTTACACCAAAAAGTTAAATGCTACATTTTCTTTATGTTGGATTGCGTTTGCTTTGATTCATGTTCTAATTGGTTTTTTGATTCCGGAGACGGTTTTGGAATTATGGATATGGGGTGCTTTTGCCCTTGGGTGGATTGTTTTTTTTGTTGTTGGTATTCCTATTGTTTTGGCGATGTTTCAAAAGGAAAGAAAGGGCTTATCCTTTATTATTGTATTGGGGGCACAGATACGTGGTATACGTATTACGAATTCTTTGTATCGACGCTTGGGAAGAGCTTGTCGTTATTTGCGAGACAATCCGGAGACGGTAGCTATTGTTTCAGGAGGTCAAGGTCCGGGAGAAGATATCAGTGAGGCCGAGGCAATGGCCGGTTTTTTGCGTGGGAAAGGGATTTTGGAAGAACGGATTTTACGAGAAGACAAATCTACTTCTACGTGGGAAAATTTAGCTTTTACCAAAGAGTTGATTGCAGATGTGGAGTTTGAGGCAGTACCCATTGGAATTGTTTCCAATGGTTTTCACATATATCGGTCGTTGTGGCTAGGAAGAGCGATGGGATATGGAAATTTATATGGCATTTCGGCCACGTCCAATCCTATTTTATTACCAAATTATTTTGTGCGAGAAGTGGTTGCGATTATTGTCATGAAAGCAAAAAGTAAGTTCAAAAAATGATATTGTATTTATTAAAGTTTTTCAGTATGATAGAACTATTGTATAAATGTATATATAGAAGAAAATAGAATGGAAGAGAAAGGGAAGATGTAGTTATGAAAATCACCTTAAAAGATGGTTCTACAAAGGAATACAGCAAGAGTCTCAGCGTATATGAAATCGCACGGGATATCAGTGAAGGTCTGGCAAGGATGGCGACTTCAGGTGAAGTAGATGGAGAAATTGTTGATTTACGTTATGTTGTGGATAAAGATTGTAAACTAGCGATTTTGACATTTCAAGATGAAAAGGGTAGATGTGCCTTTTGGCATACTGCTTCCCACATTATGGCGCAGGCGGTAAAGCGATTGTATCCCGATGCCCGGTTGGCCATTGGTCCTGATATCGCCAATGGGTTTTATTATGATATTGATTTGGAAGTGTCTTTGACCTCAGACGATTTTGGTAAGATTGAGAGTGAGATGAAAAAAATTGTTAAGGAAGATTTGGAAATTACGCGATTTACAAAACCAAGAGATGAGGCAATTGCTTATTTTTGCGAGAAAAAAGAGCCTTATAAGGTGGAATTGATTGAAGATTTGCCGGAGGATTCTATCATTAGCTTTTATCAGCAAGGCGAGTTTGTTGATTTATGTGCAGGACCTCATTTGCTTTCTACAAAATATATAAAGGCTTTTCAATTGACCAGTCTTGCAGGTGCATATTGGCGTGGAGATGAAAAAAATAAAATGCTTCAACGTATTTATGGTACGGCTTTCCCTAAAAAAGCGGAATTGGAAGCGTATTTAGAACGAATGGAAGAGGCGAAAAAAAGGGATCACAGAAAAATTGGCAGAGAGCTGGGTTTGTTCATGATTTTGGAAGAGAGTCCGGGCTTTCCATTCTTTATGCCAAAAGGTATGGTTTTGAAAAATGAGTTATTGAGCTACTGGCGTAAGGTTCATGAGAGAAATGGTTATCAGGAGGTTTCCACACCGATTATTTTAAGTCGTAAATTGTGGGAGCAATCCGGGCATTGGGGACATTATCAAGAAAATATGTACACAACAAGGGTGGATGAAGATGATTTTGCAATTAAGCCTATGAACTGTCCGGGCGGAATTTTAGCGTATCGTTTTGAACCCCATTCTTATAAGGATTTGCCTTTGCGTTTGGGTGAGTTGGGGTTGGTACATCGCCATGAAAAATCAGGTCAATTACATGGTTTGATGCGTGTGCGCAATTTTACGCAAGATGATGCTCATATTTTTTGTACCAGAGACCAGATTCGGGATGAAATCAAAGCCATTGCGACTTTGATTCATGAGGTATATACATTTTTTGGTTTTACATATAAAATTGAGCTGTCTACAAAACCTGAAAATAGCATGGGTAGCCAAGCAGATTGGGATCAAGCAACGACCGCACTTCATGATGCCTTGGATGATCTGGGTTTGCCTTATATTGTCAACGAGGGAGATGGGGCTTTTTATGGACCAAAGATTGATTTTCATTTAGAAGATTGTATCGGTAGAACATGGCAATGCGGCACCATTCAGTTAGACTTTCAATTGCCGCAGCGGTTTGAACTGGAGTATACAGGGGCGGATGGAGAAAAACATCAGCCGATTATGATTCATCGTGTGGTATTTGGTTCCATTGAGCGTTTCATTGGTATTTTGATTGAGCATTTTGCCGGCGCTTTTCCATTATGGCTTTCTCCGGTACAGGTACGTGTCTTGCCTATTTCTGATAAGTATTTGCAATATGGCGAAAAAGTAAAAGAAGCTTTGCAGAAAATAGGTGCTAGAGTAGAAGTGGATCACAGAGCGGAGAAAATTGGTTATAAAATTAGAGAGGCTCAAATGCAAAAAGTACCCTATATGTTGATTGTTGGTGAAAAAGAGGAAGCGGATGCACTGGTTTCTGTTAGAAGTAGAGTGGCGGGTGATATTGGACAAAAGTCAATCGAAGATTTTGTAAAGGCAATTCAAAAAGAATTGGAGATTTAAGGTGTATCGGTAGAGGCTTTTGATTATGTGATGCGTTTGCGCCCAAGAAGATTTGGAAGAAGTTTGTTGTTGTATTTTCAGGTTTTGATGTAGTTAGATTGCAAGAGTTGTAAGGAGGGAGAGAGTAAGATGCCAATTCGCGTGCAGAATGATTTGCCCGTAAAAGGGATACTGGAAAATGAAAATATTTTTGTGATGGATGAAAAAAGAGCAACGCATCAGGATATTAGGCCTTTGCAAATAGGATTATTAAATTTGATGCCAATAAAGGAAGACACAGAATTGCAGATTTTACGTTCTTTATCCAATACGCCTTTGCAGGTGGACGTGACATTTGTTCGTGTTTCTTCTCATGTAGCAAAAAATACTTCTGCCAGTCATATCAACAAATTTTACACGACCTTTGCAGAAATTAAAAATAGAAGATTTGATGGTTTTATTATTACAGGTGCTCCTGTTGAGCAGTTACCTTTTGAAGAGGTGGACTACTGGACAGAGCTAAAGGATATTATGGAATGGACCAATACCCATGTGACATCAACGTTACATTTGTGTTGGGGTGCACAAGCAGGTTTGTTTTATCATTATGGCATTAAAAAAGAGCCGTTGGCGAAAAAGATGTTTGGTATATTCAAGCATTATGTGAGAAACCGCAAAGTTCCTTTGGTACGGGGGTTTGATGATGTCTTTTTTGCACCACATTCCAGACATACCACCAATTCTGCGAAACTGCTGGAAAATCATAAAGAGATTACAATATTGGCCGATTCAAAGGAGGCAGGTGTATTTCTTTGTATGGCAAAAGATGGTAGGCAGATATTTACCTTTGGTCATCCTGAATATGACAGAATTACTTTGGATAATGAGTATAAGCGAGATAAAAACAAAGGGTTGGATATTGATAAACCGTTTAATTATTATCCTGAGAATGATGCGACGCAAAAACCATATTTGGTTTGGCGCTCTCATTCCAATAATTTGTATACCAATTGGTTAAATTACTATGTGTATCAGATAACCCCGTATAATTTAGAAAATACCCCGTTTTAAATGTGTCAACCATTAGAATCTCTGTCCCAAGTCCTCTGCTTTTTTCCGCAACATATTGGAAAATATTACGATCTGCTCATCGTTGAAGCGCAATGATGGACCCGTGGTACTCAAACCGCCCACGATCTCGCCCTGACGGTTGAAAACAGGGACACCAACGCATTTGATACCGTATTCATGTTCCATATTGTCTATGCTATAACCACGAGCCCTAGTCAATCGGAGCTCTTCTCGCATCACGTCAGGGTCAGTGATTGAGTAGTCAGTGTGCTTTATTAAGGGCTTACTTAGTAGGTTTTCGATGAAATCATCACTCATATAAGCGAGCATAGCTTTGCCGATACCGGTGCATACCATAGAAGCTTTCATTCCCTGTACCCATCTAGTGTTGTACATCCGGTCTGGAAAGGCACCATCCATATAGATTACATCTTCGTTCTTAGGGATTGCAAAGTAGCAGGTTTCATCGGTTTCTTCTACAAGTTCAGTTAAACAGCGATGGATGACATTGTGTGATCCCATGGTGGATGAGAGCACATGGCTCAACTCAAGGATTTTGAGACCCAAGCGATACTTGCCCGTTGTGGTGTTTTGCTCTAAATAACCACAGAGCTCTAGGGTTGATACGATGTTGTGTACTGTACTTTTATATAAATCAAGCTCTTGGGAGATATCTGTGATACCCAGCTCTGGTTTCGTAACTGTGAAGCAACCAAGGACGTTCATTGCCTTTTCTAGTGATTTGATTTTGGCTTCCATTTCTCACCTCTGTTCTATATTATATAATCTGGTTCAAATATACTGTATTATATTTTTTGATAAATGTCTACAAAAAAATGAGAAAAAATTGAAAAAAATTGTTGACATAGAGGGAGATTTTGATTTATAATGCGATTGAACACAGTTATACATAGTTGAACGCGAATGGTAAACTATATTTTTTTCGATAAAGAGCGGAGAAAGTAAGCGATGTGGTTTCGATAGGCGCTTTGATAGAGAGGCAGTTATATCCTACCAACGCAAAATATAGTTTGGAGCTCAACAACATACCAGTAGATATTACCTGTCGCTCCAAGGATAGCACGGAGTTTAACAAGACATTTGCCTTAGAAGTAGAATCACTTAAGAGGATTACAGATGCTCTTGAAGAAGAGCTAGGAATGAGTTGAGAAAAGTGTTGACATTCCAGTATTTAAAATAACTCCTTTAGTATTTCCTTAGATAATCCAAATCGTGCCGTTAACAGTGGGTCTACGACCTGTGCAATCTCTGCATCTCCGATAGCACTTAACAGCATTCCTGCTTCATTAAAAGAAAGTCCCAGTTTCTTTTGAACAAAACCTTGCATTTCTAACGTTGCGATTTTTACTGCTTCTAATAAATGCTCATGGGAAGCAATGGTATAAAAGTGGGTATCCGTTTCTAAGATAGGGTGGTTGATACTTTGCCCTTTTAAAACTTCAACGGCAACGGTTACTTTTCCGCCAATTTCCACTCCGGTTACCATGATTTCGCCATCGCCCATGGCAGCGTGTAGGTCACCCATTGCCAAAAGAGCACCTTTGGTAAAAACAGGAAAATAAAGAGTGGTACCGGCTACGATTTTTTTATTGTCCATATTACCGCCATGACAATTAGGTGTACCACAGGGAATGGAGTCTGTTTTTGGAGCAACACCGATGACCCCAATCATAGGATTTATAGGAATTTTGATATCGTTATGAAATAAGGCGAAACCATCAACAATAGGCAATATTTTTACTTGTGGGGTAGTCACCAAATCACCCAACAAGCCGGCACCCGGAATGGTTGCCATCACACCTTGTTTGTCAATTTCCATGCGTTTAATATGCACTTTTAAGACATCCCCAACTTCGGCACCCTCTATAAACAAGGGACCTGTAGCCGGGTTTACGGTATCCCAGTTTAAAGCGTTGATTTCTTGCTTTTCAGAGATAATTTGATTCTGAAAAGCATCAAAAACCTCAAATGCTACGGTAGTTCCGCTAGGAACTGTCAAAACGGGTTTGTTTTTACGGCTCATTTGATAGATGGCATGTTCTTTTTTTATCTGATGCATTATGTTCCTTCTTTCTTTATATAATATAAAAAATCAATTATTATTTTTTAACACCATTTGTCCGCAGGTTGATGGTGTATATACCCCGTTGTCCACAACAATATTACCATTTATGAATACATATGTTATTCCGTTTGGCGTAGCATTTGGTGTTTTAAGGTCAACACTTAGCTTTTTAAAATCAAATACGGTGATGTCAGCAAAATTCCCACTTTTTAGTATGCCACGCGATGGTAAGCCGAATCGCTCTGCCGTTTTGCCCGACATTTTGTGGATTATCTTCTCAAGAGGAAGATTTGCTTCCCTTGCTTTTATTAAAAAGTATGGCAAACCTTGAAATGCAGCTTGGTTTTGAATGCCGCGATCCTCGATCCAAGCATCGGTCATAAGCATGGAAAGGTCATCTTGCATAAGTGTCCGGATAATTTCTTCATTGTTATATTTGCTAATGTAAATACGTGCGGTTCCATTTGATAATTCCACTAATTTCAGGTACATATCAATTTTGGATAATCTTTCCATTTTTGCTAGTTCTGCAATGTTTTTACCCAAATAATCTTTGTATTTTTTATCCATATCGGCAATTAAAAAATCATCAAAATCAAGTCCCAGTAGTTTTCTGGTGATGTTAATTAATAGTTTTAGCCTAAGTTGTACAAACTTATTTTTGCGTTTTTCCAAAGACAGACCCATATACCATGGCGGCAATATGACGGTAATGGTACTTGCGCCATGACAAAAAGCATAAAAATCATAAGTTATTCCTAGTGTATGTATTTTGTTTAGTAGCCAATCGCAACTATTCCACGTGGATTTACCCACACAGATCAAATGACTGTAATGTAATTTGACACCGGATTCTTTTGCAATGGTTGCAACTTCATCAAAGGCTAGTTCAATATGCGGCCTTGTAAAAATAGGTCGATAGGAAAGGCTGATTTTAGAACAGGCTCGTGGATGCACAGTTAGGATACCATCATATTTGGCAACTTCTTTGGAGAAAGCAACAAGCTCTGAAAATGGTGCATATAATCCGGGCTCATACATCAACCCGAGACTTCCGCCGAAAGCACCTGCTTTTAGAGCTTCGTTCACATAAAACAATAGTTCTTTCATTTGTGTTTTTGATAATGGAGCTGAAGTATTTCCATTGATACCTGCTCGGATGGTTCCATGCCCCACAAGGGGCGCAATATTCATGTGCAAGCGTCCCTGTGCAGTTGTTAAAAATTGTGCAAAACTTCCCGGATTTTCTCCATGAAAAATCCCACCGCCAACTTGGGCTTTAAAGGGACTGTTTTCTGCTATACCAAAGGGGGAGAGTCCACAGTTGCCTGTAATCTGGGTTGTTATCCCTTGCTTGATAAAAGGGGCAAAGTACTGTTCTGTTTCATCCTTATTTACAAAAAAATCATTGTGGCTATGGGCATCAATAAATCCGGGTGCAATGCACAGTCCGCTACAGTCAATGGTTTTGTCAACCTTGCTGTTGATGTTTGTGTCAATTTCAACAATTTGTTGTTCCTCAACTAAAACATCCCCAATAAACGCAGGTTGACCGGTGCCATCATATACAAATCCATTTTTTAGTAATGTTTTCATTAGTCTAAATTCACCTTTTTTTGTATAATTATTCCGCTACCGAAATAAAATCCGCCGCCGAATAGGATAGATAATCCCGCTACGATTCCATAGGAAACCCATAAAATTAAGGGGCCGCCCATATACATGCCTACACCGATTAAATTGGGAAGAAAAACTAAGGTATAAATGGTATTCATAATAAAATAGATAATAATATAAGCCAAAACGCTACCGACAATTTTATGTTTGCCATACAATTGTCCAACGGTTACGCTGAAATATCCCATCATCAAAGAGTAGAATAGGGAAAGAAAGACGATTCCGGCAGTAATGATCAGAAAGGATATCAATCCCATACCGAGTTCATTTTGCATGCTGTAAGAGGTATATTGTAACTCTAAAATAAATTCGGCGAAGTAGTCCATTGTAAGGTAATCCACAGCACTTGCAGCGATTACGGCAATAATTGAAAATATAGATATCAGCACATTGGCCAGATACCAAAGAAAGCCTGTAATTACTTTTGAGCCCAGGATGGTCCACGTAGAAAGGGGCAAGGTCAAGGTTAAGTAACCTTGGCGGGAAAAGATGCTACGATAGTAGTGGATAATCGGATAGAAAAATGAGGCACCACTAACAGCCAACAAAGCAAGGCAGTAGGTCATAATTAATAAAGTGAGTAAAGGCCAAGCCCTTTGACTGCCAAATAATGGTGTAAGACCCAATGCGATACCAATGAATGTGATAACAATAATAATGAGATTCAAAGGTAGAAGCAGTCGTCCTGTTTCTTTGATATCATGTTTTAATAGTTTTCCTAACATCTAAACACCTCCCTAAAAGTAGCATCAACAGACTTTCCTTCTTTTTCTCTTAGTTCATCAACCGTACAGCTCATATTGATTTGTCCTTCTTTAATAAAAATCACATCATCAAGGATATTTTCAATATCCGTAATCAGATGGGTTGATATAATAATGGATGCTGTTTCATCATAATTTTGCAAAATGGTATTAATAATATAATCCCGTGCAGCAGGGTCAACGCCGGCAATGGGTTCATCCAGTATATAAAGGGCAGCCCGGCGGCTCATAACCAAAACCAATTGTACTTTTTCTTTTGTACCCTTGGACATGGTTTTTAGTTTGTCATATGCGTTGATATTTAAAGCACCTAACATGTTATAGGCACGGTGTGGGTCAAAATCGCTATAGAAATCCACAAAGTAATCAATGATGTCTTTCACCCGCATACTTTCGTTTAAGTATGTGCGATCAGGTAAATAGGAAATAGAAGCTTTGCTTTCAATACCAATGGGATGACCCAAAACAGAAAGCTCTCCTTGATCAGGGGTCAAAAGTCCCATTACCAATTTAATCAAAGTGGTCTTACCGCTGCCGTTTGGTCCCAATAGGCCAATGATACGCCCTTTGTTAATGGTAAGGGTTACGCCGTTTAAGGCACATTTGTTACCGTAATATTTTGTGATACCGTTTATCTTTAATAATGTTTCAGTCACCGTTACGCACCTCCATTCCGGATTTTTTAGCCAGCTCCAAGGTTTCCTCTAGTTGAAAACCCAATTGTTTCATGTTTTGAAGAAAGTCTTGAATTATTTTCTCGGCCAATTGTTTTTTTGTTTGTTTAATCATTTCCTTGTCCTCCGCAATAAACCTTCCGCAGGTTCGTTTTGAAAAAATCAATCCCGTTTGCTCTAATTCGGCATATGCTTTTTGTATGGTATTGGGATTGACAGCCGCTTCGCTGGCCAATTCTCGTACGCTGGGGAGTTTGTCGCCCGGCGCATAATGCCCTGCGACAATGTCACTTTGAATTTTTTCGACGATTTGTAGGAAGATCGGGCGGTCAGAATTTAAATGCCATGTCATAATCGTGTTGTCACCTCATTTCGAAAGTGGTAGGTTTGTAGGAACAATGGTGTATCAATTAATTAATACACTAGTACAATAACACATAACAATAGAGAATGCAAGAGGAAATGGTTAAGTTTGTTGAATTGCTTTGTGTGTTAGGCTATAATTGGGTTGTAGGTAGAAGGTAGGGTGATTTGTCATGGAAATATATAAAAGCTTTTCGGTAGTATATGATGATTTTATGGATAATGTTCCTTATGAAACATGGGGCAAACATATTCGTGAAATTTTATTAGAGTATGGAATAAAGGATGGTTTGATTTTAGATTTGGGTTGTGGTACAGGCACCATGACGGAAATTTTGGCCGGTTATGGCTATGATATGATAGGATTGGATAATTCCGTGGAAATGCTGGAAATCGCACGGGAAAAACAGATAAAATCATCTTTGGATATTTTGTATCTGCAACAAGATATGAGCAGTTTTGAATTGTATGGTACGGTGCGAGCCATTGTTTGTCTTTGTGATAGCTTGAATTATATCACCCGAATAGAGGATTTGGCAAAGATGTTTCATTGGGTGGATTTTTATCTTGACCCAAAGGGCTTATTTATTTTTGATTTTAATACAGCGTACAAGTATAAATATGTTTTGGGTAATCAGATTATTGCCGAAAACCGAGTGGACAAAAGTTTTATTTGGGAGAATTATTATCATGAAAAAGAAAAGATAAATGAGATAGAGTTGACCCTATTTATTGCAGAAACACATGAACGACAAGGGTTATTGTTTCGAAAGCATGAGGAAGTTCACTATCAAAGAGCTTATGAATGGATGGAAATTAAGACATTGTTAGAAGAGAAAGGCTTAGAAGCGCAAGGTGTCTTTGATGGGTATAGTAAAAAGAAAGCAACGTCTAAAAGTGAAAGGGTTTTAGGGATCGCAAGAGAACAAAAGAAAGAGTAGAAAAGAGGATGTATTAGTGTCAGATTATATTGTAAGAGCAATAGCAGGAAATTCTCAGATTCGAGCTTTTGCGGCAGTTACTACAAATTTAGTAGAAGAGGCAAGAGTGCGTCATGAGACAAGCCCCGTTGCTACGGCGGCTTTAGGTCGCTTGTTGACGGCCGGGGCGATGATGGGTAGCATGATGAAAAATGACGATGATGTTTTAACGCTGTTGATTAAATGCGGCGGTAAAATTGGCGGTGTGACAGTGACGGCGGATAGCCAAGGTCATGTAAAGGGTTATGTAAATAATCCTCATGTGATGTTGCCGCCGAAAAACGGCAAACTGGACGTAGGTGGCGCATTGGGTCCAGGTTTTATACAGGTGATTAAGGATATGGGTTTAAAAGAGCCCTATTCCGGTCAGACGGTTTTACAAACAGGTGAAATAGGGGATGATTTGAGTTATTATTTTGCCACATCTGAACAAGTGCCTTCTTCTGTAGGATTAGGTGTTTTGATGACTTTAGACAACCATGTAAAAGCAGCGGGTGGTTTTATTATCCAAGTTATGCCATTTATTACGGAATCGATTTTGCAGAAATTAGAACAAAACATTCAAAATATCACCACGGTGACAGAGATATTAGAGGAAAATGCAAGGGCGGAGGTTATGCTAAAAAAGGTTTTAGATGGTTTGGATGTGGAGATTACGGATATAATTCCGGCAGCATTTTACTGTAATTGTTCCAAGGAACGGATTGAAAAAGCTATCATCAGTGTTGGGGAAGATGAAATAAAATCTATGATTGCAGATGGGGAAACGGTGGAAGTGATGTGTCACTTCTGCAATACGGCATATTATTATACAGTAGAAGCGTTGCAGGAAATTTTACAAAAAGCGAAAAAACCGAGGTAACTATGGATTACAATTATGAATTGATTATACCAAATAGTGATTTGCCTTTTAAAATGTTTTTGTTTGAAGAGCCGGATGGAAATTATTATCGGAATAAACATTGGCATCGTTCGATAGAAATCTTTGCGATTTTGGAAGGCGGTTTGATTTTTCAAATCAATGACAAGAAATATCCTTTGGGGAAAAATGATTTTATTATTGTTAATTCCAATGAAATTCATGGGATTGATGCACCAATTCCCAATCATACCATTGTGATTCAGATACCGCTTAAAACCTTTGAAAACTACTATACGGGAGATCAGTTTATTCGTTTTACCCATGTGGCGATGAATGAAGACAGACAACTCACCCATGTGATTCACAAGATGTATCAGGCTTATGAAGAGAAAAAATTGGGATATGAGTTACAAGTGCAAAGTGATTTTTATGCGTTGTTGCATTTGATGGTGACTACTTACCGAGAGCGTGATGCCAGTGCTGATATGATAAAATTGAGCAAACGTTTGAATCGCTTGGCTATTATTACGGGATATATAAAAGAAAATTATAAAAGTGATTTGTCTTTGGAAAATCTGGCAGAGATATTTGGATATTCTCCCACTTACCTATCACGGATGTTTCAAAAATACGCCAATATCAATTATAAAAGTTATTTGCAAAGCATTCGCTTGGAGTACGGGTATCGGGAATTGTTGGAAACAGACATAAGTATTAGTCAAATTGCCATGAACCATGGATTTCCCAATAACAAGGCCTTTTCCAGAGCTTTTTTGGGAAAATATGGTGTTTTGCCCAGCCGTTATCGAAAAGAAAAAAGACAAGAAAGTGCCATTGTTTAGATAAGAAAGTGGACGAATCTTGTAGAAGAATGTGCTATTATGTGAATCATAGTGAAGAAATACCAAAAGAAATTGTTTCTATCAATAAATATAGGAGGTTTTTGAAATGAAGATTCAAAAAGTAACAGATGGGGCTTTTGCGGAGTATGGAAAAGTGCTAGAGGGTTACAGCTTTGGTGCGTTGTTGAAAGAGATGGAGCATACACCTTTGCCCAAGGATGTGATTTATGAGCCGTCGGTAGAAGAACTGGAGTCATTGCCCGTGGCTTTGGAGTTGCAAAACAGAGCGTTTGGAGGTATTCCCATTCAAATGGGTTATTGCAATGGTGACAATGTGAAATTAAATGCGGTAGAGTATCATCGTAGTTCGGAGATGGTGATTGCTGTAACGGACATTATTTTATTGTTGGGGCAACAGCAGGATATTCAGGAAGATCTAACCTATGATACAGCCCGGATTGATGCGTTTTTGGTACCGGCAGGAACGGGCGTTGAATTATATGCGACCACTTTGCATTATGCACCTTGTACAGCGCAAGCAGGCGGTTTTAGAAGTGTGGTGGTATTGCCCAAAGGAACCAATACGACATTGACTTTTGCGCGAGGCAGTCAAGGGGAAGATACATTGATTACCGCAAAAAACAAGTGGTTGATCGCCCATCCGGAGGCGAGTATTCCGGGTGCAGTAAAAGGTTTGATTGGTAAAAATATAAGCGTAGCCTAAAATCATGTAGAAAGAAAGGAAAGTGAAAATGAACAGAATGCAAAATATTCCAGAACTAAAAATTGGTGTTGTAGCCGTAAGCAGAGATTGTTTTCCGGAGGCGTTGTCCGTCAATCGTCGTAAGGCTTTGATGAAAGCTTACACAGAAAAGTATGGTGCAGAAGGCATTTATGAGTGTCCTATTTGTATTGTAGAAAGTGAAATTCATATGCTTGCGGCTTTGGAAGATGTGACAAAAGCCGGTTGTAATGCTTTGGTTATTTATCTTGGTAACTTTGGCCCTGAGATTTCGGAAACATTGTTGGCACAAAAATTCCCTGGTCCCAAAATGTTCATTGGCGCATCAGAGGAAACAGGTGACAACCTAATTGACGGACGCGGTGATGCTTTTTGTGGTATGTTAAATGCTAGTTATAGCATCAAACTTCGTAAGTTAGCGGCATATGTTCCGGAGTATCCAATCGGGGATGCGGGCAGATGTGCGGATATGATTCAAGAGTTTGCACCAATTGCCAGAGCGGTTTATGGGTTGCAGAATCTAAAAGTGATTAGTTTTGGACCTCGTCCACAAAACTTTATGGCTTGTAATGCGCCGATTCAACAGATGTATGATATCGGAGTGGAAGTGGAAGAAAATTCAGAGTTGGATTTAGCCCATGCTTTTAAAGCTTTAGAAGGTGATCCAAGAATTCCTGCTCTTGTAAAAGAAATGGAAGAAGAGCTTGGTGACGGCAATAATTATCCGGAGTTATTACCAAAGTTTGCTCAATATGAGTTGACATTATTAGATTGGATTGAAAATCATAAAGGTTATCGCAAATATGTAACATTGGCATCAAAATGCTGGCCGGCATTTGAACATGAATTTGGTTTTGTGCCTTGTTATGTAAATAGCCGTATGGTTGACAGGGGTATTCCGGTGGCTTGTGAAGTGGATCTTTATGGTGCATTGAGTGAGTGGATTGGTTTGGCAATCAGTGATGATGTTGTAACATTGTTGGATATTAACAATGATGTGCCAACAGATATGTTCGAAGCGGGTATCAAAGGTAAGTTTGATTATAAGCATACAGATACATTTATGGGTTTCCATTGTGGTAATACGCCGGCTAAGAAATTGGCGAAGTATTCTTTGGAGTACCAACGTATTATGGCATCTATGATGGGTCCTGAAATCACAAAAGGTACTTTAGAGGGAGATATTGCGCCGGGTAAGATTACATTCTATCGCTTGCAAAGTTCTCCGGATGCAAAATTAAAAGCATATGTGGCAGAGGGTGAGGTATTGCCTGTGCCAACCCGTTCATTTGGTGGGATTGGTGTGTTTGCTATTTCTGAAATGGGAAGATTTTATCGTCATGCATTGATTGAGGGTGGTTATCCCCATCATGGAGCTGTAGCCTTTGGACATTTTGGAAAATCTATGTTTGAGGTATTTAAATATATTGGGGTTCCTGTGGAAGAGATTAGTTATAATAAACCGGCAGGCGTGTTGTATAAAACGGAAAATCCATGGGGTTAGGAGGCTGAAAAATGTTATATATTGGTGTTGATTTGGGTACTTCGGCGGTGAAGTTATTGTTGATGGATGAGAAAGGAAAGATTCATAATGTGGTTTCCCGTGAACATTCTGTTGATTTTCCTCACCCCGGTTGGTCTGAGCAGAGTGCTTCTGCTTGGTATGAAAATGCAAAAGAGGGCATTCGGGAGTTAACCAAGGACTGTGATAAGAGTCAAGTGGCCGGGATTGGTTTTGGTGGACAAATGCATGGTTTGGTTATTTTAGACAAGGAAGATAAGCCCATTCGTCCGGTTATTCTATGGAATGATGGCCGTACCATCAAGGAGACTGATTATTTAAATGATGTCATTGGTAAGGACAAGTTATCTGCTTATACCGCCAATATAGCATTTGCCGGTTTTACTGCACCTAAAATTCTTTGGGTAAAAGAAAATGAGCCTGAGAACTTTGCAAAAATCGAGAAGATTATGTTACCTAAGGATTATCTTGCATATAAAATGTCCGGTACATTTTGTACCGATTATTCGGATGCTTCCGGTATGCTTTTGTTGGATGTAAAGAACAAGTGTTGGTCTAAGGAAATGATTGATATTTGCGGTATTCGAGAAGAGCAGTTGCCAAAGCTTTATGAAAGTTATGAAGTGGTTGGGCATTTAAAAGCTGAATTAGCAAGAGAATTGGGGTTAAGTGAAACGGTAAAGATTGTAGCAGGTGCAGGAGACAACGCAGCAGCAGCCGTTGGCACCGGTACGGTGGGAGAAGGAAAATGTAATATTTCCCTTGGAACTTCGGGTACAATTTTTGTTTCCAGTAAAAACTTTGGTGTGGATAAGTACAATGCGTTACATTCTTTTGATCATGCGGATGGATATTATCATTTAATGGGTTGTATGTTGAGTGCAGCATCTTGTAATATGTGGTGGATGGACGATATTTTAAAAACATCAGAATATGCCAAAGAGCAAGAGGGTATTTTGAAATTAGGTGAGAATCAAGTGTTTTATTTGCCCTATTTGATGGGTGAGCGTTCTCCGCACAATGATCCAAAAGCCAGAGCTACCTTTACAGGTATGACGATGGATACCACTCGTGAAGAGATGACCCAAGCGGTTTTGGAGGGTGTGACCTTTGGTTTGCGTGATTCTTTGGAAGTAGCGAAAAGTCTGGGCGTTAAAATTGAGCGCACAAAAATCTGCGGTGGTGGAGCCAAGAGCCCCCTTTGGAAGAAAATGATTGCCAATATCATGAATTTAAAAGTAGATGTGATTGAAGCGGAAGAAGGTCCCGGATATGGCGGAGCCATTCTAGCAGCAGTGGGCTGCGGAGCGTATGCATCGGTAGAAGAGGCTTGTGATAAGTTGGTGAAAATCGTGGATACGGTAGAACCGGATGAGGAATTGGTCGCTAAGTACGAAGAACGGTATCAGAAATTTAAAAAGATATATCCGACCATGAAAGGATTGTTTCAGGAGTTAGCGGAATAAGTTTCATAAAAATAAAAGGAGTATAGCATATGAACTATGAGAAAAAACATGGTACACCATTTCCCGTCATTGAAATAACGTTGAATCAAAATGAAGCAATTTGCATAGAACCGGGAACCATGGTTTACTCAGATCCAACCTTGTTATTTGAAACGGTAACAAATGCTCATAGGCAAAGAAGAACAGGCGGAAAGAAAGTCGGATTTTTTAGCAGAGCAAATAAATTATTAACGGTTGTGCAAGGGAGACAACCTGCAAGACTTGCAGTTGCGCCCTGTGTTCCCGGGGATATTATTGAATTGTTTTGTGATGATAAGACCGGTCAACAATGGGAAATGATAGGTGGTGCCTTTTTGGCTTGTGATATGGCAGTTAATTTTGAGGTGAAACAAACAAGTTGGTCCGGAATATTTTCCGGCGGAATACCGATTTGTGTGCTACAGACATCCGGGACAGGGTCATGTATTGTAGATTCTTGTGGTACGTTACAAAAATTTAACCTAAATGGGCAAAGACCGATTAATGTTGATGTAAATCATTTAGTCGCCTGGTCTGCCGGCTTACAATATCGGACATTCCAACAAAGGGGAACCCTTTGGACTGAATTTACAGCCCAGTTTACAGGTCAGGGGTCAATTATTTTGCAATCAAATTGTCGCGCTGTACCGGCAACGAAATAAAACAGGAGAGAAAATCATGAATAATGTTGTTTCGCTTATTTGCCCGTCTTGTGGTGCATCTATCCGTATAGATATAAAGCAAAAAACAGGAATATGCGAATTTTGTGGAAGAGAGTTTGTTTGTAAAAATGCATTGAATGAACCACAATATAAAGATTATCAACAATACGAAAATGAAAAGCAATTAGAAGGTGATGACTGGTGATTGTAGTGTATTATTAAATACACTACAATCTATAATACTCTAGTAATTCAGTAGCCACTGGCTTATTTCAATTGCTTGTATACCTTCATAATTTCCCTTATAAGAACTTTCTTTATATAAAACGAATTTAGGGTAATTGTCTTTTATTTTAAGCAGGGAATCAAATTCTCTTTGTATGGTTGATTCCTCATTTAGTAAATAGCACACTTGAATGTATATTTTGGAATCATCTTTTATTCCTACAAAATCAATTTCTTGCTCACCAACACGTCCGACAGAAACATGATAACCTCTACGGAAAAGCTCAATTGCTACAATATTTTCCAATGTTAATTCAATACTTTCCAGATTAGAGCCGGTAACAGCCTTGCGTAGACCATGGTCAACAACATAATATTTCTCATTTACCTTTAAGACTCGTTTTCCATTAATATCTTGGCTTTTTAGTCTATATAGTAAATATGCATCCTCGCATGCTTTTAAGTAATTAAGAATCGTTTCAGGTGCAACGGTTCTTTTTTCGGCTTTAAAGAATTTAGAAATACTCGTTGCAGAAAAGCATCTGCCAATATTTGCCAACGTATACGAAATGATACGCTCGAGTAAATCAACATCTCTCATATTATGTCTTTTTACGATATCTTTTAAGACAACAGAGTTGTACACGTCTTGCAGATATCTTTTACTTACATCAGAGTTCAAGGGGATGCTGGACAAAAAGGGCATCCCTCCTACGCGTAAGTAATCATTAAAATCATAATTTGGATTAATCGTTGTAAATTCGGCAAAGGAAAAAGGATATATCTCGAAAGAAACATATCGCCCTGCAATGTAGGTTGCCAACTCACCTGATAATAGTTTCGAGTTAGAACCTGTTATAAATATATCAACATTAAACTTAACTCTAAGTGAGTTGATCGCTTTTTCCCAACCGTCGACTTCTTGGATTTCATCAAAGTATAAATAAAATTTATCTTGCGTGTTTTTTATTTGTTCACATATATATGCATGCAATGATAAATGATTACAAAGATGACGATAGCCGAGATCCTCAAAATTTAGATAAACTGTATGTTGACTATTAATTTCTTCCAGGATTTGCTGAAGCAATACACTTTTCCCACTACGCCTAATTCCGGTGAGAACTTTGACTAAATCTTTATCAATAAATGGTCTTATTTTTTTTAAATACATTTCACGCTTAATCATAACTGTCACCTCGCTTTGTTTTGAGTATAGCATAAGATATATCTGATAACAATAAAAAATATAGAAAAATATAAGTTGTAAATAATAAAAATTGACGTTTAGATGTGGTTCAATAACCCTGCGCTATTATAAAAGTCAATCAAAAAAGCATCTGCTATGACGGTAGCAGACGCTTTTTTGATACACCTCTATGCCAATTCGTTTACAGTTTTTGTCAAACGTGAAACTTTTCTGGAAACGGTTTTTTTGTGATAAACACCTTTGCTGCCGGCTTTTGTAATTTCGACAATCGCATCTTTTAAAGCAGCATTTGCAGCATCTTTGTTTTTTTCTAAAACAGCAGCATCCACTTTTTTAATCGTGGTTTTTACTCTGGATCTGATTGCTTTATTTTTTGCAGCTCTCGTTTCATTTACTAAAATTCTCTTTTTAGCAGATTTAATATTAGCCAATTTTTTATCCTCCGAATTGAAAATATGAATATTTAAGTGACGTTGGCTACGGACACGGTCGATCCAACGAAACATACTCATACAGTTTACGGCAAAGAACTTAAAAAGTCAACATAAAAAGCATGATATTTTGGAAAATGGTTGGAAAATGCCTTTCCCTATGATAATATGAAGATTGTATGAGATAAAATCAAAAGAATGTAAGGAGTGACTTGGATGGCGAAGCAAACATATGATGCCGATAGCATAGCCGTATTAGAGGGATTAGAGGCGGTTCGGAAAAGACCGGGCATGTATATAGGAAGTGTTTCTACCAGAGGGTTGAATCATCTGGTATATGAAATTTTAGATAATGCGGTAGATGAACATTTGGCTGGTTTTTGTGATTTGATTTCTGTAACCTTAGAAGCGGATGGTTCCGCAACGGTTTCTGATAACGGTCGGGGTGTTCCTGTTGGTATGCATAGCAAAGGTGTGTCAGCAGAGCGGATTGTTTATACAACATTACATGCAGGAGGTAAGTTTGATGATTCGGTTTACAAGACCAGCGGTGGTTTGCATGGTGTTGGATCTTCGGTGGTAAATGCCTTATCTATTTACATGGATGTGCAAATCAGCCGGGATGGCTTCATTCACCATGATCGTTATGAACGTGGCATTCCTGTGATTGATTTGACAGATGGACTTCTGCCTACATTGGGTAAAACTAAAAAAACAGGTACAAAGATTCAATTTTTGCCGGACGACCAGATTTTTGAAAAAACAAAGTTTCGTTCGGAAGATATCAAGAGCCGTTTGCATGAAACGGCATATCTAAACCCAAATTTAACTATTCTATTTGAAGACAAGCGTGTTGCACCCATTGAAAAGGTGAAATATCATGAGCCGGAGGGCATTCTGGGTTTTATCAGAGATTTAAATAAAAAGAAAGACGCCATTCATGAGCCCATTTATTTTAAAGGTGAGGCTGAGGGTATTGAAGTTGAGATTGCGATACAATATGTCAATGAATTTCATGAAAATATTCTAGGTTTTTGTAATAATATTTTTAATGCGGAGGGTGGAACTCATATAACGGGTTTTAAAACCACATTTACCACAATAATGAATCAGTATGCCAGAGAGTTGGGTGTACTAAAGGAGAAAGATAGCAATTTCACAGGGGCGGATATCCGAAATGGTATGACTGCGATTATTTCGATTAAACATCCGGACCCACGTTTTGAGGGACAAACAAAAACCAAATTGGATAATCCGGATGCTTCTAAAGCTACGGCCAAGGTAGCCGGGGATGAGACAACATTATATTTTGATCGCAATGTGGAAACTTTGAAAAAGGTGTTGGAATGTGCGGAAAAAGCGGCGAAAATTCGCAAGACGGAAGAGCGAACTAGAACCAATTTACTGACAAAGCAGAAGTACTCTTTTGATAGCAATGGTAAGTTGGCAAATTGTGAAAGCCGTGATGCGGATAAATGCGAGATTTTTATTGTGGAGGGTGATTCGGCCGGTGGTTCTGCAAAAACGGCACGAAATCGAAATTTCCAAGCGATTTTGCCCATCCGTGGAAAAATTTTAAATGTGGAAAAGGCCAGCATTGATAAGATTCTTGCCAATGCAGAAATCAAAACCATGATAAATGCGTTTGGTTGTGGTTTTTCTGAGGGTTATGGCAATGATTTTGATATTAGCAAATTGCGGTATGGAAAAATCATCATTATGGCTGATGCAGATGTAGATGGTGCACATATTTCTACATTGCTGTTGACTCTGTTTTATCGCTTTATGCCGGAATTGATTTTTAATGGGCATGTTTATGTAGCCATGCCACCCCTTTATAAAGTAATGCCAAAAAAAGGAGAGGAATCCTACTTATATGATGACAAGGAATTGGAGAGATATCGAAGAGCCAATCAAGATCAGTCATTTACTTTACAAAGATATAAGGGTTTAGGTGAGATGGATGCAGGACAATTGTGGGAGACTACTTTAAACCCTGAGAGCAGAACCTTAAAGCTGGTAGAAATTGAAGATGTGCGGATGGCCTCTGAAATCACAGAGATGTTAATGGGTAGTGAAGTGCCGCCAAGGCGTGCTTTTATCTATGAAAATGCGATGGAAGCGGAGTTAGACATTTAAAATGCGCAAAAAGATGGGAGATAACATTGAGTTCACAAAGAAATTTAGATACACAGGTCATTAAAACCGATTACGCTGAGATTATGAAAAAGTCTTATATAGATTATGCCATGAGTGTAATTATTGCAAGGGCTTTGCCTGATGTTCGGGATGGCTTAAAACCTGTACAACGCAGAACGTTATTCGCTATGTATGAATTGGGTTTACGTTATGATAGACCTTATCGAAAATGTGCTCGTATCGTCGGGGATACCATGGGAAAATATCATCCTCATGGAGATAGCTCCATTTATGAGGCGTTGGTTGTGATGGCGCAAGGATTTAAGCGGGGCATGATTTTGGCAGATGGTCATGGCAACTTTGGCTCTATCGAGGGTGATGGTGCGGCGGCGATGCGTTATACCGAGGCGCGTTTGACCAAGTATACCCAAGACATTTATCTGGCTGATTTGGATAAAAAGATTATAGATTATGCGCCTAATTTTGATGAAACAGAAAAAGAGCCGGTGGTTTTGCCTGTCCGTGTACCCAATTTGTTGGTTAATGGTGCGGAGGGGATTGCCGTTGGTATGGCAACCAGTATTCCATCTCATAATTTGGGGGAAGTGATTCAGGCTGTGATTGCTTATATGAAAAATAATGAAATCACAACACGTGGTTTGATGAAATATTTAAAAGGACCTGATTTTCCCACAGGTGGTAGTGTGGTCAATAAAGATGATTTATTGAGTATTTATGAATCGGGGCAAGGTAGGGTGCGCATCCGTGGTAAGGTAGAAATAGAGGAATTAAAAGGTGGCAAAAAGCAGATGGTCATTTCCGAGATTCCTTATACAATGATTGGCAATGGCATTGGTAAGTTTTTGAATGATGTTTATCATTTGGTAGAAAATAAAAAGACCACGGATATCGTAGATATTTCCAATCAATCTTCAAAAGATGGCATTCGCATTGTGTTGGAGTTAAAACGTGGTGCTGATACAGAAAATTTGGAAAATATGCTTTATAAAAAGACGCGTTTGGAGGATACGTTTGGGGTAAATATGCTCACAGTCGCCAATGGTCGCCCGGAAGTTTTGGGTCTAAAGTCTTTGATTGAACATTTTGTTGATTTCCAATTTGAATTGACGACAAGGAAATATAAAACCTTATTGCAAGCGGAGGAAGAACGCAAGGAAGTACAGGAGGGTTTGATTAAGGCTTGTAATGTGATTGACTTGATTATTGAAATTTTGCGTGGCAGTCAAAATGTACAGGAGGCCAAGGCTTGCTTAATACATGGTGAAACCGCTACCATTAAATTTAAGTCCAATATCAGCAAAAAAATGGCAGGTTTACTTCGTTTTACAGAGCGGCAGGCACAAGCCATTTTAGATATGCGTTTGCATCGCTTGATTGGTTTGGAAATAGAGGCTTTGGAGCAGGAGCATAAAAAGACCTTGGAAAATATTTTGCGCTATCGGGATATATTGGATCATTATGATTCCATGTCAGAACTGATTGTGTTTGAGTTGGAAGCATATAAAAAAGAATTTGCGAGAAAACGTAAAACGGTCATTGAAAATGCACAGGCGGCGGTTTTTGAAGAAAAACAAATAGAAGAGCAGGACGTGGTATTTTTGATGGATCGTTTTGGTTATGCAAAAGTGATTGATTTAAGCCTATATGAGCGAAATAAAGAATCGGCAGATGCAGAGAATAAATACGTTGTTTCTTGTAAGAATACCGGAAAAATCTGTGTTTTTGGCAGTGCCGGAAAAATGCATCAGATTAAAGTGTTGGACTTGCCTTTTGGAAAACTGCGGGATAAAGGTACTCCCATTGATAATGTAAGTACTTATCAAAGCAATGAAGAGCAAATCGTAGCGGTATATGATGACCAACAATTATATTTTGGAAAATTTTTGTTTGCCACAGCAAAGGGTTGGGTCAAAGTGGTGGCAGGCAGTGAGTTTCAAGTGGCAAAACGTATGATTGGAGCTACCAAATTACAAGAAAATGACGAGGTGATTGCTGTGACTTTGATTGCCTTGGATAAGCATTTGGTTCTACAAACAAAATCAGGTTATTTTCTGCGTTTTCCGGTATGTGAAGTATCTGAAAAGAAGAAAAACGCCGTTGGTGTACGCGGTATAAAATTGCGCAAAGATGATGTGGTAGAACAAATATATTTGATTGAGGAGGGTATAGAAAGTAAGGGGATTTACAAGGATAAGCAAATATCTTTGAATCGTTTAAAAGTGGCGAAGCGGGATGGAAGCGGAAATAAGTCGCGACCTTAGATATATGGAAATTTTTCAAAGTAAATCATATTAAAAAAGGAGAGATTATTAATGAATGGAAAAAGATGGGCAGCAATTGGAATTGCGACAGTGGTGTTATTCTTTTCGGTTATCATTCAGTTGGTGAGTTTGTTTGCCACTGTGAGTATCGAAGAGAGTGGTGTGAATTTTATGGATATATTAGGTACAGGTAGTGATTTAGGTACACAGGTAGAACGCTCTGGGAATCCTTTAGAACAGATTGCGGTTTTGCGAGTAGATGGTGCGATTATCAGTGGTGGTGGTACTTCCATTTTTGATACAGCTACTTATAATCACGATTTATTTTTAGAATCGTTGGAGGTAATTGCTGCGGATGCAACCATTCGTGGAGTGGTATTATTTGTAAATTCACCAGGTGGAGGCGTTTATGAGTCAGCACAAATCAAACGTCGTTTGGATTATTTGCAAGAAAATTATGAAATTCCTATCTATGCGTCTTTTGGTTCTATGGCAGCTTCAGGAGGATATTATATTTCTGTGGGGGCAGATAGAATCTTTGCTACTCCGGAAACCTTGACGGCATCAATTGGTGTGATTTTTTCTTCTTTGAATTTTACCGGACTGATGGAACGGTTTGGGGTGAGTGATATGACAGTAACAAGTGGTGATCATAAGGATATTTTTAGCCCATATCGGCCCGTAACAGACGAAGAAGAAGCAATCATGCAAAGCATGGTGGATAATATGCAGGACGAATTTGTACGTATTATTGCAGAAGGACGTGGCATGAGTGAAGCAGAAGTAAGGACTTTCGCGGATGGACGTATTGTAGATGGTTTGCAAGCATTAGAGTTGGGCATGATAGATGAATTAGGTGAAATAGAGGATGCAATTGATGCTATGAAAGATACAATTGGCAATCAAAATGCGCAAGTAATTCGTTTTTATGATGCTTCTGATACATTTTCATCTTTGTTTGGTTTTCATTTATCTAATTTGCTTGGTGGGAATAACAATATCAATGAACAATTGGCACGTGCTTTGGATACCAATCGTGCTCCTAGATTGATGATGATTTATGGAGGTAGATAGTATGGATAAATATTCACATATGATGTATGCCGGTTTTTGGTTACGTTTTTTTGCTTATTTGGTTGATATATTGTTAATATCAGCCTTAACGGGTGGACTTTTAGGTAGTTTATTTCGAATGTTGTCCATTTCAAGAGGTTCCGGGATTTTGACTTTGTACGGGGCCTTGGGTTTACTTTTATTTCTAGCATATTTTGTTTTGCTGACGAAATTAAGCAACGGTCAAACCATCGGTAAGATGATTTTTGGTCTGCGTGTTGTGGGCAAGGATAAAGAAAAATTGTCTTGGGGAATCGTACTTCTACGTGAGGGTGTAGGGCGGTATATCTTGCAAGCGATACCTTTTGGAGCCTTGTATGTGGTAGCGGGATTTACACCAAAGAAACAGGGAATTGCAGATTTGCTGATAGATACTTATGTGGTAAAGGAAGAAATTTATAAGTTGATGCAGGAAGTGAAACGCGTGGAAATACCGTGCGTGGAGATTCATAAAGACAGGGTGGTTATGGATTCTGATTGGATGTAAAGGTGGATTAATATGGAACAAATCATGCAATATCGACAGATAGGAAAAACAGGAAAAAAAGCCAGTGTAATTGGTTTGGGATGTGAGCATTTGGATCGAAAACCTTATGAGCAGGTCAAAGAAACCATTGATGCAGCCTTGGCTCATGATGTGAATCTATTTGATGTATTTATGCCCGGTGAAGAAATTCGTGATCATATTGTTAAGGCATTGGGCAACAGACGTAAGGATATTATGATACAAGGACATATTGGGGCAACAGACATAAATCAGCAGTATGATATTAGCCGGGATTTGCCTACAGTGAAGAAATACTTTGAGGCGTTGCTACGGAAATTTGGTTATATTGATTTTGGTATGTTGTTTTTTATTGATTCAGAAGAGGACTATAAAGGTGTTTTTGAAACAGGTTTTGTGACTTATGTGGAGCAATTAAAGAAACAAGGGGATATCCATCATATTGGATTTAGTTCACATAGCCCTGTTACAGCGATGAAAGTCATTGAAACAGGTGTACCGGAAATGATGCTATTTAGCATCAATCCCGCTTTTGATATGTTGCCCGCGGAATATTATGTATTTGATTATTCAGAGAAAGGATTTGGCAGTGATTTGTTTCGGGGGATTGATCCAAAACGTGCGGAATTGTATCGAATCTGTACACAAAAGCAAATTGGGATTACGGTGATGAAAGCTTTTGGTGCGACAAAGCTGCTTTCGGCAGAACACACACCTTATGCGCAGCCCTTAACCGTACATCAATGTATTCACTATGCCTTGTCCCGTCCGGCGGTGGCCAGTGTTTTGCCCGGTTGTCAGACCGCTGCGCAGATGCATGACGTGATGCAATATTTTTCAGTGGATGATAGAAAAAAGGACTACGCAGAAGTTTTGAGTCGTGTGCGAAATGATTTTAAAGGTAGTTGTGTTTATTGTAGCCATTGTCAACCTTGTCCCGTTGAGATTGACATTGCAGCGATACATAGATTATTGGATACGGCACGATTAGATTTGGAGCATATATCTGCTTCTATGCAGATGGAGTATGCCGCTTTGGCTCATGCAAGTTGTGTGGAATGCGGCCATTGTGAAGTGCGTTGTCCCTTTGGTGTGCCGGTGATTCAAAATGTAAAAGAGGCGGAGGTATTGCTGGGTTAAGTTCGGTGGGTTTGTAATTGATGTGATAATTTTTTAAGAGAAAAAAAGGAAATTACTTTTCTTCACAGAATAACTACTACATGGCAGTTACAATCGGAGAACAACGAACGTGCGGAAAGGAGTCCTATGTATTATCCGGAAGAAGTGATTGAAGAAATTCGGACAAGTAGTGACATAGTAGATGTGATTTCTGCATATGTTCGCCTGGAAAAAAAAGGTGGCTCCCATTTTGGTCTTTGCCCTTTTCACAACGAAAAATCTCCCTCGTTTTCGGTGTCTCGTGGAAAGCAGATGTATTATTGTTTTGGTTGCGGGGCAGGTGGTAATGTTTTTACATTTATTATGCAATATGAAAATTTTACTTTTGTTGAGGCGATTAAATTTCTGGCAGATCGTGCAGGAATAAAATTGCCGGAAATTGAATATTCTAAAGAGGCAAGGGAAAAGGCAGATTTAAAAGCAATATTATTTGAGATTAATAAGCAGGCGGCGCGTTATTTTTATATGCAATTGCAAAGTGCGCAGGGGCAGTATGCGTTGCAATATATCAAAGAGAGAGAGATTCGTCCGGAGATGGTGAAAGTCTTTGGTTTGGGTTATTCAAATCAATACAGTGATGACTTATACAAATATTTAAGAGAACAGGGGCATACGGAAGAGTTATTGCGACAGGCGGGCTTGATTCAAGCCGATGAAAAACAAGGTGTTTATGATAGGTTTTGGAATCGGGTGATGTTCCCCATTATGGATAGCAATAGTCGGGTTATTGGTTTTGGCGGTCGTGTGATGGGAGAGGGTAAACCGAAATATTTAAACTCTCCGGAAACCTTGATTTTTGATAAAAGTCGCAATTTATATGGTTTAAATCGGGCGAGAACCTCTAGGAGGCCGTTCTTTTTTGTATGTGAGGGTTATTTAGATGTAATCGCCTTGCATCAGTATGGTTTTACCAATGCAATTGCTACTTTGGGTACGGCTTTAACCCATGGCCATGCCAATTTGATTAAGCGTTATGTAAATGAGGTATATTTGACTTATGATAGCGATGAAGCAGGTACAAGAGCAGCACTTCGGGGTATTCCGATTTTGCGTGAGGTAGGTATTTCTACGAAAATCATTCGCATGGAACCTTATAAGGATCCGGATGATTTCTTAAAAGCATTGGGGACAGAAGCATTTGAAAAACGTATCACAGAGGCGCAAAATGGATTTATGTTTAGCCTGACTGTTTTGGAAAAAGCGTTTCAAATGACAACACCGGAAGGCAAAACGGGGTTTTTCCAAGAAGTAGCAAAAAAGCTTTTGGTTTTTGAAGAAGAGTTGGAGCGGAGCAATTATATAGAGGCGGTGGCGAAATATTATGGCATAGCGGTAGATAGTTTAAAGAAATTGGTGACAAATACGGCTATGAAAGAAAACATGATAAAACCGGTTAATCGTCCCAAACAAAGTTATGTGGCGCATCCGGCTGACGAAACGCGGCCCAAAAATAAAACGGAAGCAGGTCTTTTAAAAGCACAAAAAGCATTATTGACTTTGGTGATGGAGGATAAGACATTCTTTGAAATTGTGCGACGGTTGGTTCAGCCGGCTGATTTTACAAAAGAGCTCTATCGAACTGTTGCTGAGTTACTATATGCGCAGTATGAAAAAGGTGAGGTTAACCCCTCTCAAATATTGAATTATTTTTCGGCGGAATCAGAGCATATAGAAGTGGCATCCTTATTTCATTCTATGATTGTTCAATTGGATGGACCGGAGGAGAAAAAACAAGCTTTGCGGGAAACCATTGTTATTGTGAAAAAAGGTAGTATAGATGCGCAAACCAAACAGCTTGCACCAACAGATATGGTAGGCTTGCAAAATATAATGATAGAAAAACGCAAATTGGAAGAGTTTATAAAGGAGAGTTAAGGTATGATGGAAGAGCAAAACTTATTATTTGAGGAACGCCTAAAGGAATTGCTTATCATTGGGAAAAAAAAGAAAAATATCTTGGAAATTCAAGAGATTAATGATTTTTTTGGTGATATGGGATTGGACACAGATCAAATGGAAACGGTTTTTGAGCATTTGGAGGCCAATAAAATCGACGTCCTTAGAATTACCAGTGATGAGGAAGAAGTCGATGTAGAAGCATTGATTGCCAGTGAAGATGAAGTTGATGTGGAAAACATTGATTTAACTGTACCGGATGGCATTAGCATCGAAGATCCGGTGCGGATGTATTTAAAGGAAATCGGAAAAGTACCTTTGCTTAATGTAGACAGAGAAATTGAGTTGGCAAAGCGCATGGAAGAGGGAGATGAAGATGCAAAAAAGGAATTGGCGGAAGCCAATTTGCGTCTGGTTGTAAGTATTGCGAAGCGTTATGTAGGTAGAGGTATGCTTTTTTTGGATTTGATTCAAGAGGGAAATTTAGGACTGATTAAAGCGGTTGAAAAATTTGATTATCACAAAGGATATAAATTTAGTACCTATGCTACATGGTGGATTCGACAAGCCATCACCAGAGCCATTGCGGATCAGGCTAGAACCATTCGTATTCCGGTGCATATGGTGGAGACCATCAACAAATTGATTCGCGTGTCTCGTCAGTTGCTGCAAGAATTAGGCAGAGAGCCATCCCCGGAAGAGATTGCCAAAGAGTTGGATATGCCCGTGGAACGTGTACGGGAAATCTTGAAAATATCGCAAGAACCTGTTTCCTTAGAAACACCAATCGGGGAAGAAGAAGATAGCCATCTGGGTGATTTTATTCAAGATGACAATGTGCCTGTACCGGTTGAGGCAGCGGCTCAGACATTATTAAAAGAGCAGCTGGATGGGGTTTTGGATACGTTAACGGAAAGAGAGCAGAAAGTATTGCGTTTGCGTTTTGGTATGAATGATGGACGCGCCAGAACATTGGAAGAAGTTGGTCGGGAGTTTGATGTAACCAGAGAGCGAATTCGCCAGATTGAGGCAAAGGCTTTGAGAAAGTTACGGCATCCCAGTCGCAGTCGCAAATTGCGGGATTATTTGGACTAAGATGAAAATTAAATTATCACTTCGGTTGGATGCCGTGGCCAATTTGGTTAGTCAAGGTATGTTTGTTGCAGATATTGGTACAGATCACGCTTATGTTCCGATTGCTTTGGTAGAACGTGGCATTGTTCCAAAGGCTCTTGCAATGGATATCAACAAAGGTCCTTTGCAGATAGCACGTGAAAATATTAAAACTTTTGGTTTGGAAAAGCAAATAGAAACCTGTTTGTCAGATGGTTTGCGTGCACTAGAAGATTATAAGGTAGAAAGTGTGGTCATTGCCGGTATGGGTGGTGGTTTGCTTATGGATATTCTCTCAGCCAGCCGGACCTTGCTTGGAAGTGTGAAAGAATTTATTTTACAACCCCAGTCAGAGCTTTATAAGGTGCGTGCTTTTTTGTTGGATCAAGGGTTTTCATTTCTGGCAGAAGAGATGGTCTTTGATGGGGGGAAGTATTACCCGATGATGAAAGTTGCGCCTGTGTGTTTTGCGAATAAGGATATGTGTGCCTGGTCAGAGGTGGAAATCACTTATGGAAAATTGCTCTTAGCGCAACAACATCCTGTATTAAAAGAGTATTTATTGTGGAAAAAAACCATCAAAGGTAAAGTGATAAAAGAGTTGGCGCATAGACAAGGCGAGGCAATTTGTACGCGTAAGAAAGAATTAAAAAAAGAGTGGAAATTAATTGAAGAAGGGTTACAATATTATGACATGTCGTGAGTTAATAAAACTATTTGAACAAGCATTCCCAAGTGAAACGGCCTTGGATTTTGACAATGTAGGTTTGTTGTGCGGGCGATTTAAAAAGGAAGTAAAGAAGATATTTGTAGCTTTGGATGCGACGGATGAAATCATCAAAGAAGCAATTACTTGGCAGGCAGACATGTTGATTACCCATCATCCTTTGTTGCTTACACCGCTGAAAGTGATAAATAGCGGAGATGGGATTGGACAAAAACTGATTGATTTGATTCAAAATGATATAGCTTGTTTTGCTTTGCATACAAACTATGATGTGATGCGTATGGCGGATTTGGCAAGTGACGTATTGGGCTTGCATGACGGTTTGGTTTTGGAAGAAACGATATTTTTAGACGGTGAAACCAGAGGGATTGGAAAAATTGCGGAATTACCTAGATTCATTACCTTAAAAGAATGTTGTGAGCTGGTAAAAGATGCGTTTATTTTAGACAATGTAAAAGTATTTGGTGATTTGGATAAGGATATATTGCGTTTGGCAGTTTCACCGGGCTCAGGGAAAAGCGTGATTGCGTCGGCAATAAAAAAAGGTGCTGATGTGCTGGTGACGGGGGATATTGGTCATCATGATGGAATAGATGCCCTGGAGAAAGGCCTTGCAGTTATTGATGCGGGGCATTATGGTACAGAGTCCATTTTTATTGCAGACATAAGAGATTTTTTATTAAATAAAAATAGGAACTTGGAAATTAAAACAGCTCGGATTAAGCAACCGTTTCAAGTTAGATAACAATAATAAAAAATGAGAAGGGAAGTAAAACACGTATGAAACTTTTTAACGTAACAATTGGTGAGGTCACAAAGCAATACGCAAAGGATACTTCTTATCAAACAATCGCAGAAGATTTCCAGAATGACTATGAAAACAAGATTGTGTTGGTCATGGAAAATGGCTATCGCTTGCAGGAATTACGGAGGAAATTGAAAGGTGACTGCGCTTTAACATTTGTGACGACTGCGGATAACAATGGTTTTGAAACATTTCGTCGTAGTATGTGTATGCTTATGATTAAAGCCGTCCATGATGTGGGGGGGCATGATAGAGTAGAGCGGGTACGGATTCATTTTTCTGTTGGTGCAGGTTATTACTGTACGGTAGAGGGTGATGTGGCAGTCAGTGCGGAATTTATCAGGCAGGTATCTGCTCGTATGAAAGAGTTGGTGGAAGCAAAAATCCCAATCGGTAAGCGAAGCATACATACGGAAGATGCCTTGCAATTATTCCACAAGCATCAAATGTATGACAAAGAGCGGCTGTTTAAATATCGTCGGGTTTCTACAGTAAATATTTATAGCATCAATGAATTTGAAGATTATTTTTATGGTTATATGGTACCAAATACCAGTTATTTGGATAAGTTTGCATTACATGTATTTGATGATGGTTTCACCTTGCAAATGCCGACCAAAGAAAACTCTCATGTTGTGCCGCCTTTTCAGCCGAGCATGAAATTGTTTAAGGTGCGTCAGAAGTCTGTTGTATGGGGTGATGAACAAAAAATCAGAACGGTTGGTGCGCTCAATGATATGATTACCCACACGGATATGCGGGAGATGGTATTGGTGCAAGAGGCTTACCATGAGCGGCAGATTGCGGATATTGCCAGAGAAATTGCCAATCGTGCGGGCACAAAGTTTGTTTTGATTGCCGGCCCCTCTTCCTCCGGTAAAACAACATTTTCCCATCGTTTATCCATTCAGCTTAGAACCAACGGTATGATGCCTCACCCGATTGGTGTGGACAATTATTTTGTGGATAGGGAAAAAACACCAAAAGATGAAGACGGAAACTATAACTTTGAGTGTATTGAAGCCATTGATATTGATAGTTTTAATAAAGACATGGCAGATTTGTTGCTTGGAAAAGAAGTGGTGTTACCTACGTTTGACTTTAAAAAGGGGAAAAGACATTATGATCCCAAAAATACAAAACAATTGGGTGAGCATGATGTGCTTGTGATTGAGGGGATTCATTGTTTGAATCCAAAACTGACGGCAAGTTTAAGTGATGATCATAAATTTAAAATATACATTAGTCCATTGACACAGTTGAAAGTAGATGAGCATAATATGATACCATCACGAGAAGGGCGCTTGGTTCGCCGGATTGTGAGAGATACAAGGACAAGGGGTATCTCTGCGTCAGCTACCATCAATATGTGGGCATCGGTAAAACGAGGGGAGGAGCAATATATCTTTCCATTCCAAGAGGAGGCGGATATTATGTTCAACTCTTCACTGCCTTATGAATTGGCAGTGTTAAAACAATATGTGGAGCCTTTGCTGTTTGCCATTGAAAAAGATGATCCTGCTTATGTAGAGGCAAAAAAATTGTTGAAGTTTTTTGATTATTTTGTTGGGATTAGCAGTGAAAATATACCGAGTACATCATTGTTGCGGGAATTTGTAGGTGGTGGCTGCTTTTATTTATAATGAAATAAACAGTGTGGTTATTAAAAAATTATGGAGAATGCAGGGTGAAATATATAAAACTGGGAAATTCAAATATTAAGGTATCACAAATTTGTGCAGGCTGCATGAGTTATGGTAAGGCCGGTACGATGCATGACTGGACTTTAAATGAAGAAGAAAGTGAAACATTAATTAAAGCAGCTTTGGATTTGGGTATTAATTTTTTTGATACTGCAAATACCTATTCAGAGGGTACAAGTGAAGTTTACTTAGGTAAGGCAATTAAAAAGCATACCAGACGGGATAAAATAGTTCTTGCCAGTAAAGTATATTTTAATCCAGGCAATTTGCGTGCCACGGCGATTGCAAAGGAAATAGATGGAACTTTAAATCGGTTGGGAACAGATTATTTGGATTTATATATTATTCACCGTTTTGATCGTGGTACCCCTATGGAAGACATTGGTTATTTAGAGGAACTTTATGTGCCACATAAAATCGTGGGAGCATTAGAATGATGATGACTTGGAATAGTTTTTACTTGATGCCATTGGTACCAACAATCATTGCTATCATTGCGTATGCTTGGAGAAGAATTAAAAAGAAAAACATACTCTGGCTGATTGAGTCAGTGGCCTGTTCTTGTGCGTTAATCTGTATGATTGTATTCTTTTTAACAGGAGAAGAACAGGGAATTTTATGGTTTTTGGTGATTGCTTTTTTGGTTTCCATTTTGGGTGATTTGATTATGAAAACGCAAAAAGCAGATCGAAAATTGCTGTTGGGAATTCCGGCTTTTACGGTTGCGCATATTTTCTTTTTGATTTATATTATCAAAAGCAGTGGTTTTTCTTGGTTGCCTTTTTTGATTTTATTGGTGCCGTTTTTGGGCTTTTTTTATATTGTGCTTTTACCAACGCCAAGAATGAAAAAAAATAAAAAATTAGCAGTGGCGGGATGCTTATACATTGCGATTTCATGTTTGACTTTGGCGGCAGCAGTGTATGGTGTTAGCAATATTGCTTCACGTTGGGTATTTTTGGCAGCGGTGGTATGTTTGGTCATATCGGACTTTATGATTGCGTTTCGGGAATTATATGAGCATAACCAGTTGAATAAAGCGATTATGCCTTTGTATTATATATGTCATATTTTGATCGCGGTATCGGTGGTGATAAATTATATGTAAAAAAATGGATGTAGTTACAATTGTTATGCATAAGGAGGAAAATAAATGTCTTATATTGATGAGGTAATGGAACGTGTTATTGTCAAAAACCCGGCGGAACCGGAATTCCATCAAGCGGTAAAAGAAGTGTTAGAGTCTTTGCGCGTGGTGGTTGCGGCCAATGAAGAGAATTTTAGAAGAGATGCTTTGTTGGAGCGTTTGGTAGAGCCGGAACGACAGTTTAAGTTTCGTGTACCCTGGGTGGATGATTCCGGGCAGGTTCAGGTAAATACCGGTTATCGTGTTCAATTTAACAGTGCCATTGGGCCTTATAAAGGCGGTTTGCGGCTGCATCCCTCCGTGAATTTAGGGATTATCAAATTTTTGGGTTTTGAACAAATTTTTAAAAATTCTTTGACGGGTTTGCCGATAGGTGGCGGCAAGGGTGGTGCTGACTTTGACCCAAAGGGAAAATCAGATAGGGAAGTGATGGCTTTTTGCCAAAGTTTTATGACGGAATTGTCAAGATATATTGGTGCAGATACGGATGTACCGGCCGGTGATATTGGCACCGGTGCCAGAGAAATTGGTTATATGTTTGGTCAATATAAACGCCTCAAAAATGTTTATGAGGGTGTCCTCACAGGCAAAGGTTTGACTTATGGCGGATCGTTGGCACGAACGGAGGCGACGGGTTATGGTTTACTATATTTGACAAAAGAAATGTTAAGTATCAACGGCATTGAGATTGCAGGTAAGACCATTGCGGTATCCGGTTCGGGCAATGTTGCAACCTATGCGATCCAAAAAGCACAGGAAATGGGAGCGAAAGTAGTAACGGCCAGTGATTCGACTGGTTGGGTGTATGATTCTGAAGGCATTGACTTGCTTGCGTTAAAAGAAATTAAGGAAGTGAAACGGGCTCGTTTAAGTGAATATGTAAATCTTCGCCCCAATGCTGTCTATCATACGGGCAAGGGCGTTTGGTCAGTAAAAGTGGATATTGCTTTGCCTTGTGCAACCCAAAATGAGTTGCTTTTAGAGGATGCCAAGGCTTTGGTTGCCAATGGTTGCATTGCAGTGGGAGAGGGCGCAAATATGCCTACAAGTTTAGATGCAACAGAATATTTTCTTGCTCATGGTGTACTTTTTGCCCCTGGCAAGGCGGCAAATGCCGGTGGTGTAGCGGTTTCGGCTTTGGAAATGTCACAAAACAGTGGCAGATTGAATTGGAGCTTTGAAGAAGTAGATGGTAAATTAAAAGAAATTATGGTTGCCATTACCCATAACATGGCAGCAGCAGCAGAAAAATATGGATTTGCGGGCAACTACGTAATTGGTGCAAATATTGCCGGCTTTGAGAAAATTGCAACCACTATGACAATACAGGGAGTTGTGTAAGAAAAAGGTATTTATAAAAACTTTATTAAAAATATATCTTTAAGAAAATATTACATAAAAAAATATATAAAGGCTGCAATCTTGATAAACACGTGGATTGTGGCCTTTTTGTGTCAAAAAAAGTTATAAGGAAACAATAATTGGAGTTGACGAAGTTATTAAGAAAATGCATAATTATGTTACATACTTGTAATATTAAATGAGTTTATTACGTAAGAACTCAGGGAAAGATAGGGAAAGATAGGGAAAGATAGGGAAAGGTGGTACGGTTTCAGAGGTGAGAAAGATGCGAAAAAGAAAGAAAAGGCTTCAGTTTTTTACGGGACTAGCTATCTTGTTGGCATTACTCTTAACATTTGTGCCTGCGGTATTGTGGGCGGATGAGAGTATTGACAATTTTTTAGAAGTTCATGGTGAAGAAACTTATAACGACGAGCTTTACGAGGATAAGACTTACGAAGATAAGGCTTACAATGCGGGCGTTTACGAAGCAGATTACGAAGCGGAGGTTTACGAGCCAAAGGCTTACGAGCCTGCACCTGTTGTGTCGGAAGAACTGACGACACCGATGGGATTTGAGATGCGTGTTTTGGAGCCAAATGTAGATATAAATGCAGGGACGGTGGCTGAGTTACATGCGGCACTTCTTGCTGCGCCTGTTAATGCGAGTCAACCATGGGTGATAAATATTACAGCAAATATTCCTATGACTACGACAGCTCCATCCGCTGCAAATGGCAGGATTGTTGGAAGCGGCAGGAATATTGTGATCCAATCTGAAGCAGATTATGCGATTACGACTACCACAGCACGTCATTTTCAAGTGGGCGGTGATGCAACATTAACCATTGGGAGTGGTGTGACTTTACGGCGCGCAGCTGTAAATACCACGGCCGGTGGTGGGGTCATAGTAAATAGTACTGGAACATTGATTTTAAATGGCGGAAACATCAATCAAAACAGACAGGTTGATGGTGGTGGCGTGCGTGTAAATACCGGTGGCCGATTTGTGATGTTATCGGGTAGGATGGATGAGAATGCAGCAGCTGGCGGAACACCGTCCAGAGGAGGTGCTGTGTTTATAGAAGGTAGTACATCTGCGACAGGGAAAGCACAATTTGATATGTATGGTGGTGTTATGCATGGCAATCAAGTGCTCACCAGAAACCATGTTGCAACATCCGGTTCTCCCAATAGTAGTACAAGCGGTGGCGGAGCCGTGGCCAATTTGGGTGTGTTTAATCTGTTTGGTGGTACCATATCCGGCAGCCATTCCGTAGAGCTTGGCGGAGCCGTATTTTCTGTAGGGCAAGGAACAGGTACGACATTAGCCGCAGCAAGTACATTTAATATGTTTGGTGGTACGATATATAATAATACTGTTGGCGGACCTGCCGGTGGCCGTGGTGGAGCCGGGATTGGTGCAGGGCACAATTCTATTTTTAATATGTATGGAGGTAGTCTTGACAACAATCGTGCAATGGCCAGCGGTGGCGATGGCGGTGGCGTTGAGAGCTTTGGTCGAATCAATATATATGGCGGTTCCATTATTAACAATTGGGCACGTCATGGTGGTGGTGTAAATAACCATCAAAATGCAGTGCTGGAGTTACGTGATCCCAATATGGCACCGGAAGGTTTTGCCAGAGAAACAGCGTTGGCAAATCCTACTTTGATTGCTTATAATGAAGCACGTCAATCCGGTGGTGGCATTGTTATGCGCGGCGGCGGCGGGACTGACCCGGTTTTGAATATTTTTGCAGGTGTTATCCGGGATAATACAGCAAGCGGAACCCAGGGTTCACCTGAAGCAGCCTTTCTACAAGGCGGTGGCGGCGGTATTTTCTTCCAACAAGGTGTTCTCAATCTTTATGGCGGGGAAATCAGAGACAATACAGCGGTTAGTAGCGGTGGTGGTATTGGTGCCGGTACACAAGCAGCACAAGATGGTACTATGCCAATTACAGTGAATATGTTCGGTGGTATTATCGACGGCAATACAGCTCATGTTTCCGGTGGTGGTATTGGTCTTGTTCGAAACTCAACCGCTTTTACCAATGTAAATGCTATGCCTGATGTTAGGATTACGGGTGGTATCATCCGTAACAATGTGGCACCTAGAGGCGCCGGTGTGTTTTTTGCACCAACGGTAAGTGGTTCTGCATCCGGTACGATGCCGGAAAATATGTTTTTGGTAGCTGGAGATGCAGTTGTTTATGATTTATATTATGAGCCCAATATTTCAATGACAACAGGTGGAACGGGCGGAGCAAATGCAAATCTAAGGTTAAATATAGGTGGAGATGCACAAATATTAGGCGATTATAGAATTGCTCCGGCTATGAATCTTGCTGGTGCCGGTACCGGTGCGCGGGCAAACAATTTCCACTTTACAATTTCAGACAATGCAACGTTTGGAAATGGCTTGGACGTAACACCCAATATGACAGCAGCAGGTACGGCGACGACAGGTACGGCAACAAGAACAAATACAATCAACTTTGTTATGAATGGTGGTACGATTCTTGGACGGGAAAATCCGGTGGTAAATGGTGGCGTTTTAAATTTCACACCCAATATGGTTGCGACTAATGGTGCAGCTGCTGCGGTTAGAACCAATAATATCAACTTTACAATCAACGACGGTGTTTTCCGTGGTGGAATTGCCACAGAACGTGGTGGTGGTATTTACTTTAGACCGCGAAGTACCATTCGTCAAACAGCGACAGCGTTAGGTTCTAATGGGGTTCACAATTTTAATATGACATTAAACTCTATGTTGATTGAAGATAATCATGCCGGCTTAGATGGTGGTGGTATGTATGTAGGTTTTACAGTGATTGGGCAACCGATTCCATTGGCAAACCGACCGGCTGTGAATATAAGCAATGCCAACACAAGGACTTTCCAAAATAATACTGCGATAAGAAATGGTGGCGGTATTTATATTGAATCGGATGTTATTTTTAATGGCATGGCAAACACTCACTTTTTGAATAATACGGCAGAGATTGGACAAGGTGGCGGTATCTTTGTGGAAACACCACCGGTTTTGGTCAATGCCAATGAAATATTTACAATGACCAATAGTTCAATTAATGGAAATCGCTCTGAATTGGAGGGAGCCAGTATTTATGCACCTCGTTTTGCTACAATCAATATCAATGATAGTAGTTTGAATGAAAATTATACAAGCACAGATGGTGCAGGTTTACATTTTTCTCCTCTGGGCACGGGTACATTTATTGTAAATATGAATGGAAATAGTAGCATAGATAGAAACAATGCCAGCACTCCTAATTTGGGAAGTGCCAGAGGTGGTGGCTTATTTCTTGGAAAGGGAAGACTCAATATGAGTGGCACCAGTTCCATAAGTGGAAATGTCAGCCGTCAATATGGTGGCGGTATTTATGTAAATGTCGGAAGTGAAGTGGTCATTGGTGCCAACAGTCGAATTTCCGATAATGTAGCTTTGGAAAACGGCGGTGGTATTTATGCGCCAACAGGTTCTGTGATTCGAATGACGGATGCGGAAATGCGGGGTAATAGAGCCACAGGAGACGGTGGTGCCATTTTCACAGAAGATTATATCTATGAGCCGGAAATGGAAGCGGGTTTTTATGGAAATCTTTATTTGACAGATGTGCTGTTTTATGGAAATAGGGCAAGCCTGGCGTTTTTGCCACCGGAAAATACAGATGTTTTGAATATTACATACAGAGGTGTGAGTATACACAATCATCCGCTTAATAACTATGACATCAATTTTGTATTGCCTTTGACAGGTGAATTAAGTTTAGTTGTTCCTGATTTGATTGATTTTGGCAGTATCGTTATAACACCCAGCGCAATTAGTCAAATGTGGCAGAACTATACCGGTTTGGGATTGGTTGTGACAGATACAAGAACCAGGCGTTCGGATTGGATTTTAACAGCACAAATAATAGAGCCTTTACATAACGTAGTTCATGGCCATACGATAGAGAATGGATTGGTATACCGTTTAGAGGGGCAAGCTCCAATGGTATTAAATCAGGATAGGCTTATTGTTCATCGAGAAGATGTAAATCATGTAGACAGTTTACGTGAAACAAGAATTTCGGATCGCTGGAATCAGTTAAATCGCACTGGTTTGTCTGTGGATACAAATGGAAGCCAAGTACGGGTTGGTAACTATGTGGGTGAAATCCTATGGTCCTTGGATAATGTAGAGTAAAATTATACTTGACATTTGTTCGAAATGGGCATATATTTAGGTTAATAAGAGGGAGTAACTAGCATTTGTTTTTTTTCAATGTTCGCGAAATCGTCATGACGATGCTTATTATCCGGTTCGTGATTAAATGGTGAGACTTTTATTGCATACGATTAAGGTGCAATAAAAGTCTTTTTCTTTTATCCAAGGCTTTTGGCACCCAATATAGGAGGGCTATTATGCTTACATTTTATCAACAAACGGCTGATGAGGTAAAACGGCAAGTAAACGGACATATTGCGCCTTTGTCGGCGGAAGAGGTCAAGGAGCATCAAGAGAAATACGGAGCAAATGAATTGGTAGAGGGAAAGAAAAAACATCCGATTCAAATATTTTTGGAACAGTTTTTAGATTTTCTTGTGCTTATTTTGATTGCAGCGGCAACGATTTCCGGTTTTATGGGAGATGCCCATAGTGCCATTGTTATTGTGATTGTTATTACAATTAATGCGGTTTTAGGTACTGTTCAAACCCTAAAAGCAGAGGCATCCTTGAATAGTTTGAAAAAACTGGCAGGACCGGAGGCTAAGGTACTTCGAGCGGGGAATATGACCCCAATTCCGGCCTCTGAGGTGACGGTCGGTGACATTGTATTATTAGAAGCAGGAGATTGTGTGCCGGCGGATGGACGTATTGTCACCTGTGCAAGTATGAAAGTGGATGAAAGTGCCATGACAGGGGAAAGTCTTGCTGTGGAAAAAATGACGGAGGTGATTGCAGAAGAAGTGCCCTTAGGTGACCGGGTCAATATGTTGTTTTCCGGTAGTTTTGTGACCTATGGGCGTGGTACTTTTGTTGTGACGGGTATAGGCATGGATACAGAGGTTGGGAAAATTGCCGGTTTGCTAAAGAGCACTTCTGAAAAAAGAACACCGTTACAAATTAGTTTGGATCAGTTTGGCAAACGTTTGTCTATTATTATTATTGTATTTTGTGCTATTTTATTTGGCATCAATATGTTTCGTTATGGGGTGGGCAATTTTGCGGATGCTTTTATCTTTGCGGTTGCTTTGGCGGTAGCAGCGATACCTGAGGCATTGAGTTCTATTGTAACCATCGTATTGGCTTTTGGGACGCAAAAAATGGCGCGGGAAAATGCCATTATTCGAAAATTGCAGGCTGTGGAGGGTTTGGGTAGCGTTTCGATTATTTGTTCTGATAAAACAGGGACATTGACGCAAAATAAAATGACGGTAGAGGATTATTATATCAATGAACAAAGGATTTCTGCATCAGATGTGGATATACATAACAAAACCCATTATAAATTGGTTTTGGCCAGTATATTATGCAATGACTCTACCCATGTAAATGAGGTGGAAATGGGTGATCCCACAGAAACAGCTTTGATTCATTTACCTATGAAAATGGGTATGGATGTAATTGCAGCGCGTGAGACATTTCCAAGAGAAAGTGAAGTACCTTTTGACAGTGACCGCAAACGGATGTCTACCATGCATACCATTGATGGGGAAAGAATAGCGATTGTAAAGGGTGCCTTTGATGTGTTGTTGGATAGAATTGACAATATTTGGACGGAGATAGGTGTGCGACCAATCCGGGCTGAGGATTATAAAAAAATAGAGGAAATAAACTTAGCATTTTCTAAAGATGGTTTGCGTGTATTAGGTTTTGCTTATAAGAAAGTGTCAAAGGATAAGGGTTTATCAATAGAAGATGAACGCAATCTAACATTTCTTGGTTTGATTTCTATGATGGATCCACCACGGGAAGAGTCAAGGGATGCTGTTGCAGAATGTAAAAGAGCAGGCATTCGGCCAATTATGATTACAGGTGATCATAAAATTACAGCAGCGGCAATTGCGAGGCGCATTGGTATATTAGAGGATGAAGCAGAAGCTTGCGAGGGTGCTGTGATTGAAAGCATGTGTGATACGGAATTGAAAGAGTTTGTGCCAAAGATTTCTGTATACGCTCGTGTTTCACCGGAGCATAAAATTCGGATTGTACGTGCTTGGCAGGAACGGCAAAATATTGTTGCGATGACAGGGGATGGTGTCAATGATGCTCCGGCTTTAAAACAAGCCAATATTGGTGTTGCGATGGGTATTACAGGAAGTGAAGTGTCCAAGGACGCAGCGGCGATGGTATTGACAGATGACAATTTTGCGACGATTGTAAAAGCTGTGGAAAACGGGCGAAATTTGTATCGAAATATTAAAAATGCCATTCAGTTTTTACTTTCCGGAAACTTTGCGGCGATTGTCACTGTGCTTTTTGCTTCGATTGCAGGATTGCCTGTGCCATTTGCTGCCATCCATTTGCTCTTTATTAATTTATTGACAGATAGTTTGCCGGCCATTGCTTTGGGTATGGAGCCTCATAGTTCTGATGTTATGGAAGAAAAACCACGTCCAATGCATGAATCTATTATGACGGGGGATTTTCTGCGCAGCATTGCTTTAGAGGGTTTTGTAATTGCCGTGATGACAGTGGTTGCTTTTCTCATTGGCCTTCAAGGCGACCGTTTATTGGGTATGACCATGGCTTTTGGTACCTTATGTATATCACGTTTGCTTCATGGTTATAATGCAAAATCTAAAAAGCCGATTTTATTTACAAGTCGATTTTTCAACAATCCCTTTGTGACAGGTGCATTCTTACTGGGAGTTGTTTTGGTTACGGCGGTTTTAATGATACCGATGTTGGCAAATATTTTTACAGTGCAAACATTGACGGTGAATCAATTGTTATATGTATATCTATTATCATTGGCGAACTTACCGATTATTCAGTTTCTGAAATGGATCAGAATAAAAATTGTTAATTGTAGGCAATAACGTTGTTAAGAAATAAATTGTTAAGAAATAAATAAAATTCCTTATTGAATTTTTTTTTGATGTTTAGTATTATTAGATACAGTAATGTATCTCGACTTTGACAGAACATACGTTCAAAAAGACCCGCATACCTATGCCGTTATTGGGTATGCGGGCTTTGTGATTTGATATAAAGCTGTAGTGAATTTAATTCTTTTTCACACTTCCTA
>WRBB01000009.1 GCA_009779895.1 Lachnospiraceae bacterium
TATCCCGATAGTCCTCATAAATCAAAATCACACGATGGGTCATGGTTCTGGTTTCACTGACCAAAAACGTAATGTCATCCCCCACTCGGATTTCCTGTGGATCTACCTGCCTTGTGATAATAAGAGAATGCTGGGGTATCTCACTTTGCATACTGCCCGTTAATACCCGCGTGACAGAAAATCCCGCGATATGTCTGGGAATCCCTGCCTCTTCCTCTCGGGTCAGAAAAAATACGCCAACCAACACAGCCACCAAAACAATGTAAAATAACACACCATTTATTTGTAATTTTTTATATACACGTTTTTTTTCCTTTTCCTCCGCTAACATTTTGATTCATCCTTTCATCACATAGCTTTATTTATAACAAATTTATTTTTTCCTATGTCGAAGAATTGGTGAATGGTAATTTTCATTTGGCAAATGGTAATTTTGGTTACAAAAAGAGCATCTCTCGATGTTCTGAAAGACACTCTGTCATAACAATAGCCTATCGCAATTCCCAATCATTCGTGTAACTTTCTAATTCTTCTAACTTCTTTTCTTCCAATCTTTCAACTTTTTACATATCTATTAAAAACCCTCACTATGTTTTTTCTCTTTCAACACCTCTTTGAGCTTCTTTATATATTGCCGTGCAACAGGTATCACTGCACCATTTTGCATCACGACTGTTTTCGTTTCTTCCTGATATTTTTCGATATAAAAAATCGACAACAAATAAGAACGGTTAACTCTCATAAAGTCCTTATTGTCCGATAGCAGCTGTTCTATTTTGGATAATGAAGAAGTAAACTCAAATTTGTTTTGCTTGTAATATACACACACCATCATATTATTTACCTCAAAATGAGAAATTGATTTCACTTCAATCTTTCGGGTTTCACCAACGGAGGAAAATAACAAACTTTTATCTCGTTTTTCTTTTACCTCCCGAACCACCTCTTCAAACACATGCATAAAACGTTCTTCTGTATCCTTATTTTTTGTAATATAATTAAAAGCTTTTACATCAAAAGCTGTTTTCCAATGCTTTTCTGATTTTGTTACAAAAATAATAGAACCTTGGAATCCGTCTTGCCGCAATTCCTTTGCCACCTCTACACCATTTGTACCGGGCATACTAATATCCAAAAATACAATATCCACAGTTGCAGCAATCCTGGAATCTTGAAAGTCCATCAAAAGGGCATCACCACTTTTATACTCTTTCACCTTAATTTGAAGATTTTTTTGCTCTTTCATCTTTTTACACATCTCAAAAAAATATGCCCGCTCTGTTGCATTATCATCACAAAGTGCCACTTTTAACGGCCTCACATGCATTCCCCCTTACACCAAAATAAAATAAGAACCTCTGATACAGAAGTTCCTAAATCCATTTCCCATTTCTATACACAACCTAATTGATGTAACCTAAAACTGATTAAAATTTACTTCGTATCTTTGACACGGAAATATCATAACCTATGTTTCTTTTAAAAAATTAGATTTGGTTTCAATTGTTAAAAATCTGGTAACATACACTTTTTTTTCATCATTCCTTTTCATAAAATCCAATTTTTCGATTCTATTTTCTACCCTTACAATATTTTTATCTTTACAAATATACACATCCTGTATTATAATCCAATCGTATTTCTATTGATATTTTTTAATTCTAAAGAAAAGAGGTTTTTGGAAATGTATATCAACAATAGCACCCCCCCCCCGTCATTTTTTTAATATTTTGTAAACTTTTTTATTTCTTTTCTTCTTCTTTTAACCGATTAAATTGTTCTTCTTTCTCTTTTGAGACTTGTTTTTATTTTCTCATGCAAAAGAAAGGAGGCAAACATGTTACCTGTTTTTATCTGTGAAAATGATCCCGTTTGGCGCAAAAACCTAAAACGTACCATTGAAAATTTTATCCTTTTAGAAAACCTAAACATGAAAGTCGTTCTGTCCACGGATGACCCATTAAAAGTCTTAGAATATTTACATAAACACCCAGGTCAACCCGGATTATATTTTTTAGATATTCATCTGGATCATGATATGAATGGCATCGCTTTGGCCACAGAAATTCGGGAACTGGATTTGCTTGGGCACATTGTTTTTGTCACCGTACACATTGAATTAACCTCTACCATATTCACACTAAAAATAGAAGCACTTGATTTTATCCTAAAAAGCAAACACTTTCAAGACATCAAAGGTAGAATCACCAGTTGCATTGACACTGCCTACAAACGATACCTCTGTAGCCAAAATGCAGAAAACCAACAATTTCAAGTAAACATCAATGGAAACATTCATATTTTTCCATTCCATGATGTGATGTTTTTTGAATCCTCTCCCCTGCGCCGACATGTCATTTTACATTTGGAACAGGAACAAAGACAACTTTATTACTCCTTGCGCGATGCCGAACTATACAGCTCTGCGTTCTTTCGCTGCCATCGCTCTTACGTGGTAAACATTCAAAATATTACCTATTTGGATCGGGAAAAATTAGAGATTCGAATGCAAAATAAAGAGATGTGCCCGGCATCAGCCAGAGGGCTCAAAGAGTTGAAGAAGATTTTGAGATAACGAAAATAAGAAATCGAAGTCATTTCCTATGAAATGTGAAATAAAAATGCACTTACCGGTTGATTCAAACTATCGGTAAGTGCTCTTTTTCATATCTATGAATCGTACCGATTCCATAAAGAGGCAAGTTAATCAACCACACTTCCTGTTTATAATCTGCCATAGAAGTACGGACGGATAACCCAATCTGATATTTATCCGCAAACGCCCTCAAACTTTTACTTTGCAAGTTTATCTCCGCTTTTACTTCAAGAGGTAGGATAACATTTTTTATATCCAACAGAAAATCCAGCTCTGAAGTACTTCGTGCATTCGTCCAATAATAGGTTTTTATCTCGGGTATGGTTTTCAGTTGCTGTAAAACATATTGTTCTGTCAAAGCACCCTTAAATTCTTTAAAAAGTACATCCCCATCAAGCAATACCCCTTGGCGAAGCCCTACCATACACGACAACAAACCAACATCTACCAAAAACAATTTAAAAGCTTTCAAATCTTCGTAAGCTTTTAATGGTATATTGGGTGCACTCACACGATGAACCTTATGAACAAGGCCACAATCCGATAACCACATCAAAGCATATTCATACTCTTTTGCCCGCGCTCCCTCTTTCACCAAACCGTAAATAAATTTTTTATTTTCCTTTGCAAGTTGACCCGGTATGCTATTCCATAACATTCGGATACGTGGCACGATTTCATTTGGCGCATGTTTCGAAAAATCCTGTTCATAAGCAGCTAAAATGCGTTCTTGAATTTCACGTACTTCATTAAAATCTTGGTTTGTAGCAAATGATAGCACCGCTTCCGGCATACCACCCACAAAATAATACTGTTTGAGTAACTCAATATATACCTGTCTAAAAGTAGCCGCCATCGCAAAATCACCTTGCTCTAACAAGGAAATAAACCGCTCTTGACCACAAGCTTTTGCGAATTCAAAAAAAGAAAGAGGATACAAATTTAAAAATTCCACTTTCCCTACCGGAAAAGATGTGCCTTGGTGCAGCGCAACACCAAGTAAAGAACCTGCACAAACAATTTGATACTCCGGTGCATTTTCATTAAAATATTTTAAAGCACTTAGTGCTTTTGGTACTTCTTGTATCTCATCAAAAATAATAAGCATCTTTGCCGGATCAATTTTATATCCGACATAGAGTTCAAGCCCCATGATAATACGCCTTACATCAAAGTCAATTGAAAAAAGTGCTTTCATACGTTGATTATGGTCAAAATTGATATAAACCGTTTTCTCATAAGCGGTTTCACCAAATGCTTTCATCAACCAAGTTTTTCCAACTTGACGTGCCCCACGTATCAACAAGGGCTTTTTTGTACGCTTTGACTTCCATTTTTCCAACATCCTCATTGCTTCACGATACATATGATTCCCCCTTATCATACTCTTATATATACTACTATAATCTATATGCGTGAAACAAACAAGATTTTTTGTATTTTATTACACTTTTTTCATCTGACTTTTTGTATTTTATTACACTTTTTTCATAGAATTTTTTGTATTCGTTTTCGACGATATCCTATCATACCCACTGCCAACAACGGCAACAACATTCCAAGACCGAACATCCAAGGTATTCCCGTGTCACCGGCCGGCGGAATCTCTTTATTGTTTTGCTGTCCTACAACTAACGTAAGCATTGCGTAACCATTGGTATACTCTGCTCTGAAATAATATGTTCCATCCGGAAACGTCTTCAAATACTCCTCCGTCAAAGTAAGTATGGTACTGCCGGATTCCAAAGTATAATTATTTTTTGAAACCACGCTGCCATCCCCTATGTAAACCAATTGCACAAAGTTTTCCAAGTCCGCATAAATATAATAAGACACAATTTCCCTTTGATAGAAATAGGCCGTTGCCTGCTCTACCCCAAACTGCGTCCATGTTGTCACTGTATTAGACGGATTGGTTGGACCGGTCGGAGTTGTTGGAGTTGTTGGACTTGTCGGCGTTGTCGGACTGATTGGACCCGTCGGCGTTGTCGGACTGGTTGGACCAATCGGTGTCGTCGGGTTCGTTGGACCGGTCGGCGTTGTCGGACTGGTTGGACTCGTCGGGCTCGTTGGACCGGTCGGGGTCATTGGTCCCGTTGGGCTCGTTGGACTCGTTGGACTCGTTGGACTGGTTGGACCGGTCGGGGTCGTTGGTCCCGTTGGGCTCGTTGGGCTCGTTGGATCAATCGGCGTTGTCGGACTGGTTGGCGTCGTTGGTCCTGTTGGGGTTGTTGGACCCGTTGGGGTTGTCGGTCCTGTTGGGGTTGTTGGACTCGTTGGAGTCGTCGGTCCTATTGGGGTTGTTGGACTCGTCGGAGTCGTTGGACCGGTTGGAGCCGTTGGACCGGTCGGAGTCGTTGGTGTCGTCGGGCTCGTTGGAACCGTCGGATCGGTCGGAGTCGTTGGTGTCGTCGGGCTCGTTGGATCAGTCGGAGCAATTGGGGTAGCCGTTGCCGCTGCCGTCGCAGAACCTGCCCCCGCTGCATTCACCGCCCGAACCAAAAAGCTGTATTCTGTACCATTGGTTAATCCAACCACTGTATAAGCAGTACCTGTACTACTTGTTGACATCCAAGCACCGCCATCTACGGAATATTCATAAGTCGTAATCACACTACCACCATCATCAGCGGGCGCAGTCCAAGTCAATGGTACCTGCCCATCTTCACCTGATACCGCAATTAAATTGCCGGGAGCCATTGGAACAGTATAAGGAATCACTGTGACTGCGGCAGAAGAATCACTTGTTCCTGCTGCATTGGTTGCTGTAGCTGTAAACATATATTGGGTTCCATACGTCAACCCTGTTATTTGAACGGAAGTATCCGTCACTGTAATAGGAGTCGGTACCACAGATGTGGCCGTATTATCCAAGGCAACTACTGTTATGGTATATTCCGTGATCGCACTGCCGTTGTCTGTTGCTGTCATATCTATCTGTACCACACCGGTATTGGCTGCGGTTTGCGCCGTCACCACCGCACTTGCTGTAATGGTTGGTGCCGCCGGTTTTGTATAAGGTATCCCTTCAACAGGTCCACCCAAATCACCTGTACCGGCTGCATTGATTGCGGCTACATAAAAATCATATACATGGCCGTTTACCAAACCGGTGAGAGAGTAAGTCAAAACCTTACCAATGGTTATGGTCTGCCAAGTGGTAGGATCACCGGATACCTCACCTGCATTGGGATTGGTGGCATCATAGTAATAAATGGTATATCCTGTCACACAGGTACCACCGCTTTGACAAGTGCCGTCATCTGACACTGCATCTGCCGGAACACCCCAAGTCAATGTAATGGTTGCGCCACCGGCATCTACATTGGTCGCAACCGCTTGAATATTCGTGGGCACTTCCGGTGTTCTATAAGGTTTTGCTTGAATCACATTAGAGGCAGGATTGCCGGTAATACCATTGACAGCAACTACAGAAAAGGAATACATCATGCCATTGATTAAACCGTCTACATTGGTCGTATATGGACCTGTATCACCCGCTGTTACTTGGTATGTCTCTTCCCCACTTTGCACAATACTATCTGAATCGGTATAATTATATTCGATTTCATAAGCACTGATTGCGCTGCCGCCATCATCCGCCGGCGCATTCCATGTTAAGGTCACCGCACCACCAACAGTAGGCACGGAAATATCGGCTACCGCTGCCAATAAATCAGGTGCTTGCGCATTTGTAACCGGGGTGGCTGACATGATATTGGAGGGATCACCGGCACCGGCATCTCCACTTACAATATCTGAAACCCCATTGATGGCACGAACTGCCACATTATAAGTCACTCCATTTTCCAAACCTACGATGGTATAGCTTGTCACATTTGCATTGTTTGTTGTATCCTGCGGATTGCTGGATGGTATCAAACTCCAAGTTGGACTTGCATCCATTGCATCTAAGGTATATTCATAACCACTAATACGACTGCCACCATCTGTATTTGGTGTGTGCCAAGAAATAGAAATCTGCCCATTCCCGGCATCTATCGTCATCAAGGTCGCCGCCGTCGGTGTGGTATATGGTGTAGCTGTCACTGCTTCACTGGCATCTCCCGTGCCAAAATCCGTAGTTGCTGCCACTGTAAAGCTATACACCAAACCATTGGTTAGACCTGTTACATCCATGCTGTAATTTCCATCTCCATCAGCAACCAATTGAGACAATGTTTCTGTCACTGTAATGGGAGCCACACCGGCAGTAGTAGCTGTCACTGTATAACCTGTCACCATACTGCCATTTGAGTTGCCATTGTTATCTAAAGTAACAGGGGTAAAACTTACCGTCACTTGACCACCGCCACCATTTGGACTCGCTACCGTTTCATTTTCCAAATTACCGGCTACCGCCGTCACATTTGTGGGTGCAACAGGATTTCCATAAGACATAGCATCCACAAACCCAGCCGCTCCACTACCTGCACCATTCACTGCCGCAACAGAAAATGTATAGGCATCCCCATTGGTCAAAACCGCCACCGTATAACTGTTTACATTGCCTACACCCATGGTGGTACTTGCACCTGTTGTATTGTCTTTTATCACAATTTGATACCCGGTAATGGCATTGCCGCCGTCATTACCGGGCGTGGTCCAATTTAACGTCACCTGTGAATCACCTGATACGGCTGTTACCGTAGGTGCAGCCGGCACAGTATACGGTGTAGCATCTTTGGTATTGGCATTGCCACTGTCACCTACATCTGTTACCGCCTGTACCGCACAGATGTAAGTTGTGCCATTCACAAGGCTTAAAATCGTTGTCCGCACTTGTGTACCTGCACTTAAATCAGCCCAGCTTGTAACCGCTGACCAATTTATACCATCTGTAGAATATTGTGCTGTGGAAATATTTACGTCTGTCCAAGTGCTGCCACCATCTGTTGTATATTGGTAAGCTGTAATAGGGAGACCACCATTACTTCCCACCGTCCACACCAAAGGAATGGAAACATCATTGCCACTATCGGCTGAAACCAGACTGACCGCCGCCGCTACTGTTGGTACGGTAGCTGTCACAGTGGAATAAGGATAAGTGGAAACCGCCGCATTACCGGATGTAATTCCACTACTATTTGCGCCATTGATAGCGAAAACTTGAAAGGTATAAGTAGAACCCGGGGTTAACCCCAAACTATCTGCACTGTAAGTAATCGGTTGCAGAGTCTGGGGTGCCGATACCGTATCGGAACCAATCGGCACACCACTCACACCGGAACCATTATAATAATAAATCTGATACGCACTCAATTCTCCTCCGGTAGAATAAGGAGGTGCCCAAGATATTTTAACGCTGGGATTGCCACTTGCCCCTGCTTCTCCTTGCCAATTCAATGTTTGTGGATTGACTGTAGGACGTGTGGCAAAGTTATAAGCCGGATAAGGATTGTTGGTCAAACCTGTTCCCGGACCATTCCAATTTGCCACTGCATTTGGCTCAGAGGGATAAGCAGAAACACCGGCTATGTTGTTGTTTGCTCCCGTACCGATATTCGCAGCCACAAAAGAACCATTTGACCCGCCAATACCACCACCGCTTGCACGAATGGTCGCCGTACTATCGATATAAATCTGATTGATTTTTCCAATGCCGATATATCCACTACCAACGCCACCGGTTCCACCGCTACCAATACCCGCACCGGCATAACCGTAATAAGTAACAAAAACAGAAGAAGTGTCTGCGGCACCATCCCCACCCGTAGCGGTAATGTTTGCATTACCTGTGATGATAATGACACCGGAATCTCCGCTGGAATACATACCACCGCCGCTGCCGATACCTGCACCTGAACCATTGCCGCTGGCATTACCGGTCGCACTGATGGTTACGGGATGGTTTGAACCATTGATATAAATATGACCACCCGCGCCGCCCGGCCAATTGGTACTGCTACCGGAAAATCCCATCGCACCGCCGCCACCAATACCTGCAGAGCCATAACCACCGCCTGTAGCCGTGATATTGACAGACAGCGCCGTACTATTGATGACAATATTGCCGCCCGCTGCCGTAGAAGCACCACCAATACCCGCTCCATTGTATGCTGTGCCTGACGAATAAGCATGGGGTGTCGCCGTGATGGTTCCGCCATAAATATAAATATTGCCACCAACACCGGTGCCTTGACTGGCGTTGCCGGAATTGATATTCATGGCACCACCAATCGCAGCAGAACCTGCACCACCATTGACGGTGATGTTACCGCCTGTAATGGTAATATTTCCTGCTGCTCCACCCACTGCCCCGGTAGATGACGAAGTAGAATTGCTTGCGTCACCACCAAGACCTGCCATACTATTCGGAACATTACTGGTATTTCCTATATTTAAAATCCCATTGCCCGCCGGGGTCGAACCGATAGTCGTTGCCGCATATATGGCCAAGGAATCCCCTTGGGCAACCGTAATCCCATAATTAAAGTTAGCTGATGTACAAGAATCCAACAAAAGAATCTTTACATCACCACTAATCACAATACGACCGGTCATATTATTGGCCAGATTGCTGTCCAAATAATACCAACCACTCGTCAAAGTGGTTGCACCACTATTACTCAGCAGAGTAACTGCCGGAGAGGTTTGTATCACTCCATTTTCATCCAGATAGGCATAAACCTCGTCAGCTTGCACCTCCAAATTCAAACCCAACCCGATTGGTGCTAATAACAGAATCAATAGTACACACATCATCAAAGATACCGTTTTGCGAATATTTTTCATCATAATCGACCCCCTGGAAATCTCAGCGACTTTCGTCAATGTTTCTCTATTATTCTATTATTTTAACATACTTTTATTAAAAAAACAGTTTATTTATATATTTTCTTTCAAAATTTTATTGTTTTTTTATTTTCTCAGTTTGGCACCGATTGCTTCCAGGCCTTTTATTACTTTTTCCATAGCCGCAGAAATCTCCGCTTCCTCCAATGTTTTATCTTTCGCTCGAAACACAATGGAATAAGCCACGGACTTCAAACCTGCTTCAATCTGCGCTCCCTCATACACATCAAACAGTACATAAGACTCTAAATAAAGCCCACCTTTTTGCGAAATCACCTCTTCAATCTGACCTGCCGAAACTTCCTTAGCAATGGTCATGCTAATATCTCTTGTCACCGCCGGATATTTAGCGATTCCTTGATACTTCCGATCAAAGGTGGCAAAATCCAAGATGGTATTCAAATCCAATACTGCCACATAAGTCGCTTCATTTAAGCCATAAGACTCTGCAACGGTTGGGTGTACCTGACCCAAATAACCAAGCAATTTATCTTGATAATAAATGTCCGCTTGCCGTCCGGGATGTAAATAAGGTTTCTTATCATCTATGCAATAATTTTCTTTTTCAAACATACCTAACTTTTCTAAAAACGCTTTTACCACACCTTTCATGGTAAAAAAGTCGCCTGTACCATAAAAACCCAATGTAAGTTGTGTACGTTCGTCCGGCAGTTCCTGTAACGGCAATTCCCGGGCTAAATATACGTTGCCCAATTCGTATAATCTCACATCTTTATTGCGCCGCTTGGCATTTGTTCCCAGAGAGGTAAACATACCATGCAAGGTGGAAGTACGCATAATACTATAATCTTCTCCCAAGGGATTTAAGATTTCTATACTTTGCCGTAACGATGCATTTGCATCTAATAATAACTGATCAAATACCTTTGGACTTTCAAAAGAATAACTCATGCCCTCACTAAAACCGGCATGTTCCGCCACATTACGTGCCACTTGCTCTACCCGCATTTTAAATGCAAGTTTGCCAATGGTTGCCTCACCTTGGGGCAATGTAGTGGGTATTTTATCATAGCCGTAAAAACGTGCTACTTCTTCTGCCAAATCTGCCAAACGCTCAATATCCTGACGGAATGTAGGTACCGTCACTTCATTGGTCGCTGCATCAAAATCAAGTTCGATACGGGCAAAGTATTCTAACATGGTTTCTTGACTTAAATCTGTACCCAAAATACCATTGATTTTTTTATGGTCAAATTTCACGCGCAAAGGCTCTTTTAATGGTTCTGCCACATCAATGGTACCACCAATCACCTCACCTGCTCCAAATTCTTCAATCAGTTGGCAGGCACGGTTCAAGGCCAATTTGGCGTTGTGCGGGTCTAAGCCCTTTTCAAACTTCCCGGATGCATCCGTTCGTAAGCCCACTTTTTTACTGGACTTGCGTATGTTTACACCATCAAAAGTCGCAACTTCCAAAGCCATGATTTCCATATCTTCCGTAACCATGGTGTTTTCACCACCCATAATACCAGCAATGCCAATCGGCTTATTTTCATCACAAATCATCAGCACGTTTTCATCTAAATTTCGCTCTTTCCCATCTAGTGTGGTAAATGTATCACCATTTTGAGCTGTTTTTACGATAATATGCCTACCACCGATTTTTTCTAAATTGTAAGCATGCATCGGTTGCCCATATTCTTCCATCACATAATTTGTAATGTCTACGATATTGTTGATAGGACGAATGCCAACGGAAGCCAATCTACGCTGCAACCACTTTGGTGATGGAGCAATTTTAATATTTTTGATTACTTTGGCACAAAAACGCGGACACAATGTGGTATTTTCTACCGTAACTTTTAGATAGTCATTGACATCCTCATCATTCCCCGTGTCGGAAACCACAACCGGGCGATATGGTTTTTGAAATGTCGCCGCTGCTTCCCTTGCTAAACCTAAAACGCTATAACAGTCCACACGATTGGATGTAACCTCAAACTCAAAAACAGCATCACGCAGACCCAATGCTTCCACCGCATCCACACCGATTTCAACATCTGCCGGAAAGATATAAATCCCATCTGCCGGAGCCTCCGGGTACATTTCCCGCGTGCTGCCCAATTCTTCAATGGAGCACATCATACCGGTACTCTCTATCCCACGCAACTTACCTTTTTTGATTTTCATACCACCGGGCTCTTTTACACCATCTCTGGCCGCAGCCACATTGCCACCTGCCAAAACAATGGGAACCTTATCCCCCGTATTGACGTTGGGCGCACCGGTAACAATTTGTACCACTTCACTGCCCACATTCACCTGACATATCAACAATTTGTCGGCATCTGGGTGTTTTTCAATCTTGTCAATCTGACCAATTACAATTTGATCTAAATTTTCATCCAATAACACACAATCCTCAACCTTGGTACCGGATAGCGTCATAGCATCCGTAAATACTTGCACACTTACATCCAATTCCGGCACATAAGCACGAAGCCACGATAACGATGTTTTCATATCTAACTATTCCTTCCTGTTTACTTCTTCATTGTATCCCTTAGGGCGGCGCTGCGCGCCTTGAAATGGCATCTCCTTGGCCCCTCGCTTACGCTCACTAATCCAAGGAGCCCGGGCGCTGCGCGCCTTGAAATGGCATCTCCTTGGCCCCTCGCTTACGCTCACTAATCCAAGGAGCCCGGGCGCTGCGCGCCCTAGAATTGTTGCAAAAACCTAACATCATTTTCATATAACAATCGCATATCATCAATTTCATATTTCAACAGCGCAATCCGCTCTAATCCCATTCCAAACGCAAATCCGCTATACACTTCTGAATCTATTCCACACATCTCTAATACATTGGGATGCACCATACCACAACCTAATATCTCAATCCAGCCTGTTCCTTTGCAAAATCGGCAGCCGGAACCACCACATTTGAAACAGCTTACATCTACCTCCGCACTTGGCTCTGTAAATTGAAAATGATGCGGGCGAAACTTGGTTTTGGTTTCTGCTCCAAATAATTCCTTGGCAAATACTGCAAGAGTGCCTTTTAAGTCTGCAAAAGACAGGTTTTTATCCACTACAAGCCCCTCGATTTGATGAAAGGATGGTGAATGGGTTGCATCTACTTCATCTGAACGAAACACGCGACCTGGTGCAATCATACGAAGCGGCAGTTTACCTTTTTCCATCGCACGTGCTTGTACCGGGGAGGTGTGAGTACGTAATACAATTTCTTTGTTGATATAAAATGTATCCTGTTCATCCTTGGCCGGGTGGTCTGCCGGAATATTTAATTTTTCAAAGCAATATAAGTCATATTCGATTTCAGGACCCTCCATTACTTCATAACCCATGCCTATAAAAATACGTTCTACTTCTTCTCGGGCAATGGTATTGGGATGACGATGACCTAAACCTTTTTTTTGAGCAGGCAAGGTAACATCTATCACTTCCTCTTGCAATTTTGCCTCTAATATTTTTTTGTCCATGCCGGCTTTTACTTCTTCTAAGACGGCTTCAATAGCCTCTCTGGTATCGTTGACCATTTGACCAACTTTCGGACGCTCTGCCGGACTTATGTCTTTCATCCCTTTTAGCAAGCCGGTCAGCTCTCCTTTTTTTCCCAGATATTTAACCCTAACATCATGCAAACGCTCTGGTTTTTCAGCGGCACGAATCAATGAAATGGCTTCGGCCTGAATGGCTTGTAACTTATCTTGCATCATCTTTTTCTCTCCTTTTTCACAATAATAAATCCTAACACACCTAGCCTGTAAAAACAAGGTTTTCTTTACTCTAAAAACGCCGCTATATCCACTGCCTTTGGCGGACATCCTCTGATATAACGTTTAAATCCTGCCGTACAATCTCCACAACCCAATATTCCATCCTTACCAATAAAACCTTGACCAACGCTAATTTTCTCCGACAATTTTTTCTTGCTTTTAAAAAGAGCATATACCAAGGCCGAATAACAGGCTGAGCATGCTTGGCCCTCCTCAATCTGCCGGGCTAGATTTCCAACAATTCTTTTGTCCGCCTTGTCTATTTGCGGTTTATTTTTTGTATTTAACTCTATCACCTCTGTGTTCTCATCATAGAGTTCCCCCACTCCAAATGCTTTGGCATAACCCAAATAGGCAATTTCCTCCACACGATATCCAATCAATTCCGCACAATAAGAATCTAATTGCAGGGCATCCGTACCTGCCAAAATCATATTGCGCTCCACAGGGGTACCTCCCTCTTCAAAGTTCAAGTCACCACAAATGCCATCAATTACGTTGAAATCCGATCGTATCACCGTATTCAGTTCTGCAATGGGACGATGCAAACCAATCGTATGAAATCTTCTTTTTTCCCTATCTGAAATACAACCTTTTAAATTTTTCAAACAACAGGTCAAACGGGTTTGGCAATGGGCTTTCAAAACGGGTACATTAATCAAAAAATCCGTTTCCACTGCACGCCGACAAACTTCCATACCTTTTCTACTATACATCTCATCCTTTTTTAAATCAATCAGAGGAACATTATATTTCTTCGCTATCTCTTCATAACCACAAACCCGATAAGCCCGCTTGGTATTGTCACCAACCCACGAACTTTCTATGATTTCTATGTCTTGCATACCAAAATCCCTTAAATAAGAGAGGATACCTGCCACGATTTCCGGATGGGTGGTTGCGCCGTTTGCCGCCGGACTGGCAAGAACTAAGTTCGGTTTAATGGATACTTTCATACCTGTCTTAACCAAAGTTTCCAATTTGGCTGCCGCCAAAATTTCTTTTGTGCCTTTTAACATTTCCTTGCTATAATGAATCACTATTTTTGACATTGGCTTTACCTCGCATTAATGATAGACTTATAATATCATATTGTTAGGGAGAACACCATGCATGGAGTTTTGAAAAAATATATCAAATATGTCAGCTTAAATATTATGGGTACCGTCGCGCTTGCACTTAATATATTTGTGGATGCCCTTTTTATTTCCATTGCCAACGGAGCAGATGGCTTAACCGCCCTAAATCTAGCAGCACCCACATGGGGTATTTTGCTTGGTACCAGCTTTATGCTGGGGGTTGGCGGCGGTGCCGCTTATATGAATAGGCGAGCTACACAAAACAAAAAACTGGCCAATCAAGCCTTTACCACTGCCATGGTTTTTGCAGCAAGCATCAGTGTTTTATTTATGTCGCTTGGCATTTTCTTTGCCCCGCAAATCGCAGGATTATTTGGTGCTTCAGGACATATTTTTCCTATGACCACAATTTATTTGCGCACTGTTTTGATTGCTTCCCCTGTCATTATTTTAAGCAATACATTGGGCGGAATCATTCGCAATGATGATGCGCCTAGAGTGGCGATGGCCGGCAATATCTTGTTTAGTTTCCTAAACATTGGCTTTGATTATTTATTTATGTTTATCTTTGAAATGGGTATGTTTGGAGCCGCACTGGCCACTGGCTTAGCCTCAGTGTTCCATTTGCTTTTATATTTGATTTATTGGCGGAGCAAACAAGCAAAGTTTCAATTGTGTAAATTTAAGATACAAGGCAACATGCTAAAAAGCATTTGTATTATGGGTGCCCCCTCTATGATTGGCGAATTTTCCACCGCCATCATTACCACCACTTTTAATCTGGTTATTCTAGGCATCAGTGGCAATATCGGGGTTGCTGCCTTTGGCATTCTCTCCAATCTTTCCTTTATTCTTTTGAGCATCTTTGCCGGAATGGGGCAGGGTATGCAACCACTCGCTAGTTTATACTATGGCGAAAAAAACAAAAAGAATCTACAAAAAGTGTTCCGCTATTCCATTTTTACTGCTCTTTTGCTATCAGCCCTTGGTTATTTTACCCTTTTTGGCTTTACCAATCTCTTTGTAAATATGTTTAATTATGCCAATAATCCGATTCTAACCACATTAGCAAACCAAGGGATTCCATTTTATTTTATTGGCATTTTATTTGTTGCTCTAAACATTATCATCACCAATTATTTAAGCGTTACTTTTTCACCTAAACTAGCTCTTTTTCTTTCCGCTTTAAGAGGCGGTATTTTGGTTATTCCACTCATCCTTGTACTCTCCCGCTTCTTTGCATTGACAGGGGTATGGTTGGCTTATCCCCTTTCCGAGCTACTTACCTTTTTGATTGCAATACTTTGTTGGCTGATTCATCGCCGTAAATTAAATTTCGTTCAAATACACTCATAAAGAATGCCACCTTAGAAAAAAAGTGCTATACTAAAATAGATAGGAATGATGTTTAGAGGTTCGTAACAATGATAGGTAAAAGCATTTTCACAAATCTTTTGAAAAAACGACCACACAAAACCGTTCATGATATGTTGGATAAGATATATCCTGATGATAGTGCCGGCCGCATGATGACAACAGAATATATCGGTCTGCGTAAATTTATGACAGTAGCAGAATCACTGGCGCATATCAAACGAACAGGGATTCATAAAGAAACTATTTATACCTGCTATGTGACAGAACAACGAAAATTACTTGGGATTGTTTCTACCAAAGACTTGATGATTTCTGACGATGACCTTTTGATTGAAAACCTTATGAAAACAGAAATCATTTCCGTTCATACCCATACGGATCAAGAGGAAGTTGCACATCTCTTTGACAGATACAATTTATTGGCTTTGCCTGTATTAGATGCCCTGCATACCCTGGTTGGCATTGTTACCCTTGATGACGCTTTGGATGTTATGATTGATGAAACCACCGAAGACATCACAAAAATGGCTGCGGTCAATCCCAGTGAAAGGCCTTACTTTGAAACTTCGGTTTTTCGGCACGTTCGAAATCGTATTGTTTGGTTATTGATTTTGATGTTTTCTGCTACCATCACGGGCAGTATTATTGCCGGCTATGAAAGTGCCATTGCAGCGGTTCCTTTGTTGGTTTCCTTTATTCCTGTCCTGATGGATACAGGGGGCAATGGAGGTTCCCAGACATCCGCTTTGATTATTCGTGGTTTGGCTTTAAATGAAATCCATTTTTCCGATTTACCGCGTGTTATTTTTAAAGAATTTCGTATTTCCATTTTAGTTGGAATCCCTTTGGCTTTGGCAAATGGTTTACGCATCATTATCATCAATCGAAATCTACTTTTAGCCTTGGCGGTATCTATTTCTTTGGTGGGTGTGGTGACCGTTTCTAAAATGATTGGTAGCGTTCTACCTTTATGTATCAAAAAAATCGGCTTGGATCCTGCGGTGATGGCAACCCCTTTTATCACCACCATTGTAGATACCATTTCCATGCTGATGTTTTTTGGCATCGCCGCACGTATTTTTGGACTATAAACAGGATTCTGATAAGGAGTATGGAATCGAATGGAGCGAGAGCATTTATCAAATCTGCTACAAAACCGCCAATTTAAAATGGTACGAAATATCCTAAAAACCATGAATGAAGTAGATATCGCTACTCTTTTGGATGATTTTGACGACAAGGAAATGGCTTTTGCTTTTCGCCTCATTCCCAAGGATAAGGCCGCAGAAGTGTTTGCCAACATGAATGACAACATGCAATCCTATCTGGTGGAAGTCTTTAGCGAAAAAGAATTGGAAGATATTCTCGATGATTTGTATATTGATGATACGGTGGATATGCTGGAGGATTTACCTGCTAACCTAGTAACCCGGGTTTTGGATACCGTGAGTCAATCCAAACGGGAACTTTTGAATTTGTTGCTCCAATACCCCGACGATAGTACGGGCAGTATTATGACCACAGAATATATATCACTTCGGCAATTTATGACCGTCGCTGAATCTATGGCACATATCAAACGAACCGGGATCCATAAAGAGAGTATTTATACCTGCTATGTGACGGAAAAACGCAAACTCATTGGTATCGTATCCGCCAAAGACCTATTGACTTCCGATGATGAAATGCACATCGCAGATTTGATGAAAACAAACATAATTTCCGTCAATACCCACACCGATCAGGAAGAGGTGGCAGATTTGTTTCGCAAATACAATTTAATTGCCTTGCCCGTTTTAGATCGTGATGAACATCTGGTCGGAATTGTTACCTTTGACGATGCCATCGATGTTATGGTGGAAGAAGCCACGGAAGATATCTCTAAAATGGCTGCCGTAAGCCCCAGTGAAAAACCTTATTTTGAAACTTCCGTTTTTACCCATGCACGCAATCGTTTTGTTTGGCTGTTGGTGCTTATGATTTCCGCCACTATCACCGGTGCCATCATCGGTCATTATGAAGCAGCTTTTGCGGCCTTACCCCTCTTGGTTTCTTTTATACCAATGCTGATGAATACAGGAGGAAGCGGCGGTGCCCAAACCTCTGCTTTGATCATTCGTGGATTGGCTTTAAAAGAAATTACGTTTGGTGATATGCCCCGGGTTGTCTTCAAAGAATTTCGTGTATCCATTCTCGTAGGCATTATTTTGGCACTAGCAAATGGAATACGGGTTTATATTATTTATCAAAATTTTTCACTGGCTTTTGTCATTGCTGCTTCTTTGGTCGGAATCATGATAGGTTCTAAGCTCACAGGCTGTGTACTACCTCTATGCGCCAAAAAAATCGGCATGGATCCTGCCATTATGGCAGCACCATTAATTACAACAATAGTTGACACATTCTCTATTTTGATATATTTTAATATTGCAATCTATGTTTTTCAATTATAATTTTTGAGGAGATTTGTTATGAAACACAAAAGGCTATTACTTGTTATTTTATTGGTTCACATACTGCCTATTCTATCCGGCTGTGGTGAAGACCTCGCTGTAAACACGGGCTCTTTTGGCTCTTCTCTACGGATTGAAAATGGAATTATAATTGATGACATTACGATACATGTCGCTTTGGCAACCGATGACTTTTTAGAAGAATTTGACTCTTACGTTGATTTAATCGAATTCAATGAACCTGATTTCCAAAAAATTGCTTTTGTTGCAAATCATGCCTTGGAAAATTTTCGCTGGATAGAAATCAATTATGAAATTGAAAATGAGCACTATATTTTTCATGAAGAAAGTATCTTATTCTCTATGGAGACTTTGGATGCCAACGAACCTTTTGTTGTAACTTGGTTGGAAGAAGGCACTATTCCCCATAGAGGCATCTCTTTTGTGGATGACAACAGCGTAAGAAGATATTTTACCCTCCATATGAACCACTCGGACGAAGGTGGAGATACAGGGACATATGTGCTGATAGAGTTTGAGGGAAATTAGGACACTTGCTGTGTTATAAAAACGCCCGCTATGTACCGTAAACTTCAGCACAAAATAGTCCGATATTAAGCTTTTATAATCTCTCGAATCCATCCCTCTGGTGCCACAATATCACCCATTTGAACCCCCGTCAAGGTATCATACAATTTTTGCGTGATTTCACCCATTTTTTCCATACCACTGGAAAAACAAATTTCTTGATCCCGATCAACCACTTTGCCTACAGGGGAAAGCACAGCTGCCGTGCCACAAATACCACATTCCACAAAATCAGCCAATTCTTCTAAATATACTTCTCGCTCTTCTACCTCTAAACCTAAATAGACCTTTGCCACATACAATAAAGAGCGTCTGGTAATGGATGGCAGTATTGTATCTGATTTTGGTGTAATGACTTTTTTATCTTTTGTAATAAATAAAAAATTGGCCCCGCCTGTTTCTTCCACTTTCGTTCTTGTGGCAGAATCCAAATAGATATTTTCATCAAATCCATTTCTCTTAGCCGTCACACCAGCATATAGGCTCATTGCATAATTCAAGCCTGCCTTTACATGACCTGTACCTCTGGAAGCTGCCCGGTCAAATTCAGACACACAAAGGGTCAAAGGCTTTGCACCTCCTTTGAAATAGGGGCCTACAGGAGTGGAAAAGATTCTAAACTGATATTCCTCAGCAGGACGTACCCCAATGACAGGGCTTGAACCATACATAAAAGGACGCAAATAAAGGGTCGCACCACTACCATAAGGAGGAACATAAGCGGCATTTGCTTTCACCACCTGTTCGATTCCGTTTAAAAACTGCTCTTCGGAAAATATAGGCATTTCTAAACGTTTTGCGCTATCATTCAGCCTCTGTGCATTTAAGTCAGGACGAAAAGCCACAATATCACCATGTTTGGTCGTATAAGCTTTCAAGCCCTCAAAAATAGTCTGCGCATATTGAAGTACACCCGCACTTTCGCTAATGACAATGTTGGCATCTTCTGTCAATTGACCCGCGCTCCACCGTCCATCTTTATACGCTGAAACATATCTGGTATTTGTCGGACGATATGAAAAACCAATATTCTCCCAGTCTAAATTAACTTTTTCCATGCATTTTATCTCCTTAATCACCTATCCATCACAGAAATTGACTCAATTCCTACACTTCCACCACGCACAACCTCGATGTTATGAAACTCTGTTTTCATCAGCTTGATTACCGCATCATTTTTTGCTCCTGTTTGAACGAACTCCAATAACAAACTATCTCTGCCATAATCAATGACCCTACCTTTGAAGGTGCCGGCAATTTGAAACAAAGAAGTCTTGTCTTCTGCTGTACATTTTTTTACTTTTACATATAATATCTCTTTCATCTTGATGAACATCTCTGTCATATCAATGACCTTGATGATTTCTACCTGCCGGTTCAACTGCTTTTTAATCTGCTCAAAGGTTTCATCATCACTGACCGTGGCAATGGTCATACGAGAAATCGTTGCATCTTCTGTCGTACCAACCGTTAAACTATCTAAATTATATGACTTTCCGGAAAATAAACCGGAGATTTTGGAAAGTACCCCGATTTGATTTTCAACATAAAGTGAAAGCCAGCGTTTTCTTAATTTCTCCATATTCACTCCTTTTAATCAACTATCATATCATCTAAAGCTCCACCCGGCTGTACCATAGGGAATACCATTTCATCCGGATCTATTACAAACTCAATCAATGTCGGTGTATTTTTATTCTCTTTAGCTCTGCAAAAAGCCTGTGCAATCTCTTCCCGTTTTTCCACGCGAATACCTTGGGCCCCGTAACTCTCTGCCAATTTCACAAAATCCGGTGTATACCTTGGCATCTCTTGACTGCCGCTTTCACGATACAAAGCCCCGGATCGAAGATTTGTCATACCATAACGTTTGCCGTAAAACAATTTTTGCCACTGCCGAACCATCCCTAGGAACATATTGTTGAATACACAAACAATCACAGGCAATTCTTCCAAAACTGCCGTGGCAAATTCTTGGATATTCATCTGCATACCACCATCGCCAGAAATAATAACAACCGGTGTATCCGGATTGCCCAACTGTGCGCCGATGCCCGCCGGAAAACCATAACCCATGGTGCCCAAACCACCGGACATAATCATTTGTTTCTTTTCATCCAATTGGGTGAATTGCGCTGTAAACATTTGATGCTGCCCCACATCAGAAACCACTATGAGTTTCTCAAATTCTTTATTCATCACATCTAAAATATCTTTTGGCCCCATAGTATGATGTTTGCGCATATCCAAAGGCTGTCTTTCTTGCCATCCCCTGATTTCATCCCGCCATGCTTTTGTATCACATGGCTCCCCATACTCTACCAACTTTTCCAAAGCATCTTTGGCATTGGCTACAATCGGAATATCTACTTGAATATTGCGGGAAATCGAGGAGGTATCAATATCAATATGAACAATCTTGGCATTTGGTGCAAACTTGTCTAATTTTCCAGTGATTCGATCATTAAAACGGGTACCAATGGAAAATAGCAAATCGCTTTCTGCCACTGCTTTGTTGGCTGCGTAAGCACCATGCATACCCAAATTACCCACAAACAACGGATCCTCTGTAGGTATACCACCACGCCCCATAATGGTCGTCACAACAGGCACTTGGGTTTTTCTGGCAAATTCTGTAAACAACCCATTGGCCCATGCAATATTAATGCCACCACCAATCAAAAACAACGGTTTTTTGGCGGTATGCAGCAATTTAATGGACTTTTTTAATTGACCGATATGAACCCCTGTATTTGGCTTGTAGCCGCGAATATTTACTTCTGTTGGATATTCCGCTTTTCCTAACTCCGCCATCACATCTTTGGGCAAATCAATCAAAACAGGGCCGGGACGACCACTACGCGCAATATAAAAGGCTTCTTTGATAATACGCCCCAAATCATCCCGGTTACGAACCGTCACACCATATTTTGTGATACTTCTGGTAATTCCTACAATATCAACTTCTTGAAAAGCATCATTGCCAATCAAATGGCGGGGAACCTGCCCCGTAAAACAAACCAAAGGCACCGAATCGTAATTGGCTGTTGCCAAGCCGGTCACAACATTGGTCGCTCCCGGTCCGCTGGTTACCAGACAAACCCCTACCTTACCCGTAGTTCTGGCGTAACCGTCCGCCTCATGCACAAGCGCTTGCTCATGACGTGGCAAAATCACACGAATATCATCTTGCCGATACAGCTCATCCCCCAAATCAATAGTGGTTGCACCGGGGTAACCAAAAATAGTATCCACGCCCTCTTCTTTCAAAGCTTTAATCAATAACTTATTTCCTGAAATCTTTTTCATTGGCCCTCCTTACATTGACTGTATTTCAAAAAATAATACTCTAAATTTGAATACGTCTGTTCTTCTCCCGTTTCTATCAACTGCCACTGTGATAACGCATCTAAATCGGGCATCCAGGTATCCGCTTGAAATGCATAATCAATCTTTGTCACATAAGCCATTTCGCATTTTGGTAACAATTGCCGATAAATACTTTCGCCGCCAATGACAAAAATATCCCCACTTTGGTATTTTTGCAATTCTTCTTCCAATTCTTTCAAAGAATGAACAACAATCGCACCTTTCACCTGATAATTTTGTTTGCTTGTCAAAACAATATTGACCCGCTGATCTAATGGTAATCCGTTTGGGAAACTTTCTAGGGTTTTGCGCCCCATCACCACAACCTTACCTAAAGTGGTTCTACGAAAATTTTTCATGTCATTGGGAATAGAAGTTAAAAGCCTATTGCCATTCCCAATGGCCCAATTTTTATCTACAGCTACGATTAAATTCATCTGTATTCTCCTCATTTATATGGCAATCGGTATTTTGGTAATCTGCCCATGGGTTTGATAATTTTCTAACCGAATGTCATCGGTGGTAAATCTATAAAAATCCTTCACTTTCGGATTTATCCAAAATGTTGGTGCCGGTAAAGGTTCCCGTGTAATCAACTCTTTCACCAAAGGAATATGTCTGTCATAAATATGGGCATCGGCAATGACATGAACAAATTCACCCACCTGCATATCACAAACCTGAGCCAACATATGAAGCAACACTGAATATTGACATACATTCCAATTATTTGCCGCCAAAACATCTTGGGAACGCTGATTCAAAATACCATTTAAAACCAATTTGTCACTGTCTGTATTTTTTGTAACATTAAAAGTCATACTATAAGCACAGGGATATAGGTGCATTTTATGTAAATCAAAATGATTGTACAAATTGGTCATAATCCGGCGGCTGTAAGGGTTGTTTTTTAAATCATAAATCACCCGGTCCACTTGATCCATCCTACCTTCTTTATAACTGTGTTTTACACCCATCTGATAACCATAGGCCTTACCAATAGAACCGGACGCATCTGCCCAGCTATTCCAAATATTGCTATTTAATTCTTTGATATTGTTGGATTTTTTTTGCCACACCCAAAGCATTTCATCCACACAGCTCTTTATCGCTGTTTTGCGCAAAGTCAATGCCGGAAACTCTTTTGCCAAATGATAACGATTGACTACGGCAAATTTTTTAATCGTATAAGCAGGTGTACCGTCTTCCCAAACCGGCCTTACCTTTTCTCCTTTGGTATCCGTGCCATCTTCAATAATATCCTGACACATATCTATAAAAATCTGATCCGCTCTACTCATTCTCACCCTTCCTCCTTGTATAATCTTAACGTTCATTGTACCATAAACACAATCGACAAAACAAGAACAATCAACGTGATAATCACAGAAAACAATCACAGAAAAAAACCATATCCGTTAAGGTTTTATTCTCTGAATATGGGGATAAGGATTTTTTAAAACGTATCATTGAACTGGCGCACCATAAGATCGTCGCAGAATGGATTAACCTTAGAAAAGAATTGAACAATGAGATGGATTTATGCGAAGATAACAAAGATAAATTTACACATTATTTTTAAATAGCTTTGATATCATCGCCAAAAAACCACCGCCGCTTCGTCTTACCCGCTTTTTCAATCCGGGATTACGCTCAAATTCTTTTTCCATGCGCTGCAAAATAAACTTTCGTTGCAAGTTGACGTCAATATTAAATTCACGCATATCTCGTCCTATACCGCCCCGATAATGAACTCTGGAACGGGTAAAACTCACTCGTCCATCCGGCAAAATAAGCAACTCCGGAGAAAACTCTTGAAAAATCAAGCTGTTCTTGTCATGGGGTGAAATGGCGGCACCTACAACAAATGCTGATATATTGCCCTTTTCGTAGCCATTTCCTTTTTCTTTTACATCCCGAAGAAAATCCGTGCCCCAAGAGGACTTCAAAATCTTCATAGGGATGAAAAAAGGGATTTGAGGTAGGATTTCGTCTATTAAAGGTTTTAAAATATCTGGTGGGTCAATCACCACCATCACTTCATATTCCGAAAAACCGGCGCGGGTTAGCTCTCGACGGCGCTTGTCACCATCATAGGTGTTTAGGTTTTTTAAAATGCTTTGGGGCTTTTCTTGATTGGTTTGATAAGGCATGGTCATCTCCTATTGTATTAAAATTTATATCAATCTATTCATTTTACTTCTAAAAGAGGAATGCCTTGGAAACTGTTTTTCGTACTTCTCCATAATCGCTCTTTTGGCTCCGACTTGACCTCTTGACTCCTTTACTTCTCCGATGGCTGCAATTAATTCTGCAACAACTTCATAATGATTTCTATACTTGCCACCTACAATTGCTGTAGTTCTTTGAACAACCGTTTTCTCAATCCAATCCAGATACTTCTCTTCATCTTCCGTTGATATAGAAAAATATTTTTTCCAATTGCTAAAAACATTCCAAAATAGCTCTATGTCATCACTTTTATCATGTACATCATCATAATCAAAACCAAATTGTGCATTCCTAGCATATCCAAAATTATATCTAACATCTTGCACAATCCTTTCTATTCCTTTATCAAGGCCATCAGCGGTATATAAATACATTAAAAACAATTTGATACCATGACCAATATATTTCCCACTCCAGCCCAAAGAATTATTTGTATTTTCGCACGCCTGATAAACTTTAGCAAAATCACCTGCCAAAAAATCAAGGTTGTTTTCACAAATTTCTCTCAGATCTATAAGTGAATACCAAGAAAATGCATACGATCCACTCCTTGCCCTGCCATTTCTCATCACATGATGCCTAGATAACGTTTTTGCCTTTACTCCAAACTGCTCTGCAACTACGACATCAGAAAATAAGCGTAGATAATTCACTTCATTTTTATCTAATTTATACGCTTCAAACCAAAGGATATTGCGATTTTTCACATTTCCCAATTGATACTCAGCAAAAGAAGTTCTTAATGCTATCTCAACCTTAACATCACAACTTGATTTTAATGTATTCATTGCATCAGCACCTAAGTCTGCAATTTTTTGATAATATTTATTGAGCCCATACTCCTTTATTGCCGCAAGATAAAGAGCAGGATGTCTATCATAATTTTTTCTTGCTACTTCTGCCAATCCATCTGCACCTAATACAAACAATACTGCTTCTTTTAATAAACGTGTTTCCAATTCACCGGACTTATCTAAAAGAAAATCAATCCAAACTTTCCAAAACACTTCCTCTTCCTGGAGGGGCACCGTACCAATATTTCGCATTTTTATCAGTGATACATCACGGAATAATGAAGAAGCCAAATAAATATAAATACCCGTCACCCGCTCAGATACAGATTGCGTTTGAAACGTACAATACAAAACAGATAAAAGCATTTGCTCAACATCAATTCTAATAATATCTTCATCTATCAAACTTTCGAATCCTAGCGTAACCTCCTCAACTCCATCCATATCCCAATCTACATATTCTTCTATACATCCCTCATCTTTGTCAGCAATAATTCCAACCCTTATATTTAAAAGCCTATTTAATATATCCAATGCTTCTTCATATCTCATATCATCTATGCAAGCAAAAGCAAAACCCGCAGCCTTATTCATTTCTACTCCAAGCCCTTCCGGATCTCTATAGGCCTCTATCCACTCCGTCTCCCAATGATTTTCCGTATAATCTTCATAACCATAACTTACAATACAAATATCGCCTCCATCTACTCTATTAAAATATGACACAATATTTACCAATTTTTCTTTTACCAACGCCTCTGACATTCTCTGATTTGGCTGAAAGACATCGCTTTTCAAAACAGGATTTCCTTTATATATTTGATTATTCGCAATCAACTCTTCAAAAGTCACCGGCATAAAATGATTCACATCTACTCCTGCATTCAATAAATGGGGCATGTCTTTATAGGCATCACCTCCTGCCACATCATTGTTGTGAACATGCCCATGTATCATAAAAGAGCCACGAAAATATCCATTCCACTCTAACATCGGATAATGGCACAAAATCAACCATTTTTCATCTTCTGTGATTTCTTTATAATGTGATACAGATTCAAAAAACTGCTCTAAATCTAACTGCTTCATCCACTTACTATCATGATTACCAATGATTAAATGCTTTTTTCCCAACAATTGATTTAAATACCCTTGGGGAGAATTTTTTGATTTATATATAAAATCACCCAGAATATATACGGTATCTTCATCTGTTACACGTGCATTCCAATTTTGAATTATGGCTTTATCCATTTGATCAATATCTTCAAAAGGACGGCGACTGAGATTGATTACGTTTTTATGACCAAAATGAGGGTCAGCAATAAAATATGTTTTCACTTTTTCTCCTATAACTAACAAGTGTACTTTAAAAAACTGTATCAAAATCACCAACCCATGTCAATGAAAGGATTTCTCAAAATCCCGCAAAAGATGAAAAAGGTGTTGACAGCTAATACGCAATATAGTATATTAAGTATTGTTCTGCTGAACGAAGCAGAATGATATTTGCGATAGTGGCTCAGCTGGTAGAGCACGACCTTGCCAAGGTCGGGGTCGCGAGTTCGAATCTCGTCTATCGCTTTTCGTAAAAGGTGCTTAACTTCCTATAATTATGGGGGATATGGCACTTTTTTTATTGCTAACAAGATACGAACTCCTATTCGTAAAGTGGCTAGAAATAGTTAGAATTAGATAGAAAAAATAGTCAAAAAGTAGTCAGAAAAGTGTATGCAAATCATATCCTAGTTCTACGAATATTTTTCCGCCAAATAAGCATCCAACTTCTCCTTTTGGGTATAAAAAATACACCTACTGAAAAGTAAGTATATTTTATTTAGTTGTTGGTTCAATGACAGTTTTATTTATTTTCAAGCATTCGCTTTACTTCTTTATCAAAGTCGGAGTTTATTATCTGTGCTTTATTGTAGGCATCATACTGCCCATGTGCGAAAATTTGTTGCTCTTTTTGAATTGACACGGTATCCTACAGATATGATTGCGTCTAAGTTATAATATCTTACATCTTTTGTTTGGCTTTTTCCATCAATAGCACCGTGCTGAGTGGTATGTGCAAAAAATGCACTAACCACTTTTTCGTTTAATTCCCCTGTTTCGAATACATTTTTTAGATGCCTTGAAATAGACGTCCTATCAATATCAAATAACTCACTCATTGATTTTTGCGTAAGCCAAATAGTCTCATCCTTTATTACCGCATCAACAGTTACATCCTCTAATGCTGACTGATATAATAAAAATTGAAAGTTATTATTTCCCAATCCACATCCCTCCTAGTTTCATTAATAGTTGCTTCCTTATTCCTCCTGCCACCTCAACCCACATTCCTTACCACCCCAAATATTGCAACACTGGCATGAAGATGTTGACATAAAACTTAAAAAATTTCTCCATCTCCCTTATTTCCCAGATATATGCAAAACATAACGCAACTTATTGACCCGACCATTGATTTTTTTCGCCAAACTCCGCTTATAAGCATTCACTGCCCATGCTGTCTTAGCTTCCAACTCTTTTCGTTGATAAACCACTTTTTCATGCGCCTTTAATACTTGGTCAAACTCTGCATCCTGCATATTTTCTGCAAACATTTTTAATGTTTCTCCAGCTCTCGGCTCGTAACCATGTAAACCCAACAAAAACATAATTTCCCGGAAATCTCGTCGAAATCGCTTTTCTAAACTATATTTACGATAAACACGATTGTTTTTTATATAGGAACAATAAACGCCCACTCCCAAAAGGAGCACCATAAATATAATAATAAACAAAGCTACCAACAAAATTCTTTGATAAATAGGGGTAACTTGTACACCATCTCCATCAGATGACGCATAACCATTTCCATCCTGCGCTTCCTGACCAAAAGGTGAATCAAACTCATCCTGATCCATCGGCGACTGAGGCGGATAAACATCCGGCGCATACTCCTGTGACTCATGCTCACCGCTAACCCACGTTTCCCCTTGCAAAGGCAAAGCGGCATAAGGAGGTGTCGGTTCAAAAGGAATCCAACCGATGCCCTTAATATAAGCTTCAACCCAAGCATGTGCTTGGTTGTCGCGAATAACGGTGATTCCAACATTGGTTTGCGTCACAAAACCTTGCACATAACGCACCGGTATACCGGCGGCTCGACCCAACGTAGCGGCAGCCGTCGCAAAATGTGTACAAAAGCCTTGCTGACCCTCAAAAAGAAACCAATCTACAAATTCGCCCTCTCCTACAGGTTCCGGATTTCTTGTATAAGTAAAAGAACCACCAAACCCTCTCCATACCAAAGTATATCTTTGAAGCGCATCATCAAACTCCTGAGACGAAGTATATAACAGAATATCACCGTACAAAAACCGTTCAATCGTCCGCATTCCGGAAACATAATCTTCTGAATGCGCAACCAGTACCTCACTCAACTCATAAACTCTGTCACTCACTCCATCCGGCAATTGGGTATAATAATAATAAATCTTTTCGCTTCTGGCTTGTAATATTTCATTTAGATTATCCGGTACTGACAATTGCGGTATGGCTGTTCCCAAAGCCTCTTCCACAAAATCGGCAAACCCATCCAAAGACGAATCGGCAAGATTTCCGCTCCCTTGCATCATTTGCTGTAAAACAAAATAATTCACGTCATTTAGAATAAGATATTGCACTGTATAGCGGACATCACTCATTGTACGAGAAAAAAACAACGTTGCGCCTCTCGTATCCATTCGCACATCCCGACTAATGGAAAGCGTATGAGCCGGCAAAAAAATATTTCTTGTACGAATACCTGAAAAATGTATCGTCATTTCTCGCAAGGTTACATTGTCTTGAATCCACTCCATACCAATCAAACCGGCCTGCTCTGCTTTATATAAGCCGGTTAACAATTCCAAAGCCGCCAATTGATATTCCGGATACGCAAACATATCCATATTTTGACTTCGCTCCCAACCACGGCCTGTATACGTATCCATCACACTTCCACTTAAATACAAAATCTGCGCCGGGTTCTCACTCTCCACCCGCAGGGCTTCCGCATCCGAATCCAATAAACCACCACCCAAAGATCCATCATCCGCAAAACCAACCTGGCCAATTTGAAATTCTCCCCCACTTTGTCCGGGAAAACGATCTAAAAACCAAAAATGCACATCCGTCATCCTGTTCCACACCCCATTGGATATCTCTGACCAAGGAATCGGCAATGGCTCATGTCTGGTTGGCAAAACAGTTATCATAATTGACATCAATAAAATCACCGGCAAAATATGCGTCAAAGCCAAAGTACTACCTAGCACAAATTCAATCAGCACACTCAAAATAAAGAAAAACATAAACAACAACGTGATAAAATAAAGGTTTCGTTCTATCACCCCGGTGATAATCATAGCCATCAACAGGCCGGAGGCCAAAGTCCAACGAACAATCCAAAAACGAAATAGATAAAAAAATAAAATCACCGCTAAAAAAAGGAAAATCTCTATAGAAATCACGGCAAATTGCCATACATAATCCACCGTCTGCTGCCGGCAAAACAACAACCAAGAAAAAGCCTCCCGCACATTCGCAATCACATTTATTTCCAAGCGATATAAAAGCAAAATTCCCAAAATCAATACTGCTAATGTTACGATTAGTAATAGTAATTTTTTTTCAAGTAAATCGAATAAAGTAACAAACATTGTAAACAAAAGGGAAGACAACACCGGCAACCATAAGGGGAGATGCGAACCACTTCGTATGTTCACATCTATGGCTAAAATCGCACAAAAAACAAAGGTCAACAAACTACGATACATATAATGATTATAAAATGTTTTTAGACGCATAATGAATCCCAACTCTTCTCTAAAACATTGGCAATGCTATCATGAATCGGCAAATGAATCAATTTTGTTTTTCCCAAACGAACACGAATTTTTAACAACGCATCCACTTCTTTTTTGCCTAGCAAAATGATGCAGGTATTCACATGAGTCACTCCTGCGGTAACACTTACCAAAGACGCATCAAAATCCGCTGTAATTGCAAGCACTGTTCGAAAATTACTAAAATCCCGCAAACTCTCAGCCATTAAAGCCCCCAAATGAACCTTGCTATTAAACTTCAATAATGCCACTGTATCATAGAAAAAATTAAAATCTTCCAGAGACTTAATCTGAACATGCTGCAAGCTATCAGTGTAATAAATCACTTCCGTAGCTACCTGCGTACGAGCATAATAATACAAAATGGCCAGGGTGGTTTCCAAAAGAAAATCCTCCATCATAATGGACGCCTCGGACAAATATGCAATACGACTCACATCAAAATATATTAAAATTCGCTCCTGGGGAGTCTCTGTATAAGGACGGACGTATAATTCTTGATACTTTGCCGTAATCTTCCAGTTCACAATTTTAAGATCATCCCCCGGCAGATAAGAACGCATATCAACATCCGGTCGTTCCTTTTTACTACCCATAAACAAAGGCGTATTTTTTGCATCTTCATTAAAATTAAGTGCCGCCAATGAATTCAATTTAATAATCCGCGGATAAACCCGTGCAGAAATTGTTGAGGGTCGTTTCACTTTCAAAGCAAATAGATTCAACAAATCCTGAATCACAATCACATCAATCCCTACCTTATACTCCCCTCGATAAAGACAAATCAAGCGCCCTTGCCGTTCATGCTTTTCGCCCGGCAAAAGAGCCACTTCCTCCTGAAAGTCATCCATTACCACCTGAGAATAACCGGGCAAAAAAATGATTTTCAAACTCTTATAAAAAATAAAATCCTCATTTGACAAAACATACCTATACTTTACTTCCTCTCCCTTTACCATAATCGTCGCATCTATTTCCTGATAAAGCCGAAAACGCAAATACACATAAATCAAGTACAGAAAAGAAATAAAAGGAAGGATAAGCACCATATAAAGCAAGGTATAACTCATCGCACCACCAAAAAAGCCGGCAAATAAAAAGGCCATTATAATCACAAGCAGCATAAGGATTCGATTTTTTTTCATATCGGCACTTTCACCCGGCGCACAATATCAGCGATAATAGACTGTGGCGTTTTCTTATTCATCCGTGCTTCAACGGTTAAAACCAAGCGATGGCTAAGTACATGAACAATCACTTTTTGCACATCGTCAGGGGTTACAAAATCTCGACCATTCACATAAGCACACGCTCTGGCGGCACTAATGAAACCCAATGTCGCCCGTGGACTACCGCCTAAAGTTAACCATTTGCTTTCTCTGGTTGCCGTAATCAGCTTTACAATGTATTGAATGATTTCCTCACAAACGAAAACATTTTGTACTTCTTGGCGCATACATATCAACTCGTTTCGTTTGAGCACCGGCTTCGCTTGTAAGGCTGTATAACCCTCTACATAATTGTTGGACATCAGCCTTTCCGCATGGATATCCGGATAACCAATGGAAAGTTTCATCAAAAAACGATCCAACTGGGCTTCCGGCAAATTGTGGGTACCAACAAATTCAATGGGATTTTGCGTCGCAATAATCATAAAAGGGTCCGGCAATAGATACGTTACCTTATCCACTGTAACCTGCTGCTCCTGCATGGACTCCAAAAGAGCCGATTGGGTTTTGGGTGAAGCCCGGTTTATCTCATCCACTAACACAATATTGTGCATAATGGCTCCGGGAACATATAAAAATTCCCCCTCTTTCATATTAAACACCGAAGCCCCTATTACATCACCCGGCAGGGTGTCCGGTGTAAACTGAATCCGGGCAAAATCACAATCTACAGAAGCGGCTAATAAATTGGCTAAGGTAGTCTTTCCCACTCCCGGTACATCTTCAATCAGCAAGTGCCCACCAGCCAATAATGTAATAATACTAAGCTCTACAACATCATTTTTACCTACCAAAAACGCACTGATATTATCCATAATTTTTCCGGCATACTTATAATGAATCATTGAAATTCCTTTCGTTTGATTCCCAACTCATCCAGTTGCTTCTCATCAACCACGTCGGGAGCCTGTGTCATCAAACATACTGCCTCTTTATTTTTGGGAAATGCAATTACGTCCCGAATGCTCTCTTTCTTCGCCATAATCATAATCATTCTATCAAATCCATAGGCCAATCCTGCATGTGGCGGCACCCCAAATTTAAACGCATCCAGCAAAAATCCAAACTGCGCCTGAGCTTGTTCTTGAGAAAATCCCAGTATTTCAAACATCTTGCTTTGAATATCTCCCTGGTGAATCCGTACGCTACCCCCACCGATTTCATTGCCATTTAAAATAATATCATAGGCTTTTGCACGGACTTTTTCAGGCGCAGTATCCAATAAAGCAACATCCTCATCCATTGGCATGGTAAAGGGGTGATGCATGGCTGTAAAGCGCTCCTGTTCTTCATTCCACTCCAACAAGGGAAACGCGGTAATCCAAACAAAATTAAATTCATCTTGCTTCCGTATTTCCAGTTGCCTAGCAATTTCTAAGCGCAAATTACCCAATACATCCCAAACTATCTTGTTTTTGTCTGCTGCAAACAGCAATAAATCCCCTGTCTCACCTTGCATCACATGAATCAAAGCTGACATTTCATCCTCTGTCATAAATTTGCCAAACGACGATTTGATGCTACCATCTTCTTGGATGGCAACATAAGCCAGTCCTTTTGCCCCAAAGTCCTTGACAAAATCAACCAACTTGTCGATTTTTTTGCGCGGCATAGCACCTTGCCCTTTGGCATTGATACCACGTACCGTACCACCGGCCTTTATCGCCCCTTGGAATACCACAAAAGCACAATCCTGAACCGTTTCCGTTACATCAACCAACTCCATGCCAAAACGCAAGTCAGGCTTATCAGAACCAAAACGATCCATGGCCTCCTGCCAAGTCAAACGTGAAAATGGCAAAACCAGTTCTACATCCATCATCTCCCGAAACAAACAAGCCAATAACTTTTCATTTACAGCAATCACATCTTCCACCGAAACAAAAGACATTTCCATGTCTATTTGCGTAAATTCAGGCTGCCGGTCGGCACGCAAATCCTCATCCCTAAAACATTTCACAATTTGGAAATAACGATCGTACCCTGCACACATCAACAACTGCTTATAAATCTGCGGTGATTGAGGCAACCCGTAAAACTGCCCCGGATTTACACGACTAGGCACCAGATAATCACGAGCACCCTCCGGGGTGCTTTTACCCAAAATCGGTGTTTCAATCTCCAAAAATCCTTCTGCTGCCAAAAATTGCCGGGTCAGAGCTGCCACCTGGCTACGCAGGATAATATTACGCTGCAAATCCGGACAACGCAAATCCAAATAACGATGTTTCAAACGCAACTCTTCTTTGGTTTTTAAATCTTCTTCAATGGGAAACGGCGGTGTCTCGGATTCTGACAAAATACGCAATTCACTGGGAAAAACCTCTACTTCACCTGTGCGTAACTTGGGGTTTACTGCGCCTGAGCGTTTTTGCACCGTCCCCACCACTGCAACCACAAATTCACTACGCAACTTTCCGGCCTTTTCAATGATTTCTGCCGCTGTTTTCCCCTCTTCACAAACCACCTGAATCATACCTGCACGATCCCGCACATCCACAAAGACCAAACCACCCTTATTTCGATTTTTCTGAACCCAACCCATAATCGTCACACTTTCACCGATATTTTGAGCCGAAAGCTCACCGCAACGATGGGTCCTTTGTAAATTTAACATTGACTCTGCCATGTTTTCTCCTTTGTTTTTCTATCATGCTATTTTCTATACATTATTTTTGATAAACATCAACAATCGACTTATAACCTGCTGCAAGCAACTGCTCTTTTTGAAACTTCTTATTCTTTTTCATCGGCACAATCAAAACATCCTTGCCTGCTTGCCGCTCTGCCTTTGCCAACTGAAATACCTGCAATAATTCCACCGTAGGTAAATCTTTTTCCAATAAATAAACCAGCTTTTCTTTGCGACCCGGAATCTGAAACCCCTTTTCCAATAAAAGCATAATGATTCGCTCAAAACCAATGGAGAAACCAACGGCGGGGGTATTTTGTCCCGTAAACTTGCCAATCATCTCATCATAACGACCACCACCGGCAACAGAACCAGGAAAACCGTTTATATTAATCTCAAAAATGGTACCTGTATAATAAGACTGCCCGCGCACCATAGTTGGTTGAAATTGAATCTGAAACGCACATTCTTTGGCCGATTCCACGCAAGAAATAATGGTTTCCATAGAGGTAACAGCCGCTTCACTTAAATAGTCACCCAGCTTTTCTTTACACATTTTTACCCCGGCCAAATCATGGGTGATTTCTTGGAATAAGGTCAAATACTTCACCACAACATCTTTGCCATACCCTAGTGCTTCCAACTCCAAGCCGACTTTTTGGGCACCAATTTTATCCATTTTATCCAAGATAATAAACACATCATCAAAATCTTTTTCTTGAAAACCGGAATAAGCCGCCATGGCCTTTAAAAAACGTCTGTCATTGATCACAACCGTAAAATCACAAAAACCCAACTGACCAATCATATTTGCGGTGGCCAAAATCAGTTCAATCTCCGCCACATAAGAACTTTCACCAAGCACATCAATATCACATTGCATAAATTGGCGAAAACGTCCTTTCTGCGGACGGTCCGCCCGCCAGACATTGCCGATTTGCATCGCCTTAAAAGGAGCAGGCAGCACATTGGCATGATTGGCATAATAACGTGCCAAAGGCAGGGTCAAATCATAGCGCATCCCACAGTCTACCACCTCATCTTCTTTGGTCGCTGTCCCAATGTTCAGTTTTTCGCCTCGCTTTAATACCTTAAAAATCAACTTTTCGTTGTCGCCGCCCTGCTTGCTGCATAGATTCTCTATATGCTCCATACAAGGGGTGTCCATAGAAGAAAATCCATAAGAAGCATAAGTTTCTTTCACCAGATGAATCACGTAATCACGCACCGCCATTTCATCCGGCAGAATATCTTTCATCCCTGTTACAGGTTTTTTCTTTAAAGCCATTTTTCCTCTCCTTTACGCACAATCATCTCGTCTACTCTATCTATGTAAGCGGCAATATCCTTAACGTTTTCCATACGCCGAATCTTTTTTGCCTGACTTGACACAAGCATTTTACTCACAGCACCTGCACCCGCTGCCCAAATACTTTGTTTTTCTTCCATAATAAGTATATTGTAAATTCCCGCTTTGTCAACCTTGGCATACCCAACATTTTCAAAATTTCCCGCAATATTTTTTTGTCGATAAAGATAATAAGGAAACATTTCCATTTTATCGGCTCCTTGCCGAGCTAAATCCATCATCTGTGCATAAACCTTCCCTTGTTCTACAACTTCCGGTCTTTCCCACGCATACCTCGCGCCCCGCTTCATTGCCAAAGCATGGACGGTCAAACTATCCGGATCAAGTGCGATTATTTGTGCCAATGTATCCTGCACATCCTCTCGCTCCTCCCCCGGCAAACCAACAATCACATCCATATTGATCTGATGAAATCCACATTCTCTCGCCAAAGAAAAACTCGTTTTGACCTGGAGAACACTATGCCTGCGACCAATACGTTTTAACGTCTTATCCTGCATCGTCTGGGGATTAATCGAAATACGAGAAATATCAAAGGAACGAAGCAATTTCAACTTTTCCCATGTAATCGTATCCGCACGTCCTGCCTCAACGGTATATTCCAACAAATGCTCCATCGAAAAATGATTTGCTATGGTAGATAACACCTGTTCCAATTGCTCCGTCGTTAAAGTTGTAGGGGTTCCGCCACCGATATAAATGGTCTGTAGCATTTTCCCTTTTGTAAATGCCCCAATGGCGGCAAGTTCTTTACACAAGGCGTCTACATAAGCATCCACCCGATTTTGCCAATGCCTGATATCCCCACTGGAAAAAGAACAATAATAACAAATGCCGGGACAAAACGGAATACCTACATACAAACTAAACCCATCCTGCTGATTCACCGGCTGCAACAAAATCTGCTCTCTTTGCGCTATTTCTACAGCTAATTTTGCCTTTTCTTGAGATATTTCATAAGTCTCTTTTAAATAACAAACAACCTCGGAGGTTTCCTTACCTTGCTCTATTTCCCGAAAAGCCAATTTGCTCGGCCGCACCCCCGTCAACATGCCCCATGGCAATGTTTTTTTTGTTTCTCTCACCAAAAAATAATATACTTGACGGGTCATTTCCTGTTTGCTGTTTTGCTTCTCTTTTTCAAAGTTTACAGAAAAGCAAGCCCCACTCTCCAATCTTAACTGTAGCATCGAAACTTGCTTTTTCTTTATTATTTTCTGTTTTATTTCACAATTTGGAAAAAATGCTTTGCACAAATGAAATATACTATACATCAGACCCGTATCACTACATGAAATTACAATCATTTTAACTAACCTACGGCTCTTTCAATATCAATCACGCCCTCTATTTGTCGCATCTTCTCGGCAATTTTCCCCAACTCACCACGGCTTCTTACAATAAAACCCATCTCTACGGTCGCAGTTCCTTTTTTGCTGCTACGGACATTCATAGACTTTAAATCAATTTGATTTTCCGTAAAGACTTTTGTAATCTCCAACAAAATACCCTGCCTATCTCTGGTATACAAATTCAATTCTGCCAAATATTTGCCGCCGTCTTCCGAACCTGCTGAAAGCTCCCACTCAGCGTTAATCAGCCTTTCACGCTCCGCATCGGTCATATTGATAATATTATGACAATCCGTGCGATGAATCGACATACCACGGCCTCTGGTCACAAAACCAACAATTTCATCACCCGGCAGTGGGGTACAACATTTTGAAAAGCGCACCGCAATGTCATCAATGCCTTTGACCACAATACCACTTTTATTTTTTCCAATATGAACCGGACGAGCATTTACACCTGAAAGTTTTTCCAGAATATCCTCATCTAAAATCTCTTTTTTATGGTCTTGCCGATAACCCTCCATCAGGCGATTGAGCACCTGACCCTCTTTGATACCACCGTGACCAATGGCCGCCAAAGCCGCATCCCAATCACGAAAGCCATATTTTTTCATAACACTTTCCATATATTGGGGTTTCATCACATCAGACAATTTCACTTTCTTTGTCTTTGCGTAGTTTGCAAGCATTTCTTTGCCGTGAATAATGTTTTCTTCTTTTAACTCTTTTTTGAACCATTGGTTGATTTTATTTTTTGCTTGGGTACTTTTGACAATGCTTAACCAATCCCGGCTAGGTCCACGGGAATTTTGAGATGTTAATATCTCAATGCGATCGCCATTTTGAATTTGATACTCAATCGATACCAAGCGTCCATTTACCCGGGCTCCTACCATCTTGTTGCCCACAGCACTATGAATGGAATAAGCAAAGTCCACGGGCGTGGAGCCATTGGGTAGATTTTTCACATCACCATTGGGCGTAAAACAATAAACATCCTCAGAAAACAAATCCAAGTCGCCTTTTAATAAACTTAAAAATTCTTTGTTGTCCGAAAGATCACGCTGCCACTCTAAAATCTGACGTAACCATGTGAGTTTTTCCTCTTCTTGCGCCGCTGTGTTTTGGCCCTTGCTACCCTCTTTATACTTCCAATGAGCCGCAATCCCATACTCCGCTGTTTTATGCATCTCTTCGGTTCGAATTTGAATCTCAAAAGGCTGACCAAAAGGACCCATCAAGGTCGTATGCAAAGACTGATACATATTCACCTTTGGCATGGCAATATAATCCTTAAAACGCCCCGGTATCGGCGTAAACATCTCATGAATCAAACCCAAAGCACCATAACAATCCTTGACGCTTTTGACAATAATACGTACCGCAAATAAATCATACACCTGATCCAAAGTCTTGTCTTGATTAATCATCTTTCGATAGATGCTGAAAATATGCTTTACCCGACCATAAACCTGCGCCTCTATAAAACCCTCTTGTAAATGTTCGCTCACCTCAACTACAATCTGCTGTACAAACTCTTCCCGCTCAGTTTTTTGTTCATTTAACTCTTCCACCAAAGTATAATATGACTCCGGTTCTGAATATTTCAAAGCCAAATCATCCAATTCAATCTTAATGCGGGAAATCCCCAAACGCTGTGCAATAGGCGCATAAATATCCATGGTCTCCCGCGCTTTTTCCTTTTGCTTCGCAGGGGTCATAAACTCCAAAGTACGCATATTGTGCAAGCGGTCTGCTAATTTAATAATAATCACACGAATGTCTTTTGCCATCGCCAAAAACATCTTCCGCAAATTTTCCGCTTGAATCTCTAATTTATCTTGGTCATAAGAAAGTTTGTTTAATTTGGTCACACCATCTACCAAAAGACCAACCTCATGGCCAAAACCGGCCTCTACCTCTTCTAAGGTCATAGAGGTATCTTCCACCGCATCATGAAGCATGCCCGCCAAAATGGTTTCTTTGTCCATCTCCAAACTAGCAAGGATAATCCCCACCCACAGCGGGTGAATGATATAAGGCTCACCGGATTTTCGTATTTGACCTGCATGCGCTGCAGTTGCAATGGCATAGGCCTTTTCCAATTGAGACACATCACCTGAGGGGTGATAGGCTTTTACCTGTAAAATCAGCTCATCAAACAATTGGTTGGGTTCTTGATGCGCTTCCGGTGTTTTTATGGCACGATTGTCAATCATTTCTAAATTTTTATTCAATTCTACATATTCTAACCCTGCCACAAACTCACCTCCTTTTTTCGATTTTTGCCTTACCATAAATCAATCAAATTTGAAAAAATGTAGTTTTCAATTTTTCACTAACTTAACCTCCCAAATTCAAAATTCGGGAGGTTATTTATCGAATTTCATTTAAACTTTATTCTATAACATTTTAGGCGAATTGTAAAGTTGGCAAAACCCCTAATTTTTAAGGTATTTCCGCATTTGTTCTAACACTTCCTCTAACTGTATGGGCTTACCAATATGACCATTCATACCGGCGGCAAGGCAATTGTTAATATCCTCCACAAAAACATTGGCTGTCATTGCCACAATCGGAATCTCTTTTGCACCTGTCACCTCCAAACGCCGAATCTGTCTGGTGGCCTCCAATCCATCCATCTCAGGCATTTGCATATCCATAAAGATAATGCTGTATTTATCCGGATTTTCCCGATATTTTTCCAGGGCAAACATGCCGTTTGTTGCACAATCAATCTGCACCTGCGTAGGTTCTAACAGAGCCTGCACAATCTCCCGATTGATTTCTACATCTTCTACCAACAAAATCGAATACTGCGCAAAATTGTCATCTTCCATCAAGCTACATGCATCGTGATTATCCGAATTCAAGGTTTTTATGGCTGTATACTTCTGCGCACCACGTTTCATCCGAGCCGTAAAGTTAAAATCAGAACCCATTCCAACCTCTGATTCCACCCAAATGGTACCACCCATCATTTCTACAATATTTTTTGAAATCACCAGACCCAAACCTGTGCCGCCATATTTTCGTGTAATACTAGCCTCGGCCTGTACAAAGGATTGGAACAAACGTGCCTGCTGCTCTTTGCTAATGCCAATTCCACTATCCTGTACCCCCATTTTGATTGTGCAAAAACCATCCACCTCTTCCACCAGTTGGGCATTCACGTGGATACTACCCCCTTCATCCGTAAATTTCACTGCATTATTGAGCAGATTTGTAATAACCTGCGCCAAACGCTGCTCATCACCAAGCAAGGAATCCGGAATGTTACTGTCTATGTTCACCGTCAGTATCTGATTCTTTTCATCCACTCTAAAATGAACTACATCAATGACCCGTTGGAACATTTTTTCAAAAACAAATTCTGACTCTGACAAGATATATTTATTGGCCTCAATCTTTGACATATCCAACACATCATTAATCACCCCCAGCAAATGGATGGAAGCATCTTGTATCCTAGTCAGAGCATATTCTTTTTTATCTACTTTGGAATTGTTCAAACCAATGGAGGTCATCCCTATAATTGCATTCAAAGGCGTTCGCATTTCATGGCTCATATTGGACAAGAAATTGCTTTTGGCAATGCTGGCCTGTTCGGATTTTTGCCGTGCCAACTCAATTTCTGTTACATTGCTGCTTGCGATAATATAACCCACATTTTCACCATTTTTATCCAACAAATAATTTGCCTGCCCTTGATAATAATTTCCATCACTTTCATTGTAAATAACCTCAGATTCCGTACCTGCCTGCAAAGCAAGAAGCGGACAATACTTGTTGCTATAGGGATAAATACTCACATCAAAATAACATAAACCAATGACCGCATCTAATGTTTTGCCCAGCAATGCCAAAGATGCTTTGTTCATGTAAATGATATTATAATTTTCATCAATAATGGACAAAGGCCCATTGGCACTATGTTCAATGCTGTCAGCCATATCATTAAAGGATTCGGCCAACACATGAAATTCATCATTGGTGGTGGATTGAATGCGTACTTGACGCTCACCACGGCGGAAGCGGGAAATTCCATTGATAATCATCTGGATGTTTTCTGATAAATAAGTCGCCAAACCAATGGCCACCAAAATAACCAAAAGCACAATGGCAATGCTGGTCAAAACAATACGCAACACACTTTCTTGCATATTGCGCTCCATTACATGAGACAAATTGGCCTCCATCTGCCGCGCCGATGCCGTAAAATCATCTAAGCCTGCACCAATGGTCACAAATCCAAAACCACGATGGGAAAAATCATTGGCTACAGAGGGCGCATACTGACCTGTATAATAGGGAATGGCTGCCGCCGTAGTCAGCTTGTACAAACCACTCCAAAGGATATAAAAGGAGCCGGAACCACCGCTTTCCGTTAAATCCATCCAACCTGTACACTGAGGTGCATTGTTTAAATAACGACCATCCAAACCAACCAATCCTTTTGCCGTCAAAGAGGGAGCCGGAACTTTACTGCGAGATTGGCGATAAAACGGTTCTATATTTTCAGCTGCAATGAAATCCTCCCAGTAAGGATAAATGTGAAGATTCGCCTGCCAAGCCTCATAGATGGAAGATTCCAGCCAAGGTATTTGACGCTCCCCTGTCTCCGGATTAAAACCAACTATAGAATGATGACGGGGATGTGCAATGTTGCGGCTCTGATAATCCCACATAAACGCATAATTGCCCTCATAAGCACTGGGTAACTCGGTATAACGTTCATTCATAGGGGTGATATGGTCTACAAATTCCATAATATGGTCATGATTCAAAGCAAAACTTACATAACCTATGATGTTTCCACTCTCGTCTGTTGCCGGTGTCGCCCAACGAATGATACCCTCAAAACGTTGGCCATTTGGATTTTCCTGCCCTGCATAGGCCTGACTTTCTGCCATTTTAAGAAATGCATCTTCGGGCAAGGCACCAATTTCTTTTAATGCTTTTAAATTGGGATGGGTTTCTACAACCTTTTCCTTTAAAGTTTCAGGCGCATACATGCCAATATAATTAGAGCTTACATAAGCACCTATTACATCTGATACATAAATTTCACCCACCTGCAATTCTTTTAGTGCATCAAAATAATCTTCTGATTTGATATACGTATTTTCTTTTTCTGAAATATTTTGGCGAAGCGGATGGAAAGGATAATTTATTTTTGTAGAATTTTGTGTTACATAACGAACTGTTTGATTGCCCATCAAATCAATAAAAACAACTTCATCATAAAGGGGAATCTCTTTCGCATAATAAGTGTCCGGCGCACGGTACTTAAAACCACTGCCATTTACTTGATCATCATTCTCTAAATTGCTGGACACGCCTTTGAAACCTGTATATGTGAGTGGTTCTCGTTCCACCCAAGACAAACCATCTTCTGACAGGACCCACTCTCCTTTCTGAATCATCTTACCCGTATGCTCTTCCGCAAATATCCAATAGGTTTCTTCTGAAACATCCAATCTTGCCAACATGCGAATATCTGAATCCCTTTCATAAAGGAAATTGGCCACTTGACCGGCCGTCTCCGTGGTCAGCCGCTCTATGTTTTCAATCACGGCACTGTTTAAAGCTGTAGTAGAATCCCGCAATGCAATATCACGCATCATATTACCCAAAGAAGAAATCTGGAATATGGCGATTGCTAATAAAATGACAATTGGAATTACTTTGACGGTTAAAAACACGATCACAAGCTTGGGACGAAGATTTAAACTTGTCCGGTTTAATACACGTTCGATTTTATGAGATATTTTATCAATTAAAAGTTTTATGACAATCACCTCCACGATACGTTTTCGTAATCAGATATTATTAATATTATATCTTATATTATCATATTTTTCAATCTCAAATTCTTTGTTATCTATCCCTTTTTCACTTGACCAAATGGCTGTTTTGCTGTATACTGCAAGGAGTATTCTAAGTGGTGTTACATTGTCTCACATATTTTTGTAAGTCATTGGCTCATTCGATGATTTACGAAAATATGTGACTTTTTTGTTTAAATCAGATCAAGAATACAACGTAGCAAAATCAAAAAAATTCAAGCACTGGAGGTAAGTAAAAATGAATAATGGTGTAGTAAAATGGTTTAATTCTGAAAAAGGATTTGGTTTCATTTCAAACGAAGATGGAAGCGAAGATGTTTTTGTACACTTCTCTGCAATTCAAAAAGAGGGTTACAAAACATTAAACGAAGGCGATAAAGTTGTTTTCGAAACGGAGCAAGATCCAAGAGATAACCGCAAATTACGTGCTGTTAATGTACAAATGGCATAAAAATATGTTTTAACATTCACAGACAAAAAAGCACAGACGTTTTTAAAAATGCACCCGCAAAAATCAATCCTACGAGCATTTCATCATGCTACAATGGTTTTTGCGGGTGCATTTTAAGTTTTTTTTATTACTCAGACTAATTTTCCATCACTTTTTTTCTTGGATGACTTTTCATAACTTTCTACAATCTGCACAATTTCTTTTAAAAAATTTTCTTCTCCCCATGTATTCATCTTAAAAAACATGGCTTGACTCCCACCCGAAGCAATAATAGAAAGAAACAACCTTTCACCATTACCTACAAGGGTAACATTGGCACTCAAACGATTGCTGCCAATCACGCTATAACGCTCATACACACGAACAGCACAGCGCACACCATCCCCTACATAATCGCTGCCCTCTTGGTAGCTGGCCGTAATACTTCCACGCAATATCTCTTCATGTAGCCTATTTAAAAAATCATCAAAATTCGCAGTGAAACGATGTTCATATTTTGCCATATCCGTACCTCCCATATTACCTTTATGCTGTCTTGAAAAAATGCCCTGTATCTATATCTCTATTGTATGCTAAATAATCGCATTCATCAATATAAATCAATCACATCAAGCATTTCCAACAAAAGCACATCGATATTGAACACACGAATTATGATTGCACTAAACATACTCCCTACAATCAAAGCAATACCAATAATAGAACATACAAAACCTGCCCTTGCCACGCCACCAACATATCCGTCTTTTCTTGCACGCCTAGACAAAATGATTCCAAGGACACTAAAAAATAAACAACTCGTATAAATGATGACTTCCATTATAATTCCAATTCTTAATAACGCGTGAATATACAAAAAAACAAAGGGAGAAATCAAAGATGGAAATACAATAGAGAGTATGCCGCATAACAAAGAGGCACGCGCTTTGCTCTTACTTGGATGCGCAACCGGAAACAACACCTTTAGCATCCATTCAAACAAAAACATCAGCCCTATTGAGAGAGGGAGAACAAACACCAAGAAAAAAGGCAGCACCAAAAGGGAGTCCGGGTTGTTCGGTTCATAAAGTAAGAACGTAGCATAAGCACACAATATGATGGTAGCAACAATCCAAAGTGGAAATAATAGCATCCTCCTACGCTTGTGTGAATCCTTTTGTTTGTTGTTCAACTGTGTATTATTTTGTTTATTATTCAATTCCATACCCTCTTTTCACTATCGTAACCCCACTGCCTTTCATAATAACAAAAAGTCCGAATGAATTCAATACACACACAAAAACAAAGCGACAACGAAAAAATAATAGTTGAAATCACATCGCAACTATGATATCATAATCCTTGCTGGTGAAAGACATTTCAAAAGATGTTTTTGCCTCAGCGGATGTGGCGGAATGGCAGACGCACTGGATTCAAAATCCAGCGGGGGTGACCTCGTGAGGGTTCAAGTCCCTCCATCCGCATCGTGAAATACTCGGAAGGCCTTGTTTTTTATGGCTTTCCGCCTTTTTATTTTTATTTGAAAATGAGTATGCTGAAATAGCTCAGTTGGTAGAGCACTTCATTCGTAATGAAGGGGTCGTCGGTTCAAGTCCGATTTTCAGCTTTGTACCAAAAGTGCTTGCAAACCCAACGTTCATTGGGATGACAGCACTTTTTATTTCTGTAAACCACGTCGCAACAAGGTCATCACCTCATTGAAATCAATGGGTTTCCCCAAATGAGCATCCATCCCCGCCTCCAAACACCGCTCCACATCTTCTTTAAAAACATTTGCTGTCATAGCAATAATGGGAATGGTCTTGGCCGTGGGTACATGCAACCTACGAATCTGTCGTGTCGCTTCATAACCATCCATAACCGGCATTTGAATATCCATAAAAATTATATTATATGTTTCCGGATTCTCTCGAAACATATGTAAAGCTTGCTCACCATTTTTTGCACATTCTATGGTTAAATTGGTGGGTTCCAACAAAGCCATGACAATTTCCCGATTGATTTCCACATCCTCTACCAACAAAAGGGTACAGCCACTAAAATCCGCAACACTCTCCTCTCCTGATTCCCCGGTACTAATTACCATTTCCTGTGCCTGCGCCATATTTTCCGCATTGGTCTCATAACCCACAAACACGTAAAAACTAAATTTGGAACCTTTGCCCAATTCCGACGTAACCCAGATTTTTCCACCCATTAATTCCACAATCCGTTTCGAAATTGCCAAGCCTAGCCCTGTGCCGCCAAATTTACGAGTGGTCTGAGATTCCGCCTGCTCAAAAGATTGAAACAAACGTGGAATCTCCTCTTTCACAATACCAATGCCGGTATCTTCCACACTGATTTCAAAACAGCAAACATCTTCTTTTTTGCTCCGCAAAGAAGCACACAAGCGAATACTCCCTTTTTCCGGTGTAAATTTCACCGCATTGGACAACAGATTGGTCATCACCTGTGCCAAACGCTGATCATCCCCAATCACTGTACGTGGCAGGTCCTGATCTATACATACAGAAAATTGCAACTGCTTTTCATCCATACGGAAATTAACCACATCCACCACATTTTGAATCATTTTTTCAAATTCGAAATGAACGTAAGATAATTCAAAGCGATCGGCCTCAATTTTTGACATATCCAAAATGTCATTGATCACCCCGAGCAAATGTTTAGAAGCGTCCTTGATTTTTCCAATGGCATAATCTTTCCGCTCTATCTCATCCGTCGCTCCTGCAATACCGGTCATCCCAATGATTGCATTTAAGGGGGTACGTATCTCATGGCTCATCGTACTTAAAAACGTACTTTTTGCCTGACTTGCTGCCTGTGCCTCACTCATGGTTTTTTCCAACTGCATCATCATTTCTTTTGTATGATTTTGCGCTTCCAAGAGTTTAACCTCTCGTTCCCTTGCTTCTGTCAAATCATAAATATAACCTACAATGGCAAAGCTCCCTTCATAGGGCACTTTCCGCATCTCCACATCAATCACTCGTTTCACACCATCTAAAATCAAATCCGTCTCAAAATGCACAAAACCCTCTACCACTGCCATCTTTAACCGATCTTCCAATGATACGGATAAACGTCCATCCGATTGATATTTGGGAATGCTTTTGACAATCCGTTCAAAAAAGCCCACAAACAACTCCTCTTTTGTTGCAAAACCCATAAATTTCACAGCCATGGGATTGCAATCAATCAAACGGAAATTGCTGTCAAACAAAAAATTCACCGTCGGAGTCGCACCCAGTAGCAACTGAAGACGTTTGTCTGCCTCATGTAGCTTTTCTGCCTCAGCCAATTGAACATGTGCCTGCATGTTCTTCTCATGCTCAGATTTAGCATCTTCTTTTGATTTCACAATGCAATTTTCCGGAATATTTACACCCAAGACAATCTTTCGCGCCATATGCAAACAAGTGGCACTACCACAAGCACTGCAATCCACATTTTTCTGCTCGCTATTGTATTTCCCCATCAAAACAAAAGCCTCTTGTATATCCTCTTCTGTCACTTCCGGAAAATGGGTCACAACAGGTTTGTATACCCGAAGAAAGCGACTCAAATCAAAACGTGCATCATAATCTCGATAAACCGCCTCGTAATGTGCCCGTTTCTGCTCTGCCGTGGTTTCTTTTCTTGTATCATTCATGACTTTATCTATCTCAAATAAATTTCTTCCCTGCGCGTAAGCTGTACCCAAATTGCACCCGTCACCACAATTAAGCACATCAAAAATATCCGGCAAAAAAGCATCCGCCGTCTGCCCATACGTCTCTAATTTTTCATAAATATCCGTTCCCTCCGCCTTTAATACATACAATTGCTTGCCCATAAAATATTCTATGTTTTCTTTTAAGCCACCGGGCATCGGAAAGAGAGCACCCAAACCACTTTCTTCATGGTCAAATGCCCTTTCTTCTTCCGGCAAAACAATCTGGTTTTCTTCCATGTATTCCAATAATTTTGAAAAGGTGACATTATATCGGGCAAGATTTGTATCCGCAAACTCATCAGTCTTTGCCATACAAGGGGTCAATGCCGCAATTTCATCTTCAATCCCTTGGTAATATTTCATATATATGGAAATACAAGCCATAGGACTATGTACCGGCGACAGCCGCTTTAATAAATCATGATGATACATCTCACAATAGGTCACAATTGCCGGGCAAGGCTGGGTAATCACCGGCTTAGGGTTTTCCTTTAAATACTTAATCTGGGCCCAAATACAAATATCCGCACCCAAAGAAGCGTCATATATATAATTGACACCTAGGCTTTTTAGAAATGTGAATAATTTTTTATAGGCAGGTATATTTGTTTTAATGGACGGTGCCACAATCACAGAAATCTTTTGGCCTGCTTTCAAGTCTGCAATAAATTGCTTTGTATCATCTTCAAAAAACCTGGCACTGTGCTTGCAGGCAGAAACACATCGACCGCAAACAATACATTTGTCCCTGTCAACCTTGACTTTAAAATTGCCCTGTGCATCCTGATAAGTTATGTTGGCTATTTCCATCGGACATTCTCTGACACAACGGTTACAACCTGTACATAAATCACTATTAGACTTTATAATTTCTCTCATGCAATTGCCTCACTCATATTCTTTGTATGCGTATAGACTTATCCATTAAATGATAGCATGTATTTTTTCTAAAAACAATGTTACAAAAAATTTACATTCCTTTCTTCCATCAATCTATGATAAAATAAAACAAATATTTCATAAACATGGAGGTTCCTATGGCTACATTGATTTCACCAACATTAACAGAAAAAATTTATGAAAGAACATTACATTATTTTCAAGCACTTAGCAAAATCCCCCGCAGTTCCGGGAAAGAGTACAAAGTCGCTGACTATCTGATTGCTTTTGCGAAGGAACATGGTTTTTCCTATCGGCGTACCGACGATATTGTCAATCAGCGCCAAACCTGCAATGTAATCATCCAAAAAGCAGGTACCCCCGGCTACGAAGATTTGGATATTTTGATTTTTCAATCTCATATTGATATGGTTTGTCAAAAGGCCTCCCATTCCGAACATAATTTCGAAAAAGATCCCATCCAACTACAAATCAACGGCAACCTTATGACCGCCATTGATACCACCTTAGGTGCAGATGATGGCATCGGCGTAGCTATGACATTGGCCTTTCTGGAAAGCACAGAAATCAGCCACCCGCCCTTAGAGGCCTTGTTTACCTCTGACGAAGAAGATGGTATGTCAGGTGTACAAGCCATCAAAGGCGACCTGCTCAAAGGACGCCGTCTCATTAATATCGACTCTGAAGATGAAGGTGTTTTTACTTACGGCTGTGCAGGAGGCATTAACGTCAACATTGCCCTACCCGTTGCTTATGAAAATCGCAACGAAGAAGATAGCCTTTTGGATGTAGAAATTTCAGGATTGATTGGAGGGCATTCCGGCGTTGAAATCCACAAAGGCCGAGCCAATGCACACCTGCTTTTGGCCCGTACTTTAAATGAAATTCAAAACATTTGCAAGTTTCGCTTGGTATCTATTTGCGGGGGCAACAAAGGAAATGTCATCACCCGTGCCGCAAGTGCCACCATTACCATACCAAAAGCAAATCAAGCACAAATCATGTATTTGGCCGAACAAAGCCAAACTGTATTTCGTCATGAATATAAAGGCGTTGAAACAGACATCCGGGTTATTATAAAAGAAAATACAGCAACACCCACACGCGTATTATCCGCCATCACCACAGAAAAATTTCTCCTGTGCTTGCTCACCGTACCCAATGATGTTTTTGCCATGCACAGTCAAGTTCAAGGATTGGTTGGTACTTCTTGCAACTTAGGCGTGATTGCTCAAATGGAAGATGTGCTGGAAATACATTCTCATATCCGTAGTTTCAGCCGTACCAAAAAAATGTATGTGGTAGAAATTTTCAAAAGCCTAGCCAAACTACTGGGTGCTACATTTACCACAGACCATGACTATCCGGACTGGGCACCCAATCTCAAATCCGACTTAATTCATCGCTTTCAATTGGCTTACGAAAGTAGCTTCTCTGACAAAAAACCACAGTTTGAATCCATTCATGCCGGCTTGGAATGCGGCTTTATTAGCATGAACTACCCGGATATGGATATGATTTCCTGTGGACCTACCGTAACCGGAGCCCATACAACAGAAGAAACCCTTTATCTTGATGCAACAAAACGTACGGTAGCATTGTTATTACACCTACTCACCCAAATGAAAGAATAAGAAAATGAGCATATTGATTAAACATGGACGGGTTTTAAACCCTGCCGACAATACCGATGAAATATTAGATATTTTTGTAGCAGATGGAAAAATCAAGCAGATACAAAAAAACATAGATAAAACAAAACTTCTTTGTGAGCAGATTATAGATGCCAAAGATTGCTATGTTATGCCGGGTCTCATTGATTTGCATGTACACTTACGTGACCCGGGACTGACTTATAAGGAAGATCTAAAGACGGGCAGCCAAGCTGCGGCAAAGGGGGGTTTTACTACCATTGTTGCCATGGCAAATACCAAACCTGTCATAGACAATGCCGAAAAATGGACTACCTTTATGGCACGTGCGCAAAAAGAATCTCCCATCCAAGTGATTCAGGCCGTTTCCCTGACCAAGGATATGGCCGGAGAAGAACCGGTTGATTTTGATGCCTTGCAAAAAGCTGGTGTCACTATTTTAAGTGAAGATGGAAAAACCGTAATGAACGCAGAGGTATTTCGGCAAGCGCTACAAGAAGCTCAAAAACACAACTTTTTGGTTTTGGATCATTGTGAAGATGCGTTTATGAAAGGGAACGGTGTTTTTAATGCCGGAGAAACCGCAGCAAAACTAGGTGTACCGGGTATTAGCAACGCCGTGGAAGACGTCATCATTGCTCGAGATCTCCTCATTGCCAAGGAAACAAAAACACGCCTCCATATTTGCCACTGCTCTACAGCTGATTCCGTCAGGTTGATTGCTTTGGCAAAATCTGAAGGACTTAACATTACAGCTGAAGTTTGCCCCCATCACTTTATTTTAACAGACAAAGATATCAAAGAACAGGATTCCAATTATAAAATGGCTCCGCCTTTGCGTAGCCAAAAAGATGTAAATGCCTTAATACAAGGTCTACAAGACGGCACCATTGATGCCATTGTCTCCGACCATGCGCCCCACGCTGCAAAAGAAAAAACCACAAATGTAGCCCATGCCGCTTTTGGTATTGTGGGCTTGGAAACCATGGTACCCTTGACCATTAGCAAACTGGTAAAAACAGGGCTTTTGACCCCTTTGCAAATGGCTGAAAAAATGAGCTATAACCCGGCGAAAATCCTTGGTATCGAAAAAGGAAACTTAAGTATCGGCAAGGATGCTGATATTACCATCATTCATCCGGAAACAAAGTATGTCATTGATAAAAATACCTTTGTTAGCAAAGGGCGCAACACACCTTTTGATGGTATGCACGTCAGCGGTGCTGTAAAAGCAACCATATACCAAGGGAAAGTTGTTTGAAAATACAAATTTGTACTAGATTTTTTTAGATTCAAATAGTATAATTATCTATGGATACAAACAACATAGTTCAACTGAGTGAATCAAAAGGAGAGGTGGCTTATGAAGTACGAATGTGAAACTTGCGGATATATTTATGACCCCGCTGTTGGTGACCCTGATAGTGGCATCGCACCGGGAACTGCCTTTGCAGATATACCTGATGACTGGGTATGCCCACTCTGTGGTGTAGATAAGACCATGTTTGTAGAAGTGGCCTAAGCATACACGCAAGGATTGTTGCAAGATACAATTTTCAAATTGTGTTTTTGCAACAATCTTTTTTCCTATAAAAGAATAATTTTTATCTTCTTTTCAAAAATCGAATCGGTTCAAATAATTTCCGCATCTCTCTTACCATCAAATTTCCATCTGCGTTTTCAATAATCACACCTGCCCCTTGCTTGGCACTACCAAACGTTACCACCGCGTCCACTTCCAAGTTTGCTTTTAATTGTTCCAGCATATTTTGAGGATTGCAGTACTTTGCATAGATTTTCAAGGAAGCATAGTCTGTATTATCTTCATTTTTATAAAAAACCAAACGATAGTTTTCACTCCAACTTTCCGCTAACATGGACTGATACAATGCCTGTGTTTTTTCTACCGTATTAATCATCATAAAATATACCACCGCTTCCCCTACCGGAACTTTTCGTTGCACTAAGTTCAAATAAGGAGAATCCCGCATCTGAGAAAATATCTCATGCTCCGCTTTACTTTCTATCTCCCGATAAAATATCAACAACGAATCGTTTACCACTACATTTGCAAAATAATTAATGTTATTTTCCTCAAAATATTGTAACAATTTTTGTGCGTTTTCATACCTTATACCGCAGGTTGCCACATAACGATTGTTTGCCATATCATAAAGAGCAGCCCCACTCATTGTAATCACAGGTTGATTGATATGCAAACCGTCTGTCAATTGCACCAAGGACGCAGGGGTACGCCAAGTAGAAATGGTAAACAGTGCTCCTTTTTCAATCAAATAATTCAGCTCAATTTTACTATAAGATGACAGCTCGAGTTTTTTACGATCTATCATGATATCGTCTATGCCTGACACAAATAAAATATTACAATTTCGCTCTCTCGGCAAACGGCAAGCATTGATTGCGATTGCAATCAAGACCCCAATAAAAGTATCCAAAAAACGATTACCGGCAAATATCAGAGGTGTTTGCTCCATCATCGGGGCGGCTGCAATGCTTAAAAATATAATGGCGGAAAGAGCCGATGCCTCTTTGATCCGCAAAACAACAGTTGAATACAGCACAATGCCGGCAAAGAATGCAATAACCAAATAACCGAAGATGCTCTCCACAAGATTAACACCTATCCATTGATGGGTAATGAATATAACAAAAAGGCCCCATATGCTTCCCACAGCCGTTCCTAGCATACGCTGTTTGGCCATCTTGAAGCTATTTTGCATATCCGGCTGAATACATAATAAAACGGCCACAACAGAAAAAAAGACCATGCTGTTTTGCCCACGTAAAAAATACACAAGATAGCAGAGAAATACACCAATGCAACTGCGTATAATTCTTTGGCCAACCAGCGGAAATTCTATTTTTGATAACCTCTCTTTCATGATTCACCTCTATCTTAAAATACAGACTATCTAAAGATGCCCCCATTACAGAAGTAACGAGGGCCATTTTTATTTTGCTTTTTGATTAACCGTGAATCACTGTATCACCTGATTTGCTATTAATCGCAGCTTGTGCCGCTGATAAAATCGCAATCGGTACACGGAATGGGGAACAAGACACATAGTCTAATCCCAATGTATGACAGTACGCAACAGAGGATGGATCACCACCGTGCTCACCACAAATACCTACATGTAATGCCGGATTGGCAGGTTTCCCTTTGTTAATTGCCATTTCCATCAGAGCACCTACACCAACTTGATCCAATTTTACGAAAGGATCACTTTCAAAAATCTTTGTCTCATAATAAGCATCCAAGAATTTTGCCGCATCATCGCGAGAGAAACCATATGTCATCTGTGTTAAGTCATTTGTACCAAAGCAGAAAAAGTCCGCATCTTTGGCAATGACATCGGCTGTAATACAAGCTCTTGGAATCTCAATCATGGTACCTACTTCATATTTCAAATCAGAACCTGCTGCTGCAATTTCTGCATCAGCCGCTTCTACAACAACTTTTTTCACAAAATTAAATTCATTTAACTCGGAAATCAATGGAATCATAATCTCAGGCACAACGTTCCAATCCGGATGTGCTTTTTGTGTCTGAATCGCCGCACGAATCACAGCCTTTGTTTGCATCTCTGCAATCTCAGGATATGTAACAGCCAAACGGCAACCTCTATGACCCATCATTGGGTTAAACTCATGTAAAGATTCAATCAAAGTATGAATCTGCTCTACGGTTTTTCCTTGCGCATCTGCTAATTTCTTGATGTCAGCAGCTTCCGTCGGAACAAACTCATGCAATGGAGGATCCAAGAAACGAATGGTAACCGGGTTACCTTCCAACGCTTCATACAATGCTTCAAAGTCAGCTTGTTGAATCGGTAAAATTTTATCCAAAGCAACTTTTCTTTCTTCTACGGTATCCGCACAAATCATCTCTCTAAATGCACCAATTCTATCCGGTTCGAAGAACATATGCTCTGTACGACAAAGACCGATCCCCTCTGCACCAAGCTCACGTGCTTTTTTTGCATCATCCGGTGTATCCGCATTTGTTCTAACTTTCATGGTTCTAAATTTATTGGCCCACTCCATAATTCTAGCAAACTCACCGGCAACTTTTGCCTCTACCGTCGGCATCAAACCACCATAGATACAACCTGTAGAACCATCCAGAGAAATCTCGTCTCCCTCGCAGAATGTTTGACCTGCAAGTGTAAAGCGTCTATTTGCTTCGTCCATGGCAATTTCTGTACAACCGGACACACAGCATGTACCCATACCACGCGCAACAACCGCTGCATGTGATGTCATACCACCACGCACCGTCAAAATACCTTTGGCCGCTTTCATACCGGCAATATCTTCCGGTGAAGTTTCCATACGAACCAAAATAACCGTTTCACCTCTTGCTGCCCACTCTTCTGCCGCTTCTGCAGAAAATACAGCCTTACCACAAGCAGCACCCGGTGATGCGGGAAGTGCTTTGCCCAAAGGTGTTGCCGCAGCCAATGCCGTAGCGTCAAATTGCGGATGCAACAATGTATCTAAGTTTCTCGGCTCGATCATAGAAACCGCTTTTTCTTCCGTAATCATGCCTTCATCTACCAAATCACAAGCAATCTTAAGTGCCGCTTGTGCCGTTCGCTTACCATTGCGTGTTTGAAGAATATACAATTTTTCATCTTCAATGGTAAATTCCATATCTTGCATATCACGATAATGCTTTTCAAGTTTTGTAGAAAGTGTCATAAACTCGTCATACACTTTTGGCATCACTTTTTTCAATTCAGCAATTTCAAGCGGTGTACGAATACCTGCTACAACATCTTCCCCTTGTGCATTAAACAATACTTCACCAAGCAATTCTTTTTCGCCTGTACCCGGATCACGTGTAAAAGCAACACCGGAGCCGGATGTATCACCAAGGTTACCAAATACCATGGCTTGTACATTTACAGCCGTACCCCAAGAATAAGGGATGTCATTGTCACGGCGGTAGATATTTGCACGTGGATTATCCCAAGAACGGAATACCGCATTGATGGCACCCATCAACTGTACTTTGGGATCCGATGGGAAATCAGAACCAATCATCGCTTTGTATTCCGCTTTGTAGCTGATTGCAAGCTCTTTTAAATCTTCCCATGTCAATTCTGTATCTTCAACAACACCTTTTTTTTCTTTCATTTCGTCGATTAGTTCTTCAAAATATTTCTTACCGACTTCCATAACCACGTCAGAATACATTTGGATAAATCTTCTGTAGCAATCCCATGCCCAACGGGGATTTCCGGACTTTTTCGCCATAACTTCAACAACTTCGTCATTCAAACCTAAGTTCAAAACTGTATCCATCATACCCGGCATAGATGCACGAGAACCGGAACGAACCGCAACCAACAGCGGATTGTCATAATCTCCGAACTTCTTGCCTGTCACTTCTTCCATTTTAACAATTGCATCCATGATCTGACCTTGTACTTCATCATTGATCACTTTTCCGTCGTCATAATACTGCGTACAAGCTTCTGTGCTCACGATAAACCCTTGTGGTACCGGTAAACCTAAGTTTGTCATCTCCGCTAAGTTGGCGCCTTTTCCACCAAGTAAATTTCTCATGGTCGCATCGCCCTCGGTAAACATATAAACCCATTTTGCCATGTTCTAAGAACCTCCTAAGATAATAGAATAATGTAACAATAAATGTGTATAATTGGCTTTCACCTACCGAAAGCCACCGTTCATATTTTAAGGCTTTTACGTCCTTACGTCAAGCCATTTGAACCCTTATGTTGAATTTTCATAATTAATTCACAAACTCTTTATTTCATATCTTGTAAAAATGCCATATATCCTCTGTAAGCCTCATAAATATCCGCCTTGCTGCTAATTTCATAAGGTGCATGCATATTCAACACACAAACCCCACCATCTATGACTTCCATACCATACTGAGCCAAAATATAAGCAATGGTACCACCGCCGCCGGCATCTACCTTGCCCATCTCACTCATCTGAAAGGTGATTTCATTGTCTGCAAATACCTTACGGATGCGGGCGATATACTCTGCATTGGCGTCATTGGAACTGACTTTTCCTCTTGCCCCCGTATGTTTTTTCAAAACCAAACCCTTACCCAAAAAAGCGGCTGCCTTTGGTGCATACACCTCTTTGTAAAGCGGATCAAACCCGGCTGCCACATCGGAGGAAATCATCGTAGAATTTGCCAGAGCACGGCGTAAATGCAATTCCGAATAATTGCCTAACTTATCCATCAGCTCTGCCACCATATTTTCAAAAAAACGAGAATGCATACCCGTAGAACCAAGGCTGCCAATCTCTTCCTTGTCTACCAAAATACAGCAGGCTGTTCGAGTCATATCAGCTGCATCAAATATCGCACGCAAAGAAGTATAAGCGCAAACCCTATCATCCTGACCATAAGCCATAATCATACTACGATCCAGCCCACATTCACGCGCCTTCCCTGCCGGCACAATTTCCAACTCTGCTGACTGCAAATCTTCCAATTCAAAATCATAGGTATCTTTTAAAATCTGCGCAATCTGTTTGGCAACGGCATCCTTTTCTTCCTCTTTCAAAGGCTTGCTACCAATGAGTAAATCCAGATTTTCACCCTCAATCACTACATTTGCTTTTTTATCCAATTGCTTTGCAGATAAATGAATCAATAAATCCGTAATCACAAATACGGGATCCGAATCATTTTCCCCAATTGAAATCGCAACCTTTGTGCCATCCTTTCGCACCACTACACCATGCAGAGCCAACGGAATGGTCACCCACTGGTATTTTTTGATGCCACCATAATAGTGTGTATCAAAATAAGCCAATTCATTGTCCTCATACAAGGGATTCTGTTTTAAATCAATCCGCGGTGAATCAATATGGGCACCTAGCAAGTTCATGCCCGCCGCAAAATCATCACTTCCAATACGAAACAAAGCCACTGCCTTTTCCATATGGGTGGCATAAACCTTATCTCCGGCTTTTAAACGATCCACTTCAGTCAAATCACGGTATCCTTGCGCCTTGGCTTGTTGTACAATTTCTGTTACACACTCACGCTCGGTTTTTCCGGCATCCAAAAACATACGATAAGCGGTGTTGAATTCTTCCAGTTCATTTCGTTGGGTGTCTGTATAGATATCCCATAGGTTTTTCTTCATTATGAAATTTCCCTCTTTCTACCATGCAAATTTTTCTTCCAAATACCCTTTTAAGTCCGCTATCTGAATCCGCTCTTGCTCCATACTATCTCTCTCACGTACCGTCACCGCAGCATCTTCTTCCGACTCAAAGTCATAGGTTATACAATAGGGTGTTCCTATCTCATCTTGGCGACGGTATCTCTTGCCGATATTTCCTCTATCATCGTATTCACAGTTGTAATATTTTGATAGTTCCCGGTAAATTTTTTCCGCACCCTCATTTAATTTTTTAGAAAGAGGTAATATCGCGACCTTTACAGGGGCAATCATCGGATGGAAACGCAATACAGTACGTTTATCACCGCCCTCTAAAACTTCTTCATCATAAGCATTGCAAAGAAACGCCAAGGCCATACGGTCCGCCCCCAATGACGGTTCAATCACATAAGGAATGTATTTTTCCTTTTTTTCATCATCAAAATAACTCATATCCTGTCCGGAAATATTTTGATGTTGGGTTAAATCAAAGTCGGTACGATTGGCAATGCCCCAAAGTTCTTCATGCCCAAAGGGGAAAGAAAATTTGATATCGGTCGTTCCTTTGGAATAGTGAGAAAGTTTCTCTTTTGGATGGTCATAAGCACTGATTTCATCCTCTTTGATACCAAGGGATAATAACCAATCAAAACAAAATTGCTTCCAATATGCAAACCACTCCATGTCCGTTCCCGGTGCACAAAAAAATTCTAACTCCAACTGCTCAAACTCCAAGGTCCGAAAGGTGAAGTTGCCGGGGGTGATTTCATTTCGAAACGCCTTACCCACCTGACCAATGCCAAATGGAATTTTTTTCCTGGACGTTCTTTGCACATTTTTAAAATTAACAAAAATACCTTGCGCTGTCTCCGGCCGCAAGTAAACAGAACCGGAACCATCCTCCGTCACTCCAATCGAAGTTTCAAACATCAAATTAAACGCTCTGGACTCTGTAAAATCGTGTGCACCGCATTTTGGACAGGCAATTTTTTGCTCACTGATATACGCATCCATTTCTTCGTTTGACCAACCATCCACATCACTTTCAAATGCAATACCGTTTTTTGCCGCATAATCTTCTATCAGTTTATCTGAGCGGAAACGACCCTTACATTTTTTACAATCTGTTTTCGCATCACTAAAATTGGCTGTATGGCCGGAGGCTACCCAAGTTTGCGGATTCATTAAAATTGCACAATCCACTCCCACATTATAAGGGCTTTCCTGCACAAATTTTTGCCACCATGCTTGTTTGACATTATTTTTTAATGCAACACCTAAATTCCCATAATCCCAAGTGTTGGCAAGACCACCGTAAATCTCCGAACCGGGATAAACAAACCCTCGAGATTTTGCCAGTGCTACAATTTTTTCCATGGTTTTTTCCGCCATCCTTTTATTCCTCACATTCTTCTTGAAATTTATACTATAATGTTTTATACGGATTGAATAACCCTATAAAACATCATAGCTTAGAGTTTATCATATAATCATTTTCAAGACAACAAAATCCCCTCTAAAATTTCCAAGCTTTTAAAGTTCTTATCCACATAAAACCATGCTATCTTTTTCATCACCAAACCTAGCTCTATCAATACTTCTTCGCTTACTTGAAACGTATACAAACTCATCACTTTTTCACTAATAATAAATTGCATGGTATATAAAGTAGAGGGATGCAAACGAATCCTATCTGCCGAACTTTTGTCAAACTTCTCTACTTCCATACACGCTACACAAATCAAACCACCACCTGCAACACTAAAATAATGCTCTCCCTCCTTGCTCCCACATTTTATACAAGAAAAAACATTTGGTGCCATGCCATGAATCGTCAATGATTTTAATTCAAAAATATAACGTATCAATTCGTTTGATATCCGCTCATTAATTAAAGCCCGCAATGTCTGATATAATAGCTTCAATAATTCTCTCTCGTCATTTTCCTCTTTCGCATAATAATCCGTCAGCTCTAAAAAATAAAAACCATAGTATGCACCCATCAAATCATTGCGCAAATCCTCAAAATAATGGTTGATTTTAACCGACTTCACCGTGTAAGAAGAACGGCCTGCAAACAAAACAAAATCACCAAAAGAAAAGGGATGGATTAGCCCCACCAACGGACTGCTCGGTTTTCTGGCACCATTGGCAAATGCAGTAATCTTCCCCTTTTCTTTTGTGAGTATCACAACACGGCGGTCATACTCCTTTACAGGGCTTGTAGAAATAATAATACCCGTAACATTTATTTCATTCACTATGATTTTTCCTCATACCCAAAGTTTTTCAACATCAGATCCTTGTCACGCCAGTTCTTCTGTACTTTCACCCACAATTTTAAATTTACCTTACAACCCAGCAAGCGTTCTACTTCAAAACGCGCATTCGTACCAATTTTTTTGAGCATGCTCCCCTGCTTTCCTATAATGATACCCTTGTGGGAAGCCCGTTCACAAATAATAGTCGCATCAATATGCATCACCCGTCTCTCTTTTTTCATGCGATCAATCACAACCGCAACACCATGAGGGATTTCCTCTTCCAATACATGCAATGCTTTTTCCCGAATCAACTCGGCCACAATTTGACGCTCCGGTTGGTCCGTGATGGTATCCGCATCATAAAAAGCTTCTCCATAAGGCATATACTTAAAAATCACCTGCAAAAGCTCCTCCGTATTATCCCCCTGCCTTGCAGAAATAGGAACAATATCCGCAAAATCAAAAACACGGCGATAGGTATCAATAAAAGCAAACACTTCATCCCGCGCCACCATATCAATTTTATTAATCACCAAAACAACAGGTACATCAGTTTTCTTTAGCTGCTCCATGATATGTAACTCACCTGCTCCGATAAAATTAGAAGGCTCTACCAGCCACAAAATCAAGTCTACTTCATTGACCGTACGCTTTGCCACCTTTACCATATAATCGCCCAATTTATTTTTTGCTTTATGAATACCGGGCGTATCTATAAATACCACCTGTCCCGCATCTGTTGTCAATACCGTTTGAATGCGGTTGCGGGTGGTTTGGGGCTTATTGGAAGTAATAGCAATTTTCTGTCCAATCAAATGATTCATCAACGTAGATTTGCCCACATTGGGTCGCCCAATTAATGTTACAAAACCTACTTTATAACCCTTGCTCATGAAAATCTCCTTAATATTATGCACATGAGGATTCTTGTTCACTTATATAAAAGAATACGCTAAAACAAATATGTTACCTCATCAAACAATTCTTTTGCCTCTTCTATTTTTTCTTCACTTCCGATCACGCATAGTTGATCTGCCGCCAACACCGCTTCTACCACCGCCGCCATGGCACGCACATCTTCTTGGGTCGCACGGATAATCTCTGTTCGCTCTTTTTGTATCATCTCCGCCGTAACCCGGTTCATATACAAATTCATAGAACGTTCTCCATTTGCCGAAGGATTCATCGGTCTATCCAAGTTGCTGAATGTACCGATAATGTATTTTACCATATCCCGCTCACTCACCGTAAAGTTTTTCAAATAATCAACAACACCCTCATACACCTCGTTTGTACGAGCTAAATGGGGGTCACGATAAGACATAAAATAAGATTTTCCTGTTTTCGCAAAATCGCTCATACAGCCATATGCACCGCCTTTTACACGCACATTTTGCCAGAGGTAATCATAACTTAAAATCACTTTTAATATCTGTAAAACACCATGATATGCTACGCCATGGTCAATAAAATTGCCCACTCTTGCCACATACTGTACCTTGGAAGAAGTTTTAAAACCCTCATTATGCTTTGCACATTGAACCGTACAGAATTTTTCATCCAAAGGTCCGTCCGGATAAAGACTTTCTTTGAATTGTTTCACCTCTTCTTCTATGAAAGTCAAGCTTTCTTTCGGCGCAGTATAACCAATCAAAAGGTTTGCTGCAGTAAATAACTTTCTTGCCAAATCTTGCAAATGTTTCATCAAGTTATCTTTATGCGCATCAAAATCTTCTTCTATTTCTTTGACCTTTTGATAAAAACCAATCCCATCTGTGTCATCTTTAAACTTTTCCGCAGGTGACGCATAAGACAATGCCCGAATCGCTGCCGCTATATGACCCGACGACTGAAAATACATTTGCAAACGTGATTTGAGCATGCTCAAAATCTCTTTTAAACGCTTTTCGTCATTGAATTTACTTTCCATCAAAATTTCTCGCATCATAGAAAGGAGCACATCCATTTTTGGGTACAATGCCTTACCTTTTAACTCCAAAGTCGTGATATATTTTTTCTCTTTTACACGTGTCACATCAGAATAAAGCTCCAAGGAAGTGCCAATACCGCCTGTGTGTACATTAATTTCATTGTATAACTGTGCGTATGGATAATTATTTGTATCAATGATACCCAATACCGCCTGTAAAATTCCCACATAAACCAATTCCTCTTCCGGAATATGCCCCAAATCAAAGAGCATTGTAATATAACCAATGCCATTAGTTTCAATATCATGATGAACGACCTTTATACCTGCAATATTGATTTCCTCATTGTAAATGGGCGCAATCACAGGAGAAATATCCGCTCGTGCCAAAACAGGAATCTTCTCCAAATCCTCCAATGACGTTTCCGCCTCTTGATAAGCTTCCAAACCTTGGGTTTTTTCCACCAGTCCGGCGATCTCTTTTTCGCTTAATGATTTTTTATAATTATTTAATGTCTCTTTTAATTCATTGTCCAAGCGAAGACTCTGACCTTTTTCCGGTACCACCACTACAATAGAACCATGCATATTGTCCAACAAATATGTTTGAATCAATTTCTCATAATAACCATCTGCAATCTTTCCTTTCAGAAATTCAAAGGTTTCCAAAAGCTCCAAGTGCATAAAAGGATGATTTTCATCATAAAGCCAACTATTGAATACATTTAATCCATGGATCAAACCCTTGGGATAACTGCCAAAATCAGCCTCTCGAAAACGAAATTCATAATAATTGATACCGGCTAAAATCGCCTTTTGATCCACACCTTTTTGCACAATATCTACCAATGTATTTTCTATCACTTTCACAAATTCAGCCTTTTGCGCTTTATTTGCATGTTTGGCCACCACAGAAAAAACAGGCTGATAAACACCATCATCATAAGAGCCCAAAATGTCTTTGCCAATGCCCGCTTCAATCAAAGCCTTTTTCAAAGGTGCGCCCGGTGCAGACAGCAATGCATAATCCAAAATCATAAAAGCCCAGCACAACTCTTTTTCTAAACTGGTACCAATGACTTTATTATAAGATAAAAACGTATTATTTTCTTCTGATTCTTCTGCCGTAATGGAATAACGCTTCTCCCACTCTTTTATTTTATCAAAGGGTTTTTGATAAGTAATTTCAGAATCTATCTCCTTATACGCAAATTGACTCAAATAATGTTCATCCAGCCAAATCAATTTTTCTACCATATCCATTTGGCCATAAAGGTAAATATAACTATTGGATGGATGATAATAATTTCTATGGAAATCCAAAAACTGTGCATAAGTCAAATCCGGAATATTTTCAGGATCTCCGCCCGACTCGTTGGAATATTGATTATCCGGAAAAAGGGAATTGAGAATCATTCTATCCAAAACACCCTCCGGAGAAGAAAATGCACCTTTCATTTCATTATAAACCACTCCATTATACGTCAACGCATCCTCCGGATTTTCTAACTTATAACTCCAACCCTCTTGGCAAAAAATCTCTTCATATTTATAAATATTGGGATAAAACACCGCATCCATATAAACATGCATCAGATTTTGAAAATCTTTGTCGTTGCAACTGGCAACCGGATACAAGGTTTTGTCCGGATAGGTCATGGCATTTAAAAAAGTATTCAAAGAACCCTTAACCAGCTCCACAAATGGGTCTTTCAAAGGAAAATCACGGGAACCGCATAAAACCGAATGTTCCATAATATGAGGTAGGCCTGTACTGTCCGTAGGAGGCGTGCGAAAACCAATGGTAAACACCTTGTTTGTATCATCATTTTCCATAAGTAAAATACGTGCCCCACTTTTTTTATGCTTTAATAATGTTCCTCTTGCATGTATATCAGACAGTTCTTTTTGTTCAACCAGCTCAAATGCTTTTAACTCTTTTAACGTCATTTGCGTCACCCTCTTTTCATTTTATTTTTTATTGCACTTCCCAGCCTTTGGCATATTCTACCGCTTTTTGCCAACCTGCCAGCATATTTTCCCTTTTTTCTTTCTCTAAACCCGGCTCAAATGTACGGCTAATCACTTGACAATTTACAATATCTTCTTTACTTTTCCAAAAACCAACCGCCAATCCTGCCAAAAATGCCACGCCCATGGCTGTGGTTTCTACACACTTTGGCCGCTGCACAGGCGAATTGCTCAAATCAGCTTGTGTTTGCATGAGTAAGTTGTTGGCACTGGCACCACCATCTACTTTCAAAGAAGCCAATGACACACCACTGTCTTTTTCCATCGCGCCCAATACATCATTCACCTGATAAGCCAATGAATCTAAGGTAGCACGAATAATATGATATTTATTGACACCCCGTGTGATTCCCAAAATCGTTCCTCTTGCATAAGAATCCCAATAAGGCGCACCCAAACCTGTAAATGCAGGCACTACATAACAACCGTTGGTATCCGAGACTTTCCCAGCAAAATATTCGGAATCTTGTGCCGACTCAATCAAGCCTAACTCATCACGCAACCACTGAATCGCCGCCCCTGCAACAAAAACAGAACCCTCCAATGCATAGGTAATTTTATTTTCAATGCCCCAAGCAATGGTGGTCAATAATCCATTTTTTGAAAAAACCGGCTTTTCTCCGGTATTCATTAATAAAAAGCAGCCTGTGCCATAAGTATTTTTTGTATCACCTTTCTCAAAACAGGCCTGTCCAAACAAAGCCGCTTGTTGGTCACCTGCGGCACCAGCAATGGGAATGGGAGCACCAAACAAACTAGGACTTGTTGTGCCATAAATCTCACTTGATTTTTTTACCTCCGGTAACATGCTACGCGGAATATCCAACTCTGCGATAATATCCGCATCCCACTCCAAGGTATTGATATTAAATAACATTGTACGGGCAGCATTGGAATAATCACTTATGTGAACATCCCCTTTGGTAAACTTCCAAATCAGCCACGTTTCCACTGTACCAAAAAGCAATTCACCCTTTTCGGCTCTTTCACGGGCACCTGTTACATGATCCAAAATCCATTTGATTTTGGTGGCTGAAAAATAAGCATCCATCACCAAACCTGTCTTTTTTTGGAAACATTCTGTTAGACCCTTTTTTTTGAGCGCATCACAATAGGCAGCTGTTCTGCGACACTGCCAAACAATTGCCGGACACACCGGCTGTCCTGACTCTTTGTCCCAAACTACAGTGGTCTCCCTTTGATTGGAAATACCAATCGCAGCAATATCCGTTGCGGTTGCATTGATATTGTCCATCGCTTTTTCAATCACTTCCAATAATGTTGACCAAATTTCTTCGGCATTGTGGGCAACCCAACCGGGCTTTGGGAAAATCTGGGTAAATTCCTTTTGTGCAATGCTGCAAACATCCCCCTTTTGATCAAACAAAATACAACGGTTACTGGTTGTACCCGAATCCAATGCCATAATATATTTTGACATAAATCATAACCTCCTTAGAAAACATCTGAATTTTGATTAAAAGTCTTCGGCCCGATTGTGACCACGATGTTTCATATGACTTTTATTTTCATACATATCTGCATCCGCCCGCTTTTGTGTTGCATAAATATCCGCATCCAAATCGGAATCAAATTTTGCATATCCTGAAGCAATACCCATCATGAAAGAATGTTTCGCAAACACACCTGCTTCGCTCATTTTTTCAATCTGCGCCGAGATCTGTCCATACAATCCTTTTGCCTCTTCTTCTGATAAATGTTGCACAATCACACAAAATTCATCACCGCCAATCCGATAAGCTCTGCCGTACTTACCAAAATATTCCTGAATAATCCCTGCCGATGTCTTAATATATTGATCACCCATATCATGTCCATAGTTATCATTGGCCATTTTTAGATTGTTCAAATCACACATAACAATCCCATACTGTAGCAATGTTTCCTTTGGCAAATGCGACAACTCTATCAACTTCCGGTCAAAAGCCGCCCGATTCTTTAAATCTGTCATAGTATCTCGTTCCGCTTCTTTTTTAATGCTCTGTGCTTCCTTGCCCTCCGCAATTAATTTTACGGAGTTATTCAAAACCAAGAAAATCATACCCAGCAAAAAAATCATAATACCAAGGCGATTGTAACGGGCAGAATCAATTACATTATAAGAATAAGAATATACCGTACCCACAATACCAAATAAGGCACTGATGACAATCAAAATCACATAAAAACGTAATATCATTTGTAATTTTGCATTTTGTCGTTTGCTTCGTACCAATAATCGAATCACCACAAAGAAAGAATACGCAATTGCCAATACACCAATGAGTGTACTGGAATAAGATGTGGTCATAAAATCAGCCCACCCGATGCTCTGCAAGATTAAACTAATCCAAAAACTAATGAAACTGGCCCAAATCAAAAACCGCATAAATTTATCCTGCTTTAAAGAAAGGGCAATCATCATAAACTGGAGCTGGAGAAAGTTGGCAATTTTTAACGAAAGAAAAGCCAGTTGATTGGAAAAGAGTGCATGACCAAAAAACAATGACGGCACTTGTGTTTCCAACAAAGACCAAATACTCATAAAGAAAATGGTCAGAACAATATAAGAAATAATCTCCTCACCACTTTTTCTTTTTATTGTATAAATCCAATAAATAAAACCAACCACACTTACAAACAGCATCAGCAAACTAACCACAATCGCAAGAATTTGGCTTTCTACAAAGCTTAATATAATGTCACCCCGATCTCCAAAATAAAATGCCGGAATGGACACGCCGCCTGTTCCATAACTATTGGTTAGCGTAATAGTAATTGTACCACCTGCATGTGTACTTTGTAAATTGACAAAATTCCAAACTTTACCCGGCGTATGACTAATGGCTCCTTGCGGTTCCTTTAATTCATAAATCACCATGCCGTCTACTTTCACTTCTACCGTTTGAAATGTAGTGAAAAAACCAATATAATCTTTTTCATTTATATGTTCACCAAGAGGTCTACTTAAAGTCACAATCCCCGTTCCTGCCGAGTCGATATGCCCGGGCAAAACATCCCATTTCGTCAAAGTTGTATCCACAAGACTTGACCAGTCCGTTTCCATCATTTGAAATGGCTGATTGTCTTCCCTGGATTGGGTATTGTCGAAAAAAAGAAGAACTGTTATGATAAAAATAACAAAAGCGATTATCTGAGAAATTAACATTTTTTTACCAAATACTTTTTGTTCTATCATCATCCCACCTCCTGCAATGTGATTACTTTCTCATTATATCATATTTTAGGTTGATTTGATGGAAAATTTTAAGAGGAGACTACATATTATGCTAAATCATGCACAAATCTTATACTGCTTAGAAGAAATGGGGCACATGTTTCCCGATGCCCATTGCGAACTAAACCACAGCAATCCCTTTGAATTGGTGGTTGCTGTCAGTCTTTCGGCTCAATGTACCGATGTTTTAGTCAATAAAGTCACCAAAAATTTATTTCAAAAATATAAAACGCCGGAAGATTATTTGGCTGTACCTTTGGAAGAATTACAAGAAGATATCCGCTCCATTGGTTTGTATCGCAACAAAGCAAAAAATCTTCAAAAAATGTGCCAAAGTTTATTAGAAGACTACAACGGTGTTGTTCCCAATGAACGGGAAAAGCTGGAAACACTGGCAGGCGTAGGCCGAAAAACCGCCAATGTGGTGCTCGCAGTGGCATTTAACGTACCAACCATCGCGGTTGATACCCATGTGGAACGTGTCAGTAAACGCCTCGCTTTTTGCCGGCAAAAAGATTCTGTCTTGGAAGTAGAAAAAACCCTTATGAAAAAGATACCCAAAGAGCAATGGACACTTTCCCATCATCGCTTGATTTTTTTTGGTCGCTATTTCTGCCGTGCACAAAAACCGTCCTGCTCAAACTGCCCTTTGGCTCATTTGTGTAAAGAGGGGAAAAAACGCCTAAAATAGCTTGCTTTTTATATTATTTATGATAAGATGGTCTTTATCCGCTATGGATAAACCTTATATCCATTAGACAATCTGTGGGAGGTTTGTGATGCACATATTTCAAGCGAGAAAAAACGACATACCGGCATGGATTGTCCTGATGTTGGTTTGGATTATTCTAATGGGTGAATTGAGTCTCTATGCTTTGATTTCTGCCCCCATTGTCAGTTTTGGATGCATTTTGATATTACATAAATTTTTGCCGACAGCATATATTCAAAATGTCAATTTTCTAAAGCTGATATTTCATTATATTACGTTGGTCGGTAAAATTTATCTCAATGGCTTTTATGTGATTAAAATTATTTTAACCAAAGGGCAGGCAGATATTACAGAAGTGGATACCAACTTAAAGAACCCTTTTTTGCGAGCTGTACTGATACATTCCATTACCTTAACCCCCGGTTCTATTCCCTTGGCACTAGAGGGCAAAAAAATGACCGTACTCAATTTAGCCAATCCCAATGACCTGCACTCTTTTGAGGACATCAACAAACTACGGCAAGGATTGGAAAAAGCATTAATCAAAGCAGAGCAGGAAACGTAGATTATGATAACCATGCATCTAAAATAAGCAGAAAGGATTCGCCATGTACATTTTATGGGCTATGTTAATCTTTTTGATTCCCTATTTGGTTCTCATTGTGCGAGGGCCTACCGTTTGGGATCGGATACTGGGCATGTCCTTGGTATCAACAAAAATTATTATTATTGTCATTATTTTTTCATCTTTGAATCACTTGGATTACCTAACTGACTTTGCCATCATTTATGTTTTGTTGGGCTTTATTGTTACATTTTTTATCACTACATTTTTGGTTACACGGAAAAAGAGGGAAAAATAAAGTGGAAATCCTAGGGAATATTATTATTATTTTAGGTATCATTTTTATGTTATTTGGTGTAATCGGCATCTTCCGATACCAAAATTTCTTTGTACGAATATTGATTGCCTCAAAAATAGATACCGTTGGGGCCTTAACCGTCGTGATTGGCCTTGCTGTCAAACACGGCTTTAGTTTTTTTTCTTTACGTGTTGTACTTTTATTGGTTTTGATGTTTATCATCAATCCTATGGTTACACATATTATTGCCCGCTCAGCTTATGAAAGCGGACAAAATATTGATGGTTCTGTAGATGACATCGAAGAGGGTAATGAATAAAATGATTTATTTACTTTTGGTATTATGGCTTTTTTTGGCCTTTTGCATCATTGGTGAAAAACGCAATATTCGAATTGTTATTTATTTATGCGTATTTTCCTTTATTTCATCTATCTCGTTTTTGATTTTAGGCTCCCCCGACGCTGCCATGGCAGAAGCTGCCATTGGTACCTTTACAGGGATATTCTTTATTATTTGCTTTGAAAAACACCGGGAGCTCAGATTCAATGAAAAAAATGCCAGTGTATTTTCCCGTGATGAAGATCCACCGGATATTGATGATGAAAGAGCCGTGCAGGCTCTTCTGAAGCTACGAAAAAAAGCACGAGCGCGAACAAGGGGCAAGCATAACGCCAAATCCATTTTGCAACGATACCTTGCACCGGGTCTATTTTCCATACTTTTATTTATTTTATTTATTGTCTTTTTACCCGGCGGCGAAGCAAACCCTTACCTAAGAAATCAGTTTCTCACTCAATTTTCAGAGCATGTAGGGGGAGAAAATGCCGTTACAGCCATCTACTTAGCCTACCGGGTTTATGATACCCTATTTGAAGCCTTGGTTCTGGTAATTGCAGTGGTTGCAGTGATTCATATGTCCTATTCCTCAGATATTTTGGTCAAGGGAGGGAAACCAAGCCACGTCGGGCAATATGTTGTTGTTGTTTCTGTTTTAAGAGTCATTTGTGCTATCGTTTTATTGTTTGGCTTTTACTTGATTATGAACGGACACATTACGGCCGGAGGCGGTTTCCAAGGCGGATTATTTATCGCCGCATTCTTCATTTGCCGCTATTTGGTCTATGATATTTATGATTTACCCATTACAAAAGTCATTCGCATGGAAGAGCTGGTCTTTTTATCCACCGTAATTTTTGCTGTGCTGATTGTATTTTTAGGCACCATCAATCACCTACCGCCGGTATTTCATATTGTTTATATGATTGTGATGAACTTCCTCATTGGTCTTAAAGTTGCCTGTGGTTTTCTGATTCTATTTTACCGCTATATTGCAATAGAAAGGAGGTAGTGCTTTGAATATGATCAATATAATCGCTATATTAATGTTTTTTATATCGTTTTTTGGTTTGATTACTAGCCATAGCATGATAAAATCTATTGTCTTTACGGTTTTGATGGAGTCTGCCGTTATTTTGTTTTTCCTTAGTCTTGGTTTTCAAAGTGGAATTATACCACCCATTGGGGTCAATCTGGAAAATCTGGAGCATGTTGCGGATCCACTGCCCCAAGCTTTAATGATTACAGCCATCATCATTGGTGTTGCAGTCACCACCATCAAAATCACTATTTTAATGTCCTTTTTCCGCAAATTTAAAACAACGGACTGGGATGAAGCACGTATTTTAAGCCATCATCACGAAGAAGATGAAAACAACAATGATTAGGAGATGACCATGTTAATCTATCTTGTGATAGCACCCATTTTATTTGCAGTTTTGTTATACCTGTTTCCAACTTCAAAAATCAGTAAATCCATCGTAATTGTCGCCCAAGCTTTATTGGTAGCTGCTGCCTTTGTATTGTTTTACCAAAGCCGAACCAACGAAATCAGCCTAAATATCGGGGATTATGGTGGTTTTCTTGGCATTACCTTAGCGGTGGATCAACTATCTGCCATTTTTTTGATACTCACCGTCGTGATTTTCTTTGCCCTAACCATTTATAATATTGGTGAAAACAACAGTAAATTTTTCTGGTTTTTATTATTCCTATTAGAGGGTACTTTGATTGGTCTTTTTCTAACCAGAGATATTTTTAATATCTTTGTGCTCGCCGAAGTAACCACGGTTCTGGGTGCGATTTTTCTCATGTATCACCGTATCCGCCGCTCCATGTATGATGGTCTTGTTTATTTAATGGTCAATGTCATTGTCATGCAGTTTTATCTTTTTGGCATCGGTTTTCTTTATATGCTCACAGGTGTTTTGGACATGGATCAGAGTGCTTTGGTTATCGCTACCACGTTAGACAACAGTCAACTGACCTTGCCTTTTGCCTTAATCAAAACAGCCATTGCAGCCAAATGCTCCTTATTGCCCCTTATGACCTTTTTACCAAAGGTGCATAGCATTCCGGATGCACCCTCTTCCGTAGGAACGATTTTATCCTGTTTGCAAGTAAAAGCGGGGATATATCTCTTTTTACGTTTTCGTCATATCTTCCAAGGTATTGACGCAAGTAGCTTTTTCCTGATACTCGGTATCATCACAGCTGTATTTGGTATTATCTTAGCTCTGGGCCAAACAAATATCAAAAGTATTTTGGCATATAGTACCATTGCCCAAGTTGGTTTGATTGTCATTGGTTTATCCTTGGAGGGTACCTATTCCTACATCGGTAGTCTTTACCATGTATTTAGCCATGCAATTGCGAAAGCCACACTATTCCTTTCCGCAGGGATTATCATGCGTGTCTATGACACCTTGGAAATGTCTAAAATAAAAGGGGTGCTAAAAGAAATACCCGTGGTTGGTTTTGTCACCATATTGGCTATTTTATCCATGACCGGGGCACCACTATTTAGTGGCAATATTTCCAAATACTTTATGATGTCAGAGGCCAACTTTATCATCTATCCCATTATCATTTTGATTAATTTAGGAACCATAACGGTTTTTATAAAATATGCTACCATTTTATTTGGCAAAATGCCTGCTGTAACAGAGGAAGAAATCGATGAGGCAAAAGCCACAGGTGTATTACAAGAAGATAGGGATAATATCGAAAGGACAGGGTTTTTTGCCAAAGCAGAAGCCATTATTCTACGAATTGATATTTTCAAGGAAATCGCTGTGGTTCTCTTAGCTATTCTGTGTCTGCTTGGTGGAATATTTGGCACGGAACTCATTGGTTTATTATTTCATTATGATGTGGTCATCCGCTTTGCCGATATTGCAGAAAAAGCCATTATTTTTGTATGCAGTTGGGGTGCCGGGTATTTTATTTATCGCTTTGCAGTCAAAAAAAATGCCTCTTTAAAATTCATCGGACATTTGGATTTGAACTTCCGTACGATATGTGTATCCATTGGAGGATTCTTTGCCTTGACCTTACTTGTGGTAGGTGTGGTACTATCCTAAAAAGTTTTAAATCATATTTGTATTTTCCTTTGCACTTTAGTATAATTGTAACTACAAAAGAAGAAGAAAAAGAGGGGTGTTTTCATGTTAAGATTTATTGCCAGTGCTATCTTTTTGGTAACTTTTTTAATTATAGCCATTCCACTACTTTTGGTTGAGTGGATCATCGGGCTTTTTAGCAAAAATGTCAAAGCCTACAGTTCTTTACGGATTGTCCAATGGGCTTTCAAAGTTTTAATCAAGATTTGCGGTATCCAGGTGACTATCATAGGGGAAGAACATATTCCCGATGAAGCAGTACTTTTTGTGGGCAATCACCGCAGTATTTTTGATACGGTTTTGACTTATTCCCGTGTCAAACGCCTAACCGGTTATGTGGCCAAAGACTCCATGGAAAAAACACCTTTGTTTTCCGCTTGGATGCGCAATCTAAATTGCCTATTTCTCAATCGGGACAATCCAAAAGAGGGCTTAAAAACTATTTTACAAGCGATTGAATACATCAAAGCGGGGATTTCTATTTGTATTTTCCCGGAGGGCGGACGCAATAAAGGAGAAGAACTGACTATGCTTCCTTTTAAAGCCGGTGCCTTTAAAGTTTCTACCAAAACCAACTGTGCCATTATTCCCATGAGCATTAACAATGCCATTGGTATTTTTGAACAGCAATTTCCCCGTGTCAAAAAAACCCATGTTGTGATTGAATATGGCAAGCCGATTTATCCAAATGATTTAGAACCCGAAAACAAAAAACAAATCGGAGCTTATGTACAAAACATCATTCAAGAAACCATTCAAAAAAACAGTGCGCTCATTGAATAACGAGCGCACTGTTTTGCTTTATTTCATAAATCGCATTTGATACTGTGCCTCAAATTTACCACCCACTTCTAACATCTGAATGCCCTTTTTGTCTTGTATATCCCCCGGCTCCTCTACGGTATCCGCCATACCAAACCAAGGTTCCACACATACAAATGGTGCGATTTCTCCCGTTTCATTGATGGGTGACCAAATACCCACATAAGGAAAACCATCAAATGTTATCTCTACTTTTCGATTATGAGAATGAGAAACCAGTTGCATACCCTTTTCCCCCTCTAAAATCAATGTAGGATATTTGATAAATAATTCTTTGCACAAAGATATCGTTTTTGTATGTTCAAATATTGTCCTTTTTTCATCTCGAATCAAACCATCCGCACCCAAAAGATATGTTTCAATGTCATTGCTTTCTTTTACTTTCAAATCATAATCCAACAACTCAGGACCCGCCATAAATGCAGGATGCGCACCAATGGAAAAGGGCATGGTACCCCCACTCTTATTTTCCACTTCCCATTTTACCGTAACACAATTGTTCTCCAACACATATCCGATCCGCAATTTAAAATCAAAGGGATATTTCATACGTGTTTCTTCATTGCTCACAGTTTCAAAATAAAGTTCCCTTTCCCTTTGATCTACACAAATAAAATCCATATCACGGGCAAAACCATGCTGCCCCATTTCAAAGGCTTGCCCTTGATAAAAGTATCTCCCTTGGGCCAAAGAACCTACAATGGGAAACAGCACCGGTGACGTGCGCTCCCAAAAGGTAGCATCCCCATTCCACAAATAGTCTATCTCACCTTGTAATACACGCACAAGCTCCGCACCGCACGGATTTATTGTAAGTTCCAACTGATTGTTTTTTAATGTAAACATAGATGTTTCCCGCCTTTCCTTTTCTAATCTCAAGAAGCAAATTGGGAACGATAAATCTCATAATACATCCCATTTTTTGCCAACAGTTCTTTGTGGCTACCCATCTCTACAATATCACCTTGATTCATCACTAAAATTGTATCAGCATTTTTAATTGTAGACAAGCGGTGGGCAATAATAAAGCTGGTTCTGCCTTTCATCAAAGTATCCATCGCTTTTTGAATATGCACCTCCGTTCTGGTATCCACACTGGATGTGGCCTCATCCAAAAGCAACATAGGCGGATTGGCTAAAATTGCTCTGGCAATACAAACCAACTGCTTTTCCCCTTGTGACAAAGAAGCATTTTCATCATTCATCACGGTTGAATAACCTTTTGGCAACGTCCGAATAAAATAATCAGCCCTTGCAATCCTAGCCGCTTCTACAATCTCAGCATCAGAAGCCTGATGGCATCCATAGGCAATATTTTCTGCAATTGTGCCCTCAAACAACCAAGCATCCTGCAAAACCATGCCAAACAAAGAACGCAGATATTCCCGCTCAAATCGGGTAATATCAATGCCGTCTATTTTGATACGCCCACCATTTAATTCATAAAAACGCATCAACAAATTGACCAATGTGGTTTTACCGGCTCCGGTTGGACCAACAATGGCAATCTTCTGTCCTGCTTTCGCTTGAAAGGATACGTCATGCATGAGCAATTCCGCTCCATATCCAAATTGAACATGCTCAAAACAAATGTCTCCTTTGGGATTAGAAATTTTCTGCGCATCTTCCACATCCTGTATATCCTCCGCTTCATCCATCACTTCAAAAACCCGTTCCACCGATGCCAAGGCTGACTGCAAGGAGTTTATCACATAAGAAGCCTCCGTCAATGGTTCTTGGGACATTTGAATGTATTGGAAAAAAGCCATAATCTGCCCAATCGAAATCCGTCCGTTTATCACAAAAGACGCACCAAGACCTGCGATTGCAACATAACCGATTTGATTAAACAAACGAATAATCGGCATAATCGCAAACATGATAAACTGCGCCTTCTTATCATCACGATACAACTGCTCTGCCGCCGCATTCGTTTCTTCTTTCGCTCGTTTTTCTAAGGTAAATGTTTTGATTTCAACTTGCCCTGAAAAATTCTCTTCTATTTTCGTATTAAAAATACCCAATGATTTTTGTCGATTGGCAAAATACCCGGCACTTTTCATACCAACCAAAGCCGTTATAATCAAACCAACCAATATAGTACCTATGGAAATCAATGTCAATATCCAATGAATCCGAAACATTAAAATCAAGGCACCTATGATGGTTACAAATGAGGTAAATATCCGCATAATTGCGCCGTTCATCACTTCATTGACTCGTTCCAAATCATTGGTCACCCGACTCAAAATCTCACCTTTTTTATGATTGTCATAATACCGAAGCGGAACTCTCGCCAGTTTCTCGCCAACATTTTCCCTTAACACCAACACCAACTTTTGAGAAACCGATGCCATAATAAACTCTTGAAAATAAGTAATCACAGCGGACAAAATATAAATCCCTATTAAAATAGCGGCCAAAGTACCCAATTGTACAAAGTCTATATGAACAGGCCCTATTCCCATCATCGCCGGCATAATACCTATAAAAATTTCATTGATGGCATCCGCAAATAACAAAGGTGCTCTTAAATTAAGCAATACTCCACCCACTGCAAAAACAAACGCAATCATCATTTGCCACCTCTGGGGTTTCAAGGCAGTGAGCAAGCGCCGCAACGTCCTTTTACTATCTTTGGCCTTTTCTGTGGACATACCATCCCCACTCATATCCAAAACATCATAATTATCACCTTGATCACTCATGTATTATTTCCTTTCTCATCCGTCTATGCATCCAATTCTTCTTCACTGAATTGAGAACCGGCAATTTCTTGATATACCCGAGAACTCTTTAACAATTCCGTATGTGTTCCCTTGCCAACAATCCTACCCTCATCCAACACAATAATCTGATCCGCATCTTGTATGGTGCTTATCCTTTGGGCAATATTAATCACGATCGCATTTTGCGTTTCCTTTTTTAAAGCCTTTCGAAGCAATGCATCCGTCTTAAAATCTAAGGCCGAAAAACTATCATCAAACACGTAAATTGCAGGCTTTTTCAGCAACATCCTAGCTACCGCCAATCGCTGTCGCTGACCGCCTGACAAATTTTTTCCGGCTTGTGAAACCACAGAGTCATACCCCTCTTCCATGGCAACGATAAAATCAGCCGCTTGGGCAATGCTTGCTGCTTGTTTTACTTCTTCTATATGGGCTCCGGCTTTTCCGTGCTGAATATTATCCGCCACCGTACCACCAAACAAAAATGCTTTTTGCGGAACAAAACCGATTTCTTTTCGCAATGACTCCTGAGACAAATCCTTAATATCTACCCCATTCATTATAATGCTGCCGCTTGTTGCATCTAGCAAACGGGAAATCAACCGTGCAACGGTGCTTTTGCCCGACCCGGTACCACCAATAAAAGCCGTGGTTGTACCCTGCTTACAAACAAAGTTTAAATTGTGCAACACCGGATTTTCTGCGTCTGCATAAGAAAAACTAACATCACGAAATTCTAAACATACATCATCTGTTTGCAATACACGATTTGGCCCGTCTTTCATCTCCGGCTTGTATCTTAACACATCCAAAACCCTTTCTGCACATACCTTTGCACGGGGTATGAAAATCAAAGCAAACACCGCCATAATCAAATACATCAAAATATTCATGGAATACTCAATGATGGCGGTAATGTCACCAATTTGCATTTCACCGGCACTGATTCGATGGCCACCAAACCAAATAATCGCTACGATTGCCAAATTCATACCCAACATGATAATGGGCATCACAGAGGCAAACATTCGATTGATCCTAATATTGATTTTTGCAAAGCGCAAAAAGGTGTCGTCAATTCTTTCTTTTTCTAATTTTGCCCGATTATAGGCTCGAATCACTCTAATACCACTGATGTATTGCCCCACTACGCTATTGATTTTATCCAATCCTTTTTGCACTTCCGCGAACAAAGGAAATACCTTTTTCACCATAATGCCAAGGACAAGCAAAAAAATAATGGCACTGACCATAATAATAAATGCCATGGTCGCATCCCGTGTAAAAGCCAAAACAAGACCAATGACAACTACAAAAGGAGCCGGTAACATCATGTCAAAAAACATACCCAAAGTAGATTGAAGCTGTTCTACGTCATTGGTTGCTCTTGTAATCAGGGATGAGGCATTAAAATGCCTAAAATCTTGGTAAGATAAGGCTTGGGTATGGGCAAATAATCTTTTCCTTGTGTGCAGCGCAAATCTCGTGGATACCTCCGCTGATAAGTAAGTACTCAAAATCGAAAAGATACCGGTTATCACCGCCACAACCAACATCAAAAGTCCGGTGTTTTTCACATAATCAAGGTCACCCGCCACAACCCCATTGTTGATAATATTTGCCGTCAAGGTCGGTAAATACAGCGTTCCCAATATTTGAATTGTAACAAAAACAATTAAGAAAAAAAGCTTCACTTTGCTTAGTTTTGCTTGCCGAAATAATTGAATCATCTATGTATAACTCCTTTAATCTATCCGCAGACCTAACAATTTTTATCTCTATATAAGGAAATCGAAGCAATCCCCTATAGCAATAAAAACGGCGAGGTAGCTCCTCGCCGTGGTAGGACTTCATTTTATTTGTAGTTCAACAATAACTTGCTTCGTTTTCTACTAAAATAAATTATATGGTTTCCCAACAGATTTGTCAATAAAAACATACGCAGTAAATACTACGGATTCCACTAGTCTACGACTGTATCACCCAAAAACCATTCGATTTCGGCACTATAGGAACCCACACGGACCGCCGCACCCTCCAACTCTATCATCAAACCATTCACGATGCCCCAATCTTGCGTGATATTGACTATCTCCAAAAGTTCCCCGCTGGATACCAGATGACTATGAAATACGATTGAATCTCCGGGTATCAAAATGGTACTGCTACCGTCTTGCCTGCGCACCAAAGCATGGTATAAGGTATGCCCCATGCTTGCATTGTATAAATGGTCATCTAATACTGCGATCAGTTGCCAAGGAGAACGTGTCGCCCTAGTATCACCAACAATCACAGGGGCAGACATATACTCGTATGCAATTCTATGAAAACCTGCGGCAATACCCAGCGTTCCAAAATCAATGATATCCGGTGTTGAAAGAAACTCTAATGTACCCGCATCAGAGGGCCATACAACCAAACGTAATGTTGCCCTTGCAAAATATGCATCATGAAAACTCATTGCCTCGCTGGGATTCACATTCCCCCGAATGTTTTCCCCGTATAAGGGTACTGCGCCTGCTGTAAGTGGTATCCCGCCATTTGCTCCATCATTCACAAGGCTACGCACAATATCCAATAAATTATGTGCCGGAAAGAGATTGTCAATTTCATTCCCCATACCCTTATTGTCACTGGCATAAATCTTCACACGCATACCATCGTATAAGCGCGGCAATGGAAAGGTCCAATTACCGTCAGCGTCCACTACTACCACCCGAGGGCTACTACCCTCCAAAAGCCAGTTATCATCTATTGCAACACGAATCAAAGCACCCGGCTCTGCTGTTCCATATAGCTCTGTGGTAAAAACATCCAAAGTAGCAAGCTGGGGTGGCAATACCACAGGTGATGGAGGTGTTACATCACGGGAGCGTACCCGGCCACTGCGAATCATACTCGGCAAAGCCTCATGATAACGGTCTAAATTGGTTTCGGTTCGACCGCCGGACCAACGACGTGCCGTTTCCACGTGAACCGTATAACCCTCCGGAATAAATTCCGGCACATTATCGTCATTGGGCGTATAATAAGCCTCAAACAAACCGGCGCGCGCAAGCCCCCCGAACATGGAACGGGTTTCGGTTGTTGCTTCCGTCCTCCATTCATTCCCATCCAAATCTGTCACAACAAGGACCACCCAGACTTCGTTTGCCCAAGCACTGCGTATCTCATCACGCCCTTCCCGCACAGAAACATGGCCAAATATACGCATATCCGCATTTGTGGGAATCCGCAACCAATCCACTTCCGGCCTAGCATTGTTGGCTGACATACGACCCATATTTGGTGTCATGCTATTCCAACGGAGACGAAACAGATTGTCACTGGTTGAATTTTGTGTATGCGACACATTCACAGGATCAATCACATTACCCGCTCCAATGCTGCTATTTAAATTCGTTCCTGTTACATTGAAACTAATCCGAGACCAAGCTTCCGTGGGGTCTCTGTTGAAACTAGCGGCATCTCCACGAGGCCATACCGCAAAATCTGTGTCCATTCCAATCCATTGAGAATAATTTCCGGAAGTATGAGACGTATTAAATATATTTCCATTTCCAACGTTTCTAAAATCAAAAAACAAAGGTCTGGTCATTTGAAATCGAATCCGACCGCCATTGATAATACCACCGGTGCCGCTATTTGAACCTTGTAGCTTAAAGATGGTATCTTCGCCGGCTACAATACGGGTGATGCTGGTACCACTGTCACCATTTAACGCAATGGAACTACTGGCCCAAGCATCTACCATACTCATGTTGTCCACCAAAATAAAACGATCCGCTATATTAAAATTGGAATTACCGGAACTAAACTGAATGGCATCATTGTCCGCATAACTACGTGCTCTTAAGGTTCCGCCACCATTTACATTGAGCTCATTGTTTCCACCATAAAAGCGGACTGCCGCTGCTCTTGTCGAAGTCGAACCACTTGCTGCTATAGCCGTTACATATCCGCCATCAATATTCATGGTCATATCACCACTCAAACGAAAACGAAGTGCTGCTGCCAACCTATTTCCGCTCCCTCTGGAAAAAGCCATAATCCGAGCATCATCATCCACATGGAACACAATCCCTCTTCCCATAAAACTAATGGCACCTGTACGCAAAGAGTAAGTGTTGACTTGCGCCTTATCCCGTACAACAATGATACTATTGCTACCAGAAATAAACACACCGGAACCATTGTTGGCAGTACTGCTATTGTTGGTAAATACATTAATCTGTGTATTTGCCCCACTTATGTCTACCCTATGGCTTACAGCACCGATATCTCCATCACTATATCCGTGTGCCAAAACAAAACCTTGCCAATCATTGGAAATGGAATTTATCACCGCACCACCACCCATGGTAAAATCATGAGAAATGGTAGAACGATAAGATACATTGTTTGTTTCCAAGTGGATACGCACATTTGCCTCAATCATTGTTTGCGCAATTCTGCCGTACAAACCATGAGAAAATTGGGGAGAGTGATCTCCGTCACTGCCCATTCGTCCTCCTAAATTCCAAATATGCAAATCCGCACGTTCCCTCATATTTACCGTTCCATGATTGTCAATACGAATCGCTGCCGCTGCTGTATCACCGGAGGAATATACCCTAAGCTGCGCATTGGGTAACATTTCAAAATCCCGCACCCAAATATGGGAATTTTGAGCTGATGAACCACCGGAAATCGCACGCATGGCTAAGTGATTGCCTTGTCCTACAACAGTCAAACGACCACCGGGGGCTCTTAGTAAACCACCCCGATTCGGCTCTGTTACATTGGTATTTCCTGCGCCACCACGCCAAACCATAGGGACATCCCAACCTTGGGTTTGGGTGGTTACTCTTGGAGCCGCCGCCGGATTTAGCACACGACTGCCTGTTAACACATAATCGTGTAATACCACATTCCAATCCGTATTGTCATCCGGTGCCACAAAAACATAACTAACATCCCCTGCCGTTCTATGAAAATGAATGTTGTCCAAATGAAGTTCGGCACCACCTGCTACCGCTCCTAAGTTAATCTGCGTTGTTGCATTTCCAAAAGTAATGCTATAACCGCTTTCGCTATAAATAAAAAGAGAGCGGCGAATGGTTGGCGAAGCCGCCGCTGTAAAATTGGCCATGATAAAACTAGCCGTAACTTCAATCACTGCAACTTCTATATCGTTTAATGCTGCTACGAAACTTGCCGAATCAAACACTTGTGCCGCACCGAAGCGATTGAAACGCAATCCCAATGCTGCTGTCTCAACCACTTCCGCTACGTCAGTCGTATCAAAGGTTGTATCTATTTCTACTTCTTCTGCATAATCATCTGTCACATGTTCCTCTGTTGCAAGATCAAATCGTTCTTCATTGCTATCGGTAAGCCATACATTCTCAGCGTTTTCTAGGGTATCACCCATCCGCTCTGCCTGGGAGCGAATACCCAACCGATTCTCTGCACCTGCATAAGCGGAAGAAAAACCTATGTTTTGCACAAGGGGTACCGCAGAAGAATCTGCTATCACATGCAGGCTTCCAATGGTCATAATAAAAACGATCAGCAAGCCTATGATTTGTTTCCTCCTAAACTTTTTTTTATTTTGCACATAGTGCTTCTTATTCATATCCCCTTCCCTTTCCTGCCATACATACATATAGACAGAGGGAACTAACTAAATCACTAAAGTTAGTCCCCTCTAAATGAGAGTCCTATCGTATCCCTTTAAGGCACATCTGCTAATGTCCACAACACTTTCCCTTTGTACTGTCCAACCCGTGCTGTCATTCCTGCCTGAACAAACAATCCATCGTCACCATCCGGTGTCCGTTGCCAAGTATCCAATACCGAGAACATGTGCTCATTTGAATTCCCTGCCACCGATTGGTAAACAATTTCATTTTCATCCTCCACCAAAGGCAAGGATGTCGTGCCACCTCTTGTCATTACCAAAGGTACTGTCTGCTCTGACATTGTTGTGTGTGTCAATGCACCATCTTCATGCAATCGTACCAACAGTGTCCAAGGTGCTTTTGTCTGTCGTGTGTCTATGACACCTATCTCAAATGTCTCTGTCCTTGGATCCACCACCGGTACTCTTGCATTGGTGCCGATTGGAATGCTACCAAAGCTCATTTCCTCCGGAACAACCAAACGAATGTAACCTGCAGGTTCTACGATAAAAACTGGTCCTGCTAAAAATCTTCTGTCTTGATAATCCACGTATTCCTGCGGATAACGCGGATTAAAGTTACCCAAATCATTGTTTGTTGGCGGCAATGGTATCGTCGGTATCGGTACCTTATTCCACAATTCCTCCGATGTACGTAAACCGGTATTATCATTTAAAATAATCTGAATGCGATCCTGCTCCTCTAATACCAAATCCGCCGGAAAATCAAATTGCCAATTGCCCTCTGCATCTACAAACACAGGTCCTCCCACTGCAGAAATAGGAATTCCATTTCGTTCTACAACAACCTGCGCCCCCACTTCACCTGTTCCGGTCAAACTAACTGTTTCTGTGCATACATAACCTTTCAATAAAACTGCCGGCTCCGGTGGTGTCACATCTATCACTAGTGCTTTTTCCGGCGATACTTGCGTCCAAGTCCCTCTGCGCGCCTCTGCCTTTACATATGCACCGGCCAGTTGAAACCCGGGACTACCATCAAAGGTAACCATTCCATTTTCTTTTGTCTTAATCTCATGTTTCATACCATAAGAATCTGTCAACGTGACGGTTGCCTCCTCCGGCCCCGGAAAAACCGGTTCTCGCCCTACTGTTCCATCGGGGCGCATACCATGTACATCCGGAACCCAACCGGAAATCACCTGCATCTGAATCGAATGACTTGCATTGGTCACCCCATGTAAAAAGACCAAAGTCGGACGTGTATTTAATCCAACGATCCGCCGATACTGCTGGGTTCCAATGTCTGCATTGGGTGTATTCGGATGATTGGTTGCAAACCACGTCTGCAAGTATGCATCAGAAGAAGTAATTGTTTCATTAAAGCTCGTCTCATTCGGCCTGTGCGCATTGAGATAACCTACTTGTTCATGAGAGGCACAAGCAACACCCGACCAAGGCATGTTTCGCCGCCATATCATGATATCCGAATCTGTAATTCGAAATTCCGCATCACGACCATTTTGAACAACCGGCGAATTGCCTTGATTTCTCAAATCAAAGGACGCAGGCGACTCCAGCCAAAAAAGATGCTGCCTACTAACCACTGCTACCGGAAAGGTATTCATATCAATCAAACCACTGCCAATTCCATTTGTTGTACCGATGATATAAACTTCTGAACCGGGCATCGCATGAAATGTGGATCCCGTCGGCATACTTAAAGCATCATAGTATGACACAACCGCCCCTTCACTTCTGCTGGTCAAGTTTAAATAAGCACCCGGCTCTACCGTTACTTTTGAGTTATGTCGCCCAAAGGCAATCGCTCGACCGGGCATATTAATATCCGTACGAGAACCTTCTTTGAAAACCATACGATCCCAATGTAAATACACAGCCGGGAATGCCGTTGAGAGATTGCGTGCATGGGTTAGAAATACCGCTGCGTCCTCTCCTACCACAAAACTTCTATCACCCGTTCCCATCACTGCTGACAAAAACCATACCACGGAATAATTTCTGTCTGTATTTCTACCTCTATAAAAACCCCCCGGCTCTACATAAAGACTTCCTGTATAAAAGTTTTCCGCAACCGTGTCAAAATCAGTCACACCATACAAGGTCACATGAGCACCGTTGGCGATAGCAATTCTGGCAATTCGATTGTTTGCCGGAAGCCCGTCATGCCGCTGGGTAATTACATTACCCAACCGTACATGCCAATTGGACAAGCGGCGTGCATCTATTCCATCTGCTCCAATGGCAACATCACCATTGATCCATGCAAAAGAACCCGGCTGGTTTGCTGTTGCAGCACCTCCTGCATTCGGCGGATTTGGAACACCAACCGGCAACTCCAGCCCTGTTCCGCCTCCAAGGCGTGTACGCAACTGGACACCTGTCATATGAAAAACCCGCCCTGAGCCTGCCGGCACTGCACCTACAGGTAAACTACGACCGGCTCGAATATTAATATAATAAAAATCAATCACTTGATTTCCTTCTCGTTCTCCTTGTCCATCTATCAAAATAGATTCTGTCCTAGGGGCTAAACCTGTGGCTGTATTGGTTGGTGTTGCTGCTATTCCCCAGCCTCCACCCACATTTGGATCATAAATATTATCCTCTAATATAATATGCCTTACCGTTTGATCATTGTAAGCAATGGCGAATTCACGCCATGTTGAAACAGTCACCGCAGAATCTGCACGCAAGCCATTTTCGGCAATCACAGTAATAGATGACATCATTAAAACTAGCATGAATAAACATGCTACACCACTTAAAATATTCCTCACTCTCTAAGTTCCTCCTTCTTGTTCCCTTTCCTTTGTTTCTTTTCTTTTGTTTCCTTTCCTTTTTTTGTTCTTATTTATAATATGTAACATCACACATAAATAACATGTAAAAAATGACTTTTTTTTAATTACCCATTATACTATACTTTTACACCCAACAAATCCAGTCCAACTTTTAATACGGTCTCGACACTTTTTGACACTCAAAATGCCCAAAGCCTTGCACGCTCTAGACTTTAAAGTTCCGCTTAAAATAAAGGAAAACAGCAACTTTTTTGAAGTTGCTGTTTCCCCTTATTACTTTATTAAAATCCTGTTTTTCTTTCTTAAAATCCAGCTTTTCTTTGGCAATATATCACTCATCTTCACGTAGTAAAAACGTCAAGATTTCCCGCTGTGCTTCACCCAATGTTTCGGATCGTTTTGTATGACGTTTTAACAAATATAACACCAACAAAAACAATAATACTGTTCCAAATACAATCACTGCAATCAAAATATTTCGACCGGCTGTTGTAGTTGCATCCGGTTCCGGAACCAAATCTGCTTCCTGTACATCCGAAATATCTTCTTCTATCACTTCCGCCGCCACAGAAAAACCACTGATGCGTTCCCATTCCAACTCATTGCTTTGCATCTCTAGGGTCAAAACATAATCATCTTCAGGCAATATCTGTGCGCCTAAGTCTATGGCAAAAGGAAAAGCTGAATTGGGTGCCACTTCTAAATCCGTAAATACCCGCTCATAAATAGCCGCACCATCATGCTCCCTTGTAATACGCGCCATCAATACCATGTCTGTCACAAAAGCCGGCATCACATTTTGCAACAATGCCGTCACTACGGTACTGTCTTCTTTTTCTTCTATCTCAATGCCGTTTAATACAATTTGTGGTTGGACATTGCTGCCTTGACGCAAAATCAGGGCGAATAAATAATTGACCTTACCGGGCAACGGCTCTCCGCCTGCTGTGACCGTTCCCCGATCGGAACCACTCCCTTGCAATCGAAAAAACAAACCACCGGCTAAAATACCATCAAAGGGATCTGCCGGCAAGCTGATATGAACCGCCAAAAACACACTGGACCGGGCCGGCACATGGGTCAATCTATCAAAGCGCAGAATATCCGTAAACTGATGGGGCAGGGTCGTATCTCTTTCATAATCGAAACTTTGATACACCACCTCACCGTGTCGATTGGTGGTTGCATTACTAACCGCCGTCTCAATTGTAATGGCTTCTTCTGTATGATTGATCAACTCTACCTGTATCATCTGCTCCATATCGGGAACCGTTAGAATATCAAAATACGGTGCTGACATATCCACTTGATTCTCCGGATGAATAATGCGTACAGAAAACTCCGCTTGCATAGGTTCCTCGGGCAGAGAACCAAAATTCCAACCCGATTCTGCACCTACCAACAAGCGGGGTATCCACAACATGATACAAAACAAGACCGCAATGAACAGACGGCCACAATGCGTATTGAAAGTAATATCCTTTTTCATGGCTTTTTTATTTTATCATTTTCCTCTTCTATATTTCAGTCACAATGCTCCCCTTGTTCTATTGTACAAAAAAAGAGTATAAAAAACAATCCTTTTGACGAATTGAAAAAACCACTTTGACAAGAATCCGCCGATTAGCCGACGAATTCTATCTATCATCTAACCCGATAAGGCTGCCAATTGCTCTAAATGGTGGAAAGCTGTCCTGCTATACTAAATTTGTAACTCTTTTATCATCTCATTGATCACATCCATATCTTCAAACAAATCATCCGCAATTACTTCCGGGGATTGTCCTTTGGCCAATTTCTTTTGAATCAACTTCGTTAAAATTTCTTTTCTGCCCTGCTCTAATCCACGCTCTAATCCTTGCTCTAATCCACGCTCTAATCCTTGCTCTAATCCTTGCTTTTCCGCTTCTTCTCTTACATAAGCTTCTCGCATCGCTTTAGACCAGCGGGCTTTTTCTTGGGCCTCATATATCAAACGATTTTCTTCCTCTTCTGATAAAACA
>WRBB01000010.1 GCA_009779895.1 Lachnospiraceae bacterium
AGCGCAGGCAGAGTGCTGATTACAAATTAGCTGCTTGCCGTTATGTGTGCCGATGTAGCTCAATTGGCAGAGCAGCTGATTTGTAATCAGCAGGTTATCGGTTCAAGTCCGATCATCGGCTTTTTATCTTAATAAAAGGAATATCGCCAATAAAATTGGCTCAATAACGCGGGATGGAGCAGTCTGGAAGCTCGTCGGGCTCATAACCCGAAGGTCGTAGGTTCAAATCCTACTCCCGCTACTCAAAGGCGATGATATCGTCTTAATGCCCAGATAGCTCAGTCGGTAGAGCAGTGGACTGAAAATCCACGTGTCGCTGGTTCGATTCCGGCTCTGGGCATTTTTTTGTTGCTTGATATAAAACTGAAATGGAGAAACTCCGTTATTCTGGCGGTGTTACAGAGCCAATATTTATCTTATAGGGTGTAGCTACGGCTATATCCCTTTTTATTAGTTTGAGCTAGTAGACAGATGTAACAAATATATTACGGAGGCATTTATTATGGAGAAAATTAGTACAGAATTAGACGCAATTGGGCAATATTATGCTTCGACGATTACACCGGATCATCCGGGGCAGTTTATGCTTTCAGCATATTTGAAAGAGACCGTTGACCCGGAAATGCTACAAGAAGCTGTGAATGATGTTATGGGTCGGCTACCGTTTTTATCTGGTTGTATACAGCCAAAATTTTTTTGGTATCACCACAAACTGCTTTCCACGCCACCGCAGATTGTTTGGATGGGGGATGAGTATGTTTTTACCGATTACTACAACAAGGGTGATGGGCATGCTCTGCGTGTGCTTTATGGTGAACGGCATATCACGGTGGAGGCCATTCATAGTGTGGTAGATGGACGTGGGATGGCAAAGGTGATGCAGACCTTGCTAGGGCGATATTTTGAACGTTTGGGTGTTGTTTTTGAGAAAGGCGGTATGATTGACTGCGCCGCTACCTTTGCGGCAGAGGAATGGGAAGATGCTTATGTGCGTTTTTATGACCCTTCAAAGGGGCGGTCAGGGCGCACAGACAAAAAATATCCCAAAGCATACCACCACAAAATCGCAAAGACAGCTCCGCCTCGCGTAATCATAAAGACTTTTAATCTTGCAGAGGTCAAAGGGGCGGCAAAAGTACATGGTGCGACCGTTTCAGAATATATGATGGCACAAATTTTTTCAGCCATTGCAGAGGAACGCAATGCCAATGGATGCAGTAAGCCAATTACGGCAATGGTTCCTGTTGATTGCAGGGCGTTTTTCCCAACAAAAACAATTCGGAATTTTGTTGATAGTGTCATCATCACCATGCCGGAAACGGATGATTTTTCTAAGATGATAGCAGGGCTTCGAGCGCAGTTTGCAGAAATTACAACTGAATTTGTCCAAGAGAATATCAATGAGTTCCAAAGCTATAAAAACAAGTGGCGATTTTTGCCTCGCATGGTGAAAAAATGGGCATTGTGTCATGTGGGAGACAGTGAAGAGGATGGTTTGACAACAACTTTTTCCAGTTTAGGAAAAGTATCTTTGCCGCCTGAAATCGAGGCACGGGTCGCACACATGGCGTTTGTTATTGATGCGGCAGAAGAAGAAATGCCTATTACGTATGCCAGTGCTGCCACCGGGGATACACTGACCCTTACGGTTACGCTTTGCACAGAAGAGGATGTGTTTGTGCAAAACCTAGTGGCGAGAATGATATGAAAGGTGTAAACCATGAGCAAAAATAATACAACGCATAGAGTATACTACTTTTCTTTCGCACGAAAAAAACAAAAAAAGCTCTTTCACCCTAGTGTTTATAAGGGTTGAAGGAGCTTTGTTTAATGAATTTTGTTGTAGTAGAATAGAGCTTATTTTACATTTTCTAAAATTTTTTGATTTCTGCCAGTGACATTATTTTTTTGCTGAAACCCATGTTGAAAATCGTTTCAATATCACGTAATACCTCATCTCGGTAATCAAAAAGATAGTAGTTTTGCTCAAAGTGAGAGCAAGAGTATTTCCTAAGGGATTCACAAATTTTAGTACTTAATGAGATGGCTAGAGAAGATTTACTTGTTAAACGTGGGATGAATAAATATACATATTATGAGTTGAAAAAATCAAAGTAAAAATATAGGACGATTATTCCTCCGTCACATTCCAGGTAGCTTCCAAAGACGCAAAGTAATTATCCAGCCCCTCCCAATCCTGTTCTTTGATCAAATAACCCATGGAAATGAGGATATTTTGATAGTCATGTTTAAATTTGCGCATGGCGGTTTGTTGTGCTTCCATTTGGGTGCTGTAGTCTTGGAGCAGTTTGTATTCTCTTTCTTTGTGTTTCAAAGCGTTTTTCGCTTGTAAGGCTTTGGTATAAAAAAAGAAGCCGATTAGTAAAACAGCAGGGAATATGACCAGAAAAAAGAAGGTTGGTGAGGTGATTAACTCCGTAAGTGTATATTCATAATGCATGGAGGCGGATGCTATTTGCAAAAAGACTAAAATAGCGATAGAGAGTATGCTTAAAACGGTGAGGGATTTTTGGTTTTGGCTGATGGATGTTCGTACTTTTTTTGTTGTTTTGTTAAATAAAAGAGCAAAGACAATGACAAAAATAAAATTAATGAATGCAAATGGTAGCAATTCTAAAAAGTGGAAAAAGTTAGGGGTAGCTTCTGAATAAAAGAATCTTTCCATGTAGGCGGGGAATAGGAGCGTAAATATTAAGTTCCATGTAAAATTGGCCAATGTACTGACCAACATGACTAGAAATGAGAATGTAGCGGCCTTTTCCTTAGAGTAGGATTTTAAAAAATAAAAATAAGAAAAAAGACTAAAAATAGGAAAGAGACTGAATATACTTTCCAAAACAAAACCGAGAGAAAAAACAGGCACAATTAGATTAAGGGTAAAGGAGAAAAGGATGGCAACAAATAAAAGATAAGCATCTGCCTTTAGTTGTACCTTACGTTCCTTGATTAATATTTTAGTGACAAGTATCAAAGAAGCATGCATGAGTGTTCCATATAAAAAATTGAAAAAAAATAAGTTCATAATTCTCCTTTCACATCAGCCTTTCGCTTTCCCATGTTTCTAACAGTTTCGGTAGTTTCCTGCGACTCACAGGGATAATATCCCCATTTATCATGACCACTTCCTTTTTCTTCCGATCTACATGTTTAATTTTTTTCATGTTTACCACGATGGACTTGTGGCACAAGAAAAATTCCGTTCCAATATCCATGGCATCTTTTAAGGTTCCGCGAAAGACGATATTTTGGGTAGGGGTATAAAGGATTACGTGATGGGGAAGGTTAGGGTCAGGATTTGCCTCAAAAAATAGAATATCGTCATAAGGGATATTCAAGTTTCGCTCCGGTGTTTTTACAGAAAAATATTTGATATTGGTATGCTTACCTTTTAAAAGGCGCAAATAACTTAAATCAATACATTCGATGATTCTTTTTTTAATATGCGTATCCGGGCTATCTTTGATAATATAATCCATAGCCTCCACCTTAAAGCGAAACACCAAAGGTGCCATCTCCTCTTTGGTGGTAATAAAAACGATGGTGGCTGACAGATCTTTGTTTCTAATCCAAGCAGCCAGTTCTATGCCATTGATATCCGTGCGCAAATCCACATCCAAAAAATACAAGCCGCTTTGCACAGGGTTTGCTTCTAAATGAGCGGACAATTTTTCCGGCTGTTCCACAGCCAGAGTAATACCCATATCCAAGTCATTCGTATGAATATATTCGTTTACAATGCTTTTGATTTGATTGAGTTGAATAACATTATCTTCACAAATAAAAATCTCTAACATCAGCTCTCATCTCCTATTATCAACATCTGTGTAAATAAATTATCTTCCAGACTGGTGGAAAGCGTGATGTTTGGAGAGGATTGGGTCAGTTCTTTTAAGTTGTGTAAGCCTAAGCCGCGATTCTCGCCTTTGGTGGAATTTCCCGGCTGAGCCAACGTGTAAAAACAAACGTTCGGGGGGGGGGGGGTAAGTATTTGATATAATTAGATTGACAGTTTTATTTTCCTTGAAACAAGCTATGGTAAGTTTGCCATAGGTAAGTTCTTCCAAGGCTTCTATGGCATTGTCCAAGATGATACCTAGTATCCGTACCAAAGTGACGGAATCAGCCGGTATTGCTTCTATTTCTTCATCACATTCAAAAGAAGCATCTATCTTCAAACGTTGCGCTTTCATTAGTTTTGCAGAAAGGATGCTTTTGATTTCATTTACTTTAATTTTGGTCAAGGCTTCCATAGCAAAGTCAGCCCCGTCAGCCAGAGACCAAGAAGATTCCACAGCGGAAAAATAGTGCTTTAATGCCGTCCAATCTTTTGTTTTGATCAAATGTTTCATGGAAAGAAAGACAGTTTGATAATCCTGTTCGAATTTGCGTATGATCGTTTGCTGCTCTTTGATTTGCTCTGTGTAATATTGCAACAGTTGGAATTCTTCTTCTTTATGTAACAAAGCGGTTTTTCGTTGTAAGTTTTTGGCATAAAATAGAAAACTAATGAGTACCACAGCAGAAAAAATACAAAGAAAAAACATATCCCATGAAATGATGGAAATTAGAAAATTAGAAAATATAAATTGCATAGCGATTCCTTTCCCTAAATAAAATAGAACTTAATTCTATTAACCCTTTACCTATCTTTAGAGTACTCTTTTTTTGGATCGTGTGCAATATAAAATTTCCTTTTTATTCAATTTGTTTCTTTTGACCAACCGGTTGAGACAAAACAAAACCTTATGAGACAAAATTCGCCTATAACAATAAAAATTATGTTATTGTGTGTTCCACGAAAGTAAAGAAAAAGAGTTGTCCAAGTAAAAGAGGAAAAAATATGGAGGGGTCAAAAGTAAAATATCTAAAAGGGATATTATTTTATCTGGTTTTGATCGGGATGTTGATTGGGGTATTTTTTTTCACCAGAAATGAAAATGAAACAGGAGCACCGCGTCAATTTTTAGGATTTTCTGCGATGCGGGTTTTAACAGGAAGTATGCAAAGTGAAATCCCACAAGATTCTCTTATTATTACCCGGCAAGTTTTACCATGGGAAATCCAAGTAGGAGATGATATCACATTTATGGTCAGTGAAACCAGAACAGTCACCCATCGGGTGGTAGGGATTGATGAAAATTTTCAGGGTACGGGCAATTTGGGGTTTCAGACACAGGGCATAGAAAACCCTAGTCCGGACAGAGAAATTGTCAGACCGGAAAATGTGGTTGGCCGGGTTGTATGGCATAGTCTACCCCTAGGGCAAATCTTTTATGTTATCCAAAGTAATGTGCTCTATTTGGGAATAGGACTGATTTTGTCCATTATTCTAATTGCTGCTCTTAGCGTTGCAATAACACCCAGAAGTAAGGGAGAAGAATTGGTCAAGGTAGAGGAAATCAAAGCAGAAATTTATGAGTTGTTAGGCGTAAGTGTTGTGGAGTAAGTAAGATTTAATAAATGTGAGTACGTCAGAAACGAGCATTTTTTAAATAAATAGGTGATTGTACATGTATAATTATCGTCAAGAAACTATAAAACAGGAAAAAAAGTAAGAAAGGGAAAATTATGAGACAAATAACAAATTCAACCCATAAAATCAGACGGGGGGGGGGGCAAAGGCTCTCGTAGAAAAAAATTAGCGGTTATAACTGCGGCTGTTGCAGCAGGTGCGATGTTAATTACCGGGACGCTTGCTTGGAGTAGTATCAGCCAAAGAGCGACGAATCCATTGGAGGGACAGGTTCAACCACCTACAGTAGGAGGTCGTATCCATGATCATTTTGATGGAGAGAATAAAGATGTATTTGCTGAAAATTTTGGCGAGACTCCTTTATTCGTAAGAATTCAGTTAAGGGAATTTTTAGAGTTTAATGGGGTATCCCAAGTAGGTGCAGCAGCAGAACGTGATGATTATCATACCTGGCCGGTTCATAATCCCATAGGAGTAGGAGCAGATGTTGGAGTCAACACCAATGGAATAGGAAACCATGTGAGTTGGGATATGGGTGGAAGAATTCTTTTCATGCCTACTTTTAATCACAGAACAGAGGGAACCTTAGGTTTACAGACGGAAGCATCCGGTTTAGCGATTGATTATATAACGAAAGATCAAACAGCGGCCGGGACCAATGATGGTTCAGCCGGATACTGGAGTGTAGGTGATACTGTTACGGAAACCCTTTATTTTGATGGTGGTTCAGTTACAAGAACACACGCTGCAAGAATGCAAATTATACCCAGAAACGATATTACCATTTCTCAGGGTTCCGTAATTACTATGGCAGATTGGAACGCTTTAAATAGGCCGGTAGGTTATTTTTGGATTGTTGATGAAGATGGTTGGGCGTACTGGGCTCAGGTTTTGATGCCAGGTTGGGCAACAAGTAATTTACTTGATGCTATTAATGTGAACATGCCAAACAATGTGGATTGGAACTATGAAATTCATGTAATTGGAGAGTTTGCTACCAGAGAGGGTTTGGCAGATTGGAGAAACTCTGAGATATCTTCTTTTGGAATGCCATCAGAAAGAGCAGAGGATTTTCTGAGCATGTTTGATAATGTTTTGGATGATATCAGTAATTTGGATGTTCGTGATCGCTTTTTTGATGAGGCCGGTTTTGTTTGGCAGATACTTAGAATAGAGACAAATGGTGATATTTTAGTTATTTTAAACGAACCTATTGGAAGTTATGCATGGAATCCTGCTAGGAGCTTTGTGACTTATAATTTTGATGGTCCTGTAAATCAAAGGCTTCGCTCTTTTTATAGTGAGATAGGTCAAGATATGCGTAATATTGCAAGGTCAGTAAATATTCCGGCAGACTTTCGCGTGGCAGCGCGGTATTTGAATAACCATGATTTTACGCACATTCCATGTAGCTTTCAGGGCATGGTGGAAACGTTGCCATTATATTACCCCCAAGAGTGGGATATAGCTGGTGACCTTACATTTGGTTCTCTTGGGATTAGCCAACCGGGTATAGAGATTCCATATGCCGGTAATGTATTGTTTAATTTGTCACTGGCGGAAGTAAGCCGTTATATACCAGTGACGTCAGATCGGCAAACGATACAGTCTTGGTATCTTCGTTCACCCGGTAATTATGGTGCTCATACGGCTCGTGTAGCTGTTATGGGGGATCGTCAGCATACAAGCTCTGATTTTAGACAGGGAATGCGCCCGGCACTATGGGTATCACCCTAATCCTTTAAATAGAATCCTTTCTTTCTTTGTATAACGTAAGGTTTCGTTTAAAGGAGAATGTTTGAAATTTTGTCAACACGTATCAAAAAGCCTAAGTGTTGATAAAACCAAACAGGAAACATGCGTTTATATTATGTAAGAGAAACATAATTTAAACATATAACGAAACAAGATAATGATATTAAAGAACAGAAAGGATTCAAGAAACTATGAAAAAACGAAATATTGATTCAGGTCTTGCCTCTTTGGGCAAACCGAAAATGTCCAACAGGCGTAAGCTGGCGGCGGTTTGCTCTGCTGTAATAGCAGCCGCCATGTTGATTGGTGGAACACTTGCTTGGACGAGTATCTTCCAAGCTGCCGATAACATCATTGTGGGTGAACGTGAGCCTTATGATCCCGGCAATCCCGGTGGTCGCCTCCATGATGATTTTGACGGAGAGAACAAGGATGTTTATGCGGAAAACTTTGGTGATGTGCCTATTATGGTGCGGATTCGTCTTCATGAGACGTTGATTGTAGACGGCACTACTATTGTGAATAATTCACCGAACATTCCATCTCAGCACGTTTGCCCCATTCATTCAGAGTGTGCTTGCAATCGTGGTGACCTACCGATACCTGCTCCGGGTCTACCCGGTAGTGGCAATGCAGCAGTTCGTCCTTACTTTACTTGGGTAATGGGTGGCGAAAAGGCACATATGCCGACCAACAATCGGGATAGTGATTGCCTGGCTTCCAACACCTCCGGTGAGGGGGTAGACCAAGTGACAAACGGACAAACGGCTCCCAGTCGGTGGGTACCGGAAGTGGACGGTAGCGGTAATATCATTGGTTTTGAAGAAGTCGAAAATGATGGTTCCCATGATTTTTGGACAGCCGGTGAAACCACTTTTGCAGTAAACCCTGCAACTATAACAGTAGCTTGGGTCGGTGGAATTTTTAATCCTAGTTTGGTACCGGATGAGTTGATACTGACAGCCCGTGCAACCCTTTCCCCTATGGCAGATATTCCCAATGGTGGTGTGATTACCATGCAAGAGTGGAGATTGCTTCCTGCAAATCAACAAGTGGGTGACTTCTGGGTTGTGGATGCAGATGGTTGGGCTTATTGGGCCAACTTATTACAACCTGGTGAAAGTACCTCTTTGTTGCTGGATCGTGTAAATGCAGTGAATTCACCGGATGGTGATATATGGATTTATACTATTACACCCATTGCAGAATTTTCAACGCGAACATCTTGGCATGATAATGGGGAAGGACAAACATGGTTTGATTCTCCACACGGTGCGCCATCTCGTGTAGCTGTAGATTTGATCGCCAGAGCCACTGCTCATGTGGTGAATCCGGCGGGTACCGTTTTAAGATCCTATCCATTGGCAGATCAAAACCAAGCACCGGTTGCTTTGGGTAATGGTTTCTACTGGAATCCAACCACTCAATTGGTGATATTTGGGCAATATTGGCAAGACACGGCTTCGGCTGAAGCAGGTGTGGCTCGTACGCCAGCTATGCGTTCAGATTTAGAGTGGTTCTTATTGGATATTGTAGATGGAGAAGCTTTGTTGATAACGAGGTTTGGTGTTGAGCCTGTGAGATTTAATGAGTGGAATGGTGACCTTGTATATGCAACTTCTAATTTGCGTAATTGGTTAAATAGTACAGGTATCCGTCAAGCAACTAATGTTAATGGAAATCATGATGGTTTTTGGTCTACTGCGTTTACGTCTGCTGAGCAAGGACGTGTTGCGGTTGCTCCTACTTCACGTTTTCATGATACACCTGTGCGAAGAGATATGCCAGATTGGCAATATGGACCTGTGAGTGTACCGGTAGGTGATAGAGTATTTGCTCTTTCAAGTTCTGAATTGTTCGAGTTTTTTGGTAGGAATACACATCCTGGTTTTATCCGATATGAAATGTCGAATGCAATGACTCGTGCCTCCGATTATGCCATTGCGTTAGGTGGATTGAGTCACACTGCGGAAGGACGCTTTTGGTATGGAAATACTAGTTATTGGACGCGTACACGACGTATTTCAGATCGACATGGCGTGTTGAAGGCAGCCGACGGAAATATTAGTCCTAATTGGCACATTTATTTTGCAGATGTTAGTGCACGCCCTGCTGTGTGGGTAAGTTTGAACCCTTAACTCTTCTAGTCTTTCATTTTGAAACAAATTGGGAAGAAAAGGACTTACAACAGCAATTAAAAACATAGATGTTAGAGACAGGAGTTTTTACTTTTAACTTTGTGAATAATTGGATATGGTTATTTCGTGGCCATATCCGGTTATTCCAAATGAAAAAAGCCATTTGTGATGGATGTTGATATGGTATTAAATGATTTTTAAGTGCTATAAAAACTGATTTAAGAAATGTGTAGGAGACATAATATTTTCTTTCACAATTAGCAAGAGCCATAAAGGTTTGTTTACTAGTAATTCTAGTAAAATGTAAGAAAATAATATTTTTAAATTGAAAATATTGTGAAGTAAACCAGAATCTGTTTTGGAGTATTTCAGAGTATTTTCAAGGGAATCATATATAGAAACAGTAACATAAAAGAACGTGTAGTAGAAACAAGAAAAAGAGAAAGTAGGTAGAAAATGAAAGTAATTGCAAAGATACGACCATATCATATTCGCCGAGCCATAAGTACCATGACAACCTTTGGCTTGATTTTTGTTATGCTTGTAAGCGTAACGATGGCCTGGTCCAGTATTTCCCAAAGAGCCATCAATCAGCTGGTTGGCATACGTGTCTCGGAAACATTTCCGGTAGAACTTAGAAAGTTTGAGCGGGATGCAGATGGTCAATCCACGGACAATCGTTTGGCCGGGGCGGAGTTTGCTCTGTTTCGGGTGAACGAAGATTATGATGAAGGGAGCGAAGAAGAACCCTATATCCAGATTATCAGGGGGGAACAGGCTACCTTTTTTACAGATGAAGATGGCTCTATTATTGTGGAAGCGTTAGAGCCGGGGAGATATTTCTTTCGAGAAATCAGTCCGCCGGATGGTTTCGGGTTTGAAACAGAGGGCGGCACGCCCATCATCGCCCATCACTTTGTGATTTTAGAAGATGGTGAAATTAGGATGAATGGTGACGAAGTAGATTATGTTCCTGTTTACAACCTGCGTCGTACAGGAGATTTAATTGTGGAAAAAACCGTGGTCAATGCGGATGGCAGTAAACTGACAGAAGAGCAATTAGTGAAGCTGGAAGATGTTTCTTTTGAATTTATCATAACCTTTACGTTAGGCGGGGAAGCAGTTGGGCCTTTTGCTTATTCTATTTATGATGAAAGTGGGCTGGTTTGCGATGCGGGTGAAGTGGATAGCGGTGACAGCATCTTCTTGCAACATAATCAACGTGCTATCTTTTCTAATCTACCTGTAGGGGTGGTCTTTGTGGTGGAAGAAGTAGAGATGGAAGGCTTTTTCATTAATAGCAATAACCACACTGGTAGTATCACCGGTGACGAGGCAACCAATCCTCGTAAGGCTAGTTTCTATAATATCATAGATGACGAATCGGAGCCCGGTTATGGTCGTTTGCGTGTAACGAAGGAAGTAAGAGGAACGGTCGACTCGGATACCTTGTTTTATTTTGAAGCTATCGTAGGTGCGGGAGCGGACGTTGTAACATTTAACTTTTCCTTACGCCATGGACAAACTTGGGTTATGCCACAAGATTTTCCGGTAGGTACGCCTTTTGTGGTAAGAGAATTGCCAATTGAAGGTTATACAGCTATGTTTGAGGAAATCAGAGGTTATATCTCGGAACGCAACATAGATAATGTAGTACCATTTGTAAATGTTTATGATGGGGAAGAACCGGTCTATGGCTTCTTGTTGGTGACCAAAACCGTAATGGGTGGTTCGGATACAGCGTTTGAGTTTGTCTTATACATGGATGATGATGAGCCCTATCCATTTACGTTAAGGTCAGGCGAAGAAAGACGCTTTGGTCCTTTCCCGGCAGGTACTCCATTTATCGTTCGTGAAGTGGCGACCGAAGGGTATTTCCAAGGTAGCGTATCCCGCGCGGGAGAAATCATTGCCAATCACGAAAGTGTTGCACATTTTAGAAATTATGTAGATACCGGGGAAGAAGAGTATGGCCATTTGCGGGTGACCAAAGAAGTCATCGGCAACCCAAGCTCTACCACAGAGTTTGCATTTACCGTTGTCATCGGTGTAGGAGCGGAAGCAAGAGAGTTTACCTTTACCCTAGGTCATGATGGGGAATGGAACTCAGAGGATGAAGTCCCGGCGGGCTTTCCTCTTGGTACTCCTTTTGTGGTGACAGAAACTGCAAATCAGAATTATAGACCGGAGTTTCATACCATTCATGGGGTTATTGCTGTTGCGGATCATGTGGGTGTGACCTTGGCAGATTTTGTCAATGTATATGACCCGGGTGACGAGGATGAATATGGTTCTATTCGTATTCAAAAGTACGTACCGGGTGGTAGTGATACGGAGTTTGTGTTTGAAGTAACAATAGATAGGGGAACGCCTCAAATCGTTCGCATTACCCCGGGTGAAACAGGAAATTATGTGCTGATACCTGATATTCCCCATGGTACACCTGTTTTCGTGAGAGAACTGGAAGCTGATGGATATACCCAAACCAGAGTAGTATTCCAAGGGGTTGTGGTAGGTAATATGGTCTTTTATGCGAATTTTATCAATCATAGGGATGGCGAGCCTGGACCGGAGTACGTGGAGATTACCATACGCAAGGAATTGGAAGGGGCAGTACCGGAGCGTTATGCTGATATAGAGTTTGCGTTTATTTTACAAGTGGCAGGGCAAGAGCCTTATCCATTCACCTTAAGATTAGGGGAAGAAATTACCCTTACCATACCTTATGGTGCCTTGTACATGATAACAGAGGTCAATATCCCAACCGGTTGGAGTTTGATTCGAAGCAACGGTCATGGTCATGCCCTGGCCAATATAGAGGCTGAATTTGTCAATCGTTTTGATGGCAACTGGTATATAGAGATTGATGTAGAAAAGACTTGGGACTTTGTGGCTGGGGGGTTGACTTACGAAGATCTACCTGAATTTATTGTCGTTCAACTCTTAAATGGCAATGTGATTGTAGCTACAGTTACGATTGTTCCGGATGCAGATGGAAATTGGAGTCATACATTTACAAATGTACCAAAGTATGATGGTGATGGCAACGAAATCATCTATACCGTACGAGAAGTACCCATTGGGAATTGGATACCGACCTATGGTGGAAACGTGGGAGACGGCTTTACAATAACCAATACCTTTGTACCATCTACGGAGATAGAAGATATTCCGGTAGAGAAACAAATCATTGGTGAAGTAACACCAAATACAGATGCAACCTTTCGTTTTCTTTTGATTGGCTTAAATAATGCACCCATGCCTGATGGCAGCAATGAAACCACCAATAGCAAGGTTATTCACATTGCAGGTGCAGATGTAGGAAACTTTGGAAGTATTGAATTTAGATTACCGGGTACTTATGTATATACCGTTACAGAGATAGATACAGGTGATGTAAGCTATATCTTTGATTCTGCAGTCTTTACTTTGATTGTAGTGGTGGAAGTGGTGGATGGAGTTTTGGAAGTAACCTCTCGAACCTTAACGAGAAATGGGGGAGCGGCAACGGAGATTGTTTTTGTGAATGAATATGACCCAAGAGAGCAGCCAACGATACCGACCGTTCCGACCGTTCCGACCGTTCCCACAGAACCAACAGTTCCGACCGAACCGACCGTTCCCACAGAACCGACGATTCCAACGGAACCAACGGAGCCTGAATTGGAACCACCAATCGGAGAACCACCAACGGGACCAACGATACCGACCGAGCCGACCGAGCCGACCGGACCAACCGGACCAACCGGACCCGGAGCGGAGCCGCCAATTGGAGATCCCGGTGGACCGGGTGCCGGCGGAGGTACAGGCTGGGGTAGGTTACCACAGATGGGTGATGATTTGCATATTGTGCTATGGCTAATCATAGCCGGTACAAGTATGGTATCTTTGGCAGGTATTGTGGTTTATCACTTTAAGAGACGACTGAAACTGAAGAGATATATGGATTTTAGTAATGTATTAGACGATGACTTTTAACCTTTCGTAAAAATAGGTGAACCTTGGGCGGATGGCACACTTTGTACTACCCGCTCACAGGGTTTGCCAAAAGATAGTGATATAATTGGAGAACTAATGTGAAAAAACAAAGTAAACGTATCAAGAATAGTGTTTCAAATTTATTTTTATTCTGTGCTGCTATTTTACTTGTGGGCATCTTAGGGTATGCCCTGATAGACAATGGCAGAATAGAAGTGGGTGGTAGAATCCACAGTGATATGCAACTGAATGCCCAAGATATTTCCGGAGCGATGGTTTATGATCAAGCGATCTTTGGTGAAAACTTTGGAGAGGATGACCTTCACTTGCGTGTTCGTTTGCATGAGTTTTTAAGAATAGATGGTGGTGATGAGGATGGCCATGGTGTGGCAGGGGCTGTTTTGGAAGATACTTCCACTTGGCCAATATTTACAATAAATGGAAATTTTGGCACGAACAATTCTTTTATCAGAGCCAATGTACCGGGAAGTCCCGGGGCTGTGCAAGTAGGAAGCCAAGGTAACGTTCGTTTCGCTTTTGGCGATGCGGCATTAGTAGGAACGGCAGCAAGCAATACCGGAAGTAGAGGGAGTAAATATTTTTTACCTACCCATAATCAACTGGTGGGGACGAATCCATTGACCTCTGCCGAAGTAAGTTATATCTCGAACAACCATCCTCGTTCCTACTTTGCCAATCCGATTGCACATCTGTTTTCCAATACAACAGGGGCAGCCGTAGAACCACGGGCTTTTGTGTTGAATCCTTTGGATACAGTTGAACCACGTACATATGGCGTTGTGACAGGGAATAATGATTTTGGGATAGCGGATGGCTCACACAATCAGTTTAGTGCCACTGCAACATTTACTTGTACTTTGATGTACCATGATAGAGAAACTTCTGATTTAAGAATCGTTACAGATATAACCCACACGGCAAGAAGAACCAAAAGCCCTACCCATAATGGCATTATGACATTAGACCAATGGGTGGCGGCGAGATTGCCTCAAGGGGACTTTTGGATTTTAGATACAGAAACAGGTTGGTTTTATTGGAATGGTACACTTCCGGCAGAATCGGCCACGTCATTATTGATAAATGCGGTATCTGTATCACCATCTTCAGGGCAACATTGGGCGTATGCCATTCATGTGAATGCGGACTGGTGGCTAGAGGGTTATGCGCCTTATGGTGTGCCTGATATTATTTTGCAAGGAGCCGGAACAGAACCAACTTTAGAATTTGAACTAGGAACCTCTGAACAAGATAGAGTGATTGTTTATGTGGGGGAATATAGACGGATACGGGAAGTGGGAACGCCGATGACTTGGCCGGCTCGTAATGCTTTTACTTTGGCCAGCTTATTTTCTGTGGATGAAACAATTGCAGCCGTTCACAGGGATGGTTTTGTGGAAGGTTTACAACCCGGGCTAACCGTCATTCGGGCAGAACGAGGTGCTGATTTTGGGTTGATATTTGTAGAAGTGCGCCCGGCAAGGAATGATGAGTTTGATGTTTTACGTCGGAATTATTTTAATTTTTTGCTTCCTAATGTAGACATTAATTCACCGGATGGACAAGCACGAAGAAATGCATTGCAAAATAGTGCGACCAATAGTAGAAATAGCATGAATCGAAGTTTTGTGCCCGGCGTAGCAGGCCTTACTTGGTCGGTAGGTGAAAATAATGTTTTTGCAACCAATGCAAGAGCACCGTTTTCTCAGATGAATAACTTGGCGAGAGGTTTTGCGCTTCCGGGTTCGATTCATTATTTGTGTCCGGATATGTTTGATAGTATCGAAGCAGGAATGCGTTGGAATTTAGACAATATTTTCCGTGGTCCGGTTGGTGATCAAAATAATTGGATACCTGTTTATAATATGCTTAACGATTTGTATCCTAGAACAGGACCCAATGCTACACCTGAGTCCATCGCGATGAATAACTTTTTAAGGCAATCACCACCCATACGTTCAGGGAACTGGATTCATTGGGGGCAGTTTATACCTTTAGACGCTGTTCAAACGTTAACGTTAATGTATGAGTTTGGTTTGTGCAATGAGTTAATTCAAGCTTACTCCAGACGGATTATGATTACCGCTCCTCATGCCCAGTATGGCACAGGGGTAAGTCGTGGTAATCCCAATCATCAAAGCCGCCGTACACATTTCACTTTGATGACAGGGGTATTTCGGCGTGATGCGGACAGGGTAAACTTGGCGGCTTCCCAGTTTTTGATGGGAGAAGTATTTCGAGTTAGTTCAGGTTTGTTGCCGATAACGAATCCAATAACCGTTGGGTCTGGTCTTATACCTGGCTCTCACGGAAGTGGATATTTCTGGGATGGTTCCAACATAGGGCATAACCATTATGCCAGTGCTTGGACTTATGGTAATGCTACGCGTGCTTGTACAGCACGATTTCTAGCTACGATTTATGGTGGTGCAACGATGAATGGTCAACTTTTGGCTTATGATGAAGCGTTGATGGAGCAGCGTATGCAAATGCTAATAGACTCTACTTTGCCGGTTGTTTGGCGTGGTGGTATATTACCCAGCCATTTGACTCAAGATATGACAGCAGTATCAGGTCGTGGTACAGGCCGTATTCATGAAATGACAGGAATGGTGTTAGGGTTTCATGTGGGAGAAGAAAATCGTCGTATTTTTGAAGAGCATTTGGCTTCTTGGGGCGTACATAATCCTGCTCTTTTGGGTGGGGCAGGATTTGCTACGATTGTTGTTCGCGATGCGGTGAATCATCCGGATATTGTACCAAGAGAGCAGACAGGAATCTTTGCTAGAAATTTTGAAAGTCGTATGATTTATCGAGACGAAAACTTTTTGTTTGAAGTAGCGTATAACAACTTTAATGCCAATACAAGACCATTTAGTGTTGGTGCTGCACAAAATAGAATGGGCGTTTATATGGGAGAGGGCATGCATTATCTAATGTTGCACAATGACCAATTCCAGTTCCATGACAATTATTTTGCTTCTGTGGAGTTTCAGCGTTTGCCCGGAACGACGGTAGCCTTTCGTAATGAAGGTATGTTGCCTTGGGTAGGAGCGAATGCAGATAGAAACCCCAATCATACGATGGGTGGTACTGCTGTATTGAGAGACGATGATGGGGCGTTTGCGACGACCACGTTCCGTCAAAATTTCTCCGGGAATTCTACACCTCGTAGGGATTGTGACTTAAGAGCCAATAAATCTTGGTTTATGGTGGATGGTCGCATCTATGCCATGGGAAGTGGCATTACAGGTACCAGAGCGAATCGTGAGGTAGCAACAACCTTAGACAATCGTCGGATACCAACAGGGTTTGTCCAATCTTTTGTCTTTAATGGACAAGCGGCAGGTGCGCTCTCTAGTCGAGGTACACCGGCGACCAATAGTTGGGCACATTTAAGTTATGCAGGAACAGCACCGAGCGGTGGCACTGCGCAACTGGGATATTTTATTCCGGCAGGACAAAATATCCATATTGGTACTCAAAGAACCAGCGGAAGATGGAGCGATAGTGATGCGGGTGCCTCAACAGCGGTACACAGCAATCTATTTGCCAATGTACGGATTGGACACGGTGTAACACCAACGAATCGTCGCTACGAGTATGTATTGTTGCCAAACTATACCCAAGCACAGGTACAAGCTTTTCATGCTAGACAGGCAAGTAGCGATCCTGCTTATATCGCGGTAGCCAATACCAACACCTTACATGCCATTTATTTTCATGATAGAAATATGCTGATGATAAATAACTTTGCAAATGCACCGGCAATTGTAACCAGTCCTCGTACAGGTATTAGTTATACCATTTCTACCGCAGGTTCTGTTATCATTCGGGAGCATACCGATGGAACGGTGAATATTTCCATTCATGATCCAACGGGTGTGAACAACAACATTAGTGTGATCATGAATCGTGTTGTCACCCGTTTGAGCGGTGATGGTAATATGGCGGTAACACCATCAGGTGGAAATACGGTGGTTCAGGCATCACAGTTGACTAGCTTTTTAGGCAGACGCTTTGCTACTTGGGATGTGTTGGTGCGTAAGGAGTAAAACTTCTAAAAAACCATAAGGGTTTGCCAAAAGGAGATGTGAAGTGAAATTTCTAATATCAAAAGAGGGAAACAAAGTTGAATATTTGATGGCGGGTGGCTTTTGGTTAGGAAAAGAAGCAGCTGTTCGTTCGCGTTTTATCAATGGGATAGACTTTGAAACCAATTTTGATTTTATGAGAAGAAACCATGCTTCTGTCGATGAAATGTTTACTGATTTAAGTTGTCAATTGTATGTTCAGTGGAATGAAGAGATAGAAGCACTTTTTGCAGAATTAATAGAAATCACATCCTTGCAGCAGATATGCTCTCAAACATTAAGAAATGGCTTTATCAGTATCAGTGTCATTCCGAATAAATGGCAGGATGCAAGAAAACACGAAGAAAACCCCAATGAATATGTGTATTATAATCATTTGTTGGAAATATATTGTGAGCAGGAAGAACTGTGTAAAGAGTATGTGGCACTGATTGGTGATTTATTAGAAACCTTATGGGATAGGGATATCATGGCAATTGCTTGTAGCAATTTTGAAAAAGTATTACCCTACCAAGGAGGATATGGTTATAGGTAGTTAAAAGAGCTTTATGGTGATGGTAGATAGCAAATAAATTCTTTCCGGCCTATTACACCCCTTTTCAAATTCAACCCCTCTTCTTACTCAATTTGAAACAATTTCTGCCGGAAAGAATTTATTTGCTATCGCCAGAAAAGGAATGGGGAGAGTTGGTAGATTAAATGGTGTATGCGTATGAGAGTGAGACAGACGATGGTGAAAAGGGATGTTTAAGAAAATAAAAGAGATTGAAAATCAAATAAGGAAATCAAAGCAGGCGGCTGTAGCTCTCGTGAGAGAAGAGAAACCACGGGATATAAAAAAAGCCAAAGAGTTACAAAAACTTGACTTAAGTGTCAGGGGCGAAAATAATTTTGAGCTGGCTCTTGGTTTGATAAATGGAAAAAATTTGATTCTTGTGTTTTGCAAGAAAAAATTGGACGAAGAAAGGAAAAAAAGTGGTGCTTATCAGCTGGGGCATGGAAAAATAAGGGAGATGCTTATATCCGATGGTTACCAAAAATTTTTTGATATCTTAATGGAGCACTATCAAGAAGAGTTTCATTTGTTGTTTCGGTGTGAAGTGGATTTTGAATGATTCTTCTGATGTAGGATATTTTTCCAGCCCCTATTGGTTCTTATGTTATTTAATATCTATTCCATATACCCACCTTTCATAGGTGAAACGGCATGTTCCGCATAAATTTTTAAAACCCCTTTGTTATACTTTGGTTTTTTTGCTTTCCATTGCTTTTGGCGTTTGGCCAAAATTTCTTCGATTTCCGCAGGTGTTTTTTCTACACCTTTAATCCCTACAATGTTTAATCCACGCACTGGAATATCCAAGCGAATGAGATCCCCCTTTTCAACTAAGGCAATGGGACCACCCACTGCTGCTTCCGGAGAAATATGTCCAATGGCCGGTCCTCGTGTTGCGCCGGAAAAACGTCCGTCTGTCAGCAAAGCAATGCTTTTGCTTAAATTTGCATCACTGGAAATGGCTTCTGTTGTGTAAAACATTTCCGGCATACCGGAGCCTTTTGGCCCCTCATAACGAATGATAACAGCATCTCCGGGTTTTACTTTTTTTGACAACACGGCCTCCAAAGCATCTTCTTCGCAATCAAAAGGATAGGCGATAAGCGTAACTTGGAACATTTCTTTTGGCACCGCGGCGTGCTTCACGACAGCACCGTCAGGTGCCAAGTTTCCTCGTAAGACAGCAATAGCTCCCTCTTTTCCAAGGGGTTGGTTATAAGGACGCAAAATATCTTCTTTTTGCAAATTCCAATGGGATAAATGGGCGTAGCACTTTTTATAGTAATCGCTCTGTTTTAAAGCTTCTAAGTTTTCCCCCAACGTTTTCCCGGTGATTGTGTTCACATCTAAATGGAGGAGATGCTTTATTTCTTCCATTACCCCCGGTACTCCACCTGCATAATGGAAAAATTGAGCAGGCCATTTACCGGTTGGGCGAATATCCAACAGATAATGAGTTTGGGCATGGATTCGATCAAAGGTATCTCCATCAACTTCCAGATTTAACTCTTTGGCCATGGCCGGGAGATGCAACAAGGAGTTGCTGGAACCGGAAATCGCAGCATGCACCATAATGGCATTTTCAAAGGATTTTATGGTCACGATATCATCTACGCTTTGATTTTCCTTTGCCATTTCCACCACCCGTTTGCCTGCTTGATATGCCGCAGCCAACAATGCCTCGCCGGTCGCCGGTAACAGTGCCGTTCCGGGCAGCATCAAGCCCAAAGCTTCGGCCATGATTTGCATGGTTGCAGCTGTGCCCATAAAAGAGCATGCTCCTTGGGTCGGGCAGGCATTGTGTTTGTAATAAGTCAATTGTTCTTCGCTGATTTCTCCCCGTTTTTGCATGGCAGAGTACATTCCGATTTGTTCTAAGGTCAATAAATCAGGCCCGGCATTCATGACACCACCGGTCACAAATATGGCCGGCATGTTCAGGCGAGCAGCTCCCATCAAGGTACCGGGAACAGATTTGTCACAGCTTGCAATATAAACACCGGCATCAAAGCCATTGGCACCACCATGAATTTCAATCATGTTCGCAATCATTTCCCGGCTAACCAAGGAATAGTTGATACCATCATGACCTTGTGCAATGCCATCACACATATCGGTGGTAAAAAACCGCGCACCTTTTCCGCCGGCATCCTGAATGCCGTCCATCACCTTTGCAACAAGCTTGTCTAAATGAGCACTGCCCGGATGGCTGTCACCAAAGGTACTTTCCACAAGAATTTGTGGTTTTTCCAAATCAGCCAAAGTCCAACCCATACCTAACTTGAGCGGATCCATTTCCGGCGCAAGCACTCGTATTTTTTGACTATTATATTTCATAAACGCTCCTTTTTTTGTGCTCATTTTGTACATGCATAGAAAAGCAGAAATCAAATGGCATTTTCTTTGATTAGATTTGCATACCAAAAACCGCTATCCTTTACAAATCTTTCTTGGGTATTAAAATCAACATAAACAATACCAAAACGACTGGAATAACCAAAAGCCCATTCAAAATTATCATACAAAGACCATTGAAAATACCCTTTGACATTAACACCTTGGGCGATGGCATCATGCATTGCAAGTAAATGGCGGTGGAGATAATCAATTCTGATACCATCACCAACGGTTTTATTTAAGGACAGGGTATCCGGTTGAGAGGTACCATTTTCGGTAATGTAAATGGTATCAATACCATATTCATTCTTTAAGCGTAAAAGCATTTTGGTAAGGCCTTGTTCCGTAACCGGCCACCCCCGATCATTGACCGGTGCAAAGGGCGGATTTTTAAGGGAAAAGCCCAATGGCCATACAGTTTCATCGGCGGTTACCCAAAAATCATTATAATAGTTAAGCCCCATAAAGTCTAGTTTTTGGCTCATTAAACGTAGGTGTTCTTCTTGAAACTCCGGTAATACAACACCTTTTTCCCGATAAAGTGTTATCATATCTTGCGGATATGTACCTTTGATAATCGGATCCAAGAACCAACGATTGATATAACCGTCAGCATATTCCGTTGCTTTAATGTCCTCTTCCTTGTTTGTGAAAGGCAAACGAGGCATTAAGTTCAAGGCAATTCCAATTTCGCCAATCATATTTTCGTTTCTAAAATATTCAACCACCAAGCCGTGTCCTACATATAGATTGTAAGCCACAGAAAGGGCAGTGGAAAAATCCTTTATTCCCGGGGCTTGGCGACCCTCATAATTGCCTAAAAAAGCAGCACAATAAGGCTCATTTAAAGTCATCCATTTTGTGACTTTGTCACCCAGTTCCTGAAAAATAAGTTTTGCATAATCCAAAAAATATGTCGGCATGTTGGGATTGGCCCAACCACCGAGATCTTGTAATGCTTGGGGTAAATCCCAATGGTATAGTGTTACAAAAGGTTCAATGCCATGTTCCAACAATTCATGAACCAGGTTTTTGTAGAATTGAAGCCCCATTTGATTGACTTCGCCTGTTCCTTTGGGAAAGACACGCGACCAGGAGATAGAAAATCGATAGGATTTGATACCTAGGCTTTTCATCAGGGCAACATCTTCCGGATAGCGGTGGTAATGGTCGCAAGCTATTTTGCCATCATCTCCATTTAAAATGCGGCCCGGAATGGTGCAAAACCGGTCCCAGATGGATTCGCCTCGTCCGTCGGTATCGTAAGCGCCCTCTATTTGGTAAGAGGCTGTTGCAACGCCCCATGCAAAATCGGGGGGAAATACTTTTTTTTCCATTTGTGTGATAACTCCTTTCGTAAATAAGTTGTTTTAACCTTTCAGGCCGGTTGTTGCGATTCCATCAACAAAATATTTCTGGCAAACAAAGAATAATATGACTAAGGGCAATACCACCAAAAAGGACATTGCCATAACGCTACCCCAATTTACCACAGACTCTGCATCTAGAGATAAGCGTAGAGCCATGGTGGCAGTAAAGCGAGAAACACTGTGAATGAAAATCAACGAGTTGAAATAATCATTGTAGGTCCATAAAAACTGAAATAAACCGGCGGAAAACAAAGCTGGTTTTAAAATAGGCAATAAAATCAAAGTTAAGGTTTTAAAAGTGCCGCAACCATCAATATAAGCCGATTCATCTAAATCCGTAGGAATCCCTCTCATAAATTGAACCAACATATAGACAAAAAAGGGATAGCAGGCCAATATAGACATCAGGTAAAAAGCACCATAACCGTCTAAAACACCCAAAGAATTAAAAATGGTATAACGGGGAATGATTACAATGGCATTTGGAAGCATCAAAGTGGATAGTAAAATCGCAAAAGCTAATTTCTTACCCCGAAAATGAAAGCGGGCAAAACCGTAAGCCACCAAAGTGCTGGAAAGTACTGTAAAAATGGTGGTTGGTACGACCATAACAAAGGAATTTCGAAAGAAAGTAGCATACGTAAGCCCGCCTGCGGATGTCCAACCATGAATAAAAGGTTCTAGGCTAAACATTTGGGGTAATAAAGCGACACTTCCAAAGATTTCCTCGTTGGTTTTAAAGCTGGAAAAGAACATCCATATCAAAGGATAGATCATAAATAGACCAATGATAATAAGGACGATATACATAATGATTTCTTTTGTTGTTTTTTTTGCTTTTCGTGACATTATTTTTTCCTTTCTTATGCTTTGTCGCCATAATGAACCCAGAAACGTGATGTTCCAAACATGATTAAAGTAAAACCTAAAACCAATATAAAGATAACCCACGAAGTTGCGCTGGCGTAGCCCATTCTAAAGAAATTGAATCCGTCATTAAAAAGCTTTAAGCCAAGCATATAGGTTGACCGAACCGGGCCACCATTGGTGATGATAAAGGCGGAGGTGAAATTCTGTAAAGCTACAATTGTTTGCATAATAATGGTAAAGAAAATAATGGGTGATATCTGTGGTATTGTAATTTTGAAAAATTGGGCAATTTTGCTGGCACCGTCGATGTCTGCGGCCTCATATAAAGATTGCGGCACTTGCTTTAAGGCGGCGAGATACATAACCATGGAAGAGCCAAACTGCCAGACTTCCAAAGAGCTTAAAGTAGGTAAAGCAAATCTTGGGTCACCAAAAAAAGAAATGGTGCCAATGCCAAACATGCTGATAACGCTGTTGACCAAACCTTGATCCATAAAAATCACACGCCATAAAATAGCAACAGCCACACTGCCGCCAAACAGGGAGGGTAAATAATAGATGGTTCTTAAAATCCCGATTCCTTTTCGGCCCTTGTTTAACAAGATGGCGATTAAAAGCGACATGATGATTTTGGCAGGAACCGTATATACCGTATAGAGAATGGTTGCACGTAAAGATTGGAAAAACTCAACGTCTCTGGTAAATAACTGGATATAATTTTGTAAGCCAATAAAATTTATGTCCCGGGAAACCGGATTGTAGTCGGTTAAAGAGTAATAAAAGGATGTGAGAAAAGGAAATATTTGAAGCAATAACATCCCAATAATCCACGGGGATAAATAAAGAAAGGCTTTATTATCTCGTTTGCTGTATTTTCGTTTTTTCATCCTGCAAATCCTTTCTATAAAATGTAGTACCGGAAATAGGAAAGATGTTCCGGCACTACAGATGAATCAGAAAAATTTAATTACTATTTGCAGCGATAAAATCTTCGATTTGTTGAACAGTTCTGGCTGCTGCATCAGCAGGTGTAAGTGTTCCAAAGGCAATGTCTTCAAAAGCGGATTCTAAGATAGCCCGGACTTCTGCTGAGGTGGTAGGACCGCCATCTGAAAAACCATTATAAGATAAACTGATTTCAACACTCTCCATCATCAGAGGATCTAGCAAGCCTTCTCCCTCTATGATTTCTTGCGCAAAGGCGGTTGGTGGAATGGATCTTACAAGTCCCAAGGTTCTGACGGACTCTGCATTGTTGAAGAAGAAGTTCAAAAACTTAGCTGCTTCTTCCGGATGTTCTGAGTAATAATAAATACCGATGAATTGTGGTGGCTCTGTGACCCAACCATCATTGGCACGATCCGGTAACAAGGGCAATCGGCCATTGGCAAAGGTAACATCCGGAGCTGCCGCAGTAAATACTTCGATGGAAGAAGAGTATCCCATTGCTGCTACATAACGTCCTGCAACCCAATTGGGGTCTTGTTGCAGCTGTTCACCAAAAGGTGCCAAGTAAGAAGCTGGTGCAGCTACTTCTTCTTCATATAGACGTCGAATAAAGTCAAAAATTTCTTCGAATTGAGCTTCCGTTAAAGTCAGGTTAAAATCTCTATCCACAATGGCTTCGCCGGTCATTTGGCGTGCCATGGCTCTGATAATAAAAGCATAAGCAAGTGGCGTGGATGCAGATAGCAAGTAAGCTTCCGGATCATATTCTCTCACCAAACGTCCCCATTCAAACCAATCTTCCCACTCGTGGGGTTCTGTAATAGGAACACCGGCAGCATCTGCCAAATCTTGATTTACAATAAGTGCGGAACCGCCCATGCCGGTTGGAATGGCCCAATAAGAATCTGTTCCGAACTTAGCAATTTCTAAAAAGCTTTCGTCAAAATTGGAAAAATCAAAATCGGTCTCACTTAGATTTTTCAAAACACCTTGTCGTTGATATTCAGAACCAAGACCTGTTTCGACTTGGATGATGTCCGGTGCGGTTCTGGAAGCGAACTGGGTGGTCAAACGAGCGGCATATCCGTCGATAGAACTAAATTCCGGTGTGATTGTGATGTTAGGATGTTCCGCTTCAAAGGCTTCAATCACCGCCAATGTTGCTTCGTGTCTGCTTTCGCCGCCCCACCAGGAAAATCTTAGGTTGATTTGCTCTCCATTGGTGGTATCAGCAGGTTCTTCTTGATCGGTAGAATCCGCCTCCTCGGTTGTGGTATCGTTGGTCGTAGTTGTTTCAGTTGCAGCACCGTTGCCACAGCCAGCAAACAAGCCCCCCAATAGAACGGCCGCAAGGCCAAGTGCCAATAAATTTTTCTTTCTCATGTTTCTTCCTCCTGTATTATTTTTTTAAATCATAGCACTGAGAACAAAAAATAAACAGAGCTTTAAAATCGGATTAATACTCAAAAATTATTCATTTTTAGCCCATAAGTATCATAAGGTTTGATTTATTCTCATTTTTTATTTTTGTTGTTTGTTTTTGGCAAACGAAAGGATACTGCGGTACCAAGGTTTTTTTTACTATGGATTTGTAAGGCACTTTCTTCTCCATAATGTAAAAGCAAACGATGGTTTACATTTCTTAAGCCAATGTTATCCATACCTTTGGAATATATTTTTTGATTCAGCTTTGTTAATTCTTGTTGTGTCATGCCAACCCCATTGTCAATGATAGCAAAGGAGATTTGATCTTCCCGATCATATATTTTTAGCTTAATGATGATTCTTTCTTTTCCCCCATCTTTTCTTTTGCCGTGCTCAAGGCAGTTTTCCACAATGGGTTGTAGCAGTAGGCGAAACACTTCAAAGTCCAAGACATTTTCATCGACTTCAAAGTAGGTAATGATAAAATCCCCAAAACGAACCTTTAGGATTTCCAGATAAGCTTTTAGGTATTCCAGTTCTTCTCGTAAATTGACTTTTGTTGTCGGATCCGTTAAGGCATATTTTACGACCTTAGATAGTTGCATTGTCATTTTATGTAAGGGACTTAGCTTGCCGAGATTTTTAATGATTTCAAAGTCCATGATTTGTAAGGTATTAAAAATAAAGTGCGGATTGATTTGAAGCTGTAAGGCGGCTTTTTCCGATAGTTCATATTGATATTGACGTTCCATCAAATTCATTTTCATTTGATTATTGCGTAAGTGTAAATAAATCATATTGTTCAAAATGATACCAAATTCATCCTTTACATCACTAACCTGATAGGTGATTTCTTCACCTTTTTCCGCCTCAGAAAAAACATTGATACATTCTTGAATAAAAAAGAACGATCTTCGTGTGTACAAATAAGCGATGGAAAATACAATCATAATATCGAGAAAAAGAATCGCCAGAACCAAAAGCAAATAATAACGAAGCTCATGAATCAAATAGGAAAAGGGAATTGCCGAAACATTATAGATATTAAGTTGTTCGGAATATTGGGCATTTAAAAAAAAGAGATGATTGTCTATACGCCACCAGTTGCCATCCAATGTAGCGTAATCGTCTGTTGCCAAAAAGTCGTCAAAAAAGAGAGCAAATGCGCGTTCAAAAGCGGCATTGTTTTGCTCCGTGGTGATGGAACCTAACATATCTCTGTGGGAACTAAAAAGAAAGAGGTTCTGAAATTCTGTAACCATTGCGTTGCGTAATAAATTTTGATACTTATCCAAATCAATGTTAATGACAATCACACCATTCATGTGGGACATTCTTTGAAACAAGGTGATAACCTGTACGGGTTGGTCAAAAGCATATCGATGGATTTGGCGTTGGCTGGCAAAGCGTATTTCATCATCTGCCATTTGCTGGTAAATGTCCAACCAATCGTTGTCATAATATTGTTCAATGGTAGGAATTTGACTGGAGGCAGAAGATAAAAAGCGGTCATTGCCATCCAAATATAAATACATGGAATGTATATAGGGATAAGCCAAGTGAAAACTGGAAAAGAAGTTTTGTGTCATATGAAAGGCAACCACGTCACTTTGCTGCATCGTGTTTGTTGCAAGCATATTTCTCAAAGGCAGCGAAAAGGAAAAGTTACTTGTCATAACATCGAGATAATAACCTAGGTTATAAACGGTTACTTCCAGGCTGTTGCTAAGATTGTATAATGTTGCTTGCCCGCCCTCTTGAATGCGCCTTAGTTGAATCGAGATGAAAAAATAACCGACAACAATGAATAGGATTAAGGTTGGAATAATCATATAAAGAAAATAAGTTCTAACACGTTTGAAAAAATATTTTCTTAGCATGTTTCGTCCTCATCTTTTCGGATGCCATTGCGGTAATCCCTAGGGGTTACTTTGTAATAGGACTTAAAGGCTCTGGTAAAATTCTTTGGACTATCATAACCCACATAGTAGGCAATTTCATAGCTTTTATGGGTGGGATCATTGAGCATTTCGCCGGCTTGTTGCATTCTGATTTTGGTCAGGCTTTCGCTAAAGCTAACCCCTTTGTTTTCCTTATATATTTTTGATAAATAATTGGGGCTTAAACCAACCAGTTCAGCGGCTTCAATCAAACTGCCATCTCGGAAATGGTTGCTTAAATAATCATCTACTTTTTTTAAGATTTTTCCGTAATAGGAGCCATCCGTGTTTCGGTTGATTGAAAATTTTTCATCCAAAAGGGTTTTGATTTTTTCAAAACAGCTGGAAAGCTTATCATAATTAATCGGTTTTAAAAGATAATCTTGAATTTCAAGTGTAATCGCTTCCCGCATATATTGATAATCACTATAACTGCTAAAGATAACAATGATAAGATCCGGATATTTTTTTAATGCCTTTGCCAGTTCTAAACCATTCATGTCCGGCATAGAGATATCGGTCATCACCACATCAACCGGATGGTTTTCTAAAAAGGCCAAAGCAGCTTTGGCTTTGGTAAATTTACCAACAACTTCAAAGCCAATATTGTTCCAAGGGAAAATTTCTGAGATTCCCTCTAATATTTTTTTTTCATCATCAACAATTAACAATTGATACATCTGATATCTCCCTTAAAACATGAAATAAAAATCATTATTATTGTAACAGCTACGAGAATTTCTAACAAGTATTTATACTTTGTAAAGAATAGGAAATGAGAACAAATCAAACCTTATGATACCTATGGGTTCAAAATGGATATGTTATGAGTATTAATTTGATTCTAAAAAATAAAATAAGGCTGTCACAAAATGTAAATATACATAATAAAAAAATGCATATTTAACTGTTTGTACAGCCTAAATGTCATGAATAAACCTATTTTATCAATGTAATTTCAACCTTATTCACCACAATCCCTCCCAAGGAGAAGTATAGTTTTAAATAAAGGCTATCAGAATTTGTTTGACCGGTGAGGAATTCATAAGTCATAGGGGTTCTGTCTTTTGCAGTTAACGTGACGGTTCTTAGTAGTTTACCATCCCAGAAGACGGAATAAGGTAATTGGGCATTTTCTGATATTTCATGTTCTGTAGTTACGTAGCAGAGAACAGAAACCTTATAGTTCCCCGGTTCTGGTAACAAAAGTTGGTAGCTATTGCTTTTACATTTGTTCGTATCTAAGGTGCGGATATCTAGTTCTCCTTTGCCATTTATGGTAATGGGAGAACCAATTACATTGGCACCTTCGTCCTCTAAAGAAACACTTTTTAGGTAGGTGTCCAATTCCGTGACAATACCACGATAGCGAGTAAAGACAGGCATGCCAATGATGACGGAACAAATATTGGCAGCACATAATTGGTACTCTCCTCTGGTGACCGTTCCGGCTTTTAGAGCCTCGGCGGAATTATCATGATTAGAGTTTTTCAAAGAATTTCGTGTCACCATCTGAAGATCATTTTGGGCACGAATCATAGAAGCAACATTTTGCAAAGTTCCTTCTTCGCCTTTGTCATTTCCTTTTGCCCACCAGTCTGTCATGACAAGGCCCTGAAAGCCCCATTCTTTTCGGAGAACATTGGTGCAAAGCTCATAGCTACTGGCAGTCCAATAGCCGTTGATTGGTGCGTAGGTGGTCATGACTGTGGTCATATCGGTTTCTTTGACGGTGATTTCAAAGCCACGGAGATAAATTTCACGGATCGCTCTGCCGGAAATAACCGTTTCGACAAAATTTCTACGATGTTCTTGGTTGTTGCAGGCAAAATGCTTCACAGTTCCGGTGACACCATATTTGTGTAGTCCGTTTAATTGAGCCGCCGCCATTTTTCCGGTAATGAATGGATCTTCGGAGAAATACTCAAAGTTGCGCCCATTGAAAGGATGGCGATGAATATTCATGCCGGGCCCTGTCAGCATATCAACGTGATGTTTTCTTAATTCCAAGCCCTCGTATTCGTAAAGTTCGGTTTGGAGTGCTAGGTTAAAGGTACTGGCGTTGGTTGCACCATTTGGTAAGGAAAAAGCAATTGTGCCGCAGTCCATTCGGACACCGCTTGGCCCGTCGGTGATACAAGCTACAGGGATGCCAAAATCCAAAAGGGAGTCGGTAACACCACCGAAAGCCCCACCGGTACCGGGAGTTACTTTTTCTGAGCACATACCCTCACCTCGTACGATACAACATAAATCTTCATCAGAGAGTTGGGCAATGAATGCATGCATGGAAACCTTGCCGTCGGCAACATCGGTCAATTTATAACCTTTGTCTCCGGTATATTTTAAATCGGCAGGCAGATTTGCATTTCTTTTTGCAACCGGGTCTTCTACTGCGAGAGGTGCTTGCTCCCAAGCCACCGCAAAGCTGTCTTCATCAATTGCGTTGCCGGGGATCATTCGGTTAAATGCAACAACCGGGGCTAGGTTTTCTTCGACGGTATCCATAATAACCAACTCATCGAGTGTAATCGAGAAAGCCTTTTTTGCGATTCGAACATCATCGCCGAGATAAAAATCATAAGTTCCGGCTTCCAAGACGAAGCTATTTTTATGTCCGGTGATACCACTATCATCAAAGGAGGCAATATAATATTTTGAAACAACAATTATGATTTCATCCCTTTCGCCTGGAGCCAATTCGGCGGTTTTTCCGAAGCCACATAAAGCTCTGATTGGCTTACCCAATTTTCCTTGGGGTGCAGCCACATAAAATTGTACGACTTCTTTCCCCTTTATTGCACCGGTATTGACAACTTTTACGGTGATCGTGATTTCACCCTTGCTTTCCTTGATGTTGATAAGTTTCTTATCAAAGGTGGTATAGGAAAGGCCAAAACCGAACGGATACATCACCTTGTCTTTTGCAAAGGTTTCGAAATAACGATAGCCAACATAGATGTCTTCGACGTATTCGTTTACATGATCATCGCCGTAATGCTCATGGGAAGGATGATCCTCAACATGATAAGCGATGGTATTTGCAAGTTTTCCGGAAGGTGTGATGCTCCCCATTAAAACGTCAGTGACCCCGCTACCCCCTTCTTGGCCTCCTTGCCAGCAATACATGACAGAATTAGGTTTGTATGTATCAACCCATTTCATATCAATTACATTACCAACGTTGAGTAAAACGATTACCTTATCGAAAATGGAGGTAATTACGTTAAGGATGTTGTGCTCATCATTTGTTAAATGATAGCTGCCGGGATCGGCACTATTATCTTTGTCTTCGCCGGCTGTTCGCCCGATGATAAGAATGGCAACATCTGACTCTTCTTTGGCTTTACGAACCAAATCCTCTGAAAGAGGCATTTCTTTTTGAAACCAAGGCTCATTGGCCCAACCGACACCTTCATCAAAAGGATTATCTTTTAGCCACTCTTCGTAGATTTCCAGAACACCTTTGTTCAAAACCAAGGAAGTGTATTGTTCTATGGCTTCTTTGATACCGGTAATATAGGGTGCATTAACCATACCACCGGAGCCGGTGCCGCTTTTAAAATAATTGAATTGGCTTCGTCCAAACAGCGCGACTGTTGTTCCTTCTGCCAAAGGCATCAGGTTGTCACGATTTTCCAGTAAGACAACTCCCTCTGCCACTACTTGGCGGGCACAGGCTGCATATTTTTGAATGTTAAAAATCTTTTCGTTCATGAAAAACCTCCTAAAATATTGTTTTTTATGTATTTTTTTCTTCTCTTATTTTGTCAGCATATTCTTTGGGAGACATTCCTGTCATTGAGCGGAACAAGCGACTAAAATAAAATTGGTCATAATAACCGACGCGTTGGGCAATGTCTTTGATATAAATTTTTGAATCCTTTTGCATGAACGTTTGTGCTTTATGGATTCTGATTTTGGTCAAATAATTATGAAACGAGGTGTTCTCGTATTTGCGAAACATTCTACTTAATGTGGTTTGGGAAAGACCAAATTCTTGGCAAATACCGTTTAGGGTTATTTCTTGTTCCAAATGTTCGTTTAGATAGGTCTGTATGGAATGGAATAGCTTTTCTTTGTCGTCGATGTTTTCCTTTTCTAGGGTTGGGATGCACATTTTCACAATCCCTAAGATGCTGTCTTTTACTTCTTCCATCTTACTTACGGAGTAAAAAGCATCGTCGATTAAAAATTCAATTTCCGTTACTTCTAGGGCTGTCTTTCGAGAATGCATAATTAATTGGAAGAAATAGGTTACACGTGCTTCAATATAAAGTTGACTATAGTTTTGTTTTTCCCAAATTTCAAACAGTTTTTCTAGCTTTGGTAAGATTTTTTCTAATTCTTGGTAGCGCAAGACATATTCCATTTCTTTTAGAGCCTCTTTTTCAGATTTGTCGTTTTGGTGGTTGAATCCAGGTGTTTTTTCGTTGATGAGCTGATTTTTGCCAATTACAATGGTTTCGTCAAGTTTATGGTAAAGCTTTTTTGCCACTTGATTTAAATCTTTCAACTTAAATGATTCAGAATAGGTAATTGCTGTTACATAGGACTTTTTTTGGAGGGACTTGTTATATAACTGTTTGGTTAACTTGCTGTAATTTTGCACCGCCAATAAGGACTCAGGAATCACGTGAAGCCCTTCTAATCCATCACGGCCAAAGATATAGATTTTTTCTTCTGGGTTTGGAAAGAGTTCTCTGCTGGTCTTATGAGAAAAGCGCATAGGTAAACCATTGCGACGACATAAAAAAGCATAGTAATTTCCGGCAGGGAAATAGCGTAGTTGACTTTCAGTTACGTCCTCGCCATGACAAAGTGCTTGTAAAGCCTCGTTACGCTTTTCGTAATATAACCGATCCAATCTCTTTTCTAAGCGTTCCAACACCTGTTGAATATCAGAAGGTGCCAAAGGCTTTAAAAGGTAGTCACAGACACCAGATGCCAAAGCTTGCTTGGCATATTCAAATTCCGAATATCCGCTGACAATGAGACTTAAGATATCTGGATAGTGTTCTTTCACTTTTGAAACCAATTCAATCCCATTCATTTTCGGCATTTGCACATCGGTAATTAAGATATCCGGTTGTAGTTTAGTAATCTGTTCCAAGGCTTCCAGGCCATTGCCAGCACGTCCCACCAAGGTAAAGCCGGGATATTTTTTTTCGAGAACCAGACAAACATAATTTAAAGCGGCGGGTTCATCATCTACTACAATTACTTTATACATTGTTTTTCTCGCTTTTCTAAATTCAAGAAGCTTAAGTCGATTTGATACAAATGGTCACAGTCGTCCCCTGTCCGGGCTTTGAAGTAATTGAGAAGTCCATTTCCTCCGGATAAAGAATATATAGGCGTGCATAGGAGTTGACCAGACCCATACCACCAATTTCCATTTCTACATGATGACGATGACCGGAAAGACGTTCTCGTACTTCTGCCATGGAGTTTTGAATCTCTGTCAGTTTTTCTGTTGAAATGCCACTGCCGTTATCGATGATTTGAAGACGCCAGCCGTCTTTTAACGATTCACCAAGTACGGAGATTGTAATGGTTTCATCAACGGTAGAGCTTCCATGGTAGACGGAGTTTTCTACAAATTGTTGGAGAACAATTCGGGGCAATATCTTGCTTTCGAGGGTTGGGTCTGTGGAGATTTCGTAATTAAGTTTGTGTTCATGGCGATATTTGAGAATGCTCAAATAAAGCTGCAAATATTCAACTTCTTGTTGAACGGTGGCATACTTGTCCTTCGTATTTGTAGAGTAACGTAACATCTTTGCCAAATCCGAGCAGATTTCACAGATTACATTGTCGTCTGCTTGAAGTCCTCGACCAGAAAGGACATTTAGGACATTGTAGATGAAATGAGGATTCACCTGGGCTTGGAGCAAGTCAAATTGTGCTTGCAGTTGCATGACAGATAAACGCTCCTCTTTCAGCATAGAGGCATTTAAACGCTCTAGTAAATCTTTGTAGGTAATATAGAGTGCTTCCATTTCGTCATCAGAAATTTTCGCAGGCATTTCTGTTTCCATGATATTGTCTAAACGTGTATTTTCCATGACATGTTGAAGTTCATGAATCGGTTTGGTTAGTTGGTTTGCAGTGAGGCTAATATAGGCAATTGAAACAAGAATGCCCACGAGCAGCAAAAGGGCACTAAAAGGTAGTACTGCTTGTAGAAGATCGTTTCGTACATTCGTGTTGGAAATGGTCAATAGATAGAAATTACCATTTTCCGAATAGGAAGCATGAATTAGAATCGAGCTACCATTTTCCTCCGTAATCTCTTGCACTTGATTATCAAACAGCTCAATCAGGGCTAAATAATGTTCAGGATCTAAGTCTAGGTTGGTGGAAAAAAGTAAATCTTTTTCTGCGGTAAAGAAAATATAATCGTAGTCATCTTCCGAGGAGACCAATATATCACGAAGACTGTTATTGGTCATTTGTACTTCGATAAAGCCCATATTGGTATATTCAATTCCCATTACATAAGAAATCACCTCAGGACGATAGGTGTTTCCCCAAGTATCAGTATGGAGTCCAATTAAAGTGGAACGTCCATTGTTTGACCGAACTGCTTCCAGATAGGGAAAATCTGCAAATTGTGCGTTGCTGTTGATGCCTCGGTTTATTTTAAAGGTATTGTTTGCAATCACATTATCTTGGTCGTTAAAAACGACCATTCGATAAAAACGATCCGATAAGTAAAAAGAGTTCATTTTTAGTTGTATCGTTGCACTTGCTTCGTGAAAAAGTAGCTCTCCTAAAGTATCGAAACGCATTCGGGAAAATGTTCGCAACGAATTTAAAACTTCAATGTCTGATAAAACAATTAAAATAGCTGAATCCATGTCTCGAATAATGGTCTCCATCTGCTGCATTTTTACATTGGAGGAGGTGCGAATCGTTTCGAACTCTTGCTCTAAATAGTGGTTCGCATTAATAACATAAAACATACCTGCAAACATAAAAGAGATGATGACGAGAAAAGTTGTGTATGTTAAAATTATTTTTTTTCGAAATTTCACGATACACCTCCTTTGACTTTTATGCTATTTTCCTCTAGGGCCATTTCTGGTTAGATTACATAAGTTGACAAAGAGCGTGCCGCCAATGTAACTTCGGCTGTCTTTTCTTTAAGGCGGAAGAAAATATCTGTTTCCTTGTCAGTCTTATTTAATACAATTAAGATTAATTCTCCATCTGGGTTTTGAAAGGCGGTCGCTTTGATATCCTTTGAAAAGTAGCTAACGCCGATTTTGGTTGCGCCCCGTTTTACAAAACGGCTAAAGTGAGCCGTTGCGTAGTAAATGGGCTCAATGGTGATTTTGTCATTGTCGAAATCTGCAACGATAGGTGCTTTGCAACCAACAACGCGGTCATGGTAGGGACCGCCCTTTAAATCTCCTATCATAATCCATCCACAGAAAGCGGACATATGATGATTGAAGTTGTCGATATACTCTTCTAAATAATTTTCAGCTTCTTTCCATCCGGAATGAACACTAGGTGCTTCATCCGTTATGTCGAATTCGCTATAACAAAATTCACTTAAAATCAAAGGTTTATCTGGGAACATTTTTTTTGTCATATCCAAAGCGAAGAAATGGTCGCCGGAATACCAGTGGTAAGCAAGCCCCCATATATCATCTTTTGCGCCGGGCACAGCAAAGGTACCAATGGCTCGTTCTAAAAGGCGTTCCCGGTTGTGATCCCAAACTAGGATGCTGAGATGTTTAAAGCCGGATTTGTCTAAGGTAGGACGTAAGTGTTTGGTAACAAAGATGCCTTCTTCTTCAGCGGTGTATTTGCAGCTTTCCCAAGTTTGCCAGGCAGCAGCTTCGTTTTGAACGGAACAGCCAAAAAAGTCAATCCCCGCTTTTTTGTATGCTTCAAAGTACTTAGCAAAATAATCGGCCCAAGTTTGATAGTATTCATCTAACAAACGTCCACCGTTGATGACTTTTTTATTATCTTTCATCCAGGCTGGTGGGCTCCAAGGAGAAGCGAATAAAAGCAAATCTTTGGAGCGTTTTTTTGCTGCTTTTATTAGAGGAATGATGGTTTCTAAATCTCGTTCAATGGAAAAGGTTTTTAAAGACGGGTCGTCGTCTGTCACATAAATATAACGTTCTGTAGCAAAGTCGCAAGAATTGATTGTAGTGCGGCAGAAATTTAAGCCCAGTCCTTTTTCGGTGTCGAAAAGAGCCTCTAGAACGGTTTCCTGATTTTTAGGACTTAATTTTGCATAATTGAAACAAGAGGATTCGGTAAAGGTTGCACCAAAGCCGAATACTTCTTGATAGCATAAATCTGGTACAATGTTGATGACTTGATTTTCTTCGTAAACATTAGGTTTAAAAATAATATCTTTTCCGGGAACCAGCATTTTCTCGGCTCCCATTTTACTTACATACACTTTTGCAGTTGTCAAAGAAACATTCCTCCTTTTTATTTAGTTAGGATTTAATGGCACCTTCCGCAATTCCTTTCATGATATTCTTTTGGAAGATAATATAGAAAATTAAAACCGGCAATGAGACCATAATGAGTGCTGCCAAGACCTTAGGCCAATCTGTATGGAACTCACCAAACAGGGCATTAATTGCTAAAATGAGGGTTTGATTGTTGACATTAGACAGCATAATCAAGGGTAATAGGAAGTCATTCCAAACCCAAAGACTGTTCAAAATCAAAATGGTAGCAGTGATTGGCTTCAGCAAGGGGAAGACAATCCGTAAGAATATTTGTAGTTCGCCACAGCCATCCATTCTGGCAGATTCCTCTAATTCTCTGGGAACACTTTTGACGAAACCGTGATAGAGGAAGATTGCTAAATTGACTCCAAGGCCAATGTAGATAAAACCAAGTCCAATCACATTATCTTGAATGCTTAAAGTTGTAGCGACCCGTGTAATTGAAATCATAATTGCATGGAAGGGTACCAGCATGGAGGACAAGAAGAAGATGAAAAATAGATTGCTTAACTTGCCGCTGGTACGAGATAACTTCCAGCCTGCCATAGAAGAACAAATCGTGATGCCCGTTAAACCAATAACGGTAACAATTAAGGTGTTTAGTGCACTTTGCAAGATGTTGATTCGTTCTAATGCTCCGGTATAGTTCTCAAAACGAAAAGAGGTTGGAAAAGCCAAAACGGAATTAAAAATTTCTCCCTGGTCTTTAAAGGAATTGATAATCGCCATGTAAATCGGGAAGAAAGCAATAAATCCAAAAATAAGCAATAAAACCAAAATAAAGTAACTAAATGGCGTTTTCTTTCTCATGATTCCACCTCCAGACGTTTCATAACAAAGGTTTGAATTAGAGTAATCACTAGGATAATCCCGAAGAAAATCATTGCTTTTGCATTTGCGTAGCCAAAGAGGAAGTTATTGGAAAAGGCTTCCTCGTAAATATTCATCGCAATGACTTGCGTGGCACGACCGGGCCCGCCACCTGTCAATCGAAAGACAACATCGAAAATTTGGAAAGAGCGAATGAGTGTCAAAAATGAGCAGATGGTAAGTGCTGGCATAATCATAGGAATTGTAACTTTAAACAACCGCTTTGCTCCACCGGCACCATCAATCATAGCAGCTTCAATTAAACTTTGCGGTACGCCTTGTAATGCTGCTAAGTAGATAACCATCATATAACCAACGCCATTCCATAAAACAACAATTAGAATGGAATAAAAAGCTACACTTGGATTGCCGAGCCAACCTTGTTCTAAAAAGCCAAGAAAGGGTCTTTCAGAAAGCTCTGGGAAAACATTGGTAAAAATAAAGCGGAACATCAAAGAGGAGATAACTAAGCTAAGCATATTTGGCAAGAAGAAAATCGTTCGAAAGAAAGCTTTTGACCGTCCTCTTGTTTCAATCATAAGAGCAAGTCCTAAAGCAAAAACATTTTGTAATACAAACACAAAAGCAGTATAGCGCAATGTTAACAAAAGGGAATTGATGAACTGTGGATCTTGGGTAAACGCCCGAACATAATTGTTAAGGCCTACAAAATTATAATTTGGGCGAACCGGAGACCAGTCGGTCAAACTATAATAAAACGCTCCTAATATGGGCACCAATAGAAAAACAACATAAAAAAGAAAGGCCGGCATGACAAAAAGGAGTAGATATTTGACATTTCTTTGATCACTTATTTTTTCCATCATACTACGATGTTTTTTATGGTATCTGGTAAATTGTGCCATTCAGTAACCTCCTTTTTGTGGCATTGGTCAGTAGTATTTCAAGTATATGGTACAACGATAAATAAATCAATCAAGAAACATTCTAAAAGTGTTTCAGAAAAGGTTTGCCAAGAGCATGCTCGGCAAACCTTTTTTAGCTTATCCATACGGATTTAACTTATTGTTGTGCAATATAGTCAGCCCAAGCCTGGTCAAGAGCAGCGATTACTTCGTCCTGGTTCATTGTGCCCGCAAAGTAGCTTTGGAAAGCACTTTCAGAAGCAGTTCTAACCGGTCCTGGAATCAAAGTATCATTGTAAGATCTTCCTGCTGCTATAAGAGCAGAAGATTCTACTTGCCATGGATGAACATCAAATGTTTGAACAGCTGATACAGGATTAAAGCCTAGGCTTTCAAATAATTCGTTGGTAACAGACGGGTCTAATACAAAGTTGATTAATTTTGCCGCGATTTCTTGGTGCTCGCTAAATGCAGATACACCTAGTGCATTGGAGAAACCTACGTTGATAAGCGTTCCATCAGGGTTATTATCTACTGGCAATGGAGCAACAGAGAAACGTATATCAGGATTCACAGAAAGGATAGAATCTGCCATCCATGGTCCTTGGATATACATAGCAGCAGCACCGTTTGCAAAATCAGCAGCACCTTGGTCTGCTCCAACTTCAAAAGGATTTGGAGTCCCATGGGCATTGGATAAGTCCATGATATCAAACATTTGCCTGAATTCGGCAAAAGAGGTTTCACCGGCGTTCATTTGCTCAATAAAGTCTGGATTTTCAGTTTGAATCAAACTACCAACAGTCAAAGGTAGAAGTAATTGTGGCAACCAACCTTCGCCATAGCTAAGTACAAAAGGTGTTACGCCAGCAGCTTCCATTTCAGCAATCAAATCTTCCATTTCAGAAAGGGTGCTTGGCAATTCCCAATCGTGTTCATCAAAGATGTCTTGATTGTAGAGCATACCCCATTGGGCGGATTCAAGTGGTACACCAACGGTTTGTCCATCAAAGGTTACAGAATCCCTAACATCATCCCAAAGGTCAGCAACGAAAGGTTGATCAGATAAATCTGCAAACCAACCGGCTCTAAAGAAAATGGGAGCATTGTTGGTTGGATGGAAATTGAAAACGTCAGGCGAGTTGTTGGAAGCGAATCTGGTTTGAAGAATTGTGGTAACTTCATCATCACCGGGCATTTCCAAGTTGATGGTCAGATCTATACCTTCACCAGCCATTTTTTCGATGAATTTATCGAAAAATGCTTCATACTGAGCTCTAAAACGTGGTTGACCAATCAAAACGTTAAGCTCTACGACTTCCATGTCTCCGGAAACTACAGTATCATCAGTAGCAGCATCGTCAGCCGTAGCAGTGTCTGTACTTGTGTCAGTTGTTTGATTATTTCCACAGCCTACGAAGAGGCTAGCTGCCATAATCACAATAATCAGTAATGCAATCAATTTTTTCATGTAAATAAATCCTCCTTTTCATTTATGAGATAAATATTAACATACTGTGAATTCAAATAACATGGTTAATCCAGTTAAGATGTATGGATAATCTAGTCACTTTTTTTATATTTAGATGTATTATTCTTTATTAGCTTAAAGAATAATATTTCATATCTTGACACAGGAGTAATCAGACTTTATGATACTTATAGATTAAAAAGGAATATGTTATGAGTATTAATCTGATTTAAAAACCCTGTTTATCTTTGATTTCCAATGATATGATAAAAGACAAATAATCTGAGGAAAGGTACGATGTTTTATGAAGAGGAGTGTATATGAGCCTGACAAACAAAATCAATAAAGTAAAGCGGGCACTGTTAGCCATGCAGCGTCATTCTTGGGAGCAAGGGGTGACATTGGATGCTTTTATCGCCCTAGGAGATGAAGAAACAGCCATTCTTTTGGCCAAGGAAGCAGCCTATCGGCGTATCAAGGATGGACGTGTGGCTGAGATTGGCGAGCAAGAAGCGGCAACGGATCCTTGTTCCAATGGGGCGGGCATTCGTTATGCTTTTCAAAAGACCAATGACTTAGATTTAAAAATAGCTTATGATGGATTGCTGGAATGGGCATTGTATCATGCGCCAAGAAACAAAGATGGGATTGTGTATCATTTTGTCAACCATGCTGTTTTTTGGGTAGATTCTATGTATATGTTACCTCCATTTTTAGCTGATGCAGGTTATTACAAAGAAGCGATAAAACAAATCAACGGTTATTTAGACAAGTTATTGGACAAAGAAACAAATCTGGTCAGTCATAAGTGGAATGAAACCAAGCAAAGCTTTGATCGTCGAGAATTTTGGGGTGTTGGAAATGGTTGGGCAATGTCCGGTTTGGCGCGGGTAATTGACATGCTTCCAAAGGATATGGAACAGGAGCGCCAGGGGCTGGAAAAACAAGCGTTGCATTTGATTCAGGCAACGGCGGCTTATATTCGGGAAGATGGTTTTTCTCATGATATTTTAGATGATCCGGGTACGTTTGTGGACAGTTATTTTCCGGAAATGCTCAGTTACACGATTTACCGTGGTGTTTGCAGTGGTTGGGTGCCTAAAGAATATTTGAAAGTGGCGGAGAAATGTAGACAGGCGGCAAATAGCAAAGTGGATGCCTATGGGTTGGTGAAAGATTCCTGTGGAGCACCTCATTTTATTTCACCGGGGGTTTCACCTGAAAGTCAGGCATTTTATTTGCTGATGGAGTCTGCGGCACAAAAAGTGTCGGAAAAGGTTTGTAAATGAGGAAAACGATTTCATCTCTGGAGCGGGATGTAAATCACGACTACGATTCAGAATGTGGAGGAAGAAAATATGGAATATACAAGAATGGGAAGAACCGGATTGTACGTGAGCAGGCTTTGCTTGGGTACCATGAATTTTGGTACTTCTACCCCTGAGCAGGAAGCGTTTAAAATCATGGACGCTGCTTTGGAAGCGGGTATTAACTTTTTTGATACAGCCAATAATTATGGTTTTTTTAATAATGAGCAGGGTATCACCGAAGAAATTATTGGCAGGTGGTTCGCCCAAGGTGGCGGGCGTCGGGAACGCGTGGTTTTGAGCACCAAGGTCCATGAAGATATGCGCAACCCCTATGATGGTCCCAATACGGTGCCGGGTTTATCCACTTATAAGGTGCGCCGTCATTTGCAGGACTCTTTGAACAGGTTGCAAACGGATCATGTAGAGATTTATTATATGCATCATATTGACCGAAATGTAACTTGGGATGAAACTTGGGATGTGTTCCAAAATCTCTTTGATCGAGGTTATATCGATTATATCGGAGCCAGTAATTTCCCGGCTTTTGAGATCGCTCGGGCGCAAGGCGAAGCAAAACGCCGCAATTTCTTAGGAATTGTCATTGAGCAGGATTGCTATAATTTGAACTGTCGTTTGCCGGAATTAGAGGTGATACCGGCTTGTGAAGCTTTGGGGATTGGGTTTTTGGCTTGGGGGCCCTTGGCCGGCGGTATGTTGGCTGGTGCGTCTAAAAATGCCGTTCGTAGTGCCGGGAAGGCAGATGGAGCACGGGAGCAAGTAACCGCCTTTGCTCAGGTTTGCAAAGAGGCCGGTCTTGTGGAAGCAGATGCTGCGTTGGCTTGGACGATGGTGAATCCGGCTTTGACCGGACCGGTGATTGGCGTTAGGACCTTGGAGCATTTAGAGAAAAGCTTACGGGTTTTGGAAGTGAAGCTAACAGCGGATGTGTTGGCCGCATTTGATGAAATCTTTCCTGGCCCCGGAGGTCCTGCCCCGGAGGCTTATGCTTGGTAAGGCATAAATAGGGAAAATCTATAAAGACAGTATGGTATCCATTTTATGTAAAGGAGAAGTGATGAAAGCAAAAGTATTACCAGTATTTTTTAGTGCGCAAAATGAGCAGGAAAAAGAGGCATTTTCCATCCAGTTGAAAACGTTAATAACGTTATATCCGGAGGCCGAGTTTTTACCATCTTGTCCGGTAGAAAAATGTTCGGATGGTGCATATGATGCAGTGGTATTCCCACAATTGATCGGAGCGGCGTTTGCCCACAAAAAAGAATTAAAGCAGATAAACAAACCAATCGTTGTGTTAACCTCATCTTTTGGTACGGTGGAAATGTGGGACTGGGAAATTGTGGCTTACTTACGGGAAGAGTTAGACCTAACGGTATTTAGCCCTTATAACATTGAAATGGCAAAGGTGGTGTTAAGGGCAATCGGTATGAAAAAAGAAATGGCGCAAGGGACAAAGTTTTTGATGTTTCAAGATACGCCCGGAGAGGGTATGCAGGCCGGTATTTTCAAACGGTTTTACTGGTGGGAAAAAGAATGTGTGGATCGCCTAAAAGAGGCGTTTGGTATAGAGATTATTTATTATAGTTATAAAAAATTAAATGAGCGGGCGGCTTTAATCGCAGATGAACTTGCAGATCAATTATGGGAAGAGCGGCAGGTACCTTACGTTGATTTGAGCGGGGAGCAGATTCGAGCTGCTGTAAAGTTGTATTTGGCAATGAAAGAAGTCATGGATGAGTTTGGTGATATCAAAGGGCTTGGTGCCAATTGTTTGAATGAGTCCTTTTATGCGAAATCTACCCCTTGTTTGGCTTGGGATTGGTTATTTGAGTATGATAAAAAGATGTGGGTTTGTGAGGGAGATTTGGTCTCATTGCTCAGTCAGTATATTATGTATCATAGTTGTAAGGTGCCCACCATGACAACAAATATTTATCCTTTCCTTTTGGGTATGGCAGCGTTAAAGCATGAGAAAATAGATTCTTTTCCGGAAGTGGAGGGGGATGTAAGTCATTATGCCTTGGGGGTGCATTGCGGTTATTTTGGTTTAGCACCCCGGTCTTTTTGTACCCAGTGGACTATGGGAAAAAAAGTTTTGGAAATCGTAGATGAGAATGCAATTGTGATAGATTGCCGTTTGAAAGAGGGGCCCATCACCTTGGCAAAAATCCATGCCAATATGAAAAAAATAACCATGATAGAAGCAGAGATTGTAAGTTATGTACAATATCCCGGTTCGGATTGTCGCAATGGTGCTTTGATTCATTATAAAAATAAAAGCGGCCACCGGGTCATGGAAGCATTGTCCTCTCACCATGCGGTGATTATGCAAGGAGAAATGGTACCATATTTACAAAATGTTGCAAAAATTTTTGGTTTTGAAACAGTGGTGCTATAATCATGTTATAATTGAATAGAAGGTGGGTAATCATAAGTGAAACCCTTATTTGAAATCTTAAAAGAGTATACCCAATCTGATATCTACCCTTTTCATATGCCGGGTGGAAAGAGAAATCCTGCTTTAAATCAAACCGGTTTGCCTTATTGCTATGACATTACGGAAATAGAGGGCTTTGATGATTTGCATCAGCCCAATCAACAAGGACCTGTCAGGGACTTAGAAAAAAGAGCATCCAAGCTGTATGGGAGCGATGCAACAGCCTTGTTGGTGAATGGCAGTACTGCGGGTATTATAAGTGGGATTATGGCTTGTACAAAAAAGGGCGATGAGATTTTGGTGGCTCGAAATTGCCATAAAGCCGTATATCATGGTATTTTTCTCAATGAATTACAAGCTAGGTATCTATATCCCCATTACAATAAAGAAACAGACCTCAATGAAAGTATTTCTCTGCTTCAAATAGAGCAGGCTTTAGAAACCTATCCAAATGTAAAAGCGGTGCTCATTACATCACCGACCTTTGATGGTGTTGTGTCTGATATCAAGGCGATTTCTGCCTGTGTCCATCAAAAAGGTATTCCTTTGATTGTGGATGAAGCCCATGGTGCCCATTTTGGTTTTCATGAAGCCTTTCCTTTGAATGGGTTGGCATTCGGGGCGGATATTGTCATTCACAGTTTGCACAAAACCTTGCCGAGTTTGACCCAAACAGCCTTGATTCATGGGCAAGGAACACGGGTGGATTGGGAACGGGTGGGTTTTTATCTGCAAATGTTTCAATCCAGCAGTCCATCTTATATACTGATGGCAAGTATAGATGTTTGTCTTTCGATGTTGGAAAACCAAACGAAACGGGAGCAATTGTTCTCTGCGTATACCAGGCTTTTAATCGATACAAGAAAAGAGTTGAAAAAACTAAAAAACTTGTGTTTAATAGAAACAGAGCATTTTGATATTTCCAAGATACTGATTTCTGTGAAAGGAACAAGGGAAAGTGGTTTATCCTTGTATCAAAAGCTGTTGGAGCAGTATCATTTACAAATGGAAATGGCAGCGGGCTCTTATGTATTGGCCATGACTTCGATTTGCGATAGACCGGCGGGTATGGAAAGGCTAGTGAAAGCATTACAAGCAATAGACGCATCGATGTGTCGGGAAAAGACAAATTTATTGTTGCCTGTGGATTTTCAATTTCCAAAATTAAAAAGCCGTTATAATATTTTCCGGGTGAGAAACCAAACAGAGGGCTTTATAAGCGTTCCTTTTGCCCATTGCCAAGGGCATATTTCTGCGGAATTTGCTTACCTTTATCCACCGGGGATTCCTTTGGTTGTGCCCGGTGAAGTTATCAATCAAAGGGCGGCGGAATTGTTGGGTCAATATGCAAAGATAGGTTTTTCGATTGCAGGTTTGAAAAAAACGGATGAAATTTTGGTATATATGGGGAAGTAATCAATGAAAAAGATATTTTATATTATGGGGAAAAGTGCCTCAGGAAAAGATAGTGTTTATAAAAAATTAATAGAGATATTATCGGAATTTAGAACCTTTACGTTATATACCACCAGACCGATTCGCCAAGGTGAGGTAGAGGCAAAAGCCTATCATTTTGTGGATGAGGCTGATTTTCAAAAAATGGCGGAAGCAGGGCGAATCATAGAGAGTAGGGCTTATGATACCAGGCATGGTATTTGGCGTTACTTTACAGTGGAGGACGGGCAAATTGATTTAGCAAAGAGCCATTATCTGGCGATTGGTACATTGGCTTCTTATGGAGCTATGCAAAATTATTATGGAACAAAGCAGTTAATTCCCATCTATGTGGAGGTGGAAGATGGTTTGCGATTGGAGCGTGCCTTGAAACGGGAACGGTTGCAAGCAGAGCCAAAATACGAAGAAATGTGCCGTCGTTTTTTAGCGGACAGCGCGGATTTTTCAGAAAAAAAATTATCCGAGTCCCACATTAAAAAAAGATTTCAAAATCAAGCATTATCGGAATGTATTGCAGAAATATTAAAGTATATCAAGGCTATTACTTCTTTGTAAATTGTGATATACTAAAGGGCACAGGCGCGCGTATCCGTTTTGCCCTGTTCAGTTTAGAAAGGAACATCGTTTCATGAATGGTTTTAAAGATGTAGTTGGCCACAAAGAGCTGATTCAATATATAGAAAATGCAGTTGACGGCGATATTTTATCTCATGCTTATATTTTAAGCGGACAGCGAGGTTCAGGAAAGCGGCTTTTGGCAAAATTATTTTCCATGGCGATTCAGTGCCAAAACCGGGGTGACGATGGGAGCTTTTGCAATATTTGTCAATCTTGTTTACAAGCAGAAAATGAAAACCATCCGGATATTATTAAGTTAACCCATGAAAAAGTAAATACGATATCTGTAGAAGAAATTCGGCAGCAGATTAACCATACAGTTGCGATTAAACCTTATTCCAATCCCTACAAGATATATATCATAGCAGATGCGGATCTGATGACGGTACAGGCACAAAATGCGTTGCTCAAAACCATTGAAGAGCCGCCGGATTATGCGATTTTTATGCTGTTGACGGAAAAGGTAGACGTATTGTTGCCGACGATTACATCCCGTTGTGTTATGTTGAAATTACGCAATGTAAAAGACCAGATTATAAAAAAATATTTGATGGATCAGATGTTGCTGCCGGAGGCAAAGGCGGATTTGTGTGTGGCATTTGCATCAGGTAATTTAGGCCAGGCGATGTTGTTGGCCAATTCGGATTATTTTAATGAAATCAGAGATGATGTGATACGTTTGCTTATTCATATTGATGACATGGCGTTAGAAGAACTGTTTCTTTCAGCAAAGAAAATATCCGATTATAAATTGACGATACATGACTATTTAGATTTAATTTCTGTTTGGTTTCGTGATGTTTTGCTGTTTAAGGCAACCAAAAATGTAGATCAAGTGGTGTTTTATGAACAGCTCTCTGAGATCAAAGAGCGTGCTCGTACCTCATCTTATGAGGGGTTAGAAAACATTTTAGAGGGCATTGAAAAAACAAAGGCACGTTTGAAAGCAAATGTAAGTTTTGATTTAACGATGGAATTATTATTGTTAACGATAAAGGAGAACTAAATATATGATAAATGTTGTTGGTGTGAGATTCCGCATAGCCGGAAAGGTATATTATTTTGCGCCGGGAAAAAATAATATAAAAAAGGGAGATCATGTGATTGTGGAAACAGTCCGTGGTATTGAATATGGTTTGACGGTGACAGAGCCGATGGATGTTGCGGAAAAGGATGTAGTACAACCTTTGAAGTCGGTGATTCGTGTGGCAACGGAAGAAGATGATAAAAAAGAAGAAAGCAACCGCATCAAGGAAAAAGAGGCCTTTCAGGTGTGCTTGGAAAAAATTCGCAAGCATGAACTGGAGATGAAGTTGATTGATGCAGAGTATACCTTTGATGGCAATAAGGTACTGTTTTATTTTATTGCAGATGGCCGGATTGACTTTCGGGAATTGGTCAAAGATTTGGCATCTGTATTTCGTACTCGTATTGAGTTGCGGCAAATCGGGGTTCGGGATGAAACCAAAATACGTGGTGGTATTGGTGTATGCGGTCGTGTATTGTGTTGTCATACTTATTTATCGGAGTTTGCGGCGGTGTCCATTAAGATGGCCAAGGAGCAAAATCTTTCTTTGAATCCAACCAAGATTTCCGGTGTATGTGGCCGTCTGATGTGTTGTTTGACCAACGAGCAGGAAACCTATGAAGAACTCAACAGTCAACTGCCATTCGTTGGGGATTATGTTACAACAGCAGATGGTCTAAACGGAACCGTACATTCTTTGAGTGTATTAAGGCAGATGGTGAAAGTTGTTGTAACGATGGATGCGGATGAAAAGGAAATCAGAGAGTACGCCTTAAAGGACTTAACATTCAGTCCGGGCAATAAGAAAAAAAATAAATCAGGCAATGAAGCGCATGAATCAAAAAAAGATTGATTTAAAAGAGAATGAACGCTTGGATGATCTGTTGTTGAAAGGTTATCAAATCATTCAGAATCCGGACAGCTTTTGCTTTGGTGTGGATGCTGTGTTGTTATCCGATTTTGTGAAAATAAAAAAAGAAGAGCGGGTGTTGGATTTGGGTACCGGCAATGGTATTTTGCCGATTTTATTGGCGGGCAAAACCGAGGCGCAGCAGATTACCGGTTTGGAGATTCAAGAAGAAAGTGTAAATTTAGCAAGGCGCAGTGTTTGTTACAATGATTTGGACGAGCGCATTGCGATTGTGCAAGGCGATATTAAAAAGGCGGGGCAGTATTTTGAGCCTGGCTTTTTTGATGTGATTGTCAGTAACCCGCCTTATATGCTTGCAAATCAAGGGCAAAAAAACAGCAGTGTACAAAAAACCATTGCCCGTCATGAGATACTGTGTACAATCGATGATATTTTGCGGGTAAGCAAGGGGTTGCTTTTGGATCGAAAAGGTCGTTTTTATATGATACATCGCCCTTTTCGTTTGGGAGAAATCATTGCGAAGATGCATCATCACAAAATAGAAGTCAAGGGTTTGCAATTTGTTTATCCTGCCATCAATAAAGAACCAACGATGGTTTTGATAGAGGGTTTAAGAGGGGGCAAAGCAGGCCTTGTTGTTTTACCGCCGATGATTATGTATGAATAGAGGAAACGATTATGCCGGGGATACTTTACTTGTGTGCAACACCCATTGGAAATTTAGAAGATATCACCATTCGGGTGATTCGTACATTAAAAGAGGTAGATTTGATTGCTGCGGAAGACACTAGAAATAGCATCAAATTATTAAATCATTTTGAGATACAAACGCCCATGACCAGTTATCATGCGCATAACAAATATGACAAAGGAAAGTTGTTGGTGGAAAAATTATCGGCGGGCAAACACATTGCTCTGATTACTGATGCGGGTACACCGGCGATTTCCGATCCGGGTGAAGAGTTGGTTCAGATGTGCTATGAAGCCGGTATCCAAGTGACTTCTTTGCCGGGGGCAAATGCTTGTTTAACGGCATTGAGCCTTTCCGGTTTGTCTACGTGCCGTTTTGCTTTTGAGGGGTTTTTGCCCACAGATAAAAGGGAGCGCCGCCATATTTTAGAGGAATTAAAAAAGGAAACACGGACGATTATTTTTTATGAGGCTCCTCATCGTTTGTGCAAAACATTGAGGTTACTATGGGAGACCTTGGGCAATCGACAGGTTGTTGTTTGCCGTGAATTGACAAAACGTTATGAAACTGTTTATTTGGCAGATTTGGAAAAGGCATGTGCTTATTACGAAAAACAAGGGGTAAAAGGGGAATGTGTTTTGGTGATTGCCGGAAAAGATTGGAAGCAGATACAAAAAGAGACCCGGGCAGAATGGGCCAATCTTAGCATGGAAGAACATATCCATTTGTATTTGGAACAGGGGATAGACAAAAAAGAAGCCATGCGATTGGTGGCAAAGGATAGAGGGATATCAAAGCGAGATGTGTATCAACACTTCATATCTCCCTGATGGACTCCACTTTTGTGATGATGCCCTCATTCATAAAGACGGTTCGGTTCCCGATGGAAAGTGCTTCATGATGGTTGTTGGTCACGTATAAAACAGTGATGCCAAACTCTTTGTTTGTGCGTTGGATGTCGCGTAGCATCTCTTTGCGGCGATTGGCATCTTGATGGGAAAAATCTTCATCAACCAGCAATACCTTGGGTTTACAAGCTAGGGCACGGCCAAGGGCAACTTGCTGTTTATCTGCCTCAGAAATGGAGCGGATTTTTTTTTGCAATAGATGGGTAATGCCTAAAAAACCTGCAATGCTTTGGATGGTTTTGTCAATTTCACTCTTAGGTTGGTTGCGCAGGCGTAAACCCAAAGCCATATTTTCAAAAACATTAAGTCGTGAATAGAGTGCATAGTTTTGAAAGGCCATTGCCAAGGGTCGATTGCTAGGGTCTATTTTATTGATGGGGAGTTCGTCAAAATAAATATTTCCGCTTGTAACGTCTTCCAAACCACCAATCATACGTAAAATCGTAGATTTCCCACAGCCATGGGGGCCGTAAAAAGTAACAAACGCACCGCTTTTTATGCTTAGATTAATATCTTTGACAGAGGCAAAGCCATTGGGATAAATTTTTGTTAGGTGTTCGAAAGTTACACTAGACATATACGTTGTACCATTCCTTACTCGATTTGCCCTTTGTTTTCATATACAACAAAAGGATTTGTCGTTTCATTTGTGTTCATTTTAACATATCCATTTTGTTATCACAACCAAGCTAAGTATCCGAATAATAATTTTTCGTATAACAAAATTTTATTCTTCTTTCTTTTTTCCAAAAGATTAGATATAATAGCGAGTTAGGAAGAAAAACAAGGAGGGTTCATAGAATGTCGGTGAAAAAAAAGAAAAACAAGGTCCTTATTATTGGTTCCGGACCGATTGTCATTGGACAAGCTTGTGAATTTGATTATTCGGGAACGCAAGCTTGTAAAGCACTTAAAAAATTAGGATATGAAATCGTATTGGTGAATTCCAATCCCGCCACGATTATGACTGACCCAGAGACCGCAGATGTTACCTATATCGAGCCACTCAATGTAGAACGTTTAGAGCAAATTATTGCAAAAGAACGTCCGGACGCATTGCTGCCGAACTTAGGTGGACAATCCGGTCTTAATTTATGCAAAGAATTAACTAACGCCGGTATTTTGGAAAAATACAATGTAGAAACCATAGGGGTTCAGCTAGATGCCATTGAGCGTGGCGAAGACAGGATATTATTCAAAGAGGCCATGGGCGAGTTGGGCATTGAAATGGCCCGTAGCGAAATTGCTTACACGGTGGAGGACGCTTTGAAAATTGCGGATAACTTAGGGTATCCGGTGGTTCTTCGCCCGGCTTATACCATGGGTGGTGCCGGTGGTGGTCTGGTTTACAATAAAGAAGAGTTAAAAACCGTTTGTGCCCGTGGGATACAAGCCAGTTTGGTGGGACAAGTCTTGGTAGAAGAATCTATCTTGGGCTGGGAAGAGTTGGAAGTGGAAGTGGTTCGGGATTCTACCGGTCATATGATTGCCGTTTGTTTTATCGAAAACATTGACCCTTTGGGGATTCATACAGGCGACTCATTTTGTACAGCTCCAATGATTACGGTATCGGAATCGGTACAGGAGCGTCTGCAAGCGGCAGCGTTTGCGATTGTGGAATCCGTGCAGGTGATTGGTGGTTGCAATGTTCAATTTGCTTATGACCCTTTTGATGATAGAATTATTGTAATTGAAATCAATCCAAGGACATCTCGTTCTTCGGCACTGGCATCCAAAGCAACCGGCTTTCCGATTGCAAAAGTATCGGCGATGTTGGCAACAGGGTTGAACTTAAAAGACATTCCTTGTGGAAAATATGGAACCTTGGATCAATATGTTCCGGATATAGATTATGTGGTGATAAAATTTCCACGTTTTGCTTTTGAAAAATTCAAAGGTGTAGAAGATAAATTAGGTACACAAATGCGTGCGGTTGGTGAGGTTATGAGTATTGGCAAAACTTACAAAGAAGCCGTGCAAAAGGCGATTCGCAGTTTGGAAAACGGTCGTTTTGGTTTTGGTTTTGTAAAAGCTTTGGAAGAAAAAACCAAAGAAGAATTATTAAAAATGCTTCTCATATCATCCAGTGAACGTCACTTTATTATCTATGAAGCAATTAAAAAAGGTGCTTCTATCGAAGAAATCTATGCAATTACCAAAGTAAAACATTATTATTTAACGGCAATGTCAGAGTTGGTGCAAGATGAATTGGCATTGGGGGCGAAAAAAGGAAAATTGCCGACGGACGAAGTGCTGAAAAAGGCCAAACAGGATGGTTTTGCAGATTATTATTTAAGTTTGGTGTTGGAAATACCGGAAGCGGATATTCGCAAGCGCAGGGAAGAAATCGGCATCATGCAAACCTATGAGAGTGTCCATGTAAGTGGTGCGACAGACAACGCTTATTATTATTCTACTTACAATGGACAATCGGATGTTTTGGTGGCGGATGAAAAGCCTAAAATTATGATATTGGGTAGTGGGCCAAACCGCATTGGACAAGGTATTGAGTTTGATTATTGCTGTGTGCATGCCTCCTTTGCTTTGCGAAAATTAGGCTTTGATACCATTATGGTGAACTGTAATCCATCCACGGTTTCTACGGATTATGATACATCGGATAAATTATATTTTGAGCCATTGACCTTGGAAGATACACTTAGCATTTATCGGAAAGAAAAACCCGTTGGTGTCATTGCGCAATTTGGCGGGCAAACACCTTTGAATATTGCGGCGGATTTGGAAAAAAATGGTGTTACAATTTTAGGAACATCACCGGCAATTATTGATTTGGCAGAAGATAGGGATCAATTTAGAACCATTATGGACAAACTTGGGATTCCCATGCCGGAATCGGGCATGGCCGTGAATGTGGCAGAAGCTTTGGACATTGCGGAAAAAATCGGTTATCCCGTGATGGTACGCCCCTCTTATGTACTGGGTGGACGTGGTATGGAAGTGGTTTATGATGCGGAGAATTTAGAAAGTTATATGGCGGCGGCGGTTGGTGTTACGCCGGATCGTCCGATTCTAATTGATCGCTTTTTAAATCATGCTTTAGAATGTGAAGCAGATGCTATTTGTGACGGTGCACATGCTTTTGTACCTGCTGTGATGGAACATATTGAATTGGCAGGGGTTCACTCCGGAGATTCTGCTTGTGTGCTGCCATCTGTGCATATTTCAGAGGAAAATGTACAAAAGATTCAGGAATATACACGTAAGATTGCTGAAGCGTTGCATGTGCAAGGTTTGATGAATATGCAGTATGCCATCGAAGAAGATAAAGTTTATGTTCTGGAAGCCAATCCAAGGGCATCCCGGACAGTGCCTTTGGTTTCTAAGGTGTGTAATATTCAAATGGTAACCTTTGCTACGGAAATTATTACAGCCAATCTGACAGGTAAAGCATCACCCATTCAAACATTGAAAGAAAAAACAGTGCCCTATTATGGGGTAAAAGAATCCGTATTTCCATTTAGTATGTTCCCGGAAGTGGATCCGATCTTGGGGCCGGAAATGCGTTCTACCGGTGAGGTATTGGGATTTGCAAGCTCTTATGGCGAAGCCTTTTATAAGGCTCAGGAGGCAACAAAATCCAAGTTGCCTACAAGTGGTACCGTGCTGATTTCCGTCAATCGTAATGATAAGCCGGAGGTGTTGGAGGTAGCGAAAATTTTTGCAGACTTAGGGTATAAAATTATGGCAACGGGAACCACATATGAGTTGATTACAAGGGCCGGTATGGAAGCGGAAAAAGTGCAGAAATTGCATGAAGGGCGTCCCAATATTTTGGATTTGATTACCAATGGGAAAATTGATTTGATTATCAATTCACCATCCGGAAAAGAAAGCATTTATGATGATAGTTATTTGAGAAAAGCAGCAATCAGGGGGCGTGTACCTTACGTAACCCAGTTGTCGGCAGCTAAGGCGACGGCATTTGGGTTAAAGGATGTGATTGAACACGGAGATAGTGAAGTAAGATCTTTGCAGGAATTACATAAATTGGTTCTGTAAAGTGGTAATAAATTGACCAACCCAAGGGATGTGAAAGAATACTTTTCCTTGAATTTGTTCCGGTAAAATAGGTTCTTCATCCATGAGCGGGTTTTCAACGCCTTGGGTACGAAAGGTGATATGTTCCGGGTTTACTTCACTTTGAATCACATCAATGATTTTGTGCGTGATGTTTGTACCGTCAGAGGATATAAATGTAATGATGTCTCCTTTTTGTAGTTGGTTTGCGGGAACTTCTCTTGTGACAATCAAGCTGCCGACAGGGAGTAAACGTTCCATACTACCGGAATGCATACTATAGAAGTTGATGCCAAAAATAGGAATCAAAAGAAAAAGGGAGAGCAAGAAAAAAAGTGTGGCGGCGGCAAAGATACCAATTCTTTTTCGAATGAGATAGTTTGGGGCTTTGGCCGAGGCAACAAAGGGCTCTTCTTTTGTGAGCGGTGTCAAGACAAGAAATTTTTTGTTAGAACGACCAAATAACTCATCCGGAGCAGGTATCAGATCCGAATGAGTTGTTTGGTTTTTTATATTAGGATGCTTTTTTTTGTTCTTTGCCATATAGGTGCTACTCCTAAGTATAGGTTAAAATTCGTAGAAAATTTCAGGGTTTACGGCAATGCCGTTTACTTCAACTTGGAAATGTAAGTGATTGCCGGTAGAATTGCCCGTGGTACCGGTGAGGGCAATCTGTTGTCCCTTTTCTACTTTTTGTCCAACCGCTACAAAATTTGCGAGATTGTGCATGTATTTGGTGACCAATCCATCCCCGTGGTGAATCACCACCCAATTTCCCGCAGTTGGGCTAGAAGCGGAAAGAATGACCGTACCGGATTCTGCGGCATAAACAGGAAGATTGTGATTGCCTGTGCCTAAGTCAATGCCTCTATGGAAAGCCATATCAAAGGTACGGAAACCGAAGGTACTTGTAACCACTGAGCCGGGAACCGGATGGGCAAAACCGTCTGTAAGTGTATGATAATCCGTCAAGGTCATTTCATCCAAACGATATAAGTCATACGTTTCCATGTGGTGAATGAGGCTTCTGCTATAATTGATATCTGTGGCCCAACGTCTGCCGATTCTCCAAGCGAATACGTTGGCATTGGTGACATCTTCGGTTAAATCACTATAATGGGTAGTCAGAAGTTCGGTTCTATCTTCGATACTTTCGGTTACGGTATTGTAAACACGGAAGTAATCGTTGATATAGTAAGTTTCTCCCTCCGGTGTCATCTCAAAGGTTGCTAGGCTGACACTGCCGGCGGTCCCTTTGCCTTTGATACCAAACAGGTTATTGTATTGGAAAGACAAATAGGATAGGCCCAAACCAACGTCTCCGCCGGGTCCATGCTTACCGAAACCGCCTTCTTGGATAATCTGCGCAATGGTAACGGAGGCAGGTATGTCTGCTTCGTCTTGCGCTTTTAAAGCACCAACGACCATTTCCATGGTAATAAATGGTGGCAATCCGTCAATCGCGGTATCAATGCGAAAAACAATGCGATTTTCTAAGTTGATAAAATCGGCAGAGGGTAGGAAAGATGGAATCGGTTGGGGTATTTGGAACATATTTCCCGTTGCTGTTGTCGTAGTATGATTGGAGGATGGCTCCTGGTTCGGTCGTGTAGATTGTGGCGGAACACTTGCAGGAGGATCCGGTTTTGTAACATGTTTTGGTGGTGTGGTGGGTATTTGTGTGGGAGGTTTGTTTTTTGTATCGTTATTTGTTTTGTTGTCCTCGCCGGTTGCACTGTCACCCGTGTCTTCTGTGTTGTTTTCTTTATCCCCATCACCCTTGTGGTTGTTATCTGTTTCACCGGTATGTTCGTCGTTTTTATCTCCATCACCGGTATGTTCGTCGTCTTTATCTGCACCATCGGTATGTTCGCCATCTTCATCCGTAGCATCGGCATCCTTGCTGTCTTCATCTGCATCATCCGTGCTATGGTCACGTTCTGTGCCAATAAGATCCGATGGAATGTGGTGTTCATCGGGTTCATCGGTTTCTTCCGTGGGTGCTGCTCCAGGGGGTGTGACGGGTGTTTCCATGATATCGCTGCCTGTTACTTCTGCGACGGGATGCTCTATCATGAGGGTTTCTGATGCGACTTCCGGTTCTTTTGGTGATTGCCCGTAGGTTGGATTGACATGGAACGTCAATAGCGCAACGCTTAAAACACCGACAATCATACCTGTACATAAATGTTTGAACAAATCTTTTTTAACCATCTTCATTTACACCTCCCAGCTGTGGCAAGCCAATTGGTAATTTTCTGAATCGCTCCAGTTGCTTGTAAAGATTTTTAAAAGGTTGTTTTTTGTTGCTGGTAGTAGCTTGTAGAAAATAATAATGCTGTTTGTTGATGGTGTCCTCTAAAACTTTACTTTTCTCCCAGAGTCCCCGGTAAGCGATTTCAGCTTTGTCCAATTGATTTTCCAATAACGCTCTTTCTTCAAGAATCTGGTTGTACCTTTGTTGCAGGTCTTCGTATTTATCTGTGGTATCCTCCAACAAATCTTTTAAGTGGTTGCAGTAGGCATCAACATCTTTCTTTTTGTAACCGCCTAGAAACGTGTTTGAAATCTCAAAGCTTTTTGTTTTCATAATCGGTTTCTCCAATGTGAAGTAAAATAATAGCGTGTATTTATATGGTATTATAACACAACTGCCCCAGATTAGTCAAAAAAATATAAAGAAAATTAAAAAAAAATATATAATTTATTATCTTTCCATAAATTAACTACTCATAATAGGGAAGAAAAAGCAATTAATTTATAATAAATTCACACCGCAAAAGTTGATTTATTGGGTGTAGTACGTTATCATGGTGTACATATGTATAGAATGTGAGGAATGATTATGTCAGAAAAACAAAAATATTATGTAACAACGGCCATTGCTTATACTTCGGCAAAGCCCCATATTGGCAATACGTATGAAATTGTGTTGGCAGATGCCATTGCCCGTTATAAAAGAAACAAAGGATTTGATGTGTTTTTTATGACAGGTACGGATGAACATGGACAAAAAATTGAAGAAAAAGCAAAGGATGCCGGTATTTCACCGAAAGAATATGTGGATCAGGTGGCGGCTGTAGTAAAAGAAAACTGGGATTTGATGCATACTTCTTATGATAAGTTTATACGCACCACGGATTCGGATCATGAAAAGCAGGTACAAAAAATCTTCAAGCGTTTGTATGAGCAAGGTGATATTTATAAAGGGCATTACGAGGGATTGTATTGTACCCCTTGTGAGTCGTTTTTTACAGAAGCGCAGTTGGCCGAGGGGAAATGCCCTGATTGCAACGGTCCGGTTTTTCCGGCCCAGGAAGAGGCATACTTCTTTAAAATGAGCAAATATGCGGATCGGTTGATTGCCCATATCAATGACAATCCCTTATTTATTCAGCCGGAATCCCGCAAAAATGAGATGATGAATAATTTTTTGCTGCCGGGGTTGCAGGATTTATGTGTTTCTCGTACGACCTTCCGGTGGGGCATTCCTGTAGATTTTGATCCAAGTCATGTGGTTTATGTATGGTTGGATGCATTGACCAATTACATTACGGGCATCGGCTATGATTGTGACGGTGCAAGCAGTGCACAGTTTGACACATTATGGCCGGCGGATTTACATATAATAGGAAAAGACATCGTTCGTTTTCATACCATTTATTGGCCGATTTTTTTGATGGCATTGGAGATTCCTTTGCCAAAGCAGGTATTTGGTCATCCTTGGTTGTTGGTGGGGGATGGTAAGATGAGTAAATCTAAGGGTAATGCAATCTATGCCGATGATTTGGTAGACGTGTTTGGGGTAGAGGCCGTACGTTATTTTGTATTGCATGAGATGCCTTTTGATCAGGATGGCACGATTACTTGGGAATTGATGGTAGAACGCATCAATTCTGACTTGGCAAATACCTTGGGCAATTTGGTCAATCGTACTATTTCCATGATTAACAAATATTTTGCAGGTTCGGTTTGTGACAAGGGTGTTGCAGAAGAAGTGGACAAAGAATTGTTGGATTTGGTATTTGCTTCAGAAAAGATTGTGGATGACAAAATGGACAATCTTCATGTGGCAGGTGCCATGACTCAAATCTTTAATATGCTAAAACGCTGCAACAAATACATTGATGAAACAACACCTTGGTTGCTGGCAAAAGAGGAAGAAAAACAAGATAGATTAGAAACGGTCCTTTACAATTTATTGCAAGGTATTTCTCAGGGTGCCAAGTTGTTGGAACCATTTTTGCCGGAAACATCAGTCCAGATATTGGCGCAAATTGGTACAGATAAAGTGACGGAAAAACCGGAGATATTATTTCAAAGATGGGATGTGGAAGAGGTACTTCAAAAAGTAGCGGAAAATCAAGCTGCAAAAGAAGAGCCGGCACAAGATTTAGAGGTGATGGATGTGGAAGCAAAGCCGGAGATTACCTTTGAACAATTTGCAGCCATGCAGTTTCAGGTAGGTGAGGTGATTGCTTGCGAAGCGGTGAAAAAATCGAAAAAGCTTCTGTGTTCCCAGGTGAGAGTGGGCAGTCAAACCAAACAGATCATTTCCGGTATCAAAGGCTTTTACACACCGGAAGAGATGGTGGGTAAAAAGGTGATGGTGATTGTGAATCTCAAACCGGCTAAGTTGGCGGGCTTGCTTTCAGAGGGTATGTTACTTTGTGCGGAAGACGAGACGGGTAAATTGGTGTTGATGGTGCCTGAGTTGGATATTAAAACCGGAGCAGAGATTCGCTAAAAACTCCTTTGTTTTAGATGAAAAAAATGTAGAAAAAAAAGTGTATTTCCGCGGTAAAATGAGGGATACACTTTTTGACATTAAAGATTGATTATGATAAACTGGACTGTGAGTAATTTTCTTTATTGCGGAAAAAAGTTTACGAGGTGAAAACAGTGGATAAATACGAATACAAGCTACGCACAGAGCAGATGATAGAGCTGATGGAGGATGGTAATTATCCGAAAGCTGCAGAGATTGCGGATTCTATAGACTGGAACAGGGTTCGTAATACGATGATGCTGACAAATGTAAGTGATATTTATGAAAAAATCAATCAGCTGGAAAAAAGCTATAAGATTTTAAATATTGCATATCAGCGTGCGGATGGTAGCAGGAAGATTATTTATCGATTGTGTACTTTGGCATTAAAAACAGGAAATTTAGATGAGGCGTTGGACTTTTATGACGATTTTATTGAAATCGCACCAAAGGATCCCAATCGTTTCATTTTACGTTATCAAATTTTACGAGCACGTAGGGAGTCTACGGAGCAGCAGATTGAGGCTTTGGAAAATTTTAAAAAGGCAGAGTATATCGAAGAGTGGGCCTATGAACTGGCAAAGTTGTACCAAGAGGCAGGTATGACAGCGGAGTGCTTGGAAGAGTGTGATGACTTGATTTTGTGGTTTAGTGAGGGTAAGTATGTCTATCAAGCGATGGAATTGAAAAAACAGTACAAGCCTTTGACCCCTTCTCAGCAAGAAAAATATGATCGCCGCTTTGAGAATTTGCAAGCTGAAAATGGAGATTTTTTTGAAGAGGAACCGGCAGTGGAAAAGCCGGCTGTAAGACCGGTGGTAAAGCCGATGGTGAAACCGGCAGCAGCATCGGTTGCACCGGAGCCGGTGACAGTCAATATACAAGAAGAAACCACCACCGTTGTTTCGGACGTTCCGGTGCAATCCAAACAAAAGTTGGGTCAAACCATGGATTTGGGTGAGGCTTTGCAAAGTTTGTTGCAACCAAAGATAGATGAAGAGATGGAGATTGCGGACAAGCGGGTGGATACAGCATCCATGGAAAAAGCCATTGAGGCGATAGAATCGGGTGCGGATTTGGAGTTACCCAAGAAACAGGAGAAAAAAAAGACAGTGCAAAAAATAGAGACAGAGGAAGCGCAAGAAGAGTCGGATCAAGTAGACGGTCAATTGAGCATAGAAGATATGTTGCAAAATATGATGGCCGGAGTAGAGACAGAAGCGGACGATACGGTGTCCGATGTGAAATCGACCGGGAAAGAAAAAGCAGAGAAAAAAGCAAAGGCAAAACCCACACTTCAAGTGGTGCCAAAGGTAGCAGAACCGGTATTGGCACCGGAAATTCAGCGCATGATTGATGAAATTGAAGGAAAGATAACTCCCGCAGACCCCGTTGCAAAACCTGTAGATGCAGCAGAGGAAGTCTCTGTGAAACAGGCGGCAAAAAAGAAATCATCAACAGGGAAAAAAGGGAAACCCAAAAAAGAACAAAGCCGTGAAGCTGTGGCAAATAAACCAAAAGTAGCCGGAGCCTTGGTGGCGGAAGATGAGTATGAAGAGTACGATGAAATTGTGTTTGGTGGTGAAGAGGAAGAAGAGGAGCTTGTACCTGTTGCGGTAGAAGAAAACGTGATTGCAAAAGAAACACTTGTCCCGGCAGAGGATGTTTATGATGAGGATGAGGAATATTTTGAAGATGGTGAATATATCGAAGATGATGAAGATGAAATATTATCCTTAGAGGATTCAGAAGACTTTGAGGAAGATGTGTATGATGACCTGGAAGATGACTTGGATTTGGAAGAAGCCTTTGAGGACGCGGATATATTAAGGGGTGATGCCTCTGCGGTCAAAGAGATGGTGGAAGAAGAGTTTAAGCCTGTGTTACAGGATGAGGAAGATGACGTACGTATCGTGCCGAAAAAGAAACGAAAGCCAAGCGGAGACGAAGAAGATATTTTACGCAGTACGGCACCTTTGAGCCGAAAAGAAACAGCGAAGTTACATGCCACCGGCAAAACGGCACCTTTGCCTGTGGATGAAATTTCGGATGCACTTTCCTTGAACAGCACAGGTTTTGTGGTACAAGGCCGCTATGATTTAGAAAGTCAGAGTGGTGTAGGTACAAGAGCTGGGTTGACAGAAGAGCAAAAGAAACTCTTCTCTTATTTCGTGCCGGTTCGTGGTATGAGTGAGCAGTTGGTGGATGTTTTGGAGCAGGACAAAAACTGCAATACGCGCGGTGGCACTTCCAGAACGGGAAATCTTTTGATCATCGGGAGTAAGGGAAGCGGAAAGACTGTTTTGGCGGTAGATGTGGTAAAGGCCATTCAAAAACAAAGAAACATTCGTCAAGGAAAGGTTGCGATTGTAACCGGCGACGCATTAAATAAAAAACGGATCAGTGATATTGTTGAAAAATTGCATGGTGGGGCTTTGATTGTAGAAAAAGCCGGTCGTATGAATGAAAAGACAGTAGCACGGTTAAATAAAGCCATGGAATCAGATACGGGTGAATTGTTACTTGTTTTAGAAGAACAGCGCAAACCATTGGATCGGATGCTCTCTACCAATCGGGAGTTTCGCCGTAAGTTCACCAGTCGTTTGGAGGTACCGATTTTTATCAATGATGAGCTTGTTACCTTTGGGCAAACTTATGCCCAAGAAAACGGCTACCGCATTGATGAGATGGGGATTTTGGCTCTCTATAGCAAGATCGATGCCAAGCAAAGAGAGGACCATGCCGTTACCGTAGCGGAAGTCAAAGAAATGATGGATGCGGCGATGGGTTACGCTCAACGGTCTTCGGCGAAAAAATTGGTAAAACGAGTGCTGGGACGCGGCACGGACGAGGCCGATCGGATTATTTTATCAGAGAAAGATTTTATGTATTAAAAGGGTTATTTACGGAGGCTTGAGATGAACAAGAACGTTCGATTTGATGATACAAAAGCAAGGTGTTTTATACAAGGGCATGAAGTAGCATATATGAGTGAATTGGCAGAGCAGGCGGCCAAAAAGTTGACATCAAAAACAGGTGCGGGCAATGCTTTTTTGGGTTGGATTGATTTGCCGGTTGCTTATGATAAGTCTGAATTTGCACGGATTAAAAAGGCAGCAGATAAAATCAAAGCGGATTCAGAGGTGCTTTTGGTGATTGGTATCGGGGGCTCCTATTTAGGCGCGCGTGCCGCGATTGAATTTTTGGGTCATTCTTTTGCGAATCAGTTGCCAAAAGAAGTACGTAAAACACCGGAGATTTATTACGTTGGAAACAACATAAGCAGCACCTATATCAAACATTTGATGGATGTAATCGGAAAGCGGGATTTTTCTGTGAATATGATTTCTAAATCGGGTACCACCACGGAACCGGCCATTGCGTTTCGGGTGTTCAAAGAAATCTTGGAGAAGAAATATGGCAAAGCGGAAGCATCCAAGCGCATTTATGCCACAACAGACAAAGCAAAGGGTGCGCTTAAACATTTAGCCGCAGAAGAGGGTTATGAAACCTTTGTTGTGCCGGATGATATCGGTGGAAGATTTTCTGTTTTGACAGCGGTTGGTTTGTTGCCCATTGCCGTAAGTGGCGCGGATATAGACCAGTTGATGGCAGGAGCGGCGGCAGCAAGAAAAGAAGCATTGGAACGTGATTTTTCAGAAAATCATGCATTACAATATGCTGCCTTTCGAAATATTTTATTACGCAAAGGCAAAACCGTTGAGGTGTTGGTCAACTATGAGCCAAGTTTACATTATCTTTCCGAGTGGTGGAAACAGCTCTATGGTGAGAGCGAGGGAAAAGACCAAAAAGGTATTTTTCCCGCCGCAGTAGACTTTACAACAGATTTACATTCGATGGGACAGTTTGTGCAAGATGGCAATCGTATTTTATTTGAAACGGTATTGTCTGTAGAAACAGCCCGGGAAGAGATGGTTATGCTAGAAGAGCCGGTGGACTTGGATGGATTGAATTATTTAGCCGGCAAAACCGTTGATTTTATCAATAAAAATGCGATGAACGGGACGATTTTAGCCCATACGGATGGAGACGTTCCAAATTTGATGATACACATACCCAAGCAGGATGCATTTTATTTGGGTCAATTGTTTTACTTTTTTGAATTTGCCTGTGGTGTGAGTGGATATTTGCTGGGGGTCAATCCCTTTGACCAACCGGGGGTAGAAAGTTACAAAAAAAATATGTTTGCTTTATTGGGCAAGCCGGGGTTTGAGAAAGAACGTGAAGCGTTGATGCAGAGGTTATAAGAACAAAAGTAGAAACTTTTAGATTCATGTGGTTTGAGTGAGTTTAGAAGTTTTTATTCCATTATATCCGTTCGATCAGTCAGAAAACATAAGGGGTGATGTTATGTGGCATTGGATTATATTATTAATTGTTTTGATTGTGTTGTTATTTTCGATGATGCACAACATCGGCAAGATTATGCAAAGAGGCGAAAAACCAAACAATGAAAAAAGCAAGCCTAAAAAAGTAAGAAAGGACGTGTCACCTGTGTTATTTGGCCGCAAAAAAGAAAAAGAAGAAACGGGTCTTCGTTGGAAAATTATTCTTTCGGATACAGAGATTTTGGAAGATTATGAATATGTGTTTAGTGATGCCATTGGCATTGGCAGGAAAAAAGAACAGGATGATTTTGATGGGTTTTTGATGGTAAATGACCCGAAGATTTCTAAGTTGCATTGTTCTATTTTTGTTTATGAAAACAAGCTGTATTTGCAGGATGAGGGTTCAAGCAATGCAACGTTTTTAAATGGAAAGAAACTAAAATCATCTGCTGTGATTCAAAAAGGTGACGTGATTAGCATTGGCAATACGACCTTAAAGATTGTAAAGGTATTTAAAGAAACTAGATAATGGCAGAAAAAGAAGAGGAGATTTGATGATAAAGTTATATGACAGAGGTGTTTATCTACTCAACAACCATGAAATAATAGAAGACAATGGCGGTGTTAATGTTAATATTTCCAAAGAGGAAGCATTACAAAATACCATGGCATATGGTATTTTAAAACATCATAATACTTCTGAAAATATGGATTCCCTACAGATTAAATTTGACAAACTGGCTTCCCATGATATTACCTTTGTGGGGATTATTCAAACTGCACGTGCATCCGGGTTGGAGAAGTTTCCGATTCCTTATGTGCTGACAAATTGTCACAATAGTTTATGTGCTGTGGGTGGTACGATCAATGAAGATGACCACATGTTTGGACTTTCTTGTGCGAAAAGATATGGTGGTGTTTATGTGCCGCCGCACCAAGCGGTGATTCACCAATATGCGAGGGAGATGATGGCGGAAGGTGGTTTGATGATACTGGGTTCCGATAGCCATACTCGTTATGGGGCTTTGGGTACCATGGCCATGGGTGAGGGTGGACCGGAGCTGGTAAAACAGCTTTTGGGTAAAACCTATGATATCAAAAGACCGGAAGTAATCGCCATTTATTTAAGTGGTTCTTTGAGGCAAGGTGTTGGCCCTCAAGATGTGGCTCTGGCGATTATTGGCGCAACCTTTGACAATGGTTATGTGAACAATAAAGTGATGGAATTTGTCGGGCCGGGTGTGAAAAATCTAAGTGCGGATTTTCGGATTGGCATTGATGTGATGACAACAGAAACCACCTGTCTTTCTTCTATTTGGACTACGGATGAAGAGATTCGGGAATTTTATGCAATTCATGGACGTGAGGGTGATTATAAAGCATTAAATCCGGGTTCGGTGGCTTATTATGAGGGTATGGTTTACGTAGATTTAGATAAGGTAAAACCGATGATTGCGATGCCGTTTCATCCAAGCAATGTCTATTGCATTGATACCTTAAATGAAAATTTAGAAGATATTCTTTATGATGTGGAACAAAAAGCATTGACTGTGTTAGATGGTGTGAAAGACTATACGTTGCGTGATAAGATTCGTGACGGCAAATTATATGTAGAACAAGGTATCATAGCAGGTTGTGCAGGTGGTGGTTTTGAAAATATTTGTGCGGCGGCAGACATTATCCGGGGTAGAAGTACAGGGACGGATGTCTTTTCACTTTCGGTTTATCCGGCCAGTACTCCGATGTATGCAGAATTGGCAAAAAATGGAGTGTTGGTAGATTTTTTAAATGCGGGTGCCGTGATTAAGACTGCTTTTTGCGGCCCTTGTTTTGGAGCCGGAGATACACCGGCGAACGGAGCTTTATCCATACGTCATACAACGAGAAATTTTCCGAACCGGGAGGGTTCTAAAAGCCAAAGCGGCCAGATATCCTCCGTTGCGCTGATGGATGCCCGTTCCATTGCGGCTACGGCAGCCAATCAAGGTTATTTGACACCGGCGGATGCCTTTGATGTAACTTATACGGGGCAGAGGTATTATTTTGATCAGACCATTTATAAAAATCGTATTTTTGATAGCAAAGGTTTGGCGGATCCATCTGTGGAAATTCAGTTTGGGCCAAATATCAAAGATTGGCCTACGATGGTTGCATTACCTGCCCACTTGATTTTGAAAGTAGTATCCGAGATACACGATCCGGTAACTACCACAGATGAGCTGATTCCCTCCGGGGAGACCTCTTCTTATCGCTCCAATCCTTTGGGGTTGGCAGAGTTTACCTTGTCTCGAAAGGATCCGGCTTATGTAGGGCGTGCAAAGGAAGTGCAAAAGGCGCAAAAAGCCATTGAGGCGGGCAGGTGCCCTTTGGATGTCTTGCCGGAGTTGGAAAAAATTGTAAAAGCGACGCAAAAAACATTTCCGCAAATGAAAAAAAACACTTTTGGGGTGGGCAGTTTGATTTTTGCCATAAAACCCGGAGATGGTTCAGCCAGAGAGCAGGCGGCATCTTGCCAAAAAGTATTGGGTGGTTGGGGCAATATTGCCAATGAATATGCAACCAAACGTTACCGTTCCAATTTGATTAACTGGGGTATGTTACCCTTTATTACAGAGGAAAATCACAAGGCATTGCCTTTTGAAAATGGTGATTATATTGTATTTCCGGATATTCGTGCAGCGGTAGAAAATAAGGATGAAATCATCAAGGCTTATGTGATGAAGCAGGGACAAGAAACAGGTTTTCAGGAGATTTCTTTGACGTTGGGAGATTTAACGGACAATGAGCGGGAGATTATTTTAAAAGGTTGCTTGATTAATTATTATAGAGGATAGCGGATGATATTTGATACCCATGCTCATTATGATGATGGGCAGTTTGATGGAGATAGAACAGAACTGTTGGCTACGATGGAACAGGATGGGGTTGGCCGGATTGTGAATATTGGTTCCAACCGTGATTCTTGGGAAAAGGTGGTAGAGCTGACGGCAGATTATCCCTTTGTGTATGGCAGTATTGGCATACACCCAAGTGTGATTAAAGAGCTGACGGAAGAGGTTTTTGAAACAATGCAAGAATTCTTGCAAAAAGAAAAAATCATTGCAGTGGGCGAAATCGGTCTGGATTATTACTGGGACAAGGACGAAAACAATCACAAGTTGCAAAAAGAAATGTTGGTTCGCCAGATTGGTTTGGCGCGGGCCTATTCTTTGCCCATTGTGGTTCATAGTCGAGAGGCAGCGGCGGATACTTATGGTATCATGAAAGAATATGCCCATGATTTGCCGGGAATTATCCATTGTTATTCTTATTCTGTGGAGCAGGCGCGTGCATATGTTAAAATGGGATATTATATTGGTGTAGGAGGTGTGGTGACCTTTCCCAATGCAAAGAAATTAAAAGAAGTGGTGGCAGAGATTCCGTTGTCTTCGATTGTGATGGAAACCGATGCACCTTATTTATCTCCTATACCCAATCGGGGCAAGCGCAATACCTCTGCAAATTTAAAATATGTGGCAAAGGCCATTGCAGAATTAAAAGGTGTTTCTTTTGAAAAAGTGTTGGCCGTTACATGGGAAAATGGAAATAAAGTATATAACCTTGGAGAATAGAGTATGAGAGAGCCGAGTTTGGGAAATCCCCAGAATACGGTAGCTGTTTTGCAGAAATATCAATTTAATATTCAAAAGAAGTTCGGTCAAAACTTTTTGATTGATACCCACGTATTAAATAAGATTGTTCAGGCAGCAAAGATAGAGCAAGATGATGTTGTGTTAGAGATAGGGCCGGGCATTGGTACTTTGACCCAATACCTTTCTTGTGCGGCAAAAAAAGTAATTGCGGTAGAAATTGACAAGATGTTGCTTCCTATTTTGGCAGACACCCTAGAGGGATTTGATAATGTACGGGTTATTTCGGCAGATATTTTGAAAATAGATATTCATGACTTGGTAGAACAGGAAAACGGCGGGCGTCCGATTAAGGTGATTGCCAATTTGCCTTATTATATTACTACACCGATTATTATGGGTTTGTTTGAAAGCCATGTGCCCTTAAAAAGCATGACGGTAATGGTGCAAAAAGAGGTAGCAAGCCGTATGCGTACAGGCCCTGGTTCCAAGGAATATGGGGCTTTGTCTTTGGCCGTTCAATATTATGCCAAGCCCTATTTGGTGGCAAATGTGCCGCCAAATTGTTTTATACCAAGGCCGAATATCGGATCGGCAGTGGTGCGCCTGGATAAATATGAAGATCCACCGATTGAAGTGGGTGATGAACGATTGTTATTTCAATTGATTCGGGCATCTTTTAACCAACGGCGAAAAACCTTGGCAAATGGAATAAAAAATGCAGCAGAATTGGATTTTTCAAAGGAACAGATCGAACAAGCCTTAGTGCGTTTGGGTAAGGGCTTAAACATCAGAGGTGAAGCTTTGACGTTGGCAGAATTTGCTCTGTTTGCAGATGCATTAATTAAGGATAAGGAGATATAGCGTGAATAAAAAAATCAATTTTGATGAAATCATAGACCGAAAAAATACAGATTGTATCAAATATGATGGTGCAGACCGAATGGGCAAACCAAAAGGCTTGATTCCGATGTGGGTGGCGGATATGGATTTTCGTGTGCCTGAAGAAGTGAGCAAAGCTTTGGAAGAACGGGTAAAGCATGGTATCTACGGTTATACGGAATCAGACGCACATTATTTTGAAGCGATTGCAGGTTGGATGCAAAAAAAACATGACTGGCAGGTAGAGCCGACCTGGCTTGTAAAAACACCGGGTGTTGTGTTTGCTTTGGCGATGGCGGTGCAGGCTTTTACCAAAGTTGGAGAGGCTGTTATGATTCAACGGCCTGTGTATCATCCCTTTTCTCATGTAATAGAAGAAAATGACAGAAAGTTGGTGGATAATGCTTTGGTTTTGGGGGATGATGGAAAGTATCATATGGATTTGGTGGATTTCGAAAAGCAAATCGAAGAACAGGATGTAAAGATGTTTATTCTTTGTAATCCCCATAATCCGGTGGGAAGAGTTTGGACAAAGGAAGAGCTTTTGGCCATGGGAGAGATTTGCGTACGCAAAAAGGTTCTGGTGGTAAGTGATGAAATACATCAGGATTTTGTTTATAAAGGCAAACATCAAGTATTTGCCGATTTAAATCAAGCATTTCGAGGTATTACCATTACTTGTACGGCACCGAGTAAAACATTTAATTTGGCAGGTTTGCAGATTTCCAACCTATTTATTGCCAATCCGCATGTGCGGCGTATGTTCCGTGAACAAATCAGAAAGGCCGGTTTTAGTCAGCTAAACACCATGGGGTTGCTTGCTTGCGAAGTTGCATATCGCCACGGGGAAAATTGGTTGAATCAGTTGCTGGAATATTTGCAGGGAAACCTTGCTTTTATGAGGGCGTATTTCGCAGAATACATGCCTCAGATAAAATGGACGGAGCCGGAGGGCACCTACTTAGTTTGGTTGGATTTACGTGACCTGCACTTGACGGAGAAAGAAAAGGAAGACCTGATTGTTCAAAAAGCCGGGTTGTGGTTGGATGTGGGAACAAAATTCGGGGAATGCGGCGTTGGATTTGAGCGAATGAACATTGCTTGCCCCAGGGCTGTTTTGGAAAAAGCTTTAGAGCAATTAAAAGAAGCGATGAAAAAGGAGAGATGATATGAATATGGAAAAAGCAGAGAAAATGAGAAATCAACTGGCATCAGAAAAGCTAATCAAAGCATTGGAATCCAGAAATATGGAGGCTTATTATGTAGTTACAAAAGAGGAGGCCTGCGCAAAAGCGTTGGAGTTGATTCCGGCGGGTAGCTCTGTGAGTTGGGGCGGTGCAAAATCTGCGCATGATATTGGTTTGATGCAGGCGTTATATGAAAAAGGAACCTATGAAATCATGGACAGAGAAAAGACAAAAAGCCCGGAAGAGGCTCGTAAAATTACCTTGCAAGCCTTTGACTGTGATTATTATTTGGGTGGTGTCAATGCAATGACGGAAGATGGTATTTTGGTCAATGTGGATGGAAGTTCAAATCGGGTGGCAGCGTATTCCTATGGTCCCGGTCATTTGATTTTGATTGTGAGTATGAATAAGGTGATGAAAACCTTAGATGCTGCGATGGAAAGAGCGAGGACGGTCGCATCTCCAATCAATGCACAGCGTTTTGGTTTGGAAACACCATGTTCTAAAACAGGTATTTGTGCTGATTGCAAGCATCCTCAGTGTATCTGCTGCAATATTTTGATTACTAGGTATTCTCGGGTACCACAGCGCATCAAAGTTATTTTGCTTCATGAAACAGTAGGGTTTTAAAAAAGTTTATTACGATAGGAAATGAGGTATTTTGAGTATGCCACCAAATAAAAGAAATGCGCGAGGCAGGCAACCACGCAAGCGGCGAAAAAGACGCAGAGCCTTTGGTCCCATATCCATGATTGTGTTAATCATTGCGGTTGGGGTATTTGTATTTTCTTTGTATCAGTTGTTCATCAATTTATGGCCCTATTTTGAGGGCGGACGTATCTATGACGGTGTGCGGCTTCATATTACAACAGAGCAGATAGTGGACGAGGGGGGCAATACAAGAGTGCGCTTATCCTCCATTGATTTTGAGGGTTTGCGGGAAATCAATCCGGATACCATCGCATGGCTGCGTTTTGATCAACCGGAGGCGATTAATTATCCTGTGGTGCGTAGCCATGATAATGCGGAATATCTGACTCGTGCTTTTGATGGTTCTTATAATATACTAGGTGCGATCTTTATGGATATGTATAACAATGCCAATTTCCGTGATCGCAATACCTTTATTCATGGACATAATATGCACATTGGCGGCGGTATGTTCTCTCAGCTTTCGGATTACCGGGATGTTGCATTTGCCAGAGCCAATCCCTATTTTTATATTTATACACCGGATGGTTTTGTTCGAACCTATCGCGTATTTGCGGCGGCAGAGGTGCGGGATAATGACCCGAGGTATCAAATGAACTTTGTAGATGATGCAGATTTTCAAAATTATTTGGATATGATAAGACAGAGTTCTTTCTATATAATAGAGGAGGTTCAAGTGGGTGTGGATTCTCATATTGTAACCCTGTCTACCTGTACAAATGTACGGGATGAGGATCGCTTTATTTTGCATGGTGTTCTTGTGGCGTTACAGGCAGAGTGGGCAGATTAGGCCGGATGGATCGGGTTGAATAATAATACTTGAAATACGTTTCGTTTTGTGGTAGTATATTGAAATGTGACGTACCGTTTTTATTTAAAATAAGATTAGGAACGGAAGACTCAATTCCTTGTTTCCGATATCATTCGGAAGCCAGAGACCATAAGGAGGTGCGAAAAGACATGAACAAGTATGAATTAACTGTTATTGTCAGCGCAAAAATCGAAGACGATGCCAGAACGGCAGTTATCGAAAAAGTGAAAGAATTAATCACACGTTTCGGTGGCGAGATATCTGACATTGATGAATGGGGCAAGCGAAGACTCGCTTACGAAATTCAAAAGATGAAAGAGGGTTATTACTATTTCATCCACTTCGAGTCTGATGCAAGTGTTCCTAGCGAAGTCGAACAACGAATCCGCATTTTGGACCATGTACTCAGATATTTATGCGTAAAACAAGAAGCATAGAGAAAAGAGGTTATTTATGAATAAAGCAGTTTTGGTGGGTCGCTTAACCAGAGACCCGGAAGTTAGATATTCTCAAGGTGAAAATGCAACTGCGATAGCGAGATATACAGTAGCTGTTGACCGTCGTTTCAAGCGAGACAACGAGCCGTCAGCGGATTTCATTCCCTGTGTTGTGTTTGGTCGCTCTGCGGAGTTTGCGGAAAAGTATTTCCGTCAAGGTATGCGGGTTGCGATTTCGGGACGTATCCAAACGGGTAGTTATACCAATCGTGAGGGTGCAAAGGTGTATACAACAGAAGTCATTGTAGAAGAGCAAGAGTTTGCGCAAAGCAGAGATGAAAACAGTGGAAATATGAATGCTTATCAGCAATCAGCACCTACAAGCCCGGCACCGAGTGCAGATGCGGGAGATGGGTTTATGAACATCCCGGATGGGATAGATGAAGAATTACCTTTTAACTAACTGATTATGCCAAAGCCTTAAGTAGATGAAGATTACAATATCATTGGAGGTAAATGAAATGGCTTACGAAAAAGGTGGAAGACCGGAAGGTGGTTTTAAAAGAAGAGGACCATCACGTAGAAGAAAGAAAGTCTGCGTATTTTGTGGAAAAGAAAACAATGAGATCGAATACAAAGACGTGGCAAAATTAAAGAAATATATTTCTGAAAGAGGCAAGATACTGCCCAGAAGAATTACAGGAAACTGTGCAAAACATCAAAGAGCGTTGACAGTAGCAATTAAAAGAGCCAGACACGTTGCATTGATGCCTTACGTACAGGATTAAGTATCAAGAGATAAGGCTGTCCACAATAGCAAATATTGCTGTGTGGCAGCTTTTACTTTTTATGGATTAAAGATAGAAGAAACAAAGTGGGAGAAGAGGATGTGAAAGAAAAGATGCATAAATTTGAATCAGATTTAATACCCAAAGAGAAACGGCAGATGGAAATCGAAAAAATAAAGGCGATGACCTTTCCGGAAAAAGCCTCTCATATGTGGGCCTATCATAAATTCATTGTATTTCTTCCGGTGCTCCTTGTATTGTTGTTTGTGTTTGTGTTTCAATGGATTGACAATAGTCGCCATCAGGATGTGTTGCGTATTGCGATTACGGATAGCAGAGGGATGGATGGAGAAAACGCAGCAAAAGAAATTAAATACTTGCTTAATATAGATAATAGATTCAGTGTAATCTCTTTGGATCATAGTTATTTTAGTCAAGGCGGTGAACTGGATATGCAGTCAGTCCAAAAATTTGTGGTGATTGTGGCTGCCCAAGGCATGGATTTATTCATTGTAAATGAACACGTGTTTGCGCATTATATGCAACAAGATGTATTTATGGATTTAGCTTTGTTATTTTCGGAAGAGGAGTTGGCAAAGATGAATCTTGTCTTGGAGTATGGTATTGATATCAGTGACAGTCCGGTTGCGACGGAGATGTTTGGTGTTTATGATAGTCCGGCTGTGTTGGGTATTATTGCCAATATAGATTTGGAGTCATTGGATCAGGATGGAACCAGGAAAAGGGATATGATTCGCAATTTTTATCACAGGGTCATTCGTGGCTCCATTGGTTGATAGAAACAGGGCTTGTATAGAAGTTTTGAAAAAACAATTTACAAATTTGAGAAATGTGATATAATGTGAAGATGTTACTGTCTTGGGGAAGCAGTAGGGGAAAATAGATAAAGGGGTTACGATTTTTTAAATCGGGATGCATGAGGTGCAAACATGGAACAGTATATTATCAAGGGTGGAAATCCGCTTGTTGGGGAAGTTGAGATAGGCGGAGCAAAAAATGCAGCTTTGGCGATTTTGGCAGCGGCAGTTATGACGGATGAAACAGTTTTGATAGATAATCTGCCGGACGTGAATGACATAAATGTTATGTTGGATGCCATCAGCGGCATTGGTGCGACGGTAAAGCGTGTTGATTGCCATACCGTGAAGATCAATGGTAGCACCATTGGTGGTTTGAACATTGATTACGACTTTATCAAAAAGATTCGGGCATCTTATTATTTACTGGGTGCATTGTTAGGAAAGTATAAGAGAGCGGAAGTAGCTCTACCGGGCGGATGCAACATTGGAAGCCGTCCCATTGATCAGCATCTAAAAGGGTTTCGTGCCTTGGGTGCAGAGATAGAGATAAAAAACGGAAAAATTGTAGCAGAAGCGGATGTTTTACGTGGGACACATCTGTATTTTGACGTGGTTTCTGTAGGAGCGACGATTAATGTGATGATGTCGGCGGCGATGGCGGATGGTTTGACTGTTATGGAAAATGTGGCAAAAGAACCCCATGTGGTTGACGTTGCCAACTTTTTGAATAGTATGGGTGCCAATATCCGCGGTGCCGGTACGGACGTGATTCGGATACGTGGTGTAAAGTCCTTGCGTAAAAGTGAGTATTCTATTATTCCGGATCAGATTGAGGCTGGGACATTTATGTTTGCGGCAGCAGCAACAAAAGGGGATGTGACCGTTTTAAATGTCATTCCCAAGCATTTGGACTCCACTATTTCCAAATTGATTGATATCGGCTGTGAAGTGGAAGAGTTTGATGATGCGGTACGTGTGGTTTCCAAAGGAAAGTTAAAATGCACACAGGTAAAAACTCTGCCATATCCCGGTTATCCCACGGATATGCAACCGCAGATTGGTGTGGCATTGGCATTGGCCGGTGGTACAAGTACGATTACAGAAAGTATTTTTGAAAATCGTTTGAAATATTTAAGTGAATTGGCTCGCATGGGTGCCAATGTGAAGATTGATCGGAGTTTTGCTACCATCGAGGGTGTGCGGAAGTTTTCCGGTGCACGGGTCAGTGCGCCCGATTTAAGAGCAGGTGCAGCACTAGTGATTGCAGGATTGGCAGCGGAGGGCATTACCATTGTGGATGACATTGTGTATATCCAAAGGGGATACGAAAACTTTGAAGGGAAGCTTCGGAGTTTGGGTGGTGTGATTGAACGTGTGGTTGATGCTAAGGAGATACAAAAATTTAAATTAAAAGTTGGATAAAAGTGAGGCTGTTGCGTTTTTTGCAACAGCCTTTTTACTTTATGCGAACATTTAATGGGTAAAACCGTGGGTTTCCAAAGAGGTTTTTTGTATGCTATCTACCTGCATATGTGCTTCCAAATAACAGATGGCTTCTTTTAAGTCTGCCAAAAATTCTTCTGCCAGGGATTGAGAAAAGTCGGCACGTACCACAACCCGTTGTATGAGGACATGTTCCAGATTGGCAGGTAAAGTATAGGCGGGTACTTGCCAGCCTTTCATGCTAAGTCGATCGGCCAGTTCGTATAGGGTCCATTTGTGTAAATCCGGGTTTTTGAGGCGATAGCAGACAATAGGCATATCATCCGCTTCGTTGTAGAGTGTAAAAAGCCCGGTGGCTTTTAATGCATCTGCGATTTGTTTGGCGATTTCCAGGGTATGTTTTTGCACCATTTCCATGCCTTTTCGTCCATATCGCATAAAGATATAGTATTGGCCAATGATTTGGCTGCCGGAACGTGAAAAATTGATGGCCATGGTAGGTTCTTTACCACCCAAATAATTGACATAAAAAATCAATTCTTCGGGTAAAGCAGTTTTTTCTTTCCACAGTATCCAACCAATGCCGGGATAAACCAATCCATATTTATGACCGGAGGTATTGATAGAATGGACATTGTGCAAACGAAAATCCCAAGGCAAACGGGGATTGGTAAAGGGGATGAACATACCGCCGGAAGCACCGTCTACATGAATTGGAATGGTTATGCGAGCGGTTTTATTGTATTGTTCTACAATGGAATCCAATTCTTGTACGTTGTCCAATTTTCCGGTATAAGTGATGCCCAAGATGGCGACAATGCCGATGGTATTGTCGTCTACATAGTTCATAACGGTATTTAGATTTAGATTGAGATGATGTTCATCAACAGGTACCTCTCTAAGTTCAACATCCCAGTAAACACAAAATTTTTCCCAGCAAACTTGAAAACCGGAAGAGATGACCAAATTTGGACGGGTGGTTTCTAGGCCCAGTGCTTGTGCTTTTTTTCGCCACTTGAATTTCATGGCCATGCCGGCTAACATACAAGCCTCCGATGAACCTACCGTTGAGGTACCAATTGCGGTATCCAAATCCGCATGCCACAAATCCGCCAAAATATTGACACAGCGATTTTCCAATTCTGTCATACGGGGGTACTCGGATTTATCCACAGCATTTACGGCCATAAATTCTGTCATCAAAGCTTCGGCCTCCGGTTCCATGTAGGTTTGGCAAAAAGTGGCAAGATTTTGGCGCGTACCACTTTCGCCCAACATTTCATCTTTGATGAGACGATAGGCAATATTAGGCGGAACAGGATCTATGCCCAATTGGTTTTTGGGGCACTTGCTATCAAATTGGAAAACAGTTTGATTGGGTGACTTGGATTCGCTTTCAGATAGTAGTTTGTTTTGATGCAACATAATGAACACCTCCATGGACGATAATTGGTTTTGATACATGCTTGTTTATATCTATAGTATAATGGAAAAGCGGTTGATTTTCTAGTTTGTTTGGTGTAGAATAAGTGAAGTACAAAAAACAGAAAGAAACGTTCTCTTTTGCCGATCCGCTTTGCGAGGAGCGGCTTTTCAATTTTGTGTGAAAGGATAAAATAAGGAAAAAATATGGAAAAATTATTATTTACTTCAGAATCTGTAACAGAAGGACATCCGGACAAGATGTGTGACCAAATCTCCGATGCGATTTTAGATGCTTTGATGGAACAAGATCCGATGAGTAGGGTTGCTTGTGAAACCACCACTACAACGGGATTGGTACTGGTGATGGGAGAGATTACCACCAATGCTTACGTGGATATTCAAAAAATTGTCCGGGAGACGGTGACAGATATTGGTTATACCCGTGGAAAGTTTGGGTTTGATGCGGATACTTGCGGGGTGATTGTTGCCATTGATGAGCAGTCAAGCGATATTGCCATGGGCGTAGATGCGTCTTTTGAGGTAAAGAAAGATAGAAAAGCGGATGTGGTAGAAGACCAAATTGATTTAATCGGGGCGGGAGACCAAGGTATGATGTTTGGTTATGCTTCAGATGAAACCCCGGAATTGATGCCCTATCCCATTGCCTTGGCTCATAAATTGGCGTTGCAGTTGACACGAGTACGCAAAGACAATATACTTCCTTATTTGCGCCCGGATGGAAAAACCCAGGTAACGGTGGAATATGATGAAACAGGCAAGCCCAAACGTTTAGATACGGTTGTGTTATCTACACAGCATAACCCGGAAGTGACCCAGGCGCAGATTCATCAAGACATCAAGCAATATGTGTTTGATGAGGTGATTCCTGCTGATATGGTGGATGCACAGACAAAGTTTTTCATCAATCCAACCGGCCGTTTTGTAATCGGTGGGCCAAATGGTGACAGCGGTTTGACCGGTCGCAAGATTATTGTGGATACTTATGGTGGTATGGCACGTCACGGTGGTGGTGCTTTTTCCGGCAAGGATTGCACCAAGGTAGACCGTTCAGCGGCTTATGCGGCACGTTATGCAGCAAAAAATATCGTGGCGGCAGGATTGGCAAAGAAATGTGAAATTCAGATTTCTTATGCCATTGGTGTGGCCCATCCGACCTCTATTATGATTGACACTTTTGGTACAGGGAAGTTTTCGGAAGAAAAGTTAGTTGAAATTATCCGGGAAAATTTTGATTTTCGTCCTGCGGGCATTATCAATATGTTGGACTTACGCCGTCCGATTTATAAACAAACAGCAGCGTATGGTCATTTTGGACGGACAGATTTGGAATTATCTTGGGAAAAACTGGATAAGGTAGAAGTCTTAAAGAAATATTAATTGGGAAAGAAATAGGTTATAAAAAAGAAATAGCCATAAAATATTTATTTTATGGCTATTAAAATGTTCTAAAAAAGTATATAATATTAATTATAAAGAAATAAAGCTTTATAGAAAAATAGTTTAGGATTCAGAAAGGTTTTAATAATGAAGTTAAGAACCAAGTTGACCATCGTTTTTTTGACCGTTATGCTGATGCCAACTTTATATACGATTTTTAGCACATATATATTTGATTATATGCCGATGGATGAGGTAAAGCAGGTTTATCTTTTGGTCGTCATTGTCATAGCGGCTCTTTTGACTTATTGGATTTACAAAACGGTTTCGGCTCCTTTGGATAAACTACAAAAGGCGGCTCGTGAAATTGGTGAAGGCAATCTGGATTTTGAAATTATGATTGATGTAAATGATGAAATTGGTGAGCTTTGCCGTGGGTTTGAGGAGATGCGGAAACGGCTCAAAGAAAACGCAGAGGAAAAAATTGCCCTAGACGTTGCAAATAAAGAATTGGTGAGTAATATTTCCCATGATTTAAAAACACCGATTACAGCGATTAAAGGTTATGTTGAGGGGATTATGGATGGTGTGGCGGATACACCGGAAAAAAGAGAGCGTTATATCAAAACCATAGCCATTAAGGCAAATGAAATGGATTCTCTGATTAATGAGTTGACCTTGTATTCAAAATTTGATGCAAACCATGTGACTTACAATTTGACGGCAACATCAGCAAAACAATATTTCGGCGGATGTGCAGAAGAGCTGTCTTTGGATTTAGAAGCAAAAGGTATTTTGTTTTGTTATGTGGATGAGTTGGCATCGGATGTTAAGGTGATTTTAGATCCGGAACAGATGCTGCGGGTGATGAACAATATCGTAAGCAATTCGGTTAAATATATGGACAAACCAAAGGCAAAGATGCGGATGAAACTTTTGGATGTGGGTGAATTTGTCCAAGTTGAGCTTAGTGACAACGGCAAGGGCATTGCGGCCAATGAATTACCTTATATATTTGATCGATTTTTCCGGGCAGATACTTCCCGCAATTCATCTCGTGGGGGCAGTGGCATTGGTTTATCGATTGTTAGAAAGATAATAGAAGAACATGATGGTGAAATTTGGGCAAGCAGTGAGGTCAACAAAGGTACAACAATGCATTTTGTAGTAAGGAAATATCAGGAGGGTAAAGGGAATGAGTAGACGTATTTTGATTATTGAAGATGAGGAGGCCATTGCGGACCTGGAGAGAGATTACTTGGAATTAAGCGGCTTTTCGGTTAAGACATCAAATGACGGTGCAGATGGGCTAAAAGAAGCATTAAGAGGGGAGTATGATTTGATTATTTTAGACTTGATGTTACCGGGTGTGGATGGCTTTGAAATATGTAAAAGAGTCAGGGAAGTTAAAGATACGCCGATTATTTTGGTTTCGGCAAAAAAAGATGACATTGATAAAATTCGTGGATTGGGTTTGGGCGCAGACGATTATATGACTAAGCCTTTTAGTCCCAGCGAATTGGTGGCTCGTGTTAAGGCGCATGTGGCAAGGTACGATCGTTTGATTAGCAATGAAGCGGAAGAAGACCAAGAGATTGAGATACGCGGTTTGAAAATCAACGTTGCGGCAAGGCGGGTATGGTTAAATGGCGAAGAATGTTCTTTTACCACAAAAGAATTTGATTTGCTGACCTTTTTGGCGGGGCACCCAAACCATGTGTATACCAAAGAAGATTTGTTTAGAGAAATTTGGGGTGTGGAATGTGTTGGTGATGCGGCTACGGTTACGGTTCATATCAAAAAAATCAGAGAAAAAATAGAGTATCATACATCTCACCCGCAATATATTGAGACAATTTGGGGTGTTGGTTATCGTTTTAAGGTTTAAACAGGTAAAAATCCTCATAAGGGGGATTGGACGATGAAAATAAAAAAAGAGGTTCGAAGCGGCAGTTTCAGTACGGTTAGAATTGTTTCTATGGGCTTTTTAGGGATCATTCTAATGGGTAGTCTTTTATTGTGGCTACCCATTAGCAATAGAGAGCCGATTGCTTATTTGGATGCGCTTTTTACGGCAACCAGTGCCATTTGCGTAACCGGATTGGTAACCATTGTGCCGGCAACTCAATTTACGTTATTTGGAAAAGTGATTTTGTTGATTTTAATTCAGATTGGCGGATTGGGTGTGATTGCTTGCACCATGATTATTTTTAAGCTGATTAGTAAAAAAGTCACAATCAAAGGGCGGATTGTGATTCAACAGGCTTATAATTTAAATACCTTGACGGGTATGATGACGTTTATTCTTCGCATTATCAAAATCACATTTGTGATTCAATTGATTGGTGCATTGTTTTTTGCCATTGATTTTATTCCGCGTTTTGGGTGGACGAGGGGGATTGGCATGAGTATTTATCATGCAGTATCCGCCTTTTGTAATGCGGATTTGAACTTGATGGGACCGGACAATTTTGAACCTTTTGTGGGTTCGCCTTTGATTAATTTTACCGTGATGGCTTTGATTGTGATGGGTGGTTTGGGTTTTACCGTTTGGAGTGATTTATTTGACAATAGCAAAGAGATTATTCGAAGAAAAGCACCCTTTTGTCGTTTGTTTTCCCGGTTGAGTTTGCAAAGTAAGATGGTATTGTCTATGAGTGGTATATTGATTGTTTTGGGAGCCTTGGGCTTTTTCTTGCTGGAAATGAACAACGAAGCAACGATGGGTGGTTTAAAAGCAGGTGAGACGGTGATGGCTTCGTTTTTTCAGTCGGTAACAAGCCGTTCGGGTGGTTTTGTAACAGTGGCGCAAGATAGATTGACCAACGGTTCAAAGGTGTGGAGTTCGGTTTTGATGTTTATTGGTGGTTCACCGGGCAGTACAGCGGGTGGGGTTAAAACCACTACCTTTGCGATGATGATTATGACGACGATTTCTGTGTTACGAGGACGTGCACAAGTGGAATGCTTTGGACGGCGGATTGCACCAACCGTTGTAAAAACAGGCATTACCATTACGTTTTTGTATTTTATGCTATTGCTCACTTCTATTACCGTGATTACGATTTTGGAGCCGGCCAAAGATTTCTTAAGCATATGGTTTGAGGGAACGTCAGCTCTCGGAACGGTTGGTTTATCTACGGGTATCACTCAAACTTTGAGCCGTGCCAGCCAAGGTGTTTTGATGGTATTGATGTATGTGGGAAGAATTGGTCCTGTTACCGCCGCATTGGTTTTTGTTGGTAAAGCTCATAGAGGAGAGCAGATGCGTGAGTTGCCGGAGAAATATATTATGATAGGATAGGTGTTTGGTATGAATAAGCAATATGCAGTGTTTGGATTGGGTAGTTTTGGTACGAGTGTGGCTTTGACCTTGGATAGCTTTGGTTGTGATGTGATTGCTGTGGATAAGTCGCAGGAGCGCATTCAGGAAATCGCAGACAATGTTTCTTATGCAGTCTGTGCGGATTTGGTAAATTCGGATGCCATTTTAAACCTAGGGTTAAAACACATTGATGTAGCGGTGGTGGCCACTTCTGAAAGTTTGGAAGTGAGTATTTTAGCTACGATTATTTCCAAAGAATTGGGTATTCCTCACGTGATTGCAAAAGCAACAGATGAACTTCACGCAACCATACTTCGTAAAGTGGGTGCGGATGCCATTGTGTTTCCGGAGCGGGATATGGGCAATTGGCTGGCAAAAAAACTGGTTTCAAAATCGTATACGGATTGGATTGAACTATCCGATGAATATAGTTTGGCACATATTAGTACACCCAATCGATGGTCAGGAAAAACATTGACAGAGCTTGGAGTGCGGGAGAAGTATGCGGTTAATGTAGTGGGTATTTTATTAAATAAGGATTTAGACATTAAGGTAGACCCAAACGAGCCATTACCCCATGGCAGCACGCTGGTTGTGGTGGGTAGCAACTCTTCTTTAAAAATATTGAAAGAAATGGAATAATCAATGATTCGTAGTAGAAGCAATCGAGCGATCAAAGAAGTGATTCAACTGCAAAAAAAAAGCAAGGTAAGAAATGCATCGGAACTGTTTGTGGTGGAGGGTCTGCGGCTGGTTGCGGAAATCCCTCCTGCGCAAATCAAAAAAATATATGTGTCAGAGAAATGTTATAAACAGCATAAAAATCAGATTGTCACATATTCTTACCCTTGCGAAATGGTATCGGATGAAGTATTCTCGTATATGTCTGATACCAAATCACCCCAAGGTATTTTAGGCATTGTTCGGCAAAGGCGATATGGGCTGCCGGAGTTGTTGCGGGAAGAAAAAACCTTGTTATTGTTGCTAGAAACCTTGCAAGATCCGGGAAATTTAGGTACAATTTTTCGTACAGCGGAAGCCGCAGGTGTGACTGGTATTATTATGGATGGAGATTGTGTGGATATGTATCATCCAAAGGTGATACGTTCCACCATGGGTACGATTTTTCGTATGCCCTTTGTGGTGGTAGAAGACTTGTTGCTGTGTTTGGAAGAACTAAAAGAAAAAAAGATTCGGGTGTATGGAACAGATTTGATGGGGAAAGTGGATTATTGTGCAGAACGCTATCAAGGCGGTTTGGCTTTTTTGGTTGGCAATGAGGGCAATGGATTGTCTCAGGCGTTGTTAGAAAAAAGTGATGTATGTTTAAAAATTCCCATGTCAGGTCAGGTGGAGTCGTTGAATGCGGCGGTGGCAACAGCGGTATTATTGTATGAAGTAAGGAGGCAACGTGGTTTATGAATTTGCAAGGTAGGCATTTTTTGAAATTGATGGATTTTAGTCCGGCAGAGATACAATATCTTTTGGACTTGTCAGCGGATTTGAAGCAAAAAAAGAAAAAAAAGGAGAGTGTGCGGGTATTTGACGGCAAAAACATTGCCTTGATTTTTGAAAAAGCGAGCACCAGAACCCGCTGCGCTTTTGAAGTGGCAGCTTATGACTTGGGTATGGGTGTGACTTATTTAGACCCTTTGGGTTCTCAGATTGGTAAAAAAGAAAGCATTGCCGATACGGCCCGTGTGTTGGGGCGGATGTATGACGGCATTCAGTATCGGGGTTTTGGTCAAGAGATTGTGGAAGCGTTGGCAGAGTACGCAGGTGTGCCGGTATGGAATGGATTGACGGATGAATTTCATCCGACTCAGATGTTGGCGGATTTGTTGACTATATATGAAAATTTTGGTAAATTAAAAGGCATCAAATTGGTTTATTTGGGGGATGCCAGGTTTAATATGGGCAATTCTTTGATGGTCGCTTGTTCTAAAATGGGCATTGATTTTGTGGCTTGTACGGCAAAAGCGTATTTCCCCGATGAAGCATTGGTGGCGACCTGCCGGGAATATGCAAAAGAATCAGGTGCGATGATTACTTTGACGGAAGATGTGGTTGCCGGTACCAAAGATGCGGATGTGATTTATACGGATGTATGGGTATCCATGGGCGAGCCGGAGGAAGTTTGGGAAAGTCGTATCAAAGCTCTTTCTCCTTACAAAGTGACAAAAAAAATTATGGAAAATGCCAGTGCCGGGGCGATTTTCTTGCATTGTTTGCCGGCGTTTCATGATTTAAAAACGACGGTTGGTAAAGAGGTGGGTGATTTGTTCCATATTTCGGAGATGGAAGTAACAGATGCGGTATTTGAGTCGGATCAGTCTAAAGTCTTTGATCAGGCGGAAAATCGTATGCACACCATTAAGGCAGTGATGAAAGCTACATTGTGAGTGAAAGTAGAGAGGTGCATGATACATGGAAATGACGATTCTTTGTGCTGCTAGTGCGTATGAGCAAAAATTTTATATCAATCCGGTGTTTGATGGTTTGCCGGACCGCATCAAAGAGGAGCTACAAGTGATATGTGTGTTGTTTACGGAGGATGTGGGCGGTATCTTACTCATTACCTTTGATGAAGCGGGTAATTTGGAGTTACAAACAAAACATGAAACGGATGATTTGCTTTATGATGAAATTGGTAGTGTATTAAAAATAAAAGAGTTGCAAAAGACAAGAGTGGAGTTATTTGAGGCTTTGGAGATGTATTATAAGGTATTTTTAGGAGAAAAGTCATGTTATTAACCGTAGATGTAGGGAATACCAATATTAAATTAGGTGTTTTTGAGGATGAAGTGTTGCAGGGCACCTTTCGTATGACCACCAAGCGGCAACGAACTTCGGATGAGTTTGGTGCTGATTTATGCCAAATTTTGGCATATCGGGAAATACCACGGGATAAAATCAATGCGGTGATTGTGGCATCGGTGGTTCCGGATATTATGTATGCCTTTACCAATGGAATTCAAAAATATCTTGATACACGTCCGCTGATTGTGTCGGCAGGGATTAAAACAGGCATTTCGATTGTGACTGAGGATCCAAAAGAAATCGGGCCGGATCGAATTGTGGATGCAGTGGGTGGTTATGAATTATACGGAGGTCCTGTGATTGTGATAGATTATGGCACGGCAACCACTTATGATTTGGTTGGACCAAAGGGCACATTTGAGGCAGGCATTACCGCCCCTGGTATTGAGACGTCTTTGCAGTCCTTGTGGGGTGGCGCAGCCATGTTACCGTCGGTGGAGATTAAAAGGCCGAAGTCTATTCTGGCTAAAGAAACCATATCCAGTATGCAGGCAGGGCTTGTGTATGGTACGATTGGAGAGACAGAGTATATTGTGCAAAAGATAAAAGAAGCGTCCGGTTATGTGAATGCAAAAGTGGTAGCAACCGGAGGACTGGGGCGCATGATTGCGGAGGCAACAGATCGTATTGATGTGTATAATGCACAGCTAAGTTTGGATGGATTGCGGTTGATTTATAATAAGAATAAAAGATGAAGGTTATTTTGTATGCATGAAAGAGTAGAATTACTACAATGAAAAAACTACAAATCGGCAATGTTATTTTAGAAAATTCTTATATTTTTGCGCCGATGGCAGGGGTAAGTGACCTGCCGTTTCGTTTGCTGTGTAAAGAGCAGGGCGCAGGTCTTTCTGTTATGGAAATGGTTAGTGCCAAAGCTATTTTATACAAAAATAAAAATACAGAGCGTTTGTTGGAGATTCATCCCGGTGAGTTGCCGGTCAGTTTACAGCTATTTGGTTCAGACCCGAATATTATCAGTGAGATGGCAAAACGTATTGAAGACCGCCCCTTTTCTATATTAGATATTAACATGGGTTGCCCGGTGCCTAAAATAGTGAAAAATGGGGAAGGTTCCGCTTTGATGAACAATCCGAGGTTGGTTTATGATATTGTTTATGCCACGTCTCGTGCCATTCAAAAACCGGTGACAGTGAAGATTCGCAAGGGATTCAACGACCGGAGTGTCAATGCGGTAGAAATTGCAAAGATAGCCGAAGAAGCCGGGGCAGCTGCCATTACCGTACACGGGCGCACGCGGGAGCAGTATTATACCGGAAAGGCTGATTGGAGTATTATTCGTCAAGTGAAAGAAACCATTCAAACCATACCGGTGATTGGAAATGGGGATGTGACCTCTCCTGCGCAAGCGCAAGCCATTCGTGAGGAAACCGGCTGTGATGGGGTTATGGTAGCCCGTGCTGCTCAGGGAAATCCTTGGATATTCTCTGAGTTGGTGGCCTATGAAAAGACTGGTAGGCTGATATCCCGCCCAACCAAAGAAGAGATGCAAAAGATGATGTTACGTCATGCAAAATTGCTTTTAGCGTGCAAAGGGGATTATATTGGTATTCGGGAAATGCGTAAGCATGTGGCATGGTATACAAAAGGAATGGCAGGTTCAGCTAGGATAAGGGAATTGGTCAATAAAATAGAAAATATGGAAGAATTGGAATATATCTTGACATTGCTGTAAGCCTTGGGTATAATAACTTAAATTTTGTACTTATGGTTTCAAAAATAATTTTACGAAAGGTAGGATTTTAAAATGCTAATGGTAACAACCCCTTTTTTGGAAGGAAAGAAAATTGTGGAGTATAAAGGGCCGGTGTTTCATCAAGTTGTTAGAGGCTTTGCGCTTGGGCAAGGTTTTTTTGATGGGTTGAAAGCAATAGGTGGGGAACGTTCCTCCGGGCACGAGCAATTAATCGCTCAAATTCGTTCAGAGGTTTTAGAGGAATTAAGGCGTG
>WRBB01000011.1 GCA_009779895.1 Lachnospiraceae bacterium
AGGGAATATAATAATCGAACTTGCGCATAGGAAGCTGATAGTGATCCCATGGTTTATGAAGAACATATAGTGTAAAAAATCTGAGTTGAGAAATACAATGATTGATGGTTCTATCAGATAATCAAGATAAGCGTGTATGTAGGTTGAATAGGATGTGACGGTATGTTCCGTCAATCCGCGAAGAGAAATCATCTCTTTAAAAATTTTTAAATAGTCCATTTTGGAATCCTCCTGAATTAGTTGACAAGTCACAAAAGGTCAACTGTTCGGAGGAGGTCGGGCTAAAAAATATGATATGTAAAAACCGCTACATTTTTTTATCTATTTTAAGAAATGGTAAGCAAAAGGAAAAGTTGTACTAGCCGTCGCGTCAGCGATTTGGTACAATATGCATAGAGTCAAAGCGGAACTTTCCGCCTCAACAAAATTGGAAACGGAGACTTTAACTTATGGAGCACGCTCAGATGGAACCTATTCAAGAAGTATCAAAAAAATATAAAATAATCGTGCATAGTTTATCGGCATTGATTCCAATGCTGATTTTAGGTACTATGTTTGCCCTCAACGGTATATATCCCTTTGGCGATTATCAGATACTGATTACCGATTTCTGGCAGCAGTATTATCCCTTTATCAGCGATTATTGGCACAAAGTAAGAGAAGGTAGTTCTTTGCTTTGGTCATGGACCGCAGGTGGAGGATATGATTTTACCGCACATTTTGCTTATTATTTGGCCAGCCCTTTCAATTTGCTTGCCATTTTATTCCCACATGCATATTTACGTGAAATGCTCACATTATTCTTGCTCTTTAAAGTTGGTTTATCTGGTTTGTTTATGAGCATGTTTTTAGGCTTTTCAATCAAACGATATGATGTTTTATTACCCGTCTTTTCCTCCTTTTACGCACTGAGTGCTTTTACCCTTGGTTATTACTGGAACATTATGTGGTTTGATACCATCGCCCTTTTACCTCTTGTCATACTGGGTGTCTATTCTCTAGTGAAAGAAGGAAAATATAGACTTTATACCATTTCTTTGGCCTTAGCCGTACTATTCAATTTTTACATCGGCATTTTTGTTTGTATTTTTGTTGCCATTATGTTTTTTGCCCAATGTTTTATCGCCAAATTGGATTTGCGTATTTTTATAAAACGCTTGGTTACAATTGCGATATGTTCTATTGTTGCTTTAGGAATGGCAGCTATATTACTTCTGCCGGTATATTCTGCCTTACAAAATGCGTTTCGAACCGGAACTGTCCCCAGTTTATTGCTATACAACAATTTTCTCAGTGTCATTGGCAACTTTATTGCTTTTACCCCACCAACCAGTATGGAGGGGCTACCCAATTTGTATAGTGGCATGATTAGCATCATGCTCATTCCGGTATTTATGTTATCCGAGAAAACATCCGTTCGAGAAACCATCATTTATACATCCATTGCTTTCTTTTTGGTACTCAGCACCAATGTAAATATACTAGATATAATGTGGAATGCTTTTACAAATACCAATATGCTACCCGCCCGTTTTTCTTTTTTAGTTCCTTTTGTTGTCATTCTCATAGCATATAAAGCCTATTTATTGCTACTGGAAGAGATGAAGTTTGGAACCATTTTGGCCATGGGCATTTCAGCAGCTTTCTTTCTTTTAATGGCGGACGGTGGCCTTCAACAAACAGAACACATTATTCACAGTGCCATTCTAAGTGCTGTTTATTTGGCTTTATTCATCTTACTCATGGTTACAAAAAAACTACCCTTTGTAAAACGATATCTTTTTAAATGTGCCTTTTTTATCGTCATTTTAGCCGAACTCAGTTTAAACGCTTATAATGGAGTTGCTTCCACAATGGTATCCGGAAGAAGTGAGTATCCACTTCATTATGAGGATGTACAGACATTACTGAAACATCGCCAAACAGATGACACAGATTTTTTCCGAACAGAACGTACCATGTGGCACACTTTTAATGACCCCTCTATTCACAGTTTTGAGGGTATTTCTTTTTTCTCATCCTTTGCCAACATGCACGCTTCCAAATTTACATCTGATTTGGGATTACCAAGCTGGGATGCTGCTAACCGCAACACATATATCGCAAGCTCACCTTTGACCAATGCTTTTTTAAACATTCGCTATATGCTTGCACGTGACGCACATCCCATTGATAATGATATCTTTTGGGAGTATATCGCTTCCGAGGGCGAGAGCCAATTATATAAAAGCAATCAATATCTACCCTTTGGTTTTATGGCAAAAGAAGAAATTGTTAACTATATTGGCGATGAAAGAAATCCTTTTAACTCACAAAATGACTTATTTCGCAAAGCAACGGGGCTGGATGGCGATTTATTTACCTTAATTAATGTGTTTGATATCTATGGCGACAATTACAGTTTGCAACCTGATGACTACGGTGCATATGACCTCGTATTAGATCCGGGCGAATCAGAAGGTATGTTTCGAGTTATGTATGAGATGCCCTCTACTGATTTGCTGTACATTTATGCAAATTTCATTGATGTTAATAATGTACGTCTCACAACAGGGGAAACAGAACAAACACTTTTACGTAATCTAGAACTCAGACGGCCAACCTTATTTTCTGCCGGCCGCTTTGAATCGGGACAATTTGTTTCCATCGAAGCCGATTCCGATTTAGAAAGGGTCGGAGGAGATATCTTAGCAGGTATCCTAAATCAAGATTTATTTCTCCAAGGTATGGAAATATTATCCGCCGAAACCTTAACACTTACAGAATTTTCCGATACACGCTTTACAGGTGATATCACAGTGACAGAACCCGGGGTGTTATATACCTCACTACCCCATGCCGGCAACTGGCGTGTTTTTGTGAATGGTGTGGAAGAAGACATTGTAACCATCGGTGGTGCTATGGCAGGCGTTCGATTGGGTACCGGAGATCATACCGTCGAGTTTCGGTACCACAACCAAGGTGTGATTTTAGGAGCTATCATTAGCATTCTTTCCTTTTTACTTTATTTAACACTGCTTTTCTTACATCACAAAAAAATTGATGTATTTGAATATTTTTTTACCGGTCGTTTTTCGCTAAAAAAAAATAAAGAAAAAATCAGTTATTTGTTTTTTGGTATACTTACAACCTTGATTAACTGGGGCGTATATAGTTTGGCTGTACAAATGATTGGTTTTTCCATAACTGTAAGTAACGTGATTGCTTGGATATTTGCTGTCGTTTTTGCTTTTATCACCAACAAACTTTGGGTCTTTGAAAACCATGATTGGAAACCCAAATCCCTGTTGGCCCAATCCGGTACATTTTTGGGTTCCCGGTTATTTACCGGGCTTATAGAACTTGTTGGCGTACCTTTATTGTTTTTAATCGGATTGACCTATCCCTTGTTTGGCATAGAAGGTTTTGCCGCCAAGGTAGCCATCAGCGTAATTGTTGTTATTTTAAACTATATTTTAAGCAAAAAAATTGTTTTTAAAGCAAATAGACCCATGGGGAGGATTATATAATATGGCAAACATGATATCTCTTATTATCCCTTGTTACAATGAAGAAGAATCCTTTGCTCCCCTTTATGAAAAACTATGTAGTATCAGCAAGGATATGAAAGAGCGTTATGGTGTGGCATTTGAATTCCTAATGATAAACGATGGTTCTCGGGATGATACCCTAAGCAAAATCAAAGAAGTGGCCCATCTTGATAGTCGGGTGAAGTATATTTCATTTTCCCGCAACTTTGGCAAAGAGGCAGCTATTTATGCCGGATTACAAAACTGTAACGGAGATTATGCCGTGGTCATGGACGCAGATTTACAGCATCCGCCGGATATGCTACCACTTATGTATGAAAGCATCGTAACAGAAGGGTATGACTGTGCCACCGCCTATCGGGAAAATCGGGAGGGTGAACCTAAAATACGGTCCTTTTTTGCACGCAACTTTTATAAACTAATCAACAAAATTGCACAAGTGAAAATGACCGATGGTGCAACCGATTTTTCCATGATGACCCGTCAGGTTGTAGATGCCATCTTGACCATGCCGGAATACAACCGCTTTTATAAGGGCATTCACTCTTGGGTAGGTTTCGAAACCAAATGGCTCCCCTACAAAAATATTGAACGTGCTTATGGTACCACTACGTGGTCCTTTACAGGATTGTTTCGCTATTCCATGGAGGGTATTTTATCTTTTTCAACAGCTCCCCTTGTGATTGCGTCACTGATGGGTATTTTCTTGTTTTTTCTTTCCCTGTTGGTCATTAGTTATGTCATTCTACGAACCGTTTTTTTTGGCGATCCCGTTGCCGGATTTCCTACTTTAATTAGTGTGATACTTTTTGTTGGAGGGGGGCAGTTTTTTTGCTTGGGTATTATCGGGCAATACATCTCAAAAATGTATTTGGAGATTAAAAGGCGTCCGGCTTACTTAATCAAAGATAGCAATTTGCATTAAATCATGATTCGAAAGGTCAACTTTAGAGATGGAACAGGTACAAGAACTATCAAAAAAACAAAAAATACTACTGCATAGTCTGGCAACACTGATTCCCATCCTTATTTTGGGAACTGTTTTTGCCCTACGAGGTGTATACCCCTTTGGCGATGAAACAATACTATATCAAGATTTCTGGCAGCAATATTATCCTTTTATCAGCGAGTTTTGGCATAGAGTCCGAGAAGGTGGGTCTTTGCTTTGGTCTTGGCGTGGAGGAGGAGGGCATGATTATACCGCCCATTTCGCCTATTATTTGTCTAGCCCTTTTAACTTTCTTGCCATTTTATTTCCCCACGCCTTTTTACGCGAAATTTTAACGTTATTTGTATTATTTCGAATCGGTTTAGCCGGTTTATTTATGAGCCTCTTTTTACGCCTTTCTCTAAAAAAATGCGATATGCTCTTACCGGTATTCTCCTCTTTTTATGCTTTGAGTGCCTATGTCCTCGGTTATTTTCCAAACATTATATGGTTTGATGCCATCGCTATTTTTCCTCTTGTAATGCTAGGAGTTCATGCATTGATAACAGACGGAAAATATCGGCTATATACCATCTCTTTGGCCTTGACAGTATTATTTAACTTCTACATTGGTCTAATTATCTGTATTTTTGTCTCTATCATATTTTTTGCTTGGTGTTTTATGGCTAAGTTAAGTTTACGTAACTTCTTCAGACGTTTTCTCACCATACTAGTTTGCTCAACAATTGCCTTAGGAATGGCCGCTGTATTACTTTTGCCGGCCTATTCCGCCTTGCAAAACTCTTATCGTGCTACAACGGCTTTTCCTGCATTTGAGATTTATAGACACTTCACCGATGTGCTTGGAAATTTTATTGCTTTTACCCCACCAACCATTATTGCACCTGATGGAATACCAAATTTATACAGTGGAATGATCAGTATCATGCTCATTCCCATATTTATACTATCCAACAAAATATCTCTTAAAAAAAGCATAGCGTATATCTCTGTCCTTGTATTACTAATACTAAGTACAAACATTAGCATACTCAATTTTATATGGGATGGTTTTACCGTTACCCATGCATTTCCTTTCCGCTTTTCCTTTATCATTCCCTTTGTAGTAATTACTATAGCATATCAAGCTTATTTCTTATTAAATGAATCTAAAAAAACGAGCGTTTTGCTAATGGGATTTGCTACTGCTTTCTTACTTATAATGGCGTGGAGTGGCGCACAAGATACAAGATATGTCATCTATAATTTAATTCTAAGTATGGTATACTTAGTTTTGTTTGTTTTTATTATAACTGCAAAAAAGCAACATATTTTCAAGTATCTATTATGCGCAATTATGTTCACTGAACTAAGTTTAACTGCTTTTAATGGTATTACTACCAGACAATTAATATCTAGAACAGAACATACTCTTCATTATGACTCAGTACAACAACTATTAGAGAAACGCCACACGGAGAAAGACACAGACTTCTTCCGAACAGAATATATCAATGATACTATGCGAAACAACCCTGCTTTCTATGGTTATGATGGGATATCCTTTTTTTCATCTTTCGCCAATATGAATACCAATCGTTTTGTTACAGAACTTGGTTTGCAAGGTGATCTCAGAGTCAACCATTTTAATTACGTGGAAACTTCCCCTCTCAACAGTGCTTTTTTTAATATACGTTATCTCATTACCCAAGGGCAAATACCTGTGGATGATGCTGTACTCTGGAGTTATGTTACCTCAAAGGATGATATTTATTTATTTCAAAATAATTATTACCTGCCTTTTGGCTTTATGGTGAACAATGAAGCTGCAACTTATACCGGCAGTGTACCAAACCCATTTGATTCACAAAATGATTTATTCCGCAAAGCAACTGGACTTAATGAAGATTTATTCACAATTATTGAACCTTTTGAAATAATAAGCCAACATTATAGTTTACAATATATCGGTGATAACTACGCTCTTGTATTAGACGAAGACAAAACAGAGGGTGTGATACAATTAATTTATGAGATACATGAAGATGGGCTTCTATACTTTTACACAGAAATACCTGGGGTTCACCTAGCATATTTAATGCGCGGAGAAACCGAAGAAGATATTTTAAAAACACTTTTCCCGAATAGACCTTTCCATACCCATCTATTTCCTGTGCCTAATACGAAACAAGATACGTTTTTTTCGATTAATATAACTTCAAACCCTGAGATCATCACAAATTGGCATATTTTTGTCGGCATTTTAAACCAAGATGTATTTACTGAAGGAATAGCATTATTATCCAATGAAACATTAGCACTTACCCACTTTTCCGATACCCGCATCGTAGGTAACATAACCGTGGCAGAACCTCGCCTGTTATATACATCACTACCCCATGCCAACAACTGGCGTGTCTTTGTAAATGATGCGGAAAAGGAAATCATAACCATCGGCGGAGCTATGGCCGGCGTCAGACTGGATACCGGCATCCATACCGTGGAATTTCGCTATCATAACAGAAGTGTTATTTGGGGTAGTATCATTAGTATTCTCTCCTTTCTGATTTATTTGATACTACTTTTCTTGCATCACAAAATTAAGAAAAAGGCAACCATAAATAATATGATTCATAACCTCGAAAGGAATCTATAACCGCATGAAACCCATAAAACTTTTATCTGAACATAAAAAAAATCTGGTGCCTACCATTGTTGTTTCCCTGATTTTGTTTGCTCTTATTGGCTACATCATCTATATCAATTTTTCTTATTATTGGGATTTTTTACATTCTGACATTGCTGCCGACCTTGCTTTTATTAGAGAAGCGGCGAATACCTTTTCTCTATTTCCGGAAGGTTGGGCACATATAAATGAAATGCGCTTTATTTATATCACCACCATCGCCATTCCATTTTATTGGATTACAAGCAACGTTCATTTGGCCTATTCTCTTGCGGTTTCATTGATGCTACTTGTAAATGTAGCTCTTTTTCACTATATGCTGCGCTTTCAAAAAAGAAGTACGTTTGCTATCTTGGTCGGTACCGTCGTACTTCTGATATTTTTTTCCCGATATAATATATTTTCTGTTTTTTCCATCTTGTTTATCAATGGTACCTTATCAACACATTTAGCTACGGTATTTCTAACCATAGGTGTTTATATGCGGATTAAATACAAAACAGAATCCGGATTCAAATTACAAAAAGCTTTGTGGATTATCACCTTATTACTTGCATTTGCACAAGGCATTCAGTCTCCAAGAATGTTAATTGTATTATATGCACCTCTTCTTTTTGTGGAATTATTACCCATTTTACGTAGTGTTCGCAGAAAAAGCCCTAATATTAATATCATCGGATTGCTGTATGCGTTCATTGCTTTTTTGCTCAATGTATTTGGGATGTTATTGATAAATATTCTAATTCGAAATGACATTGTTCTTTTGGAAGAATCCGGCCTTACTTTTAGCTTAGATATCGTCAGTTCTAGTCAATTTATTACCGAACGTATTTTTCAATCCATCACAAGCCTATTTCATGCTTTCGGACTAATTGGATATCATGGGCTATTTTCTGCAGAAGGTTTTCTATTCATCATGCGGGTTTTCTTTATTTTTGTAACAGTTTTTATCTATTGGAATAGCAACAAGAATTCTGCGGATAAGCATTTGGTTCATATTCTTGCTACCACCGTTATCTTTACCGTCTTATCACAAGCAATAATTACAATAAATATCGGAGAACGCTTTAATTTTATTGCTACATCCCTCTTCAGTGTCATATTTGTTATATCACTTTGTAATATCATGGAAAATAAAGAAATTGAAAAAATCGAACCGGATAGTGTTGAACAGGCCTTGGCTCATAAACTATCACTCGATAAACATTCAACCAATGAAGTAGAGCCCCAAACCTTACGAAAGTATTTAATTGGCACTCTACTTGTCCTTGTCTGCATAGGTTCCCTACTAAGTATAAATACTTTGGCTGTAAAAAGAAATCCCAACTTAATATCAGGTCGACAAAGGGTTGTGCATTTTTTAAAGAACGAAAACCTGACCGTTGGTTATGGTGCTTTTTGGCAAAGTCACGCCATCACTGCAGTTGCTAACTGGGACGTTGTTGTTATTCCGTTCCCTTTTCATATCCATTTTGGCATTGTTAGTCAACCTTTACGTCAAGGTGTGGCATCCCATGATTTTTTTCATAATGAAGAACGGGTATTTCTTGTAGGAACTGTCGATTATATAAAAGAAGCTTATGAACATGAACAAATGAGGGCGATTCTGGAGCATGGAGAACGGCATGATTTTCCTGATGGTTGGGTTGTTTATGTATTTGATTTTAACCCTTGGGTCAATTGGAAATAAGTCTATTTTCAAATTCAAAAACACCCTTAAAATACTCAATTTTACCGGCATTTTAAGGGTGTTTCCATATCATTTGAATCTATACAGGATATTTAAACTTCTCTGCATTTCTCCGTTTAATCTGTTGGTATTTTCTCTCAATGCCCAAAAATAGTAACATCCCCACAATATCAGCGGCTAGCGCAATACCTGCCACCTGCAAAAGCCAAAAATACATACCCAGTTCCTCGTGGGTGGTCACAATCCTTTGGCGATAATTCAAAAATGAAGCCGCAAAGGTGGAAATCTCCTGACCTTGTGCAATTGCCACTCCACCAATACCCGGTGTGATGTTCACATGTCCTATCTCACTGGTATCAATCAACTCACCCTGCACCAAAAAACGAAAATCTGTACCATGGGTCGGCACGTCACAAGTAAACAACGTCACAATAGCATCTGCAGTATCATCAATCACATCTACCTGACTTTGATGAATCAATTCGGTACGAAAAACCCGATAGGTATAAACATCATTGCCATTGCTCAACTGAATCCAATGTCCCTCTCTCACATTCAGCAAGGGACCAAACAACAAAGATGGGTCACGCATATGATGCCCTGCCAAGGCAAAATTGCCCTGCCCCATAAGCTGATTGGGACGCATAGTACCAGCCCCGGCCAACAAATTCACATGGGTTGCTCCATAAAATACCGGCAAAAAGATGCCCACCGATTCAATCGTCACAAAACCAATGATATCATTGCGGTCTATTTCCGGCAAATTTTGGATGATTTCCGGTAACTCAGGGATGGCAATGTCTTCGGAAATCTCTACGGTAGGCCGTGATCTGGCATGATTGTCCGCTAGCTCCTGAGCCGAAAAATTGATCACAGAATAGCGGTGCACCGCTTGGGATACGATTTCCGTCTCCAACATCGGCGACATAATAAGCCCAATGCCTACAAACAAAAATATATAAAATACAATTGCCGCAAAAATGATTTTTTTCCAATTCCGCTTTGGCTTATCTCCCTCTTTTCTCATTTTACAAATCCTTCATAATATCATCAATCAATTGTTTTTGTGTCTTTTTTGTCTTACCTTTGAAAATCCGAATAAATATCAACGTAAGAATAAGCAACAAAACAGCACCACCGGCAATGAAAATCCACAAAGGCGTACGCGGTATAGACAAATCCGTGGCATTAAAATAATCCGCTTCATCTGAGGTAATGGTAAAGTTTCGTTCAAACACCCAGTCCCCATTGTCAGAATTAATCTCAATCCGAAACGCATACTCACCTGCTACAAAAGCCTCTCCATCTAAATGAATCCCAAAATCAAAATTCGAATTGGGTGCCATTTGCATCATACTAGCAGAACGTTCATATAAAATTTCCGTCTCACCCACCGCTCTGACCGTAGCATTGGCATACATTTGATGCACAAAAGCACGCTCAAAATTTTGCAAGGTCGCAGTAATCACATTGCGATGATCCCATTGATTGGCTCGCACATCAAGCAAAGCCAGATCCGGATCCACCCGCTCTTCGGTCTGACGTATCAACAAAGCCATTGAGGTGGCAAATTCGTGACTAATCACCATACCTGAACCTACATCAGGCAATTCTATTTCTTCTTCTTCCACAACCCCTCCATCCACTGTAATACCAAGGGCAATCACACCGTCAAACTCTTCCGCAGGCATGGTAATGATGATGGGTACCCGCACACTTTCCCCCGACTCTATCATCACATCGGGAGAAACTGAAACCAACTCTTCCAAAGTAAAACCCATAGTACTATCCGGCAAAACTCCCTCTACCGTATGATAATTGATGGCACCTCCATTTGAAGTGGTGGCAATGGTCACGTCAATGAGATACGTTCTTGTTTCAGATGAACCATTGTATATCTCGATCTCAATAATCTGCTCACTACCTGGCTCCATAATCAAATCAAAAAAATTCCCTATAATCTCACGTTGATTTTCCGGAAAAATCGGGGTTACCATAAAATCTAGCATGGCTTTCACCGGCAAATAATTTCCAATCACAAAAATACCCAACATCAGCAAACACACAAGGAAACGTACCATACGATTTCTTTTTTCAGTCACTTTTTGCTTCAAAACCTAAACTCCTTTCGATTATCCACTATGATAAAAACAGCTCACATATCTTCACATTTTAAATATGCAACTGCTTTTACTATAAAAGATAATCTCAACATTTTCAAGTGAAATCGACATAATCTCCAAAGAAATTATGTCGATTCAAAACACTTACCTTAGTCTAAATAATCACCTATGACATATCTACAATCTACATTAAGATACCGGTTGTCCTTGTCCAGGTTGTGCCGGAGCTGCTGGAGCTGGGAATGTAGTTAGTGGCCCCTCTTGTAATCTCCATGTAATCGTCGCATTATAAGTACCTGTGTAGAACAATACACCTGAAGGTACATTCAAAACAACACTTGTTCCGGAATTGTTCGCTCCACCATTTAGGTTATTTTCACCAAAACGAACTCTGGTATTACCCATACCTTGACCAACAGCTGCTGATGCTAAATTAATTTGACCAGAATTTACATCAAGACGTGCAAGACTGTTCAGATGCGTTGGAGCAGCAGTTATAATATCATCTTGATTTGAAAAAGCACCAATGTTTGTCAAATCAATTTGTGCACCTGTCAATACCTGACCAGTAGCGGCTCCACTCACTCCAGTAAATTGACTCGCCAATTCTGCTGACAAATTCCAACCCGCACCTGTACCACGCAAGTCACGAAGTTGAACAAAATATGGTTGATCCGCTGGTGGAATCGCATTAAATCTTCTGTTTGTCGTAGTCACATCATGTGTACCGAAATTGAAGTTTGGAATAATCTCAAGTGCCAACAAGTTCGTTCCCGTAACCGTTGTATGATCTGTAGGCAATGTAATGCGCGTCGGATCTGTTGGGTCAATCGGTGTTGGCTCAGTTGGAAGAATCGTTGGTGTTTCAAACGTAATCGTACCTGTACTGTTTGCTTGTTGATCCGCTGGAGCAGCCATTACAGCAAATGCACTACCAAATACCATCGCCGCTACTAGAGATAGGGTTAATAAAAGTTTCTTCTTACTCATTTTTTTCCTCCTTGAATGTAGAAAATTAAATTATTTATTTTCACCACATAACCATGTGGTTACTAACATCTTTGCTTTTACTTCTTATCTTTTAGAAGTAGGATAGATGCAAATGCTCCACCCAACAATACCGTACCACCCATGAGTGGCAATGCTAGACTTCCTGCTTGTCCGGTCTGTGGTAAGCTCTTCCAACCACTACCGCCCGGTCCTGATGGTCCCGGCGCGCCCGGTGCTCCTGGTTGTCCCGGTGCTCCTGGTGCCCCCGGCTCTCCCGGTGGTGGATCACCAACTGGCGGATCCGGTTCCGGTTCTGGTCCCGTTGGTAACTCTGTCGGCGGTTCCGTTGGTGGTTCCGTCGGCGGCTCCGTTGGTGGTTCTGTCGGCGGCTCCGTCGGATGCTCACCATAAAATGTTATTCCACCTGTGCCATCTGCAGCACCTGTTGCTTCTACCACCAAATAACTTGTCGGCACAATCAACATCACTAATATAAATAAGCCAACCAACTTTATCAACACTCTTGGACAACTTTTTAAATCCACTTTTTTCATACTCTGTGTTTCCATACCTCCTTACTTACTATTAGGCAATCAAATATTACGTTCTACACAGCGTGCCTTAAAGAGATGATAACATATTTTTGAGCGATAGCAATTCCAACTTTTGGCATAAAGTTTTTTTTTTTGACCAAAAACACTAGTAAAGCCTTGTAAAATCTGATATAACTATATTATTGATATCTTTAAAGTTTTTCGAACTTTTGCTACAAAACTACTAAAATAGCTAAGGAATACACATATGCAGAACTTATTCTTATCATTACTACGGGATAAAAGCTTTACCAAACGAGTGGAAATCTTAAAATATTTGCACTCCGTGACAGTGCCTGTTTCTATTCAAGACATTGTAAAAACATTAAAGCTCTCCCCAACTACCATTCGCAATGGCATTCAAGGTCTCAACCATGAATTGGAAGAGTATATTGAAATCTCACCACAGCGTTTTGGGATGTATCTTCTTATTATGAAAAAAAATGTTTCTATTGAGACCATTATCACGATTTTGACCCAGGAAATTCCTGAGTACAAAATTATTGATCGTATTTTTCACAATCGTATTTATGACATTTATGATGCGGCTGATGAGTTAAATACTTCCCGCTCCACTTTACTGCGCACCATCACCCATATGAATAAGGTGTTGGCCAAGTTTAAGCTGTCCATTGGCAGTGATACCATTCGCCTCAAAGGCAGAGAAGAAGATATCCGATTCTTTTTGTATAGTTTCTTTTCCCTCTTTGGTGATAGTAAGATTGTTTATGAACAAGCGGAAGCCGATGCGCAACTCTTTATTGGTTTAGCGGAAGATATGCATTTGGAAAAGCTACGCTATAGTCATTACAACATGACGATTTGGCTTTCTATCTTAAGGGTACGTTGGAAAAACGAGTGCTTTATTGAGTCTACTTCTGAACTAAATAAAATACTGGCAGACAATACTGCCTTTGCTGCGTTCAAAGAACTCAGTGACCGATTTTTGTTCAAGGCAAATTTCAATGTGAAACTGGCTTTTCCGGAAGTTGCTTGGGCCTATATCAATCTTTTGCATTGCGTGACTTACAGCAGCACCCATTCCTCCAATGAAAACGTGGGAAATTATCGCTATCTATCTTTGGATTTACCACCGGCTGTTTTAGAGAGTACACACAATCTGATTGACGAAGCCTTGCCGGGCTTATCGCCGGAAAGTGATACCTATTTGAAACTAGAAGCATTTATCATCAATATGTATTTATTGTCAAAAATCAGCAGCAATTATGGGATTATCGCGGATGATATTATTCATTACTTTAAAGCACAATATGAAAGCACTTATCACAAATGGTATGGGCTTCTTTGCAAGTATCGCAAAAAACGCGCTCCTATCTCTTTTGAGCACTTAGAAGATGCTGCGTCTTGTCTAACTACCATTTCGGCCTCTGCAAGCAAATTAGACGTGACAAAACAGCTGAGGATTGTATTTGCCTTGCAAGGACCTGTGGGATTGGATGAATATATCATGGAAACCTCCAAACAACTCTTTACAAAAAATATCAAGGTAGACTATTTCTTTGTGCGAGCTGTCTACAAGGAAGAGATTAACTATCGGCGTGTGGATTTGGTTGTGACCAATTATGATTTGTATTTGGAAGAGGAACCAACTTATCCGATTATTCGGATGTCAAACTTCCCGACCAACCTAGACTGGAGCAATTTTAGAAAGACTTTGATCAAATTGTCCCGAGAGAAAGAAAATGAAATCAGTGGGTAGGAAGATGCAAGGGGCAGGTGTTAAAGCCATTGTTGCCTTGCATTTTTTGTACGCATTTTTCTATTTACTTTTAAATATCCATGCTATAATAAAGGACAACATTTACTATTCGCAGAGGGAGAAATTGGATGATGATTGAAAGTCAAAATATAGAATGGAAAGAATCTTGGAAAGAAAAATACCTAAACTGGATTTGTGGTTTTGCCAACGAACAAGGCGGCAAGCTCTACATCGGGATAAACAATAAAGGAGAAGTTGTTGGTGTTCCTAACATTAAAAAGCTACTGGAAGACATTCCAAACATGATACGAAGTGCCATTGGCATTGTAGTAGAAGTCAATCATTTCGTTCGTGCGGATAAAGACTATCTCGAAATCAATGTACTGCCTCATCCTTTCCCTGTCAGTTGTAAAGGAAAATATTATCTTCGTTCCGGTAGTACCTTACAAACATTATCCGGAAACTCGCTTGATGAATTTATGCTTAGAAAACAGGGCATTACATGGGATAACGTCCCGGTTCCTTATGTATCGGCTGACGATTTAAGTGACGATGCTGTAAAAAGCTTTGTAAAAATGGCTATCAAAAAAGGGCGCCTCGACCCTAGTATTGCAGGAGAGACAAAAAAAGAATTAATCGAACGACTTCATTTGGTTAAAAATGGATACCTAACAAATGCTGCTATTTTATTATTCCACAAGGATCCGGAAAGATTTGTTTTTGGCTCATATATTAAAATTGGTTTTTTTGAAAGTGACGCAGAAATTATCTATCAAGATGAAATTCACGGCCCTATTTTGGAACAAGTTGATAAAGCAATCTCTCTCATTTATTTTAAATATTTAAAAGCAAAAATTTCATATGAAGGAATACAGAGGTTGGAAAGATATCCTTTCCCAAAAGAAGCCATTCGCGAAGCTCTTTTAAACGCAATCTCGCACAAGCTATATACAAGCGGAACACCAATACAAATCAGTATCTACGATGACAAATTGTATATTGCAAATGATGGTAAATTACCGGACAATTGGACTGTGGAAGACTTAATGGGAAAACACAAGTCAAAGCCATATAATCCTTCCATCGCCCATGTTTTTTATCTTGCGGGATTTATTGAAAGCTGGGGACGCGGTATCGAAAAAATATGTGTCGCCTGTGAAAAAGACGGTATTCACAAACCAAAATATACAATACACCCTGAAGATATTATGATATGCTTTTCTGCCCCTGAAGATCGAATCATTCGCTCCGGAAAGCGTGTGGTTACCGATAGGGTTACCGATAGAGTTACCGATAGGGTTACCGATACGCTTCCAAATAAATTAACTGACAAACCGGGTATTTATAATACCTCAAATGAAAACTTTATATTATCGGAGCGAATTCTAAGAGAAATAGAAAAAAACAATAAAGTCTCTATGCAGCAATTAGCCCATACCATGTTGGTTTCAAAAAAAACCATCAACAGACATATTCAATTGATGAAAAAAGAGGGGAAAATAGAACGCATTGGAAATCCAAAAAACGGCTACTGGTTGATAAAGTAATAAAGATTCGACCTATCAAAACTCCGATACGCAAATCGTGGTAGGGGAAATTAAACTCCCCCTGCCACGATTTCGCACTCTTTTCGATAAAAAGCAATGCCATACTTTAAAATCTCTTTATACCCTTCTTCACGCAATTCAAATGCATAATCCCTATCATCAATTTGCTGCAAAGCCACTTGACATACTTTTTCTAACTCGTCAATGTGATTGGCTATTTTCAGCTCAATGATAATCGCTCGTTTGCGAAGAGAAACCGGCTTAACAAAAATATCCGCCCGGCCGGAACCCGATTCACGGTTTGATTTTACAAAATAACCATCCATCGAACGTAATACACCTAGCAAAAAACCATGATAAAAACTTTCGCCGCTGTCCATAAAGCTCATGGTCTGATATAAGGTATCTGTGAGAATATGATGAAATGTCTGAACATCACCATCTCTCACCGCTGTATAAAGATCCGAAAAGTCCGCCACCTTAACCTTTTGTTGAAACCATTCATAAATGAAGCGATTGTAAATATATCTGATTTCTTGATTGGGTATTTTCAAATCCAAATAAAGTCTTCCATCCTCAAATCTACTTTGCACCTTTTTTAGATAACCGGTAAAAAATAGAAAATTCCACAAATTGTCCATGCTTTCCCTGATCTCACCATAAACAACATCTTCTACAATTGGTTTTGTAATCGTTCCCCCCGCCATCAAAAGTTCAATTTCTCCTTTGGTGTCATTGTCTGCGTTTTGAATCAATTCCTTTACAATACTATTTGAGCTAGTGTTTGCCCAAAATGGCTTGGGATACCGTTCTTTATGATACATAATTTGTAAGTATTGAACCAAACTCCAAGGATTATAAACGGTAGCATCACCAAACACATACCCATTGTACCACGCTCTGGTTTCATCCGCTTTCTCTTCAAAACCATAGTAACGCAACGCATCTACCACTTCTTCTTCCGTGATGCCAAAATATTCGTCATACAAATTGGCTAAGATAGATACGGTATTTAAGTTGTTGATTCCTGTAAAAATACTTTCTTTACTTACCCTAAGACAACCAGTTATAATGGCTTTATACAAGGCATCATTGGTTTTAAACGCTTCACTAAAGAAACCACGTATAAACGTGAGCATCTCCTCATAATAACCGGCAAAATATGCCTTTTCCAGCGGAACATCATATTCATCAATCAGAATCATCACTTTTTCATTGTGGTATCTCTGCAACCATTCTGATAAAATTTTCAAACTACTACCATATGCCTCTTCACTTGCCGTTCTGGCAAACATTTGCGCAAAAAACTCTTTTTCAGCATCATTGAGTGCCGGGCTATCCAATAAGTAATCATGCTGCCGAAACTCACGTGCTATTTCAAATTTCAATTTTTCCAGTGCAGATGTGTAATTCCTTGCCTCAGTTCCTTTTAAGCTCAACTTAATCATAGGATATTTATTTTGGTGTGCAAGGTATTTGTTCCCTGCCTGTTTGATTTTTAATCCATCAAAAATATAAGCATGCTCTTTTTTGTTGATGTCAAGGAAATATTGCAGCATACTAATATTCAATGATTTACCAAAACGTCGAGGGCGTGTACAAAGTGTTACTTTTCCCTTTGTATCTATCACATCCCTGATAAAAAGGGTTTTGTCTACATAAAAATAACCCTCTGAAATCATATCTTCAAAGTTTTCAACACCAACAGGCAATGGTTTATACTCCATTTCCACACTCCTTTTTTAAAAAACAGCCACAAAACAACTTTTCAGTCATCTTATGGCTGTTTTCAAATACATTTTTTGACTTTTATTTAGATGGTATCACCTGCTACATCTGAATCAAACTCGTTTACATTTGCTTTTGGTACATCCACTGCACTGTAAATACGTCCAATATCAAATGAATCCACATCTTCTTTCACGGAGCCCAATGCACGGCTAACATTTTTGTACTGGATGGAAAGCTGCGCCAAGAACTCATCAATGGCTCTTTTTTCTGCTTCCACTGTTTTACACCAGCTACGATACATCTCATTTTCAATCTTATACTTGGCGCGTACGTTCAACGCTTTGATCATCTCTTGCTCTGCTTCGTTGCGTGCGTTGTCTATGATAGACTGACCTTCACGACGTGCATTTTCCACAATGGATTGGCCTTCCTTACGTGCCTCACGTAAAATCTCGCCAATATCATCTGTATAACTGTAGGTGCTCAAAGATTGACCGGTTGGATCTTCACTTGCTCTGCCTTGCTCTAATTCTTTTTCTTTTTCAAGCAATTGGTTTTCTACATCTCTTAGCATTCTCTTCAATTCCGCAACTTTTAAATCACGGCTACGAAGTTCTTCGTTTAACTCGTTGATCTCATCACTGCTGTCGCTGCCAAAACTGATAGTCGGCTCTCTGTCAGCAAAGCTTCTGCTTTGGGCTGCTGATTTTAAATCCAAAATTTCTTCTTGTAAGCGAACAACTTTTTCTTTGTAGCTTGACAATTCTGCTAAATTGCCTTTGTCCATTCCGGCTTTTTCTTCCAATGAACGAATATAGTCATTGCGTTGTCGCAAATCAGACTCTAACTCTCTCGCTCTGAACCTGTTGTCTTCCAACTCTCTTCTTAATTTATCCAACTCACCTGACTGACTGCTTTGGTTCCCCATACCTTGGTCTTTCATAAAGCCAAGTTGTGTAATTTCACTACGCAATCTTTCAATTTCACTGTCTTTTGCACTTGTTGCGCTTTCTAAATCTTTTTTAAACTGATTTTCCAGGCTCTCTTTTTGCTCTGCAAGAACACCCTCATAATGCGCAGTCACCTCTGCCCCTTTGGCTTCTAACTTGCTTTCAAACCCGCCCTCGATACTGGCTTTTTGCTCGTCCAACTGATGTTTGGTATAAGCATCATACATCTTGACAATCTGTTGTATGTGCATGTAAACATCAACTTTATCCAAACCACCTAAGCCACTTTTTTTGATATCCATATTCGTAACATAATCAACGATGTCCTTTTTGGATATTTGTTCTAATTTTGTCTCTTCCATCAATGTTCTCTCCTAATCCAAACGTCTTAAATTTCATATACAACTAATAATACATCCTATTTCCATATTTTGCAAGGGCTAATCGTCTTTTTCATTCATTTTTTTCGCAAAAAACCGGAATTAGAACATAACAAAAGAAATGTCTTGTGTTAATTATGTTGTAATACTTTTTATTTTGTGTTAGACTGTACGAGTAAGTGTATGCAATTTTATGTACACGACACATTTAATAAAAGAGAGGAAACATGAAACACAATGTATAGAAAAGATTTGTTCAAACGATTGAAGATTGTGATCATTTCAGGAGCAGTTGGTGCCACATTGATTACCACCAGTGTATTGGCCCTTCCCGGTTTGATGACAAATTCTTCCGTGGAGTCGAGCGATTCTGCCGAGACGGACATTGTGGATGCACCGGAAGAGGAAAATAATCAGCCCGCAGAAAGCGAAGATACAGAAGATATAAATTTTACGTATGTTACTTATGAGGGCGATGATTACACTTTCGTTGCACCTGAAATTGCGGCAGAGACTCTCGTTGGAAACAGTGCAGATTATGAGGACCTATCCGACGCGTATGATGACGAAGAGGATGTAGAGCATCCGGAAGAAGAAAACGATGCGGATAGAGAGGAAGACTCTGACATAGGTTCCGAAGAAGATGGAGACGATGTACCTCCCGCAGAGGATGATGAAGATACCGGAGATGATGGTGATGACGGTGACGATGATAACACCGGAGACGATGGAGATGACAATGACGGTGATGACACCGGAGACGATGGAGATGATGGTGATAACAATGGAAATGAGCAACCACCAACTTCCGGCGGCCCCGGCGAATCAGTAGTTGTTGCGCCACCTCGCCCACCTGTTCAACCTCCTGCCGCTCCGAGACCACCGGTCGGGCCAGTCCCACCGGCTGTTGTACCACCGGGCACAGGTCACCCTGTTACACCACCAAATATCTCCAACAATTTTGCACACTCACCGGATTTTATCGGTCTTGAAAATCGTATCCGGTTCAATGTAGAATCCGAGATAGAAGGATTGCCTTCTTTCATCACCATGGAGATGATTATCGGTGCTTTGATTGCCCAAGATGAAGAGGGATTCCCTGCATCCGTTACCATCGCTCAGATTATTCAAGAAGGCGGATATGGTCGCTTTGGTCCGGGTGGAACAGAAGGACAAGGACTTTCCTGGTTATCTTTCCACTACAACAACCTATTTGGTATCAAGGGTACAGGTTCTGCCGGTCGTGTAAATCTGCCAACATTTGAGATGACACCCACCGGAGAGACATTCTTCATAGATGATTACTTCCGTGTGTACAACACCGTTACAGAAGCCATCGAAGATCGCACACAATTGTTGCTTGAGGTTTACAGTGATTTGACTTACGGCGTGACAAATGCCAACGAGTTTGCATGGGCCATCGGCCGTCGCTGGGCTACAGATATCAACTACGCCCAAAGTCTTGTACGCCATATGGAAAATTATGATTTGTATCGATTGGATGAGATGACGTTATTGGATTATCACAACATGGTGGGTATGGGACAGTTTATCCATCCGGTACCCGGCTCTGTTTTGACAAGTCCGTTTGGTTGGAGAGATTGGGACAACGCGTTCCACCAAGGCATTGATTTGGGTACGGGCGCACACAATCTACCGATTTATGCCGCATACAGCGGAACTGTTGTTTATGTTGGTTATGCAAGTTGCGCAGGCAACTGGGTTATGATCAACCATGGCGGTGGTCTTGTGACCAGATATCTACACAACCTGGCAAACTTCGTTGAAGTAGGTCAAACGGTATCAAGAGGACAGCAAATCGGTTTGACCGGTAGTACCGGAAATTCCACCGGCAATCACTTGCATTTTGAGATTATCAGAAATGGGATTCCGATTAACCCAACACCGTTCGTTGGATTATAAGCATAAAAAAGCGGTGCGTTGCAATCAAGCAACGCACCTTTTTTATACCCTTAAAACTTTGTTGATTCCGGATCATCATGATTCATCTGCAACTTCGGCAGGTTTTTCACACGATTTACCCGCCCAATATCAAAAGAATCCACATCTTCTTTGGCCGACAACAAAGCACGGCTTACATTTTTGTACTGATTTGCCATCTGTGTCAAGAACTTATCCACTGCGACCTTTTCATTTTCAACTTCCTTGCACCAACTATCATACATCTCATTTTCAATCTTGTATTTTGCCCGCACATTTAAGACCTTAATCACTTCTCTATCCGCTTCGTTTCGTGCATTGTCAATAATCATCTGCCCCTTACGCTGCGCTTTGTCAATGATACTTTGCCCTTCCCGTCTCGCTTCTCTTAAAATGTCCGCAATCTCATCTGAATATGGATCCACAGGTTTTTCTGCTACGGCACGTGTCGTCGCTTCTATTGCCTCATATTGTCTCTCTTTTTCCCGAGCCCTCTCTTCCACGCTTTGCAGTTTGCGATTGGTTTCCGCAACCAAATCATCACGGGCACGCAATGCTCCGTTGAGTTCTTCAATTTTATCCAAATACCCCATCATCAACTCTTGGGATACTTCGCTGTCAAATTTCTGTTCCTTGTTTGCATCCATCGCCGCCGATTTCAATTCGAACAATTCGGATTGCAATTGATGTATCTTGTCTTTATATACAGATAACACTTCGCTATTCCCTTTGTCTGATTTGACCTTTTCTTCCAAAGAGATAATATACTGCTTCGACCGGAGCAATTCTTCTTCCAGGCCGCCGGCTCTTGTACGTGCATATTCAAGCTCTTGTTTGTCCAACTCAAACTCACGCTGCACGCGCTCCAACTTGTGCTTTTCTTCCAACAGCTCTTGTTTTTGCGCTTCCAAACCACCAAACTGCTGCCCCATGGCACTTTTTAATTCTGCAAACTGGGTTTTCACAACACTCAGATTTTCAATTTCACCACGCAAATTTGCAATTTCTTGATCCTTTTCCTCCAACTCGGAAGAAGACGTAGAAACTGTTTTTAACTCCTGCTTATACTGCTTTTCCAAGCGTGCCTTTTCCTCTTCCAACTTTTTGTCCAGGCCTTTTTCTACCGCTTTTTTTTCTGCCTCCGCATGTTCCTTGGCATAAACATCATACATCTTTACAATCTGTTGAATGTGTACATATACATCCACCCGATCCAAGCCACCGAAGCCGGCCTTTTTGATGGTCATACCGGTAACGTAATCGGCAATATCTTTCTTGCTTACATTTTCTAATTTTACTTCTTTCATGGCTTTCTCCTACGAAATTATTTTATTCAAGCATAAGTTTATAGATATTGCTAACATCTTCCTTGTTTAAAGAAACAAATCCACCCAAACTGCCTTTGCGCGCATCACCATAACAGGCTGTTTGTGCCATTTGATCGATGTCTTCTGCTTTTGCACCTAACTCTGCAAAATTCTGCGGCATACCAATCAACTTCAAGAAGTTGCGGAATGCTTGAATGCCTGCCAAAGCTGTATTTTTGGGATTTTCAAAGTCCATCTGACAACCCCATACCCGCACGGCAGCTTGTGCAAAACGCATCACATTGTGGTCCACATTGTATGTCATCACCGCCGGCATGGTCACCGCCAAACCTGCGCCATGCGCCACATCATAAGTAGCTGACAACTCATGCTCAATATCATGGCTGGCCCAATCCTGGGAACGCCCTACCCCGCAGGAATTGTTATGTGCCATCATACCCGCCCACATAATATTGGCCCGGGCTTCATAGTTGTCCGGATCCGCTATCACTTTCGGTGCTTCTTGCACCAAAGTCTGCATCAAACCCTCAAGCAACCGATCCGTCACCTCTACATGTTTGGTATTTGTCATATACCTTTCATACAAATGAGCAAAAATATCGGTGATACCACAAGCTGTTTGATACGCAGGTAATGTTTGCGTCAACTCCGGATTTAAAATGGAAAATTTGGGGCGAATGGCACTGCCGCCTGCACCGCGTTTGTACATGCCGTCTTCATTGGTGATAACCGAGCTTTCCGAACCCTCACTGCCCGCCGCTGCAATGGTCAACACCGTTCCAACCGGCAAGGCTTCTTCAATGCGTTTCCCTTGATAATAATCCCAGAAATCCCCATCATATATCGCACCTGCTGCAATGGCTTTGGCTGAATCTATGGCACTGCCGCCACCCACTGCCAAAACAAAATCAACGCCCTCTTTTTTACAAAGTGCAATCCCTTCATACACCAAACCGCTGCGTGGATTTGGTTTTACGCCACCTAATTCTACGAACGCGAGACCAAACTCTGTCAAAGAAGTTTTTACCCGCTCCAACAAACCGGAGCGAACCACGGAACCACCACCGTAATGAACGAGCACTTTACTACCGCCAAACTTTTTTATCAACTGACCGGCTTCTCTTTCTGTTTCTCTGCCAAAGGCAAAAAATGTGGGTGAATAAAATACGAAATTGTCCAATTTTTGTACCACCTTTCATTTATTCTCTTTTTTATTTTTCTTTTAATTGATCCCAAATAGGAAAACAATCAAATGTAGCAAAATAGTCATCGGCTGTTTCTGCACGCCGAATCAGTTCTACAGAACCACTCTCTTTTAGCAGCAACTCTGCTGATTTTAGCTTTCCATTGTAATTATAACCCATGGAGAAGCCATGTGCACCTGTATCATGAATCACCAGCAAATCACCATGTTCAATACACGGCAACATCCGGTCAATGGCAAACTTGTCATTGTTTTCACACAAAGCACCCACAATGTCATATTTGCAGTCTCGAGGAGCATTTTCCTTGCCCATAACGGTAATGTGATGATAAGCGCCATACATCGCCGGACGCATCAAATCAACGGCACAAGCATCCACACCAACATAATCTTTATAAATATGTTTTTCATGAATTGCTTTTGTGACCAAACAACCATAAGGACCCATCATAAATCTTCCCAACTCTGTATAAATAGCCACATCACCCATGCCCGCAGGCACAAGAATTTCCTCATATACCTTACGTACGCCCTCACCAATCAAACGAATATCATTTGGCTCTTGATCGGGAGTATAAGGGATACCAATCCCACCGGATAAGTTGATAAATTTGATGTGTACCCCTGTTTCTTTTTGCAAACGAACAGCTTCTTCAAATAACGTTTTTGCCAATAGAGGATAGTATTCATTTGTCACTGTATTACTTGCCAAAAAAGCATGTATCCCAAATTCTTTGGCACCTTTGGTTTTTAATATCCGAAAAGCCTCTACCATCTGCTTTGGAGTCATGCCGTATTTGGAATCACCCGGGTTATCCATGATGTCATTGCTGATTTTAAACAATCCACCGGGATTAAAACGGCAGCTGATGGTTTCCGGAATATGACCGATTGCCTCTTCTAAAAAGTCGATGTGGGTGATGTCGTCCAAATTGATAATCGCCCCCAATTCATGGGCCAGTACAAACTCTTTTGCCGGTGTGTTGTTGGAGGAAACCATGATGTCCTCTCCCACAATACCACAGGCACGTGCCAGCAACAATTCTGTATAAGAGGAGCAATCAACCCCATTGCCATACTCATGCAACATCCGGATTAAGGATGGGTTCGGTGTAGCTTTTACGGCAAAATATTCCTTGAATCCGGGATTCCAAGCAAAAGCCTCATTTAAAGCCTTGGCATTTTCCCGAATGCCTTTTTCATCATACAGGTGAAAGGGTGTCGGATATGTTTGCATAATATCTTCTAACTGTTCTTTATTTACAAAAACTTTTTTTTTCATGTTGCATCACTCCAATTCTATCGGAAAAACTTTGATTGTCATTTACTTTTGTGCGTATGTGTAAATAAATGTTCTTGGCAATATTCATAATTGCCGTCGCATTTTGAACAATAACGAAACTCTAAATCCGGATCATCCTGCTCTGTTTTGCCGCAAATCGCACAACGATGAATGGGCTTTTTGCTGTCTCTGCCAAATATCCCAGACTTTTTCATCGGCTCGCCCGTTTCCGTATGGGGGTTTGGCGGCGGTGCAAGGGGATTGACATGACGTCGGGCATTGTATGGTTTTTTATTGCGCAAATACGCAATAAAAAATATCAGAAAGTTTAACATGGAGGCGGCAATGGCCACCCGCGTGACGGTATTGCCCATGATAAAATCATACACAAGGAGTCCGCCGGATAAAAACCCCAACCATTTTATTTTAACCGGTAATACCAGCATCACATACAACTGCATATTGGGATAGGTGGCGGCAAAAGCCAAAAACATAGACATATTGATATAACTGGTACTAAACCAACCACTGATCCATCCTATGGGAACATCACTACCAAAGGTTACATGAGCAATCAGATGCAAGGCAAAGGCACCAATCACCGTAAAAATAATACCGGAAAAGATATATAAATTAAAACGAAAGGTACCCCAGGTACGCTCCATGGTTGTGCCTATCATAAAGTATAAAAAGAACATAAATATCAAAAAAATACTCAGTCCTGCCGGCGGAATCAATACCCAAGAAAGCAAACGCCAAACCTGCCCTTGCAAAATAAGAGCCGGCTCTAAGGTCAACAGCGAAAACCAACTGGAGTCTATAAACATAATACCGTAACCAATCACATAAGCAGCAAGTATATATCGAATCAAATGACGGATGGCAAAGCGACCCATCTTTCTTTCTAATTTATTCAAAAAATTCACAAAATTTTCCTCTCAAAGCTATTTTTTTTATTTTTGTACGCTACTCCTAATTTTAAGCCTAGATAATACCTTTGTCAAACGTTATCTTTACATTTTATTTGAATTTCAAACAAAAATCGCTTATAATAGTAAACATATCTACTTCACGTCACAAATATATATTTATGAGGAAACACATGGATACAAAAAATATGAAAACCTTGGGCATTGACATTGGTTCTACAACTGTCAAAATTGCTATTTTAGATCATGATAAGGAAGTGCTGTTTACCGACTATGAGCGGCATTTTGCCAATATTCAAGAAACACTCAGCGATTTGCTCAGCAGAGCGTTGTATCGTCTCGGCCCCATTAAGGTCGCCCCTGTTATGACAGGCTCCGGCGGTCTTACCCTTGCTACAAATCTTGGCATTGATTTTGTACAAGAAGTGATTGCCGTTTCTACAGCTTTGCAGGATTATGCACCGCAAACGGACGTAGCCATCGAATTGGGCGGCGAAGATGCCAAAATCATTTACTTTGAAGACGGCAACGTAGAACAGCGGATGAATGGCGTATGTGCCGGCGGTACCGGCTCTTTTATTGACCAAATGGCTTCTTTGTTGCAAACAGATGCTGCCGGCTTAAATGAATATGCCAAAGGGCATAAGGCTTTGTATGACATCGCGGCTCGTTGCGGTGTTTTTGCCAAGTCTGATATTCAACCTTTGATCAACGAGGGAGCCGCCAAAGAGGATTTGGCCGCTTCTATTTTTCAAGCTGTTGTCAATCAAACCATCAGCGGTTTGGCTTGTGGAAAACCCATCCGCGGCCATGTTGCTTTTTTGGGCGGACCACTGCATTTCCTACCGCAACTGCGAGAAGCTTTTGTCCGCACCTTGAATCTGGATGATGAACACAGGATAGCCCCTAGGCAATCCCATCTTTTTGCTGCCATTGGTTCCGCCTTAAATTCCAAATATGAAGAAACACTGGCTTTGCAAGAGTTGCAAGGGCGTCTTGCCAATAAAGTAAAGATGGAAATCGAAGTAGAGCGTTTAGAGCCTTTGTTTGATTCCAACAAAGCATACGAAGACTTTATCACACGCCATGAACAACAACAAATACCCCGTCGGGATTTCACAACTTATCAAGGCAAGGCTTTTTTGGGCATTGATGCCGGTTCTACCACTACAAAATTAGCTTTGCTCTCGGAAGATGGTGCTTTGTTGTATTCTTTCTATCAAAACAACGAGGGTGACCCCCTTGGCACTACCATTCGGGTGATAAAAGATATTTATAAAAACCTACCACCGGGCGCGGAAATTGTGCATTCTTGCTCCACCGGATATGGAGAGGCTTTGATGAAAGCCGCTTTGAAATTGGATGTGGGAGAAGTGGAAACCATCGCCCATTATTATGCTGCCTCTTTCTTTGAACCTGATGTAGATTGTATCATCGACATCGGCGGACAGGATATGAAGTGCATTAAAATCAAAAATCAAACGGTAGACAACGTACAGCTCAATGAAGCCTGCTCTTCCGGCTGCGGTTCTTTTATTGAAACCTTTGCCCAGTCTTTGAATTATTCCATTGAAGACTTTGCAACGGAAGCTTTGTATGCCAAAAACCCCATTGATTTGGGAACACGTTGTACAGTTTTTATGAACTCAAAAGTAAAGCAAGCTCAAAAAGAGGGTGCTTCTGTTGCTGATATTTCTGCCGGTTTGGCTTATTCTGTAGTGAAAAATGCCTTGTTTAAAGTAATCAAGGTTTCGGATGCCTCTGAATTGGGCAAACATATTGTGGTGCAAGGGGGTACTTTTTATAACAATGCGGTTTTGCGCAGTTTTGAAAAAATTGCCGATTGTGAAGCCATACGTCCCGATATCGCCGGTATCATGGGTGCTTTTGGTGCGGCTTTGATTGCCAAAGAACGGTATGAGCAGTGCAAAAGCAAAGAAACGTCTATGCTTAACATGGAAGAAATTGAAGCGTTGACGTATTCTACCACCATGACAAAATGCCGAGCCTGCAACAACAGCTGTCGCTTAACCATCAATCATTTTAGCGGAAAACGTAAATTTATCTCCGGCAATCGCTGTGAACTTGGCATCGGCAAAGAGAAGTCTGATACGGGATTGCCCAACTTATTTGCATACAAAATGGAGCGTTATTTTGATTATACCCCACTGGATGAACACGAAGCAACCAGAGGTACCATTGGCTTGCCAAGGGTACTGAATATGTACGAAAATTATCCTTTCTGGGCTACCTTTTTTAAAGAATTAGGATTTCGTACCGTTCTTTCGCCACCATCTACACGAAAAATTTATGAGCTTGGCATTGAATCTATTCCCAGTGAGTCGGAGTGTTATCCGGCAAAACTGGTACACGGCCATATCGAATGGTTGATTCAAGAGGGAGTAACTACCATTTTCTACCCGTCTATTCCCTATGAGCGCAATGAATTCCCTGCGGCACAGAATCATTATAACTGCCCCATTGTTACTTCTTATCCGGAAAATATTAAAAATAATATGGATCATATCATCCATGGTGGCATTGATTTTATGCAGCCGTTCTTATCTTTTACAAATATGGATACCATCTCCTATCGTATGGAAGAGGAGTTCGGAGCCAAATATCATATCCCTGCCAAAGAGGTGCGCCTAGCGGTACAAAAAGCATGGGAAGAAACAAATCAGTGTCTCAGAGACATACAAATAAAAGGCGAAGAAACACTAGCATTTCTAAAGCAATCCGATGGCCATGGTATTGTTTTGGCCGGGCGGCCTTATCATTTGGACCCGGAAGTGCATCACGGTTTGCCGGAAATGATTACTTCTTATGGTGTTGCCGTTTTGACAGAGGATTCTATTTCTCATTTGCATGAGGTGGAGCGACCTTTGAATGTGGTGGATCAATGGATGTACCACTCCCGTTTATATGCGGCGGCACATTATGTCAAAACCACGGATCATCTGGATTTGGTGCAACTCAACTCCTTTGGTTGCGGTTTGGATGCCGTGACCACCGATGAGGTTTCCGATATTTTGATTGGCTCGGATAAAATATATACCACCTTGAAAATTGATGAGGTGAACAATCTGGGTGCTGCGCGGATTCGCATCCGCTCTTTGCTGGCTGCAATTCGGGTACGGGAAGAGCAAAAAAATCAACGGGAAATGAACTCCGTGACCTTAAACCGCGTTTTATTTACTGAAAAAATGCGCAAAGAGTATACCATTTTATGCCCGCAAATGTCACCCATTCATTTTGAATTGTTGGAACCTGCTTTTCAAACAGCCGGATACAATATGGTTGTGTTAGAAAATGACAACAAACAAGCCATTGATATGGGCTTAAAATATGTCAACAATGATGCCTGCTATCCTTCGCTGATGGTAGTGGGGCAGTTGATGGAGGCTATTTTAAGCGGTGCTTACAACACGGAAAAACTGGCGGTAATCATCAGTCAAACCGGCGGTGGTTGTCGTGCTTCCAATTATATCGGTTTCATTCGCCGTGCCTTAAAAAAAGCCGGCTTGGCTCATATTCCGGTTATTTCCATGAATTTGAGCAAATTGGAATCCAATCCCGGTTTTAAAATGAAACCTGTCTTAGTTCTAAAAGCAGTTTATGCAGTTGTATTAGGAGATGTTTTGATGCGTTGTATCTACCGGATGCGACCTTATGAAGCAGAAGTAGGTATCACCAATCAAATCCACAAAAAGTGGGCCGACAGATGTAAAGCGTTTTTAGCTGCAAAAGGGTATCCTTCCCGTCGGCAAATGAAAAAACTTTGCAAAAATATCATCCAAGACTTTGACCAAATTGAAACCTTAAATATCAAAAAACCACGAGTCGGTGTGGTAGGAGAGATTTTGGTTAAATTTATGCCCTCCGCAAACAACTATCTTGTTGATTTATTGGAGAAAGAGGGTGCCGAGGCAGTGGTGCCGGATTTGTTGGACTTCTTCTTGTATTGTTTCTACAACCAAAACTTTAAAGTATCTCATTTGGGCGTAAAAAAAATAAAAGCCACCATGGGCAACTTAGGCATCAAAACCTTAGAATGGTTTCGGGCACCTGCCGTGAAAGCTTTGAAAGAGAGCATACATTTTGATCCACCGGCTCGCATTGAGCATTTGGCAAAAATGGCCTCTGAGTTTGTTTCCATTGGAAACCAAACCGGAGAGGGTTGGTTTCTAACCGGAGAAATGCTGGAGTTGATTCATAGCGGCGCGGGAAATATCGTTTGTACACAACCCTTTGCTTGTTTGCCCAATCACGTGGTTGGAAAGGGTGTCATCAAAGAATTGCGCCGAAAACACCCGGAATCCAATGTGGTGGCAATCGATTTTGACCCGGGTGCAAGTGAAGTAAATCAGTTGAATCGGATTAAGTTGATGCTTTCTACAGCAAATAAAAATCTGTGATTTTTGTAATTGAACCAAGGTGTCGCCTTACCATTGCTTTCGTTTTATCGCAGTGGTATGCCACACTGGTCGCAAAATCTTGCTTCTTCTTCTAGCTTTAAAGCGCAGATTGGGCAAAAACGCTCAATCTCTTTGTTAATTTCTTGATTGGTTTCCTTGGTTTTTTGTATTGTTACATGTTCACCTTTGATATACTTAATTTCATCTAATATGGTTACAACTTCGGGCGGTGGCAGAGCATACTTGCTTTCGTAATAAGCCTGCCCCAACTTTTGGTAAAGTTGCTCTAACTGTTGTTGTGCATCTTCCCCCTCGTTTAATCGTTTCGATGTAGGTTTCTCCTGCATTTCCGACATCGTTTCTTCTTCCTCTTCAGGCTCCGCCAAAACAGCCAAAATTTCATTGATTTGACTGCTAATTTCATCACTGGAAATATCTGCATCGCCTTTTTCTTCTTGCTGAATCACCAAATCATCCAGTTGTTTATTCACACTTTTGGGCTTGTCTTGTTTTTTATCCTGAACGACAGAAATCTGTGCATCCGTTTTTACAACCTCCGGTAAATCGACTGGCAATCCTACCTCTTTCTCAATGACTTTCTTCGATTTTTTTCCTCTTTTTTTCTTAGATATGGCCTGTTTCTTGCTCCGCTTCTTGTCAATGAGCAGTAACATAAATATCAAACTATAAGCAGCTACCCAAAAAATAAACGTCATCAAATTAACCTCTGCACGCCCGGAAAGACCCGGTATATCAGAAAAAATACCAACCCCTTGATTGAGATCCATCGTGAAGCGCATCAGCTGATAGCACAAAGCTAGAAATACAAAACCGGCGATAATGCCTCCTACAAGACCCACATCCAAAGCTTTCTTGCGCGGAAGTATCATAAGAAGCAAAGCGATAATTACATGAACGGCACAAAGAACAAACAAGGTAATCACGATTACCGCAAAATAATTCCAGATGCTGCCCCGCATACCCCCTAAGATACCAACAAACAAAGCACCCACGCCGCTTGCTTCACTTAAATTGCCATAATATACAACAATTAAAAAATCAAGCATGCTCAGATGGTATACCATCGGCAATAAACCCAACGCCAACATTCCTAATAGTAATATTCCGATTATGACTTTCATAAGCTAAAAATACCCCACTGCTTCATGATTTTTTGCTCTCTTTCAATGTCTCCGCAATCTGTCTGCTTTATCTTCCGTAGTTTTTTTAATATTTTTCACTACAACATAATAACCAACACCGTCACGTATCTTAACATACACACGGTCACCGGTCTTACGCCCCATAATGGCTTTCCCCAAAGGTGAATCAATGCTAATCAACCCATCAACGGAATTGCCTCGAATAGAGGTAACCAAACGGTACATCTCTACCTCTTTTTCTTCTTCAAAATACAGTTCTATTGTATTATTGATGCCAATTTCATCTTCTTTGGAAGAATCATCAATCATAATGGCTGTTTTTAAAACACGCTCTAAATAACGTATCCGGCTTTCGTTTATATTTTTATCTTTTTTTGCTGCATGGTATTCAAAATTTTCACTTAAATCTCCATGGGCACGTGCTTCTTTGACCGCCTGTAATGCTTCTTGGCGAACGATGATTCTGCGATGCGTAATCTCTTCTTTAATTTTTTCTATATCGCTTTTTGTTAATCTCTCCCCCATAATCCCTCTTCCCATCCGTCTTTATCGCTTTTGTACAATCTTTTTTGTGCCTTTTACAATGGAATCCGCCGGTATCACACCACGTACATTGATCACAGGATAAATACTTGTATTTTTTCCTACAACACTTCCGGGATTCAAAATAGCACCACAGCCTACTTCTACACCATCCCCAAGCATAGCACCAAATTTTTTCAAGCCTGTTTCAATCCGCACTGTTTTGCCTTTCACAATCACCAACGCTTTATCTGACTTTACGTTTGAGGTGATAGAACCCGCACCCATATGCGCTTTATAACCTAAAATAGAATCTCCTACATAATTGTAATGGGGCACTTGTACTTGGTTAAATAAAATCACGTTTTTTAATTCTGTAGAATTTCCCACCACAGCACCCTCTCCTACAATTGCATTTTGGCGAATGAAAGCGCAGTGACGTACTTCTGCATTTTTCCCAATAATCGTAGGGCCTCCTATGTGAGCCGATGGCATCACATCTGCCGACTTGGCAATCCATACATCCGCAGCGATTTGATCATATTCTTTTGCAGGCAGCATCGCACCCAATTTCATAATAAAATCACCAATCTTGGGCAAAACCTCCCATGGATAAGTCAAACCCATAAATACTTCTTTTGCAATGGTCTCTTCTAGCGTATATAATTCACTTATTTTTAATTGTTCCACCTGATTTTTTTCCTTTCTGATAGTACTGCGCCACCTGATTATAACAAGCTTGCAGTTGCCCTTGATTGTGCATGGCTTTCACCCGAACCGTACGGTCATGGACAAAAGCATTGAGTTTCTTCATATATTCTTCACTGCTGATTTCTCCATCCGCAATATAAGCCAAACCCTTTTCCCAACTAGCCGTCAGCTTTGGATTCAACAAGGAATGAATCGAATGGTATACCACATCATACACCATCTCCCCTTGCAAAGTCGGGATAATCATCTGGGTTTTTTTATTTAAATTTAAATATTTGATGTTGACCAACTTTTTTAAAATCTCCGCACGGGTCGCACTGGTTCCAATTCCACTCCCTCTTATTTGAGCACGCAATTCTTCATCTTCAATTAATTGTCCGGCATTTTCCATTGCCAAAATCAAGGAACCTGAATTATAACGCTTTGGCGGTGACGTTTCCCCCTCTTTGATTTGCAAATCATTGACAGATACCACATCACCCTTTTTCAATTTTTGTACAGCTGCAAATAATGCGGAAACATCTGTCGCATCATCCGCTGCTTTGTTTGTGTTTAATACTTTTTGATAACCTTCATCAACCAACACCTTAAAATTGCTAAAAAAACATTCTGTTTGCATGGTTGCCACGATTGCTACTTTCTGATAAACAGCCGGCGGATAAAAGATATATAAAAAACGCTTCAAAATCGTATCATAAACCTGTTGTTCCAGAGGTGAAACTTTTGCCAATGCCGAAAGCCCCTGCCCTGTCGGAATAATAGCATAGTGATCGGTAATCTGCTTGTCATTTACATAGCGGGTTTTGCTTAATTTTTGATGGCTGCCCATTTCTAAAATTTCCCGTAAAAATGGTTCTGCCAAAGGATATCGAATCAAACCATTGAGATTTTTACCAATCTCCTTTGCCACTGCCGTAGACAATACCCGTGCATCGGTTCTTGGATAAGTAATCAACTTTTTCTCGTATAACCCTTGAACAATCCGCAACGTTTCATCCGGACTCATCTTAAATCGTTTGGCGCAGTCATTTTGCAACTCTGCCAAATTGTATAACAAAGGCGGATTTTTCTTTTCTTTCTTTTTTTCTATAGTTGAAATTGTGGCTGTATGTTTTTCTGCTTCCTTTTCTGCATCAGAATCACCTTGCAAATAAGCAAGCAAGGCTTGCGCTGTTTCCTGCTTACGAAAGCCATTTTCTTTGTATAGTTCCGGTGATTCAAAATACTTTGACTCTTTTGTGACACGCCACTCCCCTTCAAAATTCATTTCTCCAAAAAAACCAAGAACCCGGTAAAATGGGGTTTTTACAAAATCACGTATTTCCCGCTCACGGCCAACCACCATGCCTAACACACAAGTCATCACACGACCCACAGAGATAACCGCATATTTGGATTTCAAAAAACCGGCAATACCATCACCATATTTTAAAGTCAACAAACGCGAAAAATTTATCCCCATCAAATAATCTTCTTTGGCACGTAAATAAGCCGAGTCACTTAGATTGTCATATTCCGACAAATCTTTTGCCTCTCGAATGCCACGCAATATCTCATCTTCTGTTTGAGAATCAATCCACACCCGTTTTCTGACTTTATCTTTTACCCCGGCCTTTTCCTCTACCAAACGATAGATATACTCTCCCTCACGCCCCGAGTCCGTACACACATAAATGGTTTTTACCTCTTGATCCGTCAGGATGCTAGAGACGATATCATACTGTTTTTTTACCGCAGGAATGATCTCATACTTAAATTTTTCAGGTAAAAAAGGCAAGGTCTGCAAACTCCATTTTTTCAAAGCAGGGTCATACACCTCCGGGTAACTCATGGTTACCAAATGACCCACACACCAAGTTATAATTGTATTTTCCGATTCCAGATAGCCGTCTTTTCGTTTTGTTTGCAATTTAAGTGCCTTGGCAAACTCTATCGCTACACTTGGCTTTTCAGCAATAAATACTGATTTCCCCATAGTCATTCTTTTTCCTTATATTTCATTCTGATTATTTAAATTGATATCCCGTCACTGTGGTAAATGATTCACCGGCTTTTAAAATAGGATCTATAAAATTGTCATGATTGATGGCGTCCGGGAAATACTGGGTTTCAAAACAAAAACCGGCATGTTTTTTATAAACCACATCCCCTTTTCCTTTTTCTTCTGTAATAAAATTGCCACTGTACATTTGCATACCCGGCAAATCCGTATACACTTCCATCACTATACCTGTTTTATCTCCAACTGCTTCCGCTACTTTGGCAAATTTCCCATCGTTGTTCAAGGCCCAATTGTGATCATAACCCGAACCATAAACAATTGCCTGATAGTCCGAATGCATATCCTGCCCCAACACACGTCCTGTTCGAAAATCCATAGGGGTATCTATTACATCTATCAACGTACCTGTCGGAATGGATTCTTGATCCGCTTCTGTAAAACAATTTGCATCTATGGTCACTTTGTGGCTCAATATATCTCCGGAATCATTTCCATTTAGATTGAAATAACTATGATTGGTTAAGTTCACAATCGTATCTTGATCCGAAACACCCTCATAAGTAATCCGAAACATACCATCGTCCGTAATCTCATAGGTCATAAATATTTCTAAATTGCCCGGATATCCCTGATCCCCGTCAGGACTACGCAAAGAAAATTCGATTTTATTTTCCGTGATTTCTACAAACTCCCAAAAACGCTTGCTATAAAAAGCAAAACCACTATGCAGATTGTTGCCATTTTCATTTTTGTCCAATTGATAGGTCTTACCATTTAAAACAAAACTACCTTTGGCAATCCGATTGCCACTACGGCCCACCGGGCAACCAAAAAAATAGGTACCGTTTTCATAACCGGTCACATCATCATAACCTAAAACCACATCCACCGGTTCCTGCTCACCCTTGCACACATAGAGGCTGACAATATTTGCACCATAATCTGTGATACTCGCACATACATTGCCGTTGGAAATATTGTAAAGAAATGCCTCTTTTCCTGCCTTTGTTTTACCAAAACTCATCTTTTTCATCTTCTACGTTCTCCTAGTCTTTTTTTTAGTTTCCTGCCAAATCCAACAAGGATACCTCTTTCTTCAACAGGCTCCTTGATTGGCTTGGCATGCATCGCCATCTCCATAAACATATCCTGTGAATTTACAATGGGACCGTCTTTTTTAATTTTACTATAAATCCCTTGATTGTCCATCACTCTGGCTTTTACATTGTCTGCCAACATCAAATCTAAATCATCCGACAAGCGTTTGCGAAGCTGTGGATCCAACACAGGGCAAGTCACCTCTACCCGGGTGTCTGTATTGCGGGTCATCATATCCGCCGAACCTATATAAATCTGCCGATCAACTCCTGTTCCAAATGCATACACACGCGGGTGCTCCAAAAACCGCCCCACAATACTGGTCACCGTAATATGATCCGTTTTGCCCTCCAATCCAGGCAAAATACAACAAATTCCCCGAACAATCAAATTGATCTTGACCCCCGCTATCGAAGCTTCTTCAATTTTATCCATAAAATCAATATCCGTCAAAGAATTCATCTTCATGATCACATGGCCGTCACTACCTTTTGCAATTTCATCTTCTATTTTTTTGAAAATATTGGTTTTTAAACTAAAGGGTGCAACAAACAAGTGTTTATAAATGCCGTTTAAATTACCGATGGCCATATTTTTAAAGAACAGGTTGGCATCCGCACCAATTTCTTTGTGTGCCGTCATCAAAGAATAATCTGTGTAAAGACGCGCTGTTTTTTCATTGTAATTCCCTGTTCCTACCTGGGTAATATACTGGATTTCATTTTTATGGCGGCAGGTAATCAAACAAACCTTAGAATGCACTTTATAACCCTCCATGCCATAAATCACACGGCAACCGGATTCTTCCAAACGCTTTGACCACTCAATGTTGTTTTGTTCATCAAAACGAGCACGTAACTCTATCAAAACAGTCACTTCTTTGCCATTTTCTGCTGCCGCACAAAGATATTCAATCACTCTGGACTGACGTGCCAAACGATAGATGGTTATTTTGATGGTCAATACATCCAAGTTGGTGGATGCCTCGCGGATCAAGCGCAAAAACAATTCCATACTTTCATAAGGATAATGCAATAAAATATCTCGTTTGCGAATCAATTCTATTACACTGCTTTCACTCTCGTAAACAGAGGGCTGCGGAATAAATGGTTTATAAATCAAATGATACTTCAAAGACAAAGGAATCTTATCCGCAATCACAAAAATATAATCTAATTTCACAGGCATCTTTGTGCGAAAAATACACTGGGGCGTAATTTGAAGTTTTTCGCAAAAATACGTCTCCAACTCCTGACACAAAGGAGAAAAGACTTCCAAACGTACCGCTGCCATACGCCGGCGTTTGTGAAGGGTTTTTTGCATAATAAAACGAAAATCTTCATTGTCTGCAAGTGCCTCATCTTCCGGTGCCACATCCGCATTGCGGGTTACACAAATATAATTTTTGTCACTCACTTCGTATTGCTCAAAAATCAACTCAAAGTATTCCATGATAATTTTTTCAATGCGAATATAACGCATGGAATCTCCGGGTAAATAAAGAACATCCGAAATAAACTGCGGCACTGACACAATACCTTTTAAACTCTTTTCCTCTGTTTTTAAATTTGCTACAATGTAAATTTCCTTATTGATCAAATGGGGAAAAGGATGGCTGGTATCAATAATCTGCGGGGATAATAAAGGTACAATTTCATCTTTGAAGTACTTTTTTACGTACTTTTTTTCGACCTGATCCAATTCTTTCATATCAAGTCCCATGATACCATAAGGGCTTAATTTCTTTTTAATCTCACCGTAGGTCTTGTCCCGCTCTTTATAAAGTTGTGCCACATACGCATAAATCGCATCTAACTCCTGATTTGGTGTCATGCCGGACTTTCGGTCAATGGTAACTTTACCGGCTTCCATCAAATCATGCAAACTCCCAACACGAATCATGAAAAATTCATCTAAATTGCTGGTGAAAATAGCCACAAACTTCATCCGCTCCAATAAAGGTACGGTTTCATCCTTTGCCTCATGTAAAACACGCTGATTAAACCTCAACCAAGACAATTCACGACTTTGGGAATACTCCAATTTCTCTTTCGGCATTTAAGTACCTCTCTAATCTTGCTCGCTCCCGTTCCATCAAACGATATCCGTGGTCATAAAACATCTGTAACTGCCCTGCATTTCGCTCCAAACGTGAAATCAACTTCACCCTTGGCCGTAACACAAATATCTTTCCTTCTTTTTCCAGCTTTTCAATTTGGCCCATGGTTCGATTGTATGCAATCGGACGCAATAAAATAGAATGTATCAAATTGGGAAAACTGCGATAGCTACGACGATACAAACGACGCATCGCTGATGATGCATACTGTTTTCGATAGCCTTTGTTTTTGGTTAGTACCACTATGATTTTTTCATTGCCCATTTCCAGAGCACGCTCCAGCGGAACTGCATCTGACAAACCTCCATCCAAATAAGGAGTGCCATCAATGTTCACAATCGGACTTAATAACGGCATACTGCAAGAGGCACGAATCACTTTTAACAAGCGCTCCGGATCACTGTCTTCCGTCATATATTCTGCCTTGCCCGTGATACAATTGGTGGTCACATACTCATTTACAATTTCTGAATTGAAGTAGGTTTCAAAATCAAAGGGATATACTTCCTTGGGAAACTTATCAAAAATCAAATCCATGTTCATATAGCTTTTTTCTTTTAGAAACGTTCGAACCCCATGATAGTATCCGCCTGATTTGTCAGTGGGAATCATACAATCCCGGGTTCGACCCGGCTGCTTGGATACATAATCTACGCCGTTGCAAGCCCCGGCAGAAACACCAAGTACATGAGAAAAATAAATATCCTGCTCCATCAAGTAATCCAGAACACCGGCAGTAAAAACACCACGGGTTGCCCCTCCTTCTAGTACCAATGTTGCTTTTATCATAAAATCTGCCACTCCTTTATTTTTTTGGCTATTATTTATGAAACAATAATTGTCTCATGTGCCCTCACTTTCAAAACTTTCCTACACATTAGTATATCATATTTCGCAAAATATTGTATCATATCCTTATATTTTTTTCAAACACCAGTTCTTTTTTGTGAATACAAATAAGCCACCTGACATTTTAGGTGGCTTGTTTTACATATTTAATCCGGATATACCAGCTGTTCTTCCTTGATATCTCGCAATGTACGAGTTAAATACTTCCTTGCCCAATACTTTGCCATGGGCAAATCCAAATCCAAATAATTGCCGCAATCTTTCGCAGATGCGCCCGGAATCTCTCCTTCAAAATCAGCAATAAAAAGACACATCTCTTCCAACAAAGGCACGATATCTTTTGAATCATAATCCCCAATCAACAACAAATAAAACCCTGTCCGGCAACCCATAGGTCCAAAATACAAAACCTTATCTTGATACGCGTTATGATTTCGCAAAAAAGTTGCCCCCAAATGCTCCATGGCATGCATCTCCGCTGTATGCATCACCGGTTCCTCATTAGGATTGGTCATCCGAATATCAAAGGTTGTCACCGGCGTCTCACCCACAAAATCCCGACGAGACACATAAAGTCCGGGTATCATTTTAATGTGATCAATCGTAAAACTTGTAATCTTCTCCATTTCTAAACCCCATCTCTTTCTATTTTTTAGTCATTTTCATCTTTTGTGATTGTAAATGTCTGACGTTTCCGTGCCATCTCATCACTATCCAAGTACGCATCATAGGTTGTAATTTTATCAATCAACTTCCCGCCCGGCACAATTTCCATAATCCGATTGGCCGTGGTCTGCACAATCTGATGATCCCGTGTGGAAAACAACAACACGCCGGGAAATTTAATCAAACCATTGTTTAAGGCTGTAATCGACTCCATATCCAAGTGGTTGGTTGGCTCATCCAAAATCAAAACATTTGCGCCGGAAATCATCATTTTTGACAATTGACAACGCACTTGTTCCCCACCAGACAATACACGCAAACGCTTGATACCATCCTCTCCGCCAAACAACATTCTACCTAAAAAACCACGTACATAGGTGGCATCTTTGTTTTCCGAAAACTGAGTCAGCCATTCTGTGATTGTATAATCACTTTTAAATTCATCTCCAAAGTCTTTCGGAAAATAACCATGAGTGGTCGTGATACCCCATTTATAGGTTCCGGCGTCCGGCTCTATTTCACCAATCAAGATTTTAAACAATGTGGTTTTTGCCAATTCATTGCCACCAACAAAAGCAACTTTATCTTCATGTCCCAAAGTAAAGGTCAGGTTGTCCAATACCTTCTCTCCATCTATCGTTTTGGATAGCCCTTCTACCAACAGCACCTCATTGCCAATTTCCCGGTTCGGGCGAAAATCAATATAGGGGTATTTTCGACTGGATGGTTTGATTTCATCCAACTCAATTTTTTCCAAAGCCCTTTTTCTGGAAGTGGCTTGTTTTGACTTTGAGGCATTGGCACTAAAACGTGATATAAACTCCTGCAATTCTTTGATTTTATCTTCCTTTTTTCGATTGGCCTCTTTCATTTGACGAATCAACAATTGACTGGATTCATACCAGAAATCATAATTTCCGGCATACAATTGAATCTTACCATAATCAATATCAGCAATATGGGTACATACCTTATTTAGAAAATAACGATCATGAGATACCACAATCACCGTATTTTCAAAATGAATCAAAAACTCTTCCAACCAAGCAATGGCCTCTAAATCCAAATGGTTGGTTGGCTCATCTAACAACAAAATATAAGGATTGCCAAATAAAGCTTGTGCCAAAAGTACCTTAACCTTTTCCGGTCCTAATAAATCACCCATTTGCTTATCATGCAATTCTGTTTCAATACCCAATCCATTTAATAACATAGCTGCGTCAGCCTCGGCCTCCCAACCATTCATAGTAGCAAACTCACCCTCTAATTCACTGGCTTTGATTCCATCTTCATCAGAAAAATCTTCCTTTGCATAAATGGCATCTTTTTCTTTCATGATCTCATACAAACGCGCATTGCCCATAATAACCGCATCCAAAACAGAAAATGCATCATACTTACTTTGATCCTGCTGTAAAAATGATAGGCGCTCACCGGGTGTAATCGCAATTTCACCACTGGTAGGCTCTAATTGACCGGATAAAATCCGCAAAAATGTTGATTTTCCGGCACCATTGGCACCAATCAAACCATAGCAATTGCCCTCTGTAAATTTAATATTAACCTCTTCAAAAAGAGCTCTTTTTCCAACCCGCAAAGTAATATTATTTGCACTAATCATTCTTTCATCTTCTCCTTACATTTAAATCATAATACCAACGCTTATAGTACCACAAAACAACCAAAAACAGCAAGGCTTATTTTCCTGCCCAAAAGGAATTGATTTTCACAGCTCTTTTGTTATACAATGAATCATATTCCAAAACAAAAGGAGCAACAAACATGACAAAAAAAGAAGTATTAGAAATCAGAAAACAATTTAGCCCGCAACATTGCAATATCACCAAGATTGCCGGTTGTTATGTCAACTATGAAAAAGAAAAACTATGTCAATTTAAGCAATCTTTCTTATCTCTATCTGAAGAAGAAGCTTTTAAATATTTTGATATTTTCAAAAAATCCTTGTCCAAAGCAGTGGGAAAAAACTTGCAAAATCTTTCTTTTCCTTTGATACAAGAAGAAACCGGCGGTACCCAGAACTTCCTGCTTCGTTTGAGAAATAGCAAATTAGAGGCGGATGATTTGATTGAAGAGATGTACGACAACATCATTACACATTATGCTTTTGAAGAGAATTATTATATCATACTTATTCACGGCATTTATGACATTCCCGGCAAAGCAACGGATGGTGTATTTATGGAAGATAGCTCTGATGATGTGTACGAATACATCATGGCTTGCATCTGCCCGGTTGCACTTTCTAAGGCCGGACTTTGCTATTACGGGGACAAAAATATCATCAGCAATCGCATCCGTGACTGGGTCATTGGCGCACCGGACAAAGCCTTTTTATTTCCTGCTTTTACCGATAGAAACACGGATATTCACAACATGCTTTATTACACAAACAACCCCCTAGACCTACAAGCCGAATTGATTGACAATCTATTTGGTACGGAAATACCCGCCGATATAGAAGAACAAAAACAGGTCTTTCACGAAGTTTTGAGCAGCAGTCAAGTCAATCACTTAGACACCGCTTTAGATATCAACGATACCATTATAGAGATGATACAAGAGCAGGAAACACAAAACGAAGCAGAACCCTTGGTGCTCGATAAACATACCATGGATCATATACTACAAAAAAATGATATCCGCCCCATGGAAACAGAGCACGAAAACATAGATGGCATACTAGCCACCAACGTAATCAACACCAAAACCATCACCCTGCAAGCGGAAGATATCGTCGCAAAAGTCAGCGCAAATCGAAGCGACCTTATCTCAACCAAAATCATGGACGGCAAAAAATGCCTGGTCATCGAAATCCAAGGTAAACTTGAAGTCAATGGCCTGGATGTGGAGATTCACTGATAGTAGCAAAAACAGGAGCAACACTATAATCTATAGAAAAAATATGGACTTGGGTCAAGTTTCCATCCAAGTCCATATTTTATATGCATTTATTTAGCTCTCTGTTATTTCGGAAGCCAAGTCTTTTGCCACACCTGCTTTTAATCCCTCTAAGCCTGTCACGTTGATATTGCGATTTACCTTGGCATCATATGTGCCCGCCTTAATAATATCACTCATATCAATGCCGGTGGCCTCTTTCATGGTTTCCATCACTTTCGCCATCAAAATCGGTACATTGCCACCTACATCAGAGATACCATTGGAATCTCCACCAATCACCGTCACCTTGTCAATGGCAGAAATCGGTTCTGCAACACTCTTAGCAATATCCGGTAACACACCAACCACCATCTCAACCATAGCTGCTTGCCCGTATTTTTTCATCGCTTCCGCTTTTTTGTCAATGGCTTCCGCCTCGGCAACACCTCTGGCTTGAATGGCTTCCGCTTCCGCTTGCCCTTTTACCTTAATGGCATAGGCATCTTGCTCATACACAAAACGATCCGCTTCGGCTTTGATTTTTATGGCTTCCGCCTCCCGTTCTACTTCAATCTTCTTGGCATCGGCTTCTTTGGTTCTCACATAAAGACGTGCATCCGCTTCTTGTTGTTGTCGGAAGCGCTCTGCCTCTGCTTTTTTCTTAACTTCGGCATCCAAAGCTTGCTCCATCACAGCCGCTTCTCTTTGTTTCAACTCAATCTCACGCTCACGTTTTGCAATATCCGCATTAGTAGAAGTGGTTTCGATGGTTTTACGCTGCTCTTGGCTTTGAATTTCAAAGGCCGCCTCAGCTTCCGCCTTTTTGGTATCCGCCAAGGTTTTTAATTCCGCTTTTTTGATATCTAAATCATTGTTCTTTTGGGCAATTTCCAAATCCGCTTTGACTTTTGCATCATTGGCATCTTTATCAGCCTCTGCTTGGCGAATGGCTACATCACGCTCAGCCTCCGCTCTGGCAATTGATGCTTCCTTTTTAATCTTGGCACTGTTTACCATACCCATGTCGCCAATCAAACCACTTTCATCTTCCACTGTTTGAATATTACAGGAAATAATCTCAATGCCCAACTTTTCCATATCTGTTGTTGCTTTTTCTTGAATTTGATTCCCGAACTCATCTTTGTTTGTACTTACATCAATCAATGTCAAAGTACCTACGATCTCTCTCATATTACCTTGTAAAGAATCTTGCAAATCCATTACAATATCCTGGGGCCTCTTGTTCAAGAAGTTTTTCATGGCCAGCTTAATCATCTCTCTATCCGTAGAAATCCGAACCTTGGCAACGGCATCTACCTGAACCTTAATAAAGTCAATCGTAGGAATATATCCGCCTGTCTTAATATCCACCGTCACTTGCTTTAAATAAATTTTATCAATTCTTTCTAAAAAAGGAACTCTAAAACCGGCACGACCAATCAAAATTTTCGGTTCCCTTTTTAGGCCTGAAATAATATAAGCCGTATCCGGCGGTGCTTTTACATAACCCATGGCAATGAATATCAAAACTACAAGCACAATTATAACAACAATTGCAATATTTCCCGCACTCACAAAAAGACCTCCTAAATCATTCATCCTTTACCACATCGCTACTATTTTTCGTAGCTTCTCCTTTCTTTCAATTTATTTTTCCATAAATCCGTTGCATCGAACACTGTTACATTATAGCACACAATCCGAAATTTTTATAAACTTTTTATTTTAATTCATTCTTTTTTATAAACTTTTTTGCTGTGCTTGTTTATGTTCCAAACGCTTCGCCTTTTTTGCTTTCTCCGGTATAATCGTAAATGCAATATTATTGGCATGATCCGCACATCTTTCTAAATCCGTAATCATATCCGTAAAGAACACACCACTTTGTGGGGCACAAGCTTCTTCTTTCAAACGCTCTATATGATTTTCAATAAAATCCACCGACAATTCGTCTACTTCGTCTTCCAATGCGACAATCTGCGACAAACTCGGCTCATCCTGACGTTCAAAGACTTCCATCGCTTTCACTGCCAACGCAACCGTCACTTCACTTAATTCTTTTAATTCTTCTATGGCGGCTTCCGTAAATCTTAAATTTCCCTCCGCAATCACCACGGTATATTCGGCAATATTTTCCGCATGGTCGCCAATCCGTTCCATGTCAGAAAGGGTTCGAAACATCTCCCCTACTTTCTTTGCTTCATGAATAGACAAACGCATATTATTAATCCAAACCAACTTTGCTGAAATGCTATGATTCAAATAATTGAGAATATCTTCATTTTCAACGACTTTTCTTGCTTTCTCTACATCTTTTTGGAAAAATGCCTCCAATGCCAATTTTAGGTTTTCATTGGCAATTTTTCCCATGCGGCATAATTCAAGATGTGCATTAAGCACTGCAACACCCGGCGATTGCAACAATTTTGCATCCGCGCTATCCAAATACATCAATTTCTTTTCGTATGTTCTGTCTGCACCATCCGCTTTCAGCGGTACAATTTTTTCCATCAACTTGGCCACAGGTCCAATAAAAGGTAAAATCAAAAACATCGTGGCAAAATTATACAAGGTGTGGAACATAGCCACCTGTCGTGCCGTTTCAGCCCATGTATGCTGAAACCACTGTAAAATAGCCGGAAACACAAAAACCAAAGTACCAAATACTGCACTTCCAATAATATCAAACATGATATGGAATAATGCCGCACGTTTGCTTTGGCGATTGGCCGGTATGGAAGCCAACACCGTAGTGATGCTTGTTCCGATGTTTGTGCCCAGTATAATAAAAGCGGACGTTTCAAAAGGAATCGGTACACCATTTAAATGCATCGTAACCAAAAGCCCCATGGTAGCCGATGAACTCTGCACCACAGCAGTAAATGCAAAACCGGCAACCAAGGCCAAAAACGGATTTTCAAAGGCTGTTAACATGGCATTAAAGCCGGGTTGATCCGCAATACCACGTAGCGGTGTTCCCATTACCGTAATACCAAAGAAAAGGATACCAAAACCTAAAATGACATAACCGATGTTTTTAATGCTTCTCTTTTTTACAAACAGATACATAATAATCCCAACAAAAATAAATAGGGGCGCAACTGTATCAATCCGAAAAGCAATCAACTGTGCACTAAACGTGGTCCCCACATTGGCACCCAAAATAATACCAATGGCCTGGGTTAAATTCATCAAACCGGAGTTGACAAAACTAACGGTCATAATGGTGGTTGCCGTCGAACTATTAATCGCAATGGTCGCAAGAATACCAACGATGACCGCAAACACCCGATTTGAGGTTGCTTTTTGCAAAATACTCTGCAAACGTTCACCGGCAATCAGCTCGATCCCACCTGACATCATTTTCATACCAAATAAGAACAAACCCAAACCACCGGCAACTAAAAATATACTTTCCAAACTCATTTACCTTCTCCAATCTACTCTATCTTTTTAAAGTTTTTTGGCAATCCCCCTTAAACTTTTCGCACGCGCAATACACCTTTGATTGCAGACAGTGCTTTTTCCACACACTGCTCCACATCTGCATCTACTTCCATCATCGTATAAGCATATTTCTCTTTGCTCTTATTGAGAATGGTATGAATATTGATGTTTTGGCTCGCAAAAAAATCGGTAAACTGACTCAGCATGGTAGGGATATTTCTATGTAAAATCGTTATGCGTGTACGCTCACCCTTTTTACCCATAACACAATCGGGAAAATTCACAGAATTTACAATATTGCCATGCTCTAAAAAATTCACCACTTCTTTACAAACCATAACAGCACAGTTATCTTCCGACTCTTCTGTGGAAGCACCTAAATGCGGAATCACAATCGCACCTTTTACACCTGTCATCTCCTTGGTCGGAAAATCTGTTACATAACGCTTTACCTTACCGGTCAGCAAGGCATCCACCATGTCTTCCGAATTCACCAAAATATCCCGAGCAAAATTCAAAATAACCACACCATCTTTCATCAAACTCAAGGAATTTTTGCAAATCATATTTTTGGTATCCGCAACTGCCGGTACATTCAAAGAAATATAATCACAATCCTTGAAGATTTCATCCATGGTTTTTGCATGGTGAATGCTACGGGATAACTGCCAGGCTGATTCCACAGACATATAAGGATCAAAACCATACACATCCATGCCCAAATGCGTGGCTGCATTTGCCACCATCACCCCAATGGCGCCCAAACCAATCACACCCAATTTTTTGCCCATCAATTCTGTACCGGCAAAAGAACTTTTTTTCTTTTCCGTCACTTTTGCAATATCACCATCTTCTTCATACTCTTGCACCCAGTTGATGCCGCCGATGATATCACGCGCAGCCAATAGCATACCGGCCAAAACCAATTCTTTTACCCCATTGGCATTGGCACCGGGGGTATTAAATACTACAATCCCATCCTCTGCACATTTATCCAAAGGAATATTATTCACACCCGCACCGGCTCTGGCAATGGCTTTGAGGTTTTCCCCCAATTCCAGCTCATGAACGCTGGCACTACGCACCAAAATAGCATCCGCCTCGGCCAAATTTTCCGTCTCTTGATAATCAGAACCCAAACGTTCCAACCCTACCTTTGCAATGGGATTTAAGCAATGATATTTAAACATAATGCATATTCTCCTCTTCAAATTTTCTCATAAATGCCACCAAGGCTTCTACCCCGGCAATTGGCATAGCATTGTAAATACTGGCACGCATCCCACCCACAGAACGATGCCCTTTTAGATTTTCAAATCCAACTGCCTTTGCCTCTTTGATAAATTTCTCATCCACCGCATCCTTTCCTGTTATAAAAGGCACATTCATCAAAGAACGGTCTTTTTTTACCACAGGACTGCGAAATAATTTGCTCTCTTCCAAAAAGTCATACAATATACCTGCTTTTTTTAGGTTCATCTCTTGAACAGCCTTTAAGCCACCTAAGCCTTTTAACCATTGAAATACCTTGCCACAGATATAAATGCTGTAAGCGGGTGGTGTATTATACATGGAATCGTTTTCCGCATGGGTTTTATAAGACAACATCGTCGGCATACCCGCCGGGATTTCCGCCCCGATCAAATCTTCACGTATAATCACAATGGTAACCCCTGCCGGGCCCACGTTTTTTTGTGCGCCGGCATAAATTACACCATATTGAGACACATCAACCGGCTCTGACAAAATACAAGAAGACATATCAGATACCAACGTCTTACCCTTGGTATTGGGTAACGCGGAAAATTTTGTACCATAAATGGTATTGTTTTCACAAATATGCACATAATCGGCATCTTCTGAAATCGGTAAATCTGAGCAATCCGGAATATAAGAAAATATTTTATCCTCTGAAGAAGCGATTTTGTTGGCCTTACCAAACTTCCCGCATTCCTGCGCTGCTTTTTTCGCCCATTGACCGGTAACAATAAAATCCGCCACCCCATTTTTCATCAAATTCATAGGCACCATGGCAAATTGCAAGGAAGCACCTCCCTGCAAAAACAATACCTTATAATGATCCGGTATCTCCATTAAATCACGTAAATCCGCCTCCGCTCTTTGCATAATATCCATATAAGCTTTGGAACGATGGCTCATTTCCATCACCGACATGCCGGTTCCTTGATAATCCAGCATTTCCTCCGCTGCTGCTTGTAATACCGCTTCCGGCAATATCGCCGGCCCCGCCGAAAAGTTATAAACCCTACTCATGTAAAACCTCCTTTTATATGCTTTTTCTTTTTTATTTTTTATCTTCTGAATCAAACACTTCACTTAAGCCGGCTCCCGGTGCTACCATCGGCCAAACTTTGCCACCGCAGTCAATTTGACAATCAATCAAAATTGGTTTTTGAGCAGATAATGCCTGTTCAAAGGCTTTTGAAAATGCTTCCGGCGTTGTAACCTTTATCCCAATCGCCCCCATAGCCTCCGCAACTTTCACAAAATCTACCACATCATCTAAAATAGTAGCCGAATAACGCTTTTCATAAAACAATTCCTGCCACTGATGGACCATACCAAGCACATGATTATTAATGACCACTTGAATAATGGGAATCTTGCTTCTCACCGCCGTAGCCATTTCGTTTAAATTCATACGGAAACAACCATCTCCGGCAATATTGATCACCGTTTTATCCGGGCAACCCAACTTTGCACCCAAAGCGGCACCCAAGCCAAAACCCATGGTACCTAAACCACCTGATGAAATAAAACTACGTGGTTTTTCATACAAATAATACTGCGCCGCCCACATCTGATGTTGCCCCACCTCTGTGACAATCACCGCCTCACCTTTGGTCTGACGATAAATTTCTTTTACAACACCCGGTCCTGTCAGTCTATCCGTGCTATCACGCAGGGGAAATTGCCGCAAATAAGACTCTATTTTTTTCATCCACTCCGGATGATATTGCTGTTCTAATCTTTGATTGATTTTCTCTAAAACCTGTTTGATATCTCCGGTAATGCTTTGGCTAACCATGACATTTTTATTGATTTCCGCAACGTCAATGTCTATTTGCAAGATTTTAGCGTGGGTGGCAAACTTCCCAACATTGCCTGTCACCCTGTCACTAAACCGACCACCTAACACAACCAATAAATCACATTCACTGACCCCATAATTGGAAGTCTTGGTACCATGCATACCCAACATACCCGTATAACGCGGACTCGTTCCCGAAAAACCGCCTTTTCCCATCAAGGAATCTGTCACCGGTGCATCCAACAATTCCACAAATCGGCGTACTTCCTCGCCTGCATTGGAAGATACAACACCACCACCAACAAATACATAAGGTTTTTGAGATTCTTTCATCATCTGAATCCCTTTTTCAATTTCTTCCATGTCTAAATCTATGGCTTCCACATCATCCATGGAACTATCTTGCCATTTGTATTCGCATTGATTTGCCGTAATATCTTTGGGAATATCCACCAACACCGGCCCCGGACGGCCTGAGCGAGCAATCCGAAAGGCATGGCGAATGGTATCTGCCAAATCTTCCACATCTTTTACGATAAAATTGTGTTTGGTAATGGGCATAGTAATGCCAGCAATATCTATCTCTTGAAAGCTATCTTTGCCCAACAATGCCAAACCAACATTACAAGTAATGGCAACCACCGGACTGGAATCCATATAGGCTGTGGCAATGCCTGTCACTAAGTTGGTCGCCCCCGGGCCGCTGGTGGCAATACAAACACCTACCTGACCCGTGGCTCTGGCATAACCATCCGCAGCGTGAGCCGCACCCTGCTCATGAGAGGTTAACACATGATGTATGTCGCCTCTGTGTTGATACAAAGCATCATATACATTTAAAACCGCTCCACCGGGGAAACCAAAAACGGTATCCACACCTTGCTCTTTCAAACATTGAATGACAACTTCTGCTCCTGTTACTTTCATACGCCGCTCCCCTACTCAATTTCCAAGATCGCACCGCGATTTCCGGATGTCACCATCTTTTCATAACGTGCCAAATACCCTGTTGTCACCTTTGGTTGCCTTGGCCGCCAAGCCTTGCGGCGTTTTTCTAGTTCCGCTTCGCTGACATCCAATTCTAATTTATATTCCGGAATATTGATTTTAATGATATCTCCCTCTTCCACCAATGCGATGGGACCGCCTACGGCTGCCTCCGGAGAAATATGCCCAATGGATGCACCACGGGATGCACCACTAAAACGTCCATCCGTAATCAATGCCACCGACTCACCCAAACCATAACCGGCAATGGCTGACGTCGGATTGAGCATCTCGCGCATGCCCGGTCCGCCTTTTGGCCCTTCATAACGAATGACAATCACATCTCCCGGGTTGATGTTTCCGGCTTTGATTGCTTCCGTACATGCCTCATCACTTTCAAAAATACGAGCGGGGCCTTGATGTACCATCATCTCAGGTACCACAGCTGATCGTTTCACCACACTGCCATGCGGTGCTAAATTTCCGGTCAAAACCGCAATACCACCTGTTTTGCTATAAGGATTGTCAATGGGGCGAATGATTTCCGGGTCTTGATTGACCGAACCTAAAATGTTTTCACCCAGAGTTTTTCCGGTCACCGTCAAACATTCGGTATACAACAAATCTTTTTTATCTAACTCTGCCATCACAGCATGCACCCCGCCTGCCACGTCTAGCTCTTCGATATAGTTGTGCCCCGCCGGTGCCAGATGGCATAAATTGGGTGTTTTTTCACTGATTGGATTGGCATCCCGAATATCCAATGCCATGCCTATTTCATGAGCGATGGCCGGAATATGCAACATACTATTGGTAGAGCAACCCAATGCCATATCCACCGTCAAAGCATTCCAAATGGCCTTTTCCGTCATAATATCACGGGGGCAAATATTTTCACGCCACAATTCCATCACCTGCATACCCGCTTGTTTTGCCAATTGAATGCGTGACATATAAACTGCCGGAATGGTACCATTGCCTTTTAAGCCCATACCCAACACTTCTGTCAAACAGTTCATGCTATTTGCCGTATACATACCCGAGCAAGAACCACAGGTTGGACATGCGGTATTTTCCAATTCCAACACCTCTTCATCCGTAAGCTTCCCGGCTGCATGAGCCCCAACAGCCTCAAACATACTGGAAAGACTTGTTTTTTTCCCTTGAAAACGACCTGCCAACATAGGCCCACCGCTGACAAAAATGGTAGGTACATTGATTCTGGCTGCCGCCATCAAAAGTCCCGGTACATTTTTATCACAATTGGGAATCATAACCAAAGCATCAAAAGCGTGGGCAATCGCCATCGCCTCTGTGGAATCACAAATCAAATCACGGGTAATCAAAGAATACTTCATGCCAATATGTCCCATAGCCAAACCATCACAAACAGCAATCGCCGGAAAGGAAAGGGGCGTTCCGCCGTTCATGGCCACTCCCATCTTCACCGCCTCCGCAATTTTATCTATATTCACATGGCCGGGCACAATCTCATTATGAGAACTAACGATACCAACCAATGGTCGCTTCATTTCTTCATCTGTCAAACCCACTGCTTTCAATAAGGAACGTTGTGGAGATGTTCCGATCCCTTTTGTAATAGAATCACTTTTTTTTACGCCTTTGTTTTGCATATGCACCTCACCTTTCCATACGATACGTTTTTTCTATTCGCTTACATATCTCGTCACCCATTTGCACTGTATTGACTTGTATTTTTTCTTCTGACATGATATCAATAGTACGATACCCCGCCTTTAATACTTCTGTTATGGCTGTCTCTATCGCGGCCGCCTCTTGTTCCAAATCAAAAGTATAACGCAACATCATCGCTGCCGACAAGATGGTTGCAATGGGATTGGCAATGCCCAAACCGGCAATGTCCGGCGCAGAGCCCCCACTTGGCTCATACAAACCAAACTTGGATTCATTTAAACTCGCCGACGGTAACATACCGATGGAACCTGTTATCATACTTGCTTCATCAGAGAGGATATCACCAAACATATTCTCTGTTAATATCACATCAAAATCAGCCGGGTTTTTAACCAACTGCATGGCACAATTATCTACCAACATATGCTCCAAAACAACATCTAAATAATCCGAATGGACTTCTGTCACAATCTTGCGCCAAAGTCTGGAAGAATCCAACACGTTGACTTTATCTACACTACATACCTTACCACGACGCTTTCGGGCAATTTCAAAAGCCCGTATGGCAATGCGCCGAATTTCGTTTTCTTGATAAATCAATTCATCCTTGGCCGTTAACACACCATTTATTACTTCCGTTGAACGTTTGCCAAAATATAAACCACCTGTTAACTCCCGCACAATCATCATGTCAAATCCTTGATTGGCAATTTCTTCCCGCAGCGGACAAGCATTTTTTAATGCCGGATATAAAAAGGCCGGACGTAAGTTTGCAAATAAATTGAGTTCTTTTCGCATTTTTAAAAGGCCTGCCTCCGGGCGCCTATCCGGCTCCAACTGATACCAAGCTGAACTGTTTGGATCACCACCAATGGACCCCATCAAAACCCCATCACATTTTTTTGCCTGAAAAACTGTTTCCTCCGTCAAGGGGACACCACATGCATCAATGGATGCACCACCCAACAAAAGGGATTCGTACGTGATATTGTGATTATAAACCTGCTCGATCCGCCTTAGCACCTTGATTGCCTCCGCTACGATTTCCGGACCAATGCCATCCCCTTTTATCACTCCTATTTTTAATTGCATATTTTCTTTCTCCTAAACCGAAAACAAAATGTAACTTTGTAATAGAGGAAAACCGAAAGCAAATACTGCCTTCGGTTCCATTTCTTTTTTTTATTTAATCAGCATTTTGCTTTTCAATCTGCGCAATCGCAGATTTTTGCATTGGAATACGGCAGTTTTTATTATTTCCAAATTCCACAATCACATCTTCCTCTTGTACATCAATCAGTACACCATAAAAGCCGCTCGTGGTCAAAACAGTATCCCCTACTGCCATCTCTGCAAGCATCGCCTTTACCCTTGCACGCTCTTTTCTTTGTGGCCGAAACATAAAAAACCACATGGCACCTATCAGTAAAACCCACACCAGTAGCATGGGGCCTCCCAATTCTAAAAATCCGTCTCCCATAATAAACCTCCTTGAAATTTATAACGCAAACTCTGCAACGCCAATACGACTATAATACACAAATTTTCCCGTTTCAGCAAGTTAAATTTTTAACTTTCTCGTCTTTGTACACACGAAAAGCACCCATTTCCAAAGCATTTCGTATCTCTTCCATCATATTGTTATAAAAATATAAGTTATGAAGTACACACAAACGCATCCCTAACATTTCTTTTGCTTTTAATAAATGGCGAATATAAGCACGAGAATAACTTTGACATGCAGGGCAAGGGCAATTTTCTGCAATGGGTCTTTCGTCCAATTCAAATTTTGCATTGAATAGATTTAATTTTCCAAAATCAGTATACACATGTCCATGACGGCCATTGCGACTGGGGTAAACACAATCAAAAAAATCTACCCCTCGTTCCACTGCCTCTAATATATTCACCGGCGTACCCACACCCATCAAATAAGTGGGTTTCTCATCCGGCAAATGTGGTATCACCACATCTAAAATACGATACATATCTTCGTGACTTTCCCCAACGGCCAGACCACCAATGGCATAACCTGCCATATCCATATCCGCCAAAATCTTAGCATGCTCCACGCGAACCCGCTCATGAATGCCACCTTGATTGATGCCAAATAATAATTGCGCCGGGTTGATGGTATCAGAGCGTTGATTCAGTCGCTTCATCTCCGCTTGACAACGTTTAAGCCAACGAGTAGTGCGCGCCACCGAATCCATCAAATATATCTTGTCAGAAGTGCTGGCGGGACATTCATCAAAGGCCATCGCAATGGTTGCGCCCAAATTTGACTGAATCTGCATGCTTTCCTCAGGCCCCATAAAAATCCTACGACCATCTATATGAGACTTAAAATAAACGCCCTCTTCTTTTATTTTTCTGGTACTTGCCAAAGAAAAAACCTGAAAACCACCTGAATCTGTTAATATGGGCCGGTCCCAATTCATAAAGGTATGCAAACCACCTAATTTTTTGATTACCGCATCACCGGGGCGCAAATGCAAATGATAGGTATTGGAAAGTTGCACCTGCGTTTTTATTTGCTTTAAGTCATCTGTGGAAACAGCACCTTTGATGGCGGCGGCCGTACCCACATTCATAAAGACCGGGGTTTCGATGACGCCATGAACCGTATGGAGACGCCCGCGCTTGGCCCGGTCTTCTTTTTTGATTAATTCGTACATAGTTACCTCATTAATAATGTACCACCACCGGAATATGGTTGGTCTGTACCCAAAGATCATGAATCATGTTGTAAAACTGAGACGCCCGATCCAATGGCATGTTGATACAGCCCTGGGAACCATTTTCCAAATAACGCGTACCACCAAAGGAGGGTTGCCACGTGGCATCATGGAAACCAATGCCACTCCAGGTGGTTCGCATCCAATAAGCCACCGGTGTTTCCCACTCTCGCTCACCCGTTGCTTCATTTACAACAGGACCACGCAAAATCGTATTCCGTGACATTTCTAAAATGAAATAAACACCCTCAGGGGTATTTCTACCATCTCTGGGCAAACCGGTCACCACCGGTGTTTCAAAAACAACAACACCGTCTACGATATACCACATATGTTGATTGGACAAATCCACCTGAACAAAAGTAGAACCCCAGTCATTGGAACCATGTGACATGGCACGCTGTGTATAATTCGGCTCTCTCGTCACGGTTTCCCCATGGCGAATATTGCCCAATAAAGCTTGTATTTCTACATCAAAATTGAGAATCCATCCATAATAACCACCTGTTACCTGCACGGCTCGGCCTGTCGGTGTATATAAATGACGGGTGGTACCATGGGAATTGATACGGGCCGCAAACTCTGATAACCATACATGAACCGCATCTTCATCAAAAAAAACATTCATATCATCATCAAAAGAAACCCAATCCGAAATCAATTCTTTATCTACCACCACCGATTCACCCACAGTGTAAGTAATGGATGCACCCACATAAGTATTTAATGTCTCCACCGCTGCAATCACCTCTGCTGAATCGGCAGTAAATCGTGGCTGCAAATAAACATCTTCATCTACAATGTTGATTTCCTCTTGGAAAGAAACAACCGCAGCACGTATCACCTCTCTCAATCTATCCATATTGACTGCATTGCCGTGCTCTTCCGGCGTAATAACAAACGATTGCCCATCAAAAGCAGGTCGTGCCGATACGGGCTGGGTCTGCTCTACCGTTACAATCTGCAACTGGTTGATTTTTTGATCCAAGGTTGCCTGATCAAATTCCACACCCATTTCGGTCTCTATTTCTTGCACACCAAACAAAGCAAAAATCCACATGAAGGGATTTTGGTCATCTAAAATCTGGGTAATCTCACCATTGTCATGATATCGCATGGCAATATCCGTACCGCGGATGAGTTCCGAAGTACCATTTCGTTCGATAATGGTCAGTTCATAACGGCTGATATACTCTTGCATAAATCGATATACATCATCCGTATTTTTTCTGGAAAAATCCTGTCCGTTGATTCGGGTATTAAAGAAAAAACGCTCCATAAAATATATGGAAGTACCGGTATAAGCAATTGCAGCAACACAAATAATCGCAGCGATTGCAATGCCGACCCATTTTGAACTGCCCTGATTTGCCTTGGTTTTTTTATACTCTTTGTCGTATGCTCCATAGGCACCTCGTTTGGCTACCGGCCTGGACCCGGTCGACCGATTTGAGCTACTTATTTTGTTTGCTCTGCGGGAATTGCCCGCACTTGCTTTATTTTTTCTTTGGGGATTTGGATTAATCGGATGCACCGTTTGGGTTTTATTGTTTTTCCCGCTTTTTTTAGGACGACTCGCCAAAGGATTGTCAATTTTGCCATCCGAACGTTTTTTGCCATTTGCCCGTTCCGCACCAGACGGTTTTCCACCGCCTGCACTTTTGCTCGATCGACTCGTCCCTTTTACAGTCTTTTCCCCTGCTTTTTCACCTTGAATTGAAATGTTTGTTAATGTCGCTCGGTCGTTCATGCCCACTCCTAATAATCTTTTTCTTGCTCACCTTTTTTAATTATATTACTTATTCTATCAATTGTACAGCGTATATTGTGAAAGATTACGATATGATTGCGATAAACAAAAGCTTCATGTATAATACTAAAAGATTATAGTTGCAGTTTTCACAAAGAAAGGGGTTACAAAATGAGCGGTTCTACATTTGGCAAGCAATTTACAATTACCACTTGGGGGGAATCTCATGGCAAAGGGATTGGTTGCGTTGTAGACGGTTGTCCGGCCGGTTTATCCCTACAAGAAGCGGATATCCAGACCTACTTAAACCGTCGCAAACCCGGACAAAACAAGTTCAACACCCCACGGAAAGAATCGGATGTTGTTGAGATACTCTCCGGTATTTTTGAGGGTAAAACCACGGGTGCGCCCATTTCTTTGCTTGTTCATAACCAAAATCAACATACAAAAGACTATGACCATCTTCTTCATGTTTACCGCCCCGGTCACGCAGATTTTACCTTTGAACAAAAATACGGCATCCGAGACCACCGCGGCGGCGGAAGAAGCTCCGGCCGTGAAACCGTGGGGCGAGTAGCCGGCGGTGCTGTTGCCGCTACCCTTTTAAAACAATTAAACATAACACTCAACGCTTTTTCCAAATCCATCGGTGAGATTATCATTCCGACAAAAGCATATGATTTTGCCGAAATCAATCAGAATCCTTTTTATATGCCAAACGCCACTTACGCAAAAGAAACCGCCGCTTACTTAGAACATATCATGAAACAGCAGGATTCCTGCGGTGGTATCGTAGAATGTATCGTAACGGGACTTCCCCTTGGATTAGGCGAACCGGTTTTTGATAAACTAGATGCAAATATCGCCAAAGCTTTGATGTCCATTGGTGCCGTCAAAGGGGTAGAGATCGGCGATGGAATGGATGTTACAAAAAGACGCGGCAGTGAAAATAATGATGCGTTTTATGTTTCTGACCGTCATATCTACAAGCAAAGCAATCACGCCGGTGGTGTTTTGGGTGGTTTAAGTGACGGTGCACCTTTGGTGGTCCGTGCTGCCATCAAACCAACACCCTCCATTGGGCAAACCCAACGTACCGCTACCAAAGATTTCAGCGCATGTGACATTCGCATTCACGGACGCCATGATCCCATTATTGTACCACGGGCTGTTGTTGTAATCGAATCTATGATTGCCACTACACTGGCGGACTTACTTTTGCAAAACATGAGCAGCCGGATGGATTATCTTACAGCGATTTATAAGTAGAAGAAGCATATACGACATCTGCCATACCCATAAGAGCAGTACAAAATTAATAACCGCTCCTATCTACTTTTGTTTTCAATCTAAATCTGCTCCATTGCTTTGAATGACTTTTTTATACCACCCAAAGGATTTTTTCTTCGAACGTTTTAATGTTCCGTTGCCTTGATCGTCTCGGTCTACATAAATAAAACCATAACGTTTTGACATTTCACCTGTGCTGGCACTGACCAAATCAATCGGCCCCCAGGTGGTATAACCCATCAAGTCCACCCCATCTTCTGCCACTGCGTCAATCATGGTCTTGATATGAGCACGCAAATAATCAATGCGATAATCATCTTCCACATAACCATTTTCATCCACTTGATCCATGGCACCCAAACCATTTTCTACAATAAACAAAGGCTTTTGATAACGGTCATATAATACATTCATCGTGATACGAAGTCCCAACGGGTCAATCTGCCAACCCCACTCACTTTGTTTGAGGTAAGGGTTTTTTACGGAATCAAACATATTACCTGTTGCTTTTTCATCCTCTACAACCGCTTGAGAAACCCGGCTTGCATAATAAGAAAATGAAATAAAATCAACCGTATGCGCTTTTAATAATTCCAAATCACCATCCATAATCGGGAGAGTAACCCCTCTTTTCTCCAATGCTTTGAGTCCGTATGCCGGATAAACACCACGGGAATGCACATCTACAAAGAAATAATTCACCCGATTATCTTCCAATGATTTTAACACATCTTCCGGCTTACAAGTCATCGGATAATATTCACCGGCAGCCAACATACAACCAACCTTATTTTCCGGATCTATCTCATGGGCTATTTTTGTCGCCAAAGCCGAAGCCACCAGCTCATGATGGGCCGCCGCGTACAAAATCTGCTCTTTGTTATCACCTTCTTCAAAAACGACACCAGCTCCCATAAACGGCGCATGCAACAACACATTAATTTCATTGAATGTCAACCAATACTTGACCAGACCCTTATAACGCGTAAACAACACACGAACCAATCTTTCATAAAAATCAATGATTTTACGGTTTTTCCAACCACCATATTCTTTGATTAAGTGAACCGGGAAATCAAAGTGTGTAATGGTTACAAGAGGCTCTATGCCTAATCTTTTACATTCTTGAAACAGCTCCTCATAAAACTGCAAACCTGCTTCATTGGGCTTACTTTCATCCCCATTGGGAAAAATACGGGTCCAACCAATGGATAAGCGATACGTGGTGAAACCCATCTCTGCAAAAAGAGCAAGATCCTCTTTCCAATGATGATACATATCAATGGCTTCTTTTCCCGGATAAAAATACTTGTCCGAAAAATCCAAATGAGTCATTTGACTTGTAATGATTTTATAACGATCTTCCCCCCAAGGTGCCAAGTCAACATTTGCCAAACCACGACCATCTTGATCAAATCCACCTTCACATTGATTGGCAGCCGTTGCGCCACCCCATAAAAAATCACTTCGCAATCCACTTTTTGTTCTGTTTGTTTTCATTACATTATCTCCTTGTTTGATTGATATGTTGATACAATGCTCCAATTAAATTTGAGTCATTATGAAATGCACAGGCTGTTATGCGGGGTCTGGGCAAGTTCGGCGTATATTTCAGCAAAGGACTATGGCTACAAAGGTATGCGATATTCTTTTCTAAATATTCCAACAACAAAGGCTGCTGGCTAATGCCACCACCAATTGCAATCAAGTCTAAATCCAACAATATCTGCAAATTCATCAATTGCATTCCAAGGTTTTTTGTATAGACATCCAAAACCTGCAAAACCTTTTCTTCTCCTTGATTTGCCCTCTCAAATATTTGAATACCATCCAGTTCATCAAAGGAGATTCCTGTTTTTTCGCTTGTAAGTTTTCGCAAATGATTCACACCACTAATGGAAGCCCAATAACCTGACTCCTCCATAAAATTGTGGTAATCTACAACAAGCATACTAAACTCACCGGCCGAAAACCTTTTTCCGGCATATAACTTCCCATCTAAGATGATACCGCCGCCTATCCCGGTTCCAATGAGCACCACAGCCCCGTTTTTTACTTCCTTTAATTTTCCTTTCCAAAGCTCTGCCAAAGCCGCACATTTACCATCATTCTGGACCGTCGCAACAACACCAAAACGCTTTTTTATTTCTCTTGGAAGATTTTGACCCGTCACATAAATGAGGGCACCGCTACTATAAGAATGTCCTGTTTGGGTATCAATCACCCCCGGCTTACTAATCGCAACACCTGCTATTTGTCCTTTGTAAAGACCTATGACATCCCCCAGTACCACAAGCAAATCCTCTAAGGTTTTGTCTTCTCCCATGGGTGTCTTTACCTTGGACTTCTCCAATATATTTGCTTCTTCATCCATAAGTGCATATTTGATATCCGTACCGCCGATATCAATTGCTATATATTTTTGCATGCCAACGTCACCTCTATCATGTATTCTAACACATCATATCATCCAATATAAGCTCTTTTCCAAATTTCGGCAACAATTGATTTCACCAAGTTACTCATGTTCCTCTCAAATAAGCCCGGATTTCTTCTTCAATGGGATCGTATAAATCCGGCGTAACCCCGATATATTTACACGCCTCAAACAATACAGGCACCACATCCTTGTGAATTCCTACACAATGATGGATATAAGGGCCCTCCACCAACTTCGCTTCCAATCGCTTAATATCATCTACTTCTATCCAAAGATACGTTCCCATGCCCTTTGGTCCATCTATGCCTTTGGCATGCCCCAATAACATAGAATATGCCCCATTGTCACCATCAAAACGCACCAAGGATATTTGCCCATGCTTGGCTTCTGCTGTAATGGCACCCGGATAGTCAAATGCCAAGGGATACGTCAGTTTTACTTTTTCTTTGGCAATAGAAATCGGCCAAGGTCCACAGTGTTGCAATAACTCACCATGCTCCACATCCGGATGACGAATGGTCCAGTCGGCAAAGAAACTTCTTGTTTCACCCATACCTGCCGCTTCAACCAACAATGAAGTAATGGCTCCATGAATATCCGTTTCACACACCACCGGGATACCCTCATCATTGAGCAAAGCATTTGCCGCACAAGGCATAATTCCAAGCTCTTTTTGCATCTGATTCCAACACTGAATCGCAATGGCCTGACAGCCATATTTTTCTACCAATTTTTTCATAGCCACTTTCAAAGCCGCCACATGTTCCAAAGCATCTTCTGCAATACAAATTTCCATATTTTCACGGCAAAATGCTATGACTTTTTCTACCTCTGTGTTTTCTTCTTTTACTATTTTGATTTCTGCTGTTAACTCCGGCATTGGAATGGGTGAAAGCTGGATGTTAAAACGCTCCAACAATTCCCCCTCATTGCACATGGTGGTCCAAAAATCAAAGGGTCTGGTAGAAATCTGCAAGATTCGCATATGTCTAAAGGTTTTTACTACGTTACAAACAGCAAGAAAGTCTCTTACACCCCGTTCAAAAACAGGATCCTCCAAACGACAATTCGTCATATAAGTAAACGGTACCTGAAAACGTCTTAATACTTTTCCCGTGGCAAATAAACCACATTGGGTATCACGCAAACGGCTGCCATCCGGCTTAGGACGTTCATCCAAAGGCCCCCAAAGCAACACGGGAACATCCAAGGCTTTGGCAAGACGCCCACACATGTATTCTGTACCAAAATTGCAATGGGGCAAAAAAAGACCATCTATTTTTTCTTTTTTAAATTTTTCTACGATAGCAGGTAAATCCTCGTCGGCATAAAACAAACCCTCTTCATTGATATCTGTAATATCAACGAAATCAACCATTAACTCTTTTAATCTATCTGCCGTTAGATTGCGATATTTCATGGCATCAGGCGCACTAAATATACTCCGTCTTGTGGGAGCAAAGCCAATTTTAATTTTTTTCATGATTTACTCCTACTCCTTAACTTTCTTCATCTGAACTGCCATATACTGACGGCCACCCAAATCAATATTAAACTTGCCTTGATGTACGCCTTTATCCTCTACAGTCATATTCCAGGTATCAATCACATTCACTTGAAATTTTGTATCATCATCAAAGTGATACTCTCTAAAAGTCGGACACATAAAGCTAAAATAGAATAAATAGTAGTCCTTTATTGGCTTTATAAAAGCATTAACATCATCTGCTGTTCCACAGACATCATCCCAGTTTAGTGATAGTTGTCTAAGCCCAAAACCAGGTGTTTCTTTCATTATCTTTAGTAAGAAACCGAAACGTTTATGGCTCTCGCCATGTAATTTTCCACCATGCGACCACCACAGTACATCCTCTGGATGGAAAAAAGTTTCTCCATGTCCCGGATATCCACCCCTTACCGCTGATTCCCAGAATCTACGTACCAATTCTTGTCCGTTAATATTCCCCCAGCCATGTTGAATATCACCTTCATAAGAAATTTCATCAAGAACAATTGGTTTTCTCCATTTTGAACGCCATTCATCGGTATATTCAACATGTTTGTAAAGGTCTTGTCTTTGAATACTACAATGGGTAATCCAAGGACGAGAATGGTCATAAAACGGGCGACAGTTGTGAATCGAACGCAAATGGTTATATGGATCCTTTTCACAAATAATACCGGCAATTCTTTCCCAGTCGCTGATACTCTTATGAGGAATCAAGTCATACTCATTTGCCAACGACCACCAAATATTTCTATAGGACGCAAATCTAGCGACACAATATTTTATGTATAAATCATCTTGTTTCTCCGTCATCATTGAAAAACCCCAACGGTCATATGGATGTAATAAAATTAAATCCGCTTCGATGTTCAAATCTCTTAAAATCGCTATGCATTTTTCAATATGGCTAAAATGTTCTGGATTAAAACGCTCATAATCAAAGTTATTTCCTTCTCGTCTAAAATTATAATCGTTAAAATTCTCTTTCGTTAATACCGATGAATCCATCGGTGAGCCAACATAGGGATATGAACGAGGTTCTCCTAGGTTATACACATAATGCTTTGGAAAAACACAAAAACGAATTTTGTTGAAAGCACTATTTTTTAACGTTTCTATTGTTTCTGCTATTCGCTCATCACTTTGAAGATTCCACACATAACAAGTCGTTCCAATCGAATAATAAGGAGTGCCATCATCATAAGCAAAATGACATTCATTTGCCACCCTTACCGGCCCATGATTTTCTTTTGAGGGAGGGGCAACATAAAATTCACCTTTAAGAACAGTCTCTATAAAATTACCTTTTACTTCAAATGCGTATTTCCCCTCAAAGGAAGGCATAAATCTGATTTTATATCTTCCATTACCATCATAAAAACCATCAACTACTATACTTTCGCATTTTCCTTTGAAATGTCCCTGCAAGTTATACTCCAAAAAAGGATTGCCGCTATCAGGGCCATTTAAGCAAATCTCATAAATATCCCATTTTTCAACTGCGTCATTAAATTTAAAATCCATCATCTCTTTTCTCCTATCCTTTCACAGCTCCCGCCATACCTTCAACAAAATGTTTTTGCAATATGATATAAACGATCATAACAGGAATTACCGCTATCAAAACACCCGCTGCCAATAAGCCAAAATCTGTACCATATTGCCCTACAAAGTTCATAAGTCCTGCCGTTACAAGTTGCCTACTTCTATCACGAATCAAAACACTCGCAAGAATATATTCATTCCATGTAGCAAGAAAATCCAAAATAAACAAAGATGCTACCGCTGGTTTCGCCAATGGGAAAATCACCAAGAAAAACAATCTTAATTTTGTACAGCCATCAATATATGCCGCTTCATCAATATCTCTTGGAATCGAATTGAAGAACCCTCGCAAAACTAAAATTGCAAAAGGAAGCCCAAATGCGATATACACATAAGTCACAGCCCAAAATGAATTGATCAGTCCATGGTTTGCAAAAAATCCATTTAACGGAACCAATGCCACTTGAAAAGGTACCATCATACCAATCAAAAAATAGATCAGAAAACCTCTTGGAAACTTGATTTGCAGCCGTGTAATCGCAAACGCCGCCAAAGCTGCCACAAGGATGCCGATTGGCACCTTTACAATAGAGATCAAAAGTGAGTTCCACATGTATTGAAGTATGTTTGCATCGAATAATGCGGTGGTAAAATTCGCCCAATACAGTTGTTGGGGTAACTCAAACAGCCCTAGCCCACTAAAGAAATCGGCCCTACTCTTTGTTGCCGTAAGAACAATCGTAACAATCGGTATCAAACAAGCAACCGTCAACACCAATAACACAATATAGCGAATCATATTTGTTCTGATTTTTCTTGTCATTTTACCGCTCCTTTGTTGTAAATAGTATATATGGCACAATTACAATCATCATAATAAGCAACATAATTGTTGATAACGCTGCCCCCATTCCCATGTTATTGAAAGAGAATGTTTGCTGAACCATATAAGTCGCCAACACTTGAGTTGCATTTCCCGGCCCTCCGTCAGTGGTGGAAACGATGATATCAAACACACCCATCGAGCCAATGATCTGAGTTGCCAAAACAATGATAAACGTCTCTTTTAATAACGGCAATTTAATGGAAAAGAATGTTTTTATCTTACCTGCTCCATCAATTTCTGCTGATTCCAAAATATCTTTGGGGATTGCCTGAAGTCCTGCTATAAACAATATCATCGGTGCTCCAACACCTCGCCAAAGAGCTGCTATAAACACATAAAACAGTGCACCATCTGGATCACCTAACCAGGTTTGGGTAAAATCTCCCAAACCAATCAGAGTCAGAAACTCATTGAAAAAGCCAAAATTAACATGATACATCCAACGCCATATAATGCCAACAAGGATACCCGACAATACAAAGGGAAAATAAAAAACCCCACGAAAAAATGTTCGCCCTACATAATTTGCACTTAAAAGCAATGCCAAACCCAATGATGCAGACACCATAAACAGCAAGGTCAATATCATCCAAGTGAGGTTATTTCTTAGTGCAGTCCAAAACACATTATCCTCAAAAAATAGCACTCTAAAATTTTCCAATCCAATAAATACCATTGCATCCATACCACTCCAACTATGTAGACTTACCCAAATCGAATTGAATACCGGATAAATAATAACGGATGTATAGATTAAAAAAGCCGGTACAAGAAATAAATATGGTGACACCCTACCTTTGTTCACTACGATATCCACCTTTCCATCGTGATTTTAAATTCGCTGTTCAACAGATGTTTCAACCTATTGAACAGCGATTGAGCCAGATTTTCTGGCGATTTCTAAATTTTCTAATCTTCTGCTAAGTGTCTCTCCCACGCTCTTTGCATAGAAGCCGCAGCCTCTTCCGGTGTAGTTGTTCCTAGCACCAAATAATCTAACAGGTTAAATAATTCATCCACTACGATTGGTGGTAACGCTTGATCTGAAATCGTAAATACGCCATTTGCACTTCCCATTTCAAATATCTGCGGTACATTTGTCAGTTCTGCCGGAATATAATCTTTGCCAATCTGTGGAATTGGTCTACCTACCAGTCCCGGGAAGTCTTCCGCTCTCTCGAACATATAATCTAAAAATGCTACTGCCATTTCTAGTTCTGCATCTGATAAGTTATCATTAAACATAAACATTTCACCAAAAGCCGACAAACGGTTGCTTCCACCATTCGGAAAAGCGAACACACCAAAACGATCAAGATCTTGATCATCTGAAAGAATTGAATTATCAAACCAAGGACCTTCTATTTGCATGGCAGCCTCACCAGGATAAAGAAGCATTACTAAATCTGCTGCTTCCATGGACAATACACCATCTGGGAAAAATCCAGCATCTGCATACTCTTGGAAAGTAGCAAAAGAATTAATAACTGCCTCATTCCCTTCCCAATCTGCTTCTAATATTTGTAATTGGTCATGTAGCTCTGCTCCGGCATAATGCTCTAACAATTGCTCCCAATATCTCATAATATGCCATCCTGGAATGGATGCCGAATTCAAAGGAGTAATGCCCGCAGCTTGAATTGTTTCTACCACATTTAAAAACTCACCCATGTCAGTCGGAATGTCCAAACTTAAATCAGCAAAGATTTCTCTATTATAATATACCGCTAAAATATTTACGACTCTTGGATATCCTGCCAATTCACCATGCAATGTAGCTAATTCTAATGAAGCCGGAGTAAATTTGTTGTCCCAATTATTTGCATTGGCAAAATCTGTCAAGTCTCGGCTCACACCATATTGTACATAACGACCGCCTAAAGCGCCTCCCCACATAAACCAGATGCTGGGTAAAGTATCATTTACAGCAGAAATTTGCAAATTTTGATGTAAGGTCTCATTTGAATGTCCTGACCATTCAATCGTAACGTTTGGATGTTGCTCAATAAAAGATGCAATTACTTCCTCTTTTCCATCTGCTTGCTCACTCAAACCCCAAAAGGTCAAGTTAATTGCTTCCCCATCTCCTGCGGTATCATCTGCCCCATCGTCAGCTGTGTCAGCAGGTGCTTCCGTTGTTGCGTCATTGCCGGTATCTTCAGATGCTCCATTACAACCGATTAGCACTGCAGAAGCAACCATTGTTGCCATGATTACTAATGCTACCATTTTTTTCTTCATAATCTTTCTCCTCCTATGTTTGTTTTGTGATGTTATTATTACAAAAGACCTAACTTAATTCAATGATAAGTTAAGTCTTTTTTACTTAATATTAACTAAAGAGATTGTCTTTTTTTAAGTTTTGTTAGTATCTCAATTTTGACAGATTCCTGATTTCCTGATCCAATTACATCAATCAATCGCTTAACTGCCATCTCCCCCATATATTTCTTCGGAACATGCACCGTAGTCAAAGAGGGTTCAATATAAGAAGCCATGGGAACATTATCAAAACCAATCACCGCAATATCCTTTGGTACACAAATCCCCTGTTTTTTAAAAGCCCGGATTGCTCCAATCGCAATCCAATCATTGTCCGCAAAATAACAGGAAGCCAACTTTTCACCACGCGCAATCACCTCCATCATGTCTGAAAATGCCCCCTCAATAGATGGTGCCACCTCATGAACAATAGAATTGGAAGTAGACAAACCGTGATGTCGCACCGCTTTGTAAAAACCATAAGCCCTTTCTTCAAAATTGCTGATACCATACGAAGACTTTAAATAACCCGGTTGCTTTTTTGTCCGGTTAATCAAATAATTTGTCGCCATCGCAGCACCTTGGCTATTATTAATCAACACGCAATCACATGGAACCTCATCAAAGTACGCATCCAAAAGCACAAGGGGAATGGGCAAATCCAAAAAGGGCTGCAAATCTTCCATTTGCATTTCCGTTCCCAAAAGTACAATGCCCGCACAGTCAGAATACACAATGTCCTCTACTTGCTTTTTCACTTCTTCGTCTTTGTGCACATAGGCCACTTGCAACTTATATTGCTCTTCCTCACAAGCTGTGGTAATTCCCTCTGATAATTCTGAAAAGAACGGGGTTTCTCCTACCACCGACCCATGCCGTTTATAGATAATAAAAACAATGTGCCGGGAAGAATTCCTTTTTTGAGGTGTTATTTTTGTAAAATCATATCCATATCGCTCTGCCGCTTCTATTACCATCTTCCTTGTTTGTGTACTGACCCCCGGTTTGCCATGCAAAGCCATGGATACAGCAGCAGCCGATAGATTCAATAACCGCGCCAAATCCTTTGCTGTAATACTCATATTCGAATCCTCCTCAAATAAATATTATATTAATTATAACCTTAATTTCATCTTAATTATTCTTTATTATTAAGTTATCATTAATTAAATTTATTTGCAAGTTATATTTTGATAAAACACGTAAATAAAACATATAAAAAGTCACTGCTTTGCCATAAACTTTGGCATTTGCAATGACTCTTTATAAAAATTATACTTCTGCTTTCTAATCACAATATTTCATTGCAATCTCTCCATAAGAAATATTTCCCCCAAAAATATCCAACGCACTTCCAATTGTAAAATCCAAACGACCCTTACTTTCCTCCTCAAATTTCTTCAAATCCTTTAAACTTCCGATTCCCCCGGCATAAGTAACCGGCCGCTTTGTAAATCTGCTTAAAAGCCTAACCAACTCCACTTCCATTCCGGCTGACTTACCCTCCACATCTACACCATGAACCAAAAATCCATCGCAATACTCTGCCAATACTTCCATCCATAAAACCGTTAGCTTCTCTTTGGAAAATTGCTGCCAGCGATTGGTAACCACATAATAAGCCCCATCCCTTTTTCGACAGCTCAAATCAATAATGATGTGTTTTCGCCCGACTACCTCTACCAGCTTTTCCAGATTTTTTTTCAAAAAGCATCCGTCTTGAAAAATATAAGAAGTGACAATGACATGACTGGCACCCGCGTCTATATATTCTTTTGCATTTTCCGCTGTAATACCACCACCGATTTGCAACCCCTTTGGGTAGGCCTCCAAAGCCAACATGGCTTGTTTTTTAGTTGCCGAAAAAAATGGAGAATCCACGCCATTTAATAAAATAATGTGCCCGCCTTTTAGCCCATCCTTTTTATACAAGCCCGCAAACCATCCGGCATCTTGCCGCGCTGTAAAGTTTTCCTCTGCTTGATCTTGTATATCGCTGAGACTTCCCCCTATGATTTGTTTCACCTTTCCATTGTGTATATCTATACATGGTCGAAATTTCATAAAAAACCCGCTTTCATACTAAATCATATCTTTTCTATCACCAAACCATTCCGATAGGCATCCAACAGTTTCTCCAAATCATCTACCTGCTCTTGCAAAACCTTGCCCACATCCGTATCTTTTACTCTTGCCCGCTCCATCACCCGACTAACCACCACACTGTCAGAATGGATATCGCGCTCTTTTTGAATGGCGACTTCCGTAGACTCAAAAGGCTCATGCGCCACCAATAACAAACCATAAGAATTATAAATCAAAGTATAACCGGCAATGCCCGTTTGCGACTGATATTCTTTCGAAAAACCACCATCAATCACCAAAACCTTACCATTGCACTTGCTGGGGCTTTCACCATTTTTTAATTTTACCGGCACATGCCCATTGATGATATGTGACGTTTCCGGATTCAAACCAAACTCCAATAAAATAGAATCCACTACCTCTTCCTTTTCCAACAAAGAATAATAAGGATTCTTCCTTTCCATATGTGTCTCTTTTTCGGCAATCAAATAACGCTCAAAGGTCGCCATTTTATCCTTGCCAAACAAAGGAGAATCCGCATGCTGCCAAATATACCACATAATATCCTTGCCCCGTTCACGCTCCTGTTGATCCAAAGCAAAAAAACCTTTGCGCACATAATTCTCCAACACATCATACAGTGCTCTGCCCCTATAACGTTTGCCATAAATTTCTGATTCTTTAAATGTACCGTCTTCCTGCAAAGGCATACAGCCATGGTACAATAAATTTCCATTGTAAACTTTATACAAACTACCATTTGCCAACAAAAAGCGCATGTGCGCCTGCAATTTTTCACATGCCAAAAAGCCCCGTTCCAAACGCTCCATTACCTCTTCTTCCTCCAATGTCAAAGCATAAGGGTTCGCCGGATCTATCGTTGGAAAATGGACATCTTGCAAAGGATATGCTATGCCGTCCAGGGTAATCTCTCCCGTTTCATAATTGACTTTATCCAAAAGCAATCTATGTTCCAACCCAAAGGAACGATTGCGCTGAATGCTTTGTCCCTCTACCTTAAACTGAATGACAGAAATCGCTTTGTGCATGCGCAAATCAATGTCCATTTCCATCTTATTTTTATATACATTCTTTTTCAATTGAAAACAACCACAAGCATCGTCTTCATAAACACCCAATGCCAAAGATGCCAACGGCAATAAATTGATACCATAACCATCTTCTAAAATATCCAGATTGCCATAACGGGCGCAAATACGAATCACATTGGCAATACAAGCCCGTTGTCCGGCCGCCGCGCCCATCCACAGTATATCATGGTTGCCCCATTGAATATCCACCGAATGATATGTCATCAACTTGTCCATGATAATATGCGGACCTACACCACGGTCATAAATATCACCAAGCACATGGAGGTGATCCACAATCAAACGGGGAATCAATTCAGATATTGCAAGAATAAATTCTTCTGCCCGGCCAATGCGAATAATCGTACTGATAATCTCATTGTAATAATGCTCCTTATCGCTGGTTAAATCCTGCTTCTCTGTAATCAACTCTTCAATCACATAAGCAAAATCTTTCGGCAAAGCTTTTCTTACCTTTGAACGTGTATACTTGCTGGCCGCTACCTTACTCACTTCAATGAGACGGTACAGGTTGATTTTGTACCAATCCTCTAAATTTGTTTCCGTCTTTTTAATCAAATCCATTTTTTCCCGCGGATAATAAATCAACGTTGCCAAAGACTGCTTATCCCGAGAACTTAAAGTATTGCCAAACACATCATCAATCTTACGTCGTACCGTTCCGGAACCATTTTTTAATACATGAAAAAAAGCCTCATATTCTCCATGAATGTCTGAAAGAAAATGCTCCGTACCCTTTGGTAAATTCAAAATAGATTGGAGATTAATAATCTCTGTAGAGGCTGCTGCAATGGTCGGACAGAGATCCGAAAGACGCTCTAAATATCGCTGCTCTAATAATTTCATCTATCAAACTCCGATCCAATCACATCACACATACCATATAACCCGGGCTTTTTCCCGACCAAAAAATGAGCCGCCTCAACTGCTCCTTTAGCAAAAACACTACGGGAATAGGCCGTATGCTGAAACGCAATCACTTCATCCATACCGGCAAAAACCACCTCGTGCTCACCCACAATTGTACCACCACGCAAAACAGAAATGCCAATTTCCTTTGCATCTCTTTTTTCTCGCGTCTGACTTCTATCATATACATAATGATATGTATGCTGCAAGATATCATTGATAGCATCCGCCAAAGCCAAAGCCGTACCACTGGGTGCGTCTATCTTTTGATTGTGATGGCGCTCTATCAACTCAATATCGTAACCGGCCGGTCCCAGCACCTTGGCCGCATCCTGCAACAATTTCAAAAGCAAATTGATACCAAGGGACATATTGGCCGACTTCAAAACCGGAATTTCCTTTGCACTTTCTTCCAATTTCTGCAATTGCACATCAGACAAACCCGTGGTACACATAACCAAAGGCAGCTGTTTGCACACACAATAATCAAACACTGCATCCATCGCAGAAGCAGTAGAAAAATCAATCACCACATCCACGGCCACATCACAGTCCCCAATTCTTTCAAAAACAGGATAGGGATTGGCAATCTCTTGAAAACGATCCACACCCGCTACAATTTCCATACGTGTATCACTTTTTAAAATTTGGGTAATCATCTGACCCATTCGTCCATTGCATCCATGCATCATAACTTTTAACAAAACAATACCCCCTATTTTTTTCTACCAAATATAAACGATACTACAATCACAACAATAATCGCTCCAATCACAGAAGGCAAAACAGGCATCCCGGCTAAACTAGGACCCCAATTCCCAAACAAACGACTCCCAACAAACGAACCCAACAAACCTGCACCAATGTTAAAAAAGCAACCCATCTTATCGCCTTTTCCTACAACCGCACCGGCAATCGCACCAATAATAGCACCTACAATCAGAGTCCAAATGAAACCCATTTTCCCTACCTCCAAACCTTATTGTTCCCGTTTAGTATATCAAAAAAGAACCTACTGCACCACTTTTTTCTATCCCGTATGCAAATCCAAAAAGTCCTCCAAAAACTGTTCCCACACCGGCACATTTTCCTCTTTGAAAAAATGACGCAAAAAATCAACCATAATCCTTTGCCTTTCTTCCGACTCCTGCCGCCCGGCTTTTGTCATCATCAAATTGCGCAACTTCAGCATCTTTTCAAAAAAGTGATTGATTGCACTATCTGTATCATGGGTAGTTTTTGTACCATTTCCACTGTACTCCTCCACAGTAATGGCCACATTCGGAAAAACATCTTTATCAAAAATAATACCATTGCCTTTGCTGCTTACCGCATAAACCACCGAACGAATAATACCACTGGCTCCAATGGCATCACACATGTCCGCATCCGAAACAATCTTTCCCTCTAAACTAATCGGACGAACGCCTGTTAAATACTTGCTGAAACCCATATTTCCGATGATATCCAAAACCTTTTTCCGCGTTTTTTCATCTACATCCAAGGCATCCATAACGGCTTTGGCATTGATTAAATTTTCCGAATACACTTTTCCAAAGATTTTATAATCATCTACGTCATGTAACAACGCCGCAAGGCCAACCACAACTTTATCAACCGGACCTTTACCATCCTCTTCAGCATCTGCAAACTTCATTGCCAAATCAAACACACGGATGACATGATCCAGGCCATGACCGGAGGAATCCCCTTTCAACAATTCAAATACACGCGCTTTTACCTGGTCAAACATCTTATCCCACCTTACTTCTACAACATTCCCGCCTTGTTCCTGTTTTTTATTGTAACAAGTTATTCATTATCTTAGATACACACCTTTATATATTTTACTTTTGAATTTTTGAAACCACTCAATTTCAAACCGCAATGCATCCATACCCAAATCAAGCGTTGCATATTGAAAGCTCGCAATATGATCACGTCCTTTTTTCGTCAAATATATAGCATCTCCGCCCATAGTTTGCAATTCTTGGTGAAAAGACTCTTCAAAAGAATAACGAGGCTCCAATTGCTCACTTAACCTTTCCAATTCCATCAAATTAGCATGCAGCTCTGCAATATACCCATCCAACAAACCCATTTGCTCTTCTTCGGCAAAACCCATAAAAAAGAATTTCGCCAGTTCCATATTTTTTCTGTTGTTTTTCATCGGCGTAGCAAGTTTTTTTAAAAAATATGCCTTTCCCTCTTTCTGAATGAAATATATTTTTTTATTGATACCATGCTCCACCCTTTCCTCAAAAGTAATGTATCCGTTTTCCAAAAGTTTTTTCAAAGATGCCTGAATACTACCCATACTGTCACTACATATCGAAAACAGTAAGGTTTTAATGGTCTGGCGTAACTCATAGATCGTAGAACCTTTCATCATCAAAAGACCCAAAATAATCGTATCCATACTGCATCCTCCTTGTGTTCCTAATAGTAATATTCCTTTTAGATATCTGTATGTGCTTTCAAAAACAGTTCTTTTTTTATTTCCCAATCAAAATCATAATACAACGTGGCAAAAGCTCCAATTTTTTCTGCGCTTCCAACTTCACAGGTTTTGCAAAAACACCTTGCATCGTATCCGCCACTACATAATATTTCTTTTTCTTCGGTAACGTTGGCAAAGCAAATGTATGGCGAATCCAATGCATATTATAAGCAATAAAACAAGGTGCTTCGTCATCATAATATAGAATGCCCAGCTGGCGGCTTGCCGTTTCATTGGGACTTTGCCAAGCATTTTCACCATGAAAAGACACATCCGGAAAACCACTGCCGGTATCATCCAAGCCTTTTAGTTCCCCGCTTTGTCGCAAACATGTGAGCGACTTACGCAAAGCAATCAAATCTTTCACAAAGAAAAATAACGAATCATCCTTTTTCAGTTGATTCCAATCCAACCATGCCGTTTCATTATCCTGGCAGTAAACATTATTATTTCCTTTTTGACTATTTTCAAACTCATCCCCTGCCAAAATACAAGGCATACCTTGAGATGTCAACAACAAGAAAAAAGCATTTCGCAATTGCTGTTTTCGTAATTTTAACACACCCCTCTTTCGACTGGGACCTTCCGCACCGCAATTCCAACTATAATTATAAACCGGTCCGTCTTGATTTTGCTCCCCATTGCGCTCATTGTGTTTGCCATCATAAGAAACCAAGTCTTTTAATGTAAAACCTGTCTGATTGCTGATATAATGAAATTTACCATCCCTTTGATTGCAAAAAACCAAAACACGCATCATCTCATCAATCATCGCTTCATCACCTTTCAAAAAACGGCGCAGCACGTTTTGCATCTCATCATCTTTGTATAAAATTTTACAGCCTTTCAATAATGGCTCATTTTGAATACCGGCCAAAGGTGTAACATAAGGATTCAAAATAAAACCATCTATGTGAAATTCCAACAAATAATATTTTAAGCATTCCAAAGCCGTTTGGGGCAAGACATCTGCCGTAAAAGGCATCTCCAAAACAACCTCTATCCCCATTTTATGGCAGGCCTTTACCATATCCTTTAGCTCTTTCACCGGGCTTATATCGGCACTGTAAGTCGCTTTGGGCGCAAAATAAAACCCTTGCCCATACCCCCAGTAATTCACTTTATCCCCATTTCTTTCCAAAAATTCATACACAGGCATACACTGAATCTGATTGATACCCAGCTCTTTTAAATAAGCAAGCTTTTCCACGATCCCATAAAACGTACCCTTTTGTTTCACTTTGGAAGAACTATGCTTCGTGAACCCCCGTACGTGCAAACTATAAGCAATCACCTCTTGCTTCGGTATCTGCAAGGGTTTATCTCCCTCCCAATCGTAAGGAAGCACAGCTACTTTCCCAACCACATCCCCCGATTCCAAAGAAAAAGCACCACCAAAGGTTTGTCTTTTTGTCAACTCCTTTACATATGGATCTAAACATTGCCGACCATCTATGGCATAATGATACCCGTACTCTTTTGGTTCAAAACCGGAAAGTGCCAAAAAACGCACCTCACCAATACTTTGCGTCTCCGGCATAGAACATACAAATGCCGGCTCTTTTTCTCCATTTTTATACAAAAGCAGGTCACAAGTTTTACCAAAAGGCACTTGTACCGAAAAATTAACGCATTCTTTTGTTATTGTAACACCCAGCGGCTGCGGAAACCCTTGCATTTCTTTCATTTTATGCCCCTTTCCCTTGCATTTCTTTCTGGTTTTTGATAGAGTTATAACATAATACATCCATTCGAAAGGAGAACCCTTATGCATGATATAGAGGAACTCACCGTAACACTCACACTTGACAATGACGAAGAAGTCGAATGTGCCATATTGGCCATCTTCGAAGTGCAAAGCCAAGAATACATTGCTTTGATACCACTTTCAGAAGATATGGAAGAGGAGGAGGAAGTTGAAAGCGATATTTTTCTATATCGTTTCAGAGAAACCGATGACGGCAACCCGGAGTTGTCAAACATTGAGGACGATGACGAATACGAAAGCGTAGCGGATGCACTGGATGAGTGGTTTGAGACGCATGACCCCGAGGTCGAACATCTCACTCAATAAAGCTCATCTACAAAACGGGAAGGACTTAGGTCATTTCCGTTTTTTTCATTGATATAACTTATGTGCAACATCTCTTTTGCTCTTGTCATCGCCACATAAAACAAACGTCGTTCTTCTTCTAAATTATCTGCGATTGCTCTTTTGTAGGGAATCACACCCTCATTGGCCGCTAACATAAAAACCGTATCAAACTCCAATCCCTTTGCGCCGTGTATGGTCAGTAAGTGAATCCCCTCTTTGGGCACACTTTTTTGATGTTGATATTCTAAAAACTGGGCATATGCCTGAACATGGGCAAGCCATTGTTTTAACGTAATAAAATTTTTGCTACCCGCTTCGATTTGGTCCAAAATCTCTACTGCCTGCGCATAAGCATTCACAGAGGTTTTACCCTGCTCACGCAAGAAATCGTCATAGCCTATTTTTTTGCGTATATACCGAATCGCCGCATAAGGCGACATATCCTCCATCATCTTCAAGTCCCATTCAAAACCATCCACCCGGTCCTGCATCCAAGCCCGCTCTTTATAAAAATTGCGAATGGATTCAAACTCCACAGGATCACAAAGCAAAGCATCCCGCCCAAAATAACGCAAAGGGCGATTCATCACACGCAAAAAATCACAACGTTTTCTTTCACCTTGGCACAAACGAAAATAAGATTGCATATCCTGCCCAATATAGTGTTCGTATATATTTTTTAGCTTTTCCTTTATTTGAAAAGGGATTTTCGATTCCACCAACTGTTCAACCAAAGGGCCAACCTCTTCATGAACCCGATATAAAACAGCAATATCCTCTGCCGCAACCCCCTGTTTCATACGCTTTCGTACCTCTCGAACCACAAACTTCGCCTCGTCTGCCGCCTCCTTGCTTTCATGAATATGAATGTTTTCTCCCAGTCCATTGGGTGTAACTATTTTCTTGGGCAAACGCTCCCGATTGTGCCCGATTACCTTAGCTGCACGCTGAATGATATTTTTTGTAGAACGATAATTCACATTTAAAACAACCTCTTTTGCAGTGGGAAAATCCTTTTTAAACTGAAACACCAACTTCGCACTTGCACCACGAAAACCATAAATCGACTGATCATCATCCCCTACAACAAACACATTATCTTCCGGTTTCGCCAATAGTTTTAGCACTTCGTATTGCACTTTGTTGATATCCTGAAACTCATCTACCAAAATATAACGAAAGCGCTTTTGCCACTTTCTTAAAACCTGCGTTCTTGTAGACAAAAGCTCATAACACAAAACCAACATATCATCAAAATCTATTTTACGGATATCCTTTCGACACTGCTCAAACATGCCGAAAATCCTTTGAAAACTTTCATTGCTGCCACTTTTTGCCTGATATGTATTCACATCCAAACCACTATTTTTCACAGTACTAATGTCCGCCAACACATCCTTTAAAAAATCTTCTTCCACCGGAAACTCATAGGTTTCCTTGCTTAAAATCTCACCAAGAAGCTGATACTTCTCTTTTTCTGTAAAAATATTGCTGTTTGTAAAACGATAGGCATCTCTTAATATGCCATAAAAAACACCATGAAATGTACCAAAAGTGACACTCTCACCTATGCCGCTTGAAACGCGATAAAAACGTTGCTTCATCTCCTTGGCAGCATATTTCGTAAAAGTAATCACCAAAATTTCATCCGGCTTGACTTTTTCTTTATTGAGCAAATTTAAAATCCTACCCACAATGGTCATGGTCTTACCCGAACCCGGTCCGGCCAATACCAAACAAGGTCCTGTTCCATGCCCCACTGCAATACTCTGTTTTTCATTCAAATCCATTTTATGCCTCTAAAAGCTCAATTCCCTTTTTGATTCTTAAAATGCTCTCATCACGCCCCAAGATTTCCATGATCTCCGTAGCGCCGCCCGGGGTACTTTGTTTACCGGAAACCGCCGTTCTAAGTGGCCACATAGCAAACCCATTTTTACATGCCTTGGTGGCAATATAAGCCTTTAATGTTTCAAACAAGGCATCATTGCTATAATCTACTTGTTGTTCAAATAAAGGCAACAGCTCTTTTAGTACTTCCAAAGCAGATGCTTCATCTGTTTTCATTTTCTTGTGCACGTACATGGTCGTATCATATGTCGGTAGCTCTTCAAAAAAATGAATTTGCGCCGCAATGTCAGGAAATACCTCAATACGACTTTGTAACAAATGCCCAATTTTCTCCAAATCATAAGGTTTTTGAACAACCTGCATGATATAAGGCTTTGCCAAAGAATAAAAAGCCTGAAAGTCCATCTTTTTTATATATTCACCGTTCATCCATTTGAGTTTTATTTCATCAAATACCGCCGGGGATTTACTCATATTACGATAATCAAACGCCTGAATTAATTCTTCCAAAGAAAAAATCTCCTGATTGTCAGCAGGACTCCAACCCAAAAGAGCCACAAAATTTACCACTGCCTCTGACAAATAACCTTTTTCAATCAAATCTTCGTAGGAAGAATGCCCACTACGTTTGCTCAATTTTTTATGATTTTCATCTGTAATCAAAGGACAATGGACATAAACAGGCACTGTCCAACCAAAAGCCTCATACAAACGATTGTATTTTGGTGCAGAAGAAAGATATTCGTTTCCTCTTACCACATGGGTAATCCCCATCAAATGGTCATCCACTACATTGGCAAAATTATAAGTCGGAAAACCATCTGACTTAATCAAAACCATATCCTCTAATTCACAATTAGGCACTGAAATCTCTCCATAAATCTCATCTTGAAAAGACGTCATACCCTCTGTTGGCATATTAAAACGAATCACCCAAGGCAAGCCCTCTTGCAATTTTTTTTCTACTTCTTCCTTTGATAAAGATGCACAAAACTTGTCATAGACAGCAATTTCCGCACCGGAAACCGTTGCTTTCAAAGACTCCAAACGCGCCGCATCACAAAAACAATAATATGCCGCGCCTTTTTCCACCAATTCCTTTGCATGCTTGATATAAATACCGGCTTCATTTCTTTCACTTTGCACATAAGGTCCTACACCACCATCTAAATCCGGGCCCTCATCATGCATCAAACCCGTTTTTTTCAATGTGGCATAAATAATCTCCAAAGCACCCTCTAAAAACCGGGCTTGATCCGTATCCTCTATCCGCAAAATAAAATCGCCACCACCATGCTTGGCAATCAAATAAGCATACAAAGCCGTTCTCAAATTACCTACATGCATCCGCCCCGTTGGACTAGGCGCAAACCTTGTTCTCACCTTATACATACTCTCTTTTCTCCATTCTATACATCAATTTTTGCTTTCATTCCCAATACATCTTTATTTTTATCTAAAATCGGTTGAATCACATCACGCAAATAATGCTCCACCTGGGTTTTCGCTGCACCAATATAAGACTCCGGCTTCAAACTTTGCTTTAATTCTTCTATGGTCAAATGAAATGCATCCTCTTTTGCAATAAGCTCCAACAAATTATTGTCCAATCCCTCCACCTTAACATTACGACCGGCTTCCATGGACAGCGTGCGAATCCGCTCATGAAGCACTTGCCTGTCACCACCCGCTTTCACAGCGTCCATCATTATATTTTCTGTTGCCAAAAAAGGAAGCTCTGCCAGCAAATGTTTCTCAATTACTTTGGGATACACCACCAAACCATCTACTACATTTAAAACCAAATCCAATATGGCATCGATTCCCATAAAAGCAACCGGTACGCTCAACCGTCTATTTGCCGAATCATCCAACGTCCGTTCAAACCACTGTGCACCGGCCGTTAATGTAGGATTCAAAGCATCTACGATTACATAACGTGACAAGGCTGCAATCCGCTCCGCACGCATGGGATTGCGCTTATAAGCCATCGCCGAAGAACCAATCTGGCTCTTTTCAAAAGGTTCTTCTATCTCTTTTAAATGTTGCAACAAACGAATGTCATTGGAAAACTTACATGCACTGGTAGCAATACCTGACAAAATACCCAACACACGAGCATCTACCTTTCTTGAATACGTTTGACCGGAAACCGGATAACAAGCAGAAAAACCCATCTTCCCGGCAATCAAATCATCCAAACGATCCACCAACTCCTGTTTTTTGCCAAAAAGCTCCAAAAAACTGGCTTGGGTTCCTGTTGTGCCTTTTGAACCTAACAATTTTAAACCATCCAACACATATTCCAAATCTTCCAAATCCATTTGGAAATCTTGCAACCACAACGTTGCCCGCTTGCCCACTGTCGTAGGCTGTGCCGGCTGAAAATGGGTAAATCCCAAAGTGGGAAGCCCTTTATATGTATCTGCAAACTGCGCCAATCCTGCCATCACATTCACAAGCTTAGACTGAATGAGCTGTAAACCCTCGCGCATCAAAATAATATCCGTATTATCCCCCACATAACAAGAGGTTGCCCCCAAATGAAGAATGCCCTTTGCTTTCGGACACTGCTCGCCATAGGCATAAATATGAGACATCACATCATGACGCACCACTTTTTCACGTTCTAGTGCAACCTCAAAATTAATATCATCTTGAAACCGCTTCAATTCTGCAATCTGTTCATCAGAAATAGGCAAACCCAACTCTTGTTCCGCTTCCGCCAAAGCAATCCACAACTTACGCCAAGTTTTAAACTTCTTAGCAGGGGAAAATATATATAACATTTCTTTGCTCGCATAACGCTCTGCCAGCGAATCGCTGTAGCGATTATAATCCATTTTTCCCTCCTAACACAGACAAAAGCTCATTTACACATGGCTTCGCCGATATTGCCGTTTCCATTTTTCCAACAGATTCTCACCGGGCTCTATCTGCATATTCTTTCGAAGTTCTTCTATCTCCTTATGCATCACCGTATTAATATTGACAAAGTCGGGATTCTTGGTCAAAAGAATGGCATACTCCGGCATAGACATATATTTATAAGAAGAATATAAATAGGGTCTTAGCAAAGTTTTATCCCCTACAATTTGAAAAGCACGGTCATACATCTTGGCTGATTCTTGATAAAGAAACAAACGCCCATAAGCCGCTCCCAAACAAGCATAAATTTTGCCATAAAACTTTCGATCCACGCTATCATCCGTATCTTCATCATTGAGAATCGCCTGATATACAATGATTGCCTCTTCTGTTTCACCACTATCCAGCAAATTGTCGCCTTTAAACTTCTGGCGCTCAATATCCTTTTGCCCCTTTAATTTTTCTAACACATTTTGAATACGAATCATTTCTGATTCCTGGTATATATTTGAACCTTGTAAAATCGTCAAAACAAATTTTTCCACCGTACCCCTGGTACGAATCACATCACGCAAAACAACCGCCAATTTAGGCAATCCAATGTCTTCCTCCAACCAAGCACAAAGTTGCTCATTCATAATGGTATAATCAATCAAATAAAGATTGTTACATAAATAATAACAAAGCTCTTCCAGAGTATATATCTTGCAATGAATTCTCGTTATTTCATATGGGTGCGTTGCATGTTTATCATGACACAGAATCAAACTTCCCATCATCCTCTCCTTCAAATGCTTATTTTATAGAGTACATCAAGGTTCAAAGCTAATTTTACACCATTTTCATACAATTTTCAACAACTGCATCCACACACTTCTTCCTTCATTATCAAAATTTATTTCAGATTTGTTATAATTTCATAAATTGTTTCTATCTTTTCTTCAAGGGCATCTGCAATCACCTCCGGGGATTGTCCCTTGGCTATTTTCGTTTGCACTTGTTTTGTTAAAAGCTCTTTTCTACCTTGTTCTAAGCCCTGCTCTAAGCCCTGTTCCAAGCCCTGTTCCAAACCTTCTTTCAATCCCTCTCTCGTAGCCTCTTCCCGTATATATCTATCCTGATATATTTTATCCCACTTTGCTATTTGCATTTCCCTAAAAATTCTACGTCCTTTTCTACCCAGTGAAAATAAACTTAACTTTTCAACTGCTTTTGCTATATCCGGATTTCTTTTTGCTATCATTTCAATTTCCTCCTTTGTTTTCGCCGAGAAAAAACACATCCAATCCCAAAGTTTTGTACCATCTGATCCCTTTGGACACTTATCCAGTTCCAACACATAAATTTCACCCAAATCCGGCCATTTGATTTGATGTTCTATATCATAATGAAAGAAACAGTGCTTATAAGCATCATCTTCTACCGGTTCTATCTCCTGGTTTCTTTCCATATAAATCATATCCCTCCTAATTTGAGGCAGGGTAATGAACCATCTATTTGTATCATCCCTGCCGGTTTCATAGTAAATGAAAAAAATTGGCAGAAACTGCCGGATTTTTTACACAGACCCCGTGGAAAGAGATCCACTGATAGGTCACTTGTAATCTATACGTTACGCCTATTTTTCTATTATGTCAACAGATAATCGTATCTTTATCTACTAGAAATATTGGTAAATTCAAGTTAAAAGGAATCGTTTAATTCCCACAAAATGTCGGTCTTGGATCGTTGATCATCAAGGACATCTGCTCTCTGGTATGATTACTGGACTGAACCACGCCGGTTGCTGTTCCGGTTCGTATAAAACAATCCGCTGTTTTGACGCTCTCTATACCACCTATGGTTTGGGTTGCATAAACCATATGCCAACCACCGGGCAAACCACTCGCTGTTACGGAAAACTCGTTATTACTTCGATTTAGAGTTGCATTATGGGCTACACCATTCACATAAACCGTCACGCTATCAGCCCCTCTTTGGAAGATGCCTGTCACTGTCATCGCCGTTGCACTCGCCCATAAGGTGGCGCAACCTGCCGATTCAACCAAACATCAAACACATCTTCTTCGGACGCAAACTGACCGATGACCCGAACATTATAAGATAATTCCCCAACCATTCCGGGGCTTAAGGTAATAGAATCCAACAACAAACTAGTGGCATCACCCGGCTGTAGGGCATTTGCC